>CAZBDZ010000001.1:0-128244 GCA_964490785.1 uncultured Phycisphaeraceae bacterium
GCGCGATCGTCTGCGGATGCTCGTCCTGGATGAACGTCAGCAGGTTCTCCGACTCCGCCTTTTGAAGGAACGCGAAGGGGGTCTTCTGCACCTGCGTCTGAATCTGCTGCAGCACGCGCTCGGCGGTCTTGGGATCGAGCGAGTTCTGGAGGAGCGCCTTGGCGACGTCCAGGCCTCCCTCGGCCCCGTGCGCGTTGGCCAGCGAGATCGAGTAGAACTCCTCGAGAATCTCGTTGCGCAACTTCTCCGAGACGGTCCCGAGCGACGCCAACTCTCGTGTGACGTCCTCGACCTGCTCCGCAGGGAGGCTCTTGAGGATCGGTCCCGCCTTCTCCGGCCCGACGGCGAGGATGATGATCGCCGCCTTGGTGATGCCCGGCAGCTCCGATGCGGACTCGGGGAGTTTCTCACCTGGTTTTCTCGGCATCGCCAGACTCCCAGTTCACGTTCCGGTGATCCATCGGCCGAGCAGTCTCGCCGCGTCTTCGGGCTTCTCCTGCACGAGGTCGCCCACTTGCTCGCTGATCTTCCTCGTCCGCATCTCGTCGTCGGTCAACTCGATGCCCGTGAGCGCCGATTCGGCCTCGCCCGCTTCGCCGACGAGGTCGCTCCCGCCTTCCAGCGCGGGCGGCAGGCCGACCAACTCGGCCGCGCTGGGCAGCGGCTCGCGGCGCGAGGCCCGCATCGCCGTCACCACGACCAAACCCAAGGCCACCACGGCGAGCCCGCCGAGCGCAACGTTCTTGACCAGCCCCTCCATGGCGATCGAACCCGCCGGAATCCCCATAATCGACGCGGGCTGAACCGCGGTCCCGCCGGCGCCCGCGGGCGCGACGGGGATCATCGACACCTGCACCTCCCCCTTGATCGTCTCCGCACCGGCGGAGGTGTCGATCTGCAACTCGACTTCGCGTTTGATCCGCTCCGTCTCGCTCTGGACGATCGGCTGGAGGTCGTTCTCCGGCGGGTCGGCGGGGGCCGTTCCCTCGGCGGGCGCGGGCTGCCTGCTGCGCCACACGTCCACGAAATACGGCCGGGGGATGTTCACGACGGCGTTGATCTTCGTCGGATTCCCGCGCGGATCGACGACCACTCTCATCTCTCGGCCGAACTCGGTGTCGAACTGCGAGTCGCCCGTCGTCTCGGTGCTCCCGTTGCCGCCCGATGCTCCGCCTGTGATGTCCTCGCGCGTGTTGCTGCGAGGCCCCGGCTCGCCGCCGGAGGACGCCTGGCGATCCTCCCGGCTCTTGGTTTGCTCGCTCTTCAGCAGCGTCGCGGACCCTTTGCCCTCGGGCAGGATGGAGTTGGTTTCGGTTCGGCGCTGCGTGACATCGACCTGCGCATGCACCGTGACGATCACTCCCGGGATGTAGCCCGAGAGCATCTCCTGGATCTGCTGCTGCTTCCGCAACTCGACGGCGGCGACGTATTCGAGATAGGTGGACGCCGCCATCGACCCCTCCTCGCGGGCCTTGAACTGACGGTTCGTCGTGCCGTCGATCACGCGCACGTTCTTCGGGTCGATCCCGCGCGAGCCGGCGACGAGGTTGGCGATGCTGTCCACGGTGTTCTGATCGAGCGCCCGAGTCGGGAACACGGTCGCCGCCGCCGAGGGCTGCATCCCAGGCTGGCCCAGCGATCGTTTCTCCGGCAGGTTCAGGATGATGCTCGCGGAGCGGATCCCCGACATCTTCGAGATGATCGCCGCCAGTTCGTTCTGCACGGCGATGGTCTCGAGTTGCTGGTTCTGTCGCTGGCTGAGCGTCCACGACTGCTTGTCGATGAGGTTGTCGAAGAGGACGCGGGCGTTCCCCGGCATGGCGTCGCTTTCCGCGATGCGCGCGAGGGCCGCCGACTGCATCCCCGCCGGAACTACCAACTGCCCTTCCTGGTCCTCCGCCGGGATCGCCGCGGCCCGAAGGACAATCGCGGCCCGCTGCTGCTCCTCCGCCGTGGCGCCGGGCATCAGCGGCACCATCTCGCGGCGGCCCGAATAGACGTGGACCAGCATCAGCGTCATCATCAGGACGACGGCGACGGCGCCGACCAGCATTTTCTGACTGGTATTCAGCCTCGCCAGCGCGGCAAAGATCGACGCCATCACCCGACGAAGCCGTTCCATGAACCGGGCCTCCGTGCCTCACATCGGCGCGCCCTCCGGGCGCACGCAGCCGCCGTGCCACGGCGCACCAACGCCGGACACGCCACCGCCATCTAGATTCGGTCATCCCCCGCGCAACTCTTGAACCCCACCGGCTGGGGTTTGCGCCCCATGCGCAAAACATGCGCGCGACTGCCCCGGTCTTGCTGTCCTCAGCAGGGCCGGGCCTGAGCCCTCGCTACACCCTCATCTCCTTGATCTCGTTGTACGCATCCAGCATCTTGTTCCGCACGGTCAGGAGCATGCGGAATGCCGTGTCCGCCTTGGCGGTCGCCATCAGCACCGTCTCAAGATCGTTCCGCCGACCGGCCTGCAGGTCCTCGATGGCCCGGGTCGCGTCCTCCTGCAACTCGTTCACCTTCTGGAGGTTCTCCATCAGGACATCTTTGAACGAAGGCCCCTCCGCCCCCGCCGCCGGTCCGGTCGGTCGAATCGCCGGGGTGAGCCCGCCGGCTTGTTGTGCTCCGATCAGTCCAAGTGGGTCGACCATTCGCCTGCCTCACCTATCTGGTGGGACGGATTTGTAACCCGTCTCGCCTCATCACGCCAGCAGCCGCAACGCCTGTGCCAGCATCGTCTTGGTCGCCTCCGCCGCCGCAACATTGGCTTCGTAGGCCCGCACTGTCTCGATCGCACTTACATTTTCGGTAACCGGGTCGATGTTCGGGTAATAAACATACCCCGCATCCGGCCCGTCCTTCTGGGCATAGGGGCTTTCCGGGTCATACTCCTTCCGGAAGTCCCCGGGATCAAGCGCAATCTCCGCCACATGGACCCCCAGCGACCGCCCCCGTTCTTCCATCGCCGCGGGATTCCCCGCCTCGAACACGGCGATCCGTCGGCGGAAGGGGTTCGGATTCCCCTCGGCGTCGAGGATCGTGTCTCGATTCGCCAGGTTCGACGCGATGGTGTCCATCCGAACCCGCTGGGCGACCATGCCGCTGACTGAGATGTCGAGGGTGCCGTACATGGGAGTGTTTCAGTGCTGAGTGCCGGAGGATGCGGTTTGGGTTTGGGACCTTGGATTCGAGATATCAAATTCGAGATTCGAGATTCGGAGTTTGCCATTCAACAGTCGGGCTTTGCGTCCCAGGCATTCAACACTCGTTCCCGCCCAACACGCCCCTATTCACTGCCTTTCAGCCACTCCATTGCCTTTCTCGGTGCTCTCTGCGCCTCTGTGGTGAATGCCTTTACAGCCTCTCCCGGATCGCCGTATTCAGCAGTTCCATCCGGGACCGCAGCATATCGGTGGCAAAGCGGTACACGGCGAGGTTCTCGACCATCGACTGCATGGTCCGCTCGAGGTCGCGGTTGTTCCGGTCGTGAAACAAGACATTCCCCGAGTCCTGCCTCGGCTCAAGCCGGAGTCCCTCGCCTTCGACCCGCACCTCCCGGTTTCCCTCGAACTCCAGCGGCCCGCGCGAGGCTCCGAACTTCTCCCGTCGGCGGTCGATCGCCGCCCCCAGCGACCGCTGAAAGTCCGCCGGGGACACGTCTCTCGGCTGGAAGTTCGGCGTGGACAGGTTGGCGATGTTGTGCGCAATCAGTTCCTGCCGACGCGCAGCAAACTGCACCGTCCGCTCCAGCGAGGGCAGGGCTTCCGAGTTCAGCAGGTGGTCGATCAGCACGCGGAAGGGTTCCGCAAATCCCTTGCCAACGCGGACGGGGTCTCGCCATCGTCGGCGCTCGACATCTCCGGCGGCTACAATCGCCCCGGAATGCCGTCCGCCGCCGCTCGAAATCCCGACCTACGACTCCGCGTGACGCAGATCATCGATCGCATCCGCCCTGCGGTGCAATCCGATGGCGGGGACGTCGAACTCCTCGATGTCAACGAGAAGGGCGTCGTCACGATCCGCCTCCACGGTGCCTGCGTCGGCTGCCCATCCAGCCAACTGACCCTGAAGGTCGGGATCGAAAAGAATCTCAAGGACCACGTTCCCGAGGTAACGCAGGTCGTCGCGCTCGATTAGCCATTACAAACATGCGACGGCGTGCTGATCGGCGGGGGGGATACTCCCTAATGCCCGAAGTTGGCCCTTCCAAATCCCTGAAACGGTGGTATGCTTGACGCTGGTGGGTCCCCGAGGACGGGACGCTTTGTGCCGCCCTGCCAGGGGCGGAGCAGGAGGCTCTATGCTGGTCATTACTCGGCGAGAAGGAGAAGAGGTCGTCATCGGCGACCCCGCGAAGCCGATCGGCGTCATCCGCATCGCCGGGATCAAAGGCGACCGTGTCCGTGTCGCGCTTGAGTTCCCGCGCGAAATCCAGGTTCACCGTCGCGAAGTCGCCGACCAGATTCTCTCCGAGCAGCCGACAATCGCCGGCAAGATCGGCAACGCCGCGGGCTGAAGATCAGTGGACAGTTGAAAGTGGACAGTGGACAGTGGACATGGAGCGCATGCGCTTCGTCATGTTCGCTGTTCACTGTCAACTGTCCACCGTCCACTGTCGCCCAGTCTCGACAGCGCGACGAGTTGCTCAACCCCCAACGCCTCCGGCCGGGCCTTCGGGTCAATGCCGCTCGGCAGATTCTCCAGAGCCTCCGGCATCTCGCGCCCGAGGATCGTGCCGATCTGCTTGCGTCTCTGGGTGAACAGCACTCGGCACAGGCGGGCGAGCCCGCCGGGATCGTCGGTCATCGGCTCCGCGCGCGGCACGATCGACACCATCTCGCTCTCGACCTTCGGCGGAGGCCAGAAACACCCCGGCGGAAGCACGGCGATCCGCTTCACTTCGCACATCGCCTGCACCAGGACCCCCATCTCGCCGTAGTCCTTCGTGCCGGGCTTCGCCCGCAGCCGCTCCGCGACCTCCCGCTGAATCGTGACGAACTGGCCGAGGCAGACGGGGCGCGACGAATATCCCGAACCGGGTGCCACGGCTTGTCCCGCTTCGGGCAAGCCGTGGGTTCCCGTGGTTGCGGGCGCGGGCACGGCTTGCCCTGCGGGACAAGCCGTGGCACCCGATTGGTTGGGATTGAACTGTGTCGCTAACGCGATCATCAACGGGCTTGCCGCCCCGTACGGCAGGTTGGCCACGAGTCTGAAGGCGCGCCCTTTCAGCGCCGCGACCACGGCCGCGTTCACTTCGTGCTTGGACGAAAGGCAGTCCCCCTCGATCAACGTGAAGCGCGCCGATCCCGCGTACCGCTCGCGCAACAAATCGGCCAATCCCCGATCCAGTTCACACGCGACCACCTCGCACCCGCGCTCCAGCAGCACGTCCGTCAACACGCCCGTCCCCGGCCCGACCTCGAGCACGAGGTCGCCCGCGCCGACTCCGGCCGCATCGACGAGCCTGAGCACATGCGCCGGCTCGATGAGGAAGTTCTGCCCGAGCGCCTTGTTCGGGCGAAGGCCGTGGGATTCGAGAAGGGATTTGATGGAGGTTGATGATTGCATTCGTCGCCACGGCCAACAACAGATACGGGTGCCACGGCCAGCGGAGCGAGTCTTCGAGCGCAGTCGGCCGTGGCGGAGTGGCTTGAGCGCTCGATCGTGCGAGAACTCCTCAGGAATCGTGCGCAACTGGTGCGTCGCCACGGCCGACTTTGCCGGCCGTGGCACCCGCGCCTGATGGGAACCGCTCCCAGTAGGAGTCAATTCGCAGTAGCGCGTTGCTCATTCGATTCGAGTACCACTGTGCGGACGACCATTCGTAGTCAAGTGGATCGCGGGCGAGGCCGCGAACGACAGGATTTCGGTGAATGTAGCCGATTTTCTCGCCGAGTTCGGTGTCGAGCAGGGTGTTCCGGTCATACCCACCGCCCGGGAGCCAGAAGCGGGTCTTTCCGATCGGATCAACGAGTCGAGCGAGGATCGGCGCATTCAGTTCGCGCCATCGCCGCAGCACGCGATTGGCGAACCCGCCCTTCAGTTGCCGCAAAACAACAGAGATCGGGGACTCCGGGAGTTCGGGCAGCACGAGCAGGTGAACGTGCTCCGGCATGATGACCCAGGCGAACAGTCGAAAGTGAGTTGCTCGGCGGGTCTCTTCCATGTGTTCGACGAAAGCACGCTTGATGGCGTCATTGCCGAATAGCGCCAGTTGATGCTGGCACGAAAACGTCAGATACCGCGCCTGCCTCGCAACCTCTCGGCGCTTCCGCGTCTTTGTGAATCGAGGAGGCGCGTCGTCCATACTGGTTCATCCTACCACCGGGTGCCACGGCCAGCGCAGTCGGCCGTGGCGGTGCGCCGGTTGCGCACGATCCCTGTAAGACCGCCGCGAGAGCGGGCGCACAGGGCACTCCGCCACGGCCGACTGCGCTCGAAGACTCGCTCCGCTGGCCGTGGCACCCGCGGGCTCCGCTGGCCGTGGCGCCCGGGCTACCACTCTCCCCGGACGATCCGTTCGATCGCCCACGCCACGCCGTCCTCCGCGTAACTCCTCGTCTCAATCCTGGCCGCCTTCTTCGCGGCGGGGACGGCGTTGGCCATCGCGATGCCCAGGCCCGCGCCCTCGATCATCGCCACGTCATTCACCTCGTCCCCGATGGCGGCGACGCGCTCGCGCGGGATGCCCTGTTCCTGCGCCAGGCGATGTACCGCGGTCCACTTGCTCACCTGGCGATCAAACACTTCGAGGATCTGGATGCCGTCGTCCTTCACGCCGTGCGGAGACTTGGAAACGCCCAATACCGCCGCGAAATGCTGCGTCAAAGTCTCGCGGCCGAAGGCGGCATGCACGCCGCGCGCCAGTTCGTGCATGACCGTTGTCGTCGCCGCGAACCCGACGCGCACTGTGTGCTCAGGGTGCGGATCGTGTGCGATGTCATCGATGAACTTCACTTCCACGTCCATCACGTCGAACCACCACTGACTCGGTGTCTCGATCGGCCCGCTGTTGACCACGAGGTAATCGAACCCCGCCGCGTCGCGGTCCTTCAGGATCAGCGGCGCCCGTCTCATTTCGGCGAAGTGGGCGCACAGCCGGCGGACCAGGGACGCATCCATCGGCCAGCGGTGCAGCGTCCGCCCGCTCGCCGCGTCCGACACCACGGCCCCGCCCGCGCACACCATCGGCGCGATCGCGCGGCCCATCGCCGGTTTGTCCGCGTCGATTGCCCGGATCGCCGTCATGCTCTCGACCATCGAGCGACCGGTGCAGATGACGACCTCGATCCCCGCTTCGCGCGCCGCCGCGACCGCCTTCGCGTTGCCGGACGAGACCTTTCCATCCGGCCCGAAGAGCGTGCCGTCGAGGTCAACCGCGATGAGGTCGTACCGGGGTTTCGCCATGGAGAGGAAGGTAGCGAAGCGGGGGGACGCTGTGCATTCCGACCCTTGAAACCCGCCTGCGTGTACAACTACCCCACAGCCCATGAAGACCCCCGCCTCCCTTCGATCCTCGCTCGCCTCGCTCATCGCCCCGCGGCGTGATGAAATGATCGCCGACCTCGCACGCTTCGTGTCGATCCCCACAGGCAAGAATCACACGCCCGGCCTCGACACGCTTCGCGCCATCCTCGTCGCGCGCCTTGAAGCGCTGGGCGCGAAGCCGGAGTTCTTCCCCGGCGATCCGCGTCCCGATTGGCTTGACGAACCCGACGGCTCCGCCGCGCTGAAACGATTCGATCCTCCCCCGACCGTCATCTGCCGAAGGCCCGCGCCCGGCAAGCCGCGCGTCCTGCTTTCCGGGCACATCGACACGGTCTTCGATCCACGCGGCACATTCCAAAACCTCATCATCGCCCCCGACGGCAAGACCGCCACAGGCCCCGGCGTCGTGGACATGAAGGGAGGCATCCTCATCGCGCTGGTCGCGCTCGAAGCGCTCGAATCGATGTGCGTCCCGGTCTCATGGTCCTTCATTCTCAACTCCGACGAGGAGACCGGCTCCTATGCGTCCGATCGCGCGCTGCGCGCCGCCGCGAAGGAGCACGACATCGGCCTCGCGCTCGAGCCGGCGCTGCCCGACGGCGGCCTCGCAATCGAGCGCAAGGGGTCGGCGCAGTTTCTTATCGAGGCCTTCGGCACGTCCGCCCACGCGGGCCGCGATTTCGAGAAGGGCGTCTCCGCCGTGTACGCCCTCGCCCTCGCGATCACGGCGTGCGAAGGCATGTCCGACATTCCCCGCGGCTTGACCGTCAACGTCGGCCCGCTCAAGGGCGGCGGCGCGACGAACATCGTCCCCGACTACGCCGCCGCGTGGGGAAATGTGAGATTCAAGGATGCGGAGTCGGCGCGCGAGATTGCCGAGAATCTCGATTCGCTGAATGTCGCATTCGGAGAAGCCGCGCCTGAGTCCGCGAAGACGCGGATCGACCCGCCCTTGCCATCCGAGCCTTCGTCGCGGACTCCTCAGACTCGGCTTCCTTCGTTGAAGGTCCGCACCTCTTTCGCGCGGCCCGCGAAACCCGTTACTCCTCAGACGCAGCGCCTCGCGGAGACCATCCGCGAGGTATCCGAATCCCTCGGCGTGCCGCTTGTCTTCGGCTCCTCCGGCGGCGTGTGCGACGGGAACAACCTCCAGGACGCCGGACTCCCCACGCTCGACACGCTCGGCGTCAAAGGCGGCGGCCTGCACACGCATCAGGAGTGGATCAACCTCGACAGTCTCACCGAGCGCGCCACCCTCCTCGCGTGCATTCTCGCGGAACTTTCGGCCTGAATCCTGGAAGGGGTGCCCCGGTCTTGCCTGCTTTGAGGCAAGGCCGGGTCGTTCCAGCCGCGCGCCCGGCCTCGCCGCGGGCTGCGAGACCGGGCCAGCCGCGGGAGCGCGCTACACTATCGGACCCCACATTCCGAGTACGATCAAGCCCCGAACAAACCCGAACCGATCTTTAGTGACCCAAAGGAAGCAAGGCCCAGAATGACCACTGCAACCGCCAAGCCCGCCGTCTCGACCTTCGGCGATCAACTTCGCCAGTCCCCCGCCGTGCGCAACGCGATCAGCGCGATCGTTGATGAGGTCCGCGCTCGCTCCGCGCAGATCACCGATGTCCGCGGGCCGCGCTCGCCGGAACTCGCGGCGTCGTACAAACAGGTCCTTGACGCCGCAGCGACGATCCGCGGTCGGCCTATCTATTACCCCTACGTCGGCTCGGGCATCGGCAACGGCCCATTCGTCGAACTCCTCGACGGCTCGGTCAAACTCGACATGCTCACGGGCATCGGACCGCAGTTCTTCGGGCATTCGGACCCGGAGCTCGTCGCGGTGGCTCTCGAGGCGGCGACAAGCAACGTTGTTCAGCAAGGCCACCTCGTCGGCAATGAAGAGGCCGTGCGCTTCGCCGAGACTATCCTTGACTGCGCGAAGAAGTCGAGCCGGATGGCCCATTGCTTCCTCACGAACAGCGGCGTGATGGCCAATGAGAACGCGCTCAAGATCTGTTTCCAGAAGAATGCGCCGGCCAGCCGCGTACTTGCCTTCGAAGACTGCTTCGTGGGGCGCACCTGGACGATGTCCCAGATCGGCGACGCCGCGGGAAACCGCATGGGGCTGCCGCTCAATGCGCTCGTCGATTACCTGCCCTTCTACGATCCCGTCGCGGCCCGCGACATGGCCGCCGGCGATCAATCCGGCCAGACACGATTCATCGACGCCTCGGTGAAGCAACTCCGCCGGTTCGTCGAGCGCTACCCCGGTCAATACGCGTGCTTCACCGTTGAACTGGTTCAGGGCGAGGGCGGACTGCGAACCGCGCCCCCGGAGTTCTTCCGCGAACTCTTCAAGGTCTGCAAGGATGCCGGCATCGCCATCTGGGACGATGAAATCCAGACTTTCGGGCGGACGACTTCGATGTTCGCCTACGAAGCGCTCGGCCTCGGGCAGGACATCGACGTGATCTGCTTCGGAAAGATCACGCAAGTCTGCGGCGTGCTCTACCGCGCCGAGTTCAACCCGAAGCCGGGGCTGCTTTCCGCGACGTTCCTCGGCTCGACGGACGCGCTCCGCGTCGGCCGCCGCGTCGTCGAGCGCCTCCGCGACGGGGATTTCTACGGGCCGACGGGGCGCAACGCGCGGCATCACGACCTCTTCGTCAAGCACTGCCGCGCGTTCATCGCCAAGCACCCCCAGTGGTTCCCGCCCTGCCCCGAAGTAACCGACCTCGTTGGCGGCATCGGCGGCATGATGCGATTCACCCCCTACGCCGGCAAGAAGGACCCCGTCTACAAACTCTGCAACGTCCTCTTCGACGAGGGGCTCATCACGTTCTACTGCGGCCACGGGCCGTACCACGTCCGCATGTTGCCGCCGGTGGGCGCTATCGATGAGTCCATCTGGCCGCGGGTGTTCCAGATCATCGAATCCGCGATGGCCAAGGTCCACTCCTGAACTGCAATGCCACGGATGGACACAGATGGACACTGATTGAGGCCGAAAACCCGAAAGCCCGACTTCGAACCGAGTCCAGTCGTAAACTCTTCAGCATTCATCAGTGCCAATCTGTGTCCATCCGTGGCTCGTGATCCCCATGTTCTTCCTCCGCGAAACGCAACTCGCCGACCTCGACACGCTGAGCAAACTGGCGCGGATGGTCCACTTCATCAACCTCCCCGCGGACAAGGAGATTCTCGCGGAGAAGATCGGCCGCTCGCGCGCCTGCTTCCAGGCTGCGGCGAAGGGCGAAGCGCCCGATGTATGGACCCCCGCCGACGGCAGCGCGGTCAAGGATTCGCCCCTCTTCATGTTCTCGCTCATCGACAGCGACACCGGCACCTGCCACGGCACGGCCATGATCATCGCCCGCATGGGGCACAAAGGAAATCCAAACCTCTCGTTCGAGGTCTCGACCAAGCACTTCTTCAGCAAGGACCTGGGCCAGGGCACCAGCCACCTCGTCCTCAAACTGCACCTCGACGAATCAAGCCCTACCGAGATCGGCGGCTTGATCCTCACGCCGAGCATGCGCGGGCATCCCGATCGGCTCGGCAAGCAACTCTCGCTTGTCCGGTTCCATTTCATGGGTCTGCACCCGCACCTGTTTTCGGAGCGGGTCATCGCGGAACTCATGCCGCCGATCACCGCCGACGGGCGCAGCGTCTTCTGGGACGCGCTGGGCCGCCGCTTCATCAATCTCTCGTACACCGAGGCGGACATGTTCTGCCAGCGTTCGCGCGAGTTCATGGTCAGCCTCCTGCCGAAGGAGGAGATTTATGTAACGCTGCTCCCTCCCGAAGCCAGGCAGGTGATCGGGCAGGTCGGGCCGGATACAACGCCGGCGCGCAAGATGCTCGAGGACATCGGCTTCCAGTTCAAGCACCGCGTCGATCCCTTCGACGGCGGGCCGCACATTGAAGCGCGGCTGGACGACATCACCCTCGTCAAGGCGACGCAGCCCGACCTCTTCGCGGGCGTCGCCCCCGCGTCGCAGTGCAAGAAGCGCGGCTTCGTGTCCGTGCTGCATGAAGACGGCCGGTTCATCGCCGTTCATACTCCCTACACCGCGATGGAGTCCGGCAGCCGGGCGATCCGCATCCCGAAAGATGCGGCGGCGACGCTCGGCCTTGAGCCGGGTATGCCCATCGGCGTCACGCCCATGGAACTCCACGGGAGGCCGGGCAGCAAGTCGGCGACCAAGAAGAAGCCGAAGAAGCGGCCGTCGAAGGCGTCCGTCTGACGTGCCTCCGTGGTGAACTCTTGACGCTTCGCTCGCACAACCCCGCGCGCCCCTCGGAAACCGTATGGGAAGGCTCGCCCCGCGTCGAGCATGTGGATGCCGCGGTCGAATCGGCGCGGCGGGCATTTGCCGATTGGTCTCGCCGCCCGATCGAGAAGCGGGCAGAGGCGCTCTTCGCGTACAAGGCGCTCGTCGAGCAGCGCTTCCGCGCCATCGCCGACCTGATCTGCGACGAATCGGGCAAAGCCATGTGGGAAGCGGAAGCCGAGGCGAAACTTCTTGCGGTGAAGGTCGAATCGACGCTCCTCGAAGGCCCGATGTCCGCCGGCTCCGGCCGGGCGCGCATCACGCCTTTCGACATCCCCATCGCTCCGACGCGCGTCGGGCGATGCGCCTTTCGCCCCCACGGCGTCATGGCCGTGCTCGGTCCCTTCAACTTCCCGGCCCACCTTCCGAACGGGCACATCGTCCCCGCCCTGCTCGCGGGCAACACCGTTGTCTTCAAACCATCCGACAAGACGCCCGCGGTGGGCCAACTCCTTGCCGAACTCCTGAACGAAGCGCTCGCCGCCGCCGGCGCGCCGCCGGGCGTCGTGAATCTCGTCCAGGGCGGCCCCGACATCGCCTCGCGCATCGTCTCGCACGGCGACATCGACGGCGTCCTCTTCACCGGCTCATGGCCCGTCGGACGTCGAATCCTCGAAGCAAACCTCGACCGCCCCGGACGCATCGTCGCCCTCGAACTCGGCGGCAACAACGCGGCTGTCGTGATGGACGACGCCGACTTGCGCCTCGCCGCCGTCGAGTGCGCCCGCGCCGCCTTCGCCACGACGGGCCAGCGCTGCAGTTGCACGCGCCGCATCATCGTCCACGAGGCCATCGCGCCGCGGTTTATCGATCTGCTGTCGCGCATCGCTTCGGGTTTGCTCATCGGGAATCCGCGAGGGGTTTCTCACGCCGAGGATTCGTCCAAGTCTCCTCATCCTCGGCGTCCGTTGGTCCAACCCTTCATGGGGCCGCTCATCCGCGAGGAGGCGCGCGACGCCGCGGTGCGCGCGCAGCAGCAGTGGATCAGCGCCGGCGCGGAGCCGATCCTCCTCGCCCACGCGATCGACGACGAATCCCGAGGGCACTACATCTCCCCCGGCATCCTCCGCGTGCCGGGCTTCACGCCCGCTGAAGACGCATACTGCGGCGGGGACATCGAGATCTTCGCACCGATCGTGCGCATGGCGACAGTCCGCACGCTCGACGAGGCGATCGCGCAAGCCAACGCCACGCGCTTCGGCCTCGCCGCGGCGATCTTCGCGCGAGGCCGGCACGTCATCGACCGCTTCCTTGCCGAGGCCCGCGCCGGCTGCGTGAACGTCAACACGGGCACCGCCGGCGCCTCGGGCAAACTCCCCTTCGGCGGCCTCGGGCTCTCGGGCAACCACCGCCCGGCAGGCTCGTTCGCCCTCGACTACTGCGCCTACCCCGTCGCTTCCCTCATCGAATCGTCGGCGGAAGCACCGCTCTCGCCCGGCATGCGCTTCGATAATGCATGGCTCGCGTGAAAACGCGCGCCGTTCAAGGCCCGAACAGGAACTGCATCGCCCCGCTCAGCCTTGCCGCCCACGCCTTCTCGTTGTGCGCCGCGCCCGGCTCAATCACGACGCGCAGGCGCGACTCATCCAGCCCCGCCGCACGCATCGCCGCCTCCGCATCGCGGACCTTGGCGACGAGGTCGGCGTCCCGCGCCGCGTCGCCGTACTCGGCTGCGCCCATCGCCATGAACACCCGTTGCGGCCAGACGCGGTTCTCCTTCACAATTCGCAGAAACTCACCGTCGCCCACCCACAGCGAGGGGCTTTCGACGAGGACCGCGCCGAATACGCCCTGCATGCTCATCGCCGCGTGCAGCGTGATGATCCCGCCGAGCGACGACCCGCCCATCGCCGTGTTCGCCGGCCCGGTCTTCGTGCGGTACGCCTTGTTCACGAAAGGCATGACCTCCTCGGCCACGAACCTCACATACAGGTCGCCCCTGCCGCCCTTGCCCGGCACGCGCGAACCGAGTTCGATCGGTGAATACTCATCGGCCCGCGCATCGCCCGCGTTGTCGATCCCCACGGCGATCATCGCGGGCGTCTTCCCCTCTCCGATCAGTCCGGTCAGCGTCTCGTCCACGCCCCACTCGCCCGCGAAACTCGTCGCCGCGTCGAAGCAGTTCTGCCCGTCGTGCATGTACAGGACGGGATACCTTGTCGCCTCGTTCTTTGGGTCCGTGTAGCCCGGCGGGAGCCATACCCGGATCTTGCGTGAGTTCCCGAGGATCGCGCTGGGCATGTCGTGCGTCATCAGCACGCCGTTGACCGTCGCCGGCGCCGCCGCCTTCGGCCAGCGCGTGCCGCGCTGATCCGCCCAGCCGGCGACGTCCACTCGGATCACCAACCCTGCAAAGGCCTCGGTCCCCTTGCTCTCGTCGATCTTCCTGTTCGCGATGTCGCGCCCGTCCGGCCCGACTTCGACCGTGTCCCACGTCCCGCGCGTAACCTTGAACTCGAATGTCGGGTCAAGCGCGACATCCCGCGGGATCGACGCGATTTTGATGAGCGCCGGCGGCAACCCAGGCGTCGGCATGTTCAGCGTCCCCCACCCGAGGCAAGGCCACGACCTCGCATCCCAGTTCCTGTCGCTCGACGCGATGAAGAACTTCGGGTCAATGCCGAGGTTTTCCGCGGGCGACGAGTCCCGCGGCTGGTACACGACCTGGATCAGCACCGAGTTCGCCCCAGGGTCGATGGGGTCGTCCTGCGCCGGCGCCGGGGCCGCGACGAGCAGCAGGGTCAAGGCGGGCAACGCTCTCATCCCCGGAGCATACGCGAACACGCCGACACAAAGAAAAAGACGCGAAGGCCGGGGAGCATCCAAGGCTCACCGGCCTTCGCACTTCCGAATCGCCAGGACGCGGGCGATCGATCACCGGCGGCGGCGACGAATCGCGACCGCGCCGATCAGAAGGACTGACGCGGGAGAGGGAACCACGACGAGCGCGATATCGTTTCCGTCACCGATCCGACCGAGGGAGTCGACGCCGGTGAAGGCGTATTCAATGGTGGCGGAGTAGAACATGGGCAGGGTGCCGAGGATCGAGGCGAAGGTGCCGGAGACGGGGTCGGTCCCGTCGTTGGCGACGACGATGTAGGTGCCGGTGCTGAACGAGCCGTCGAAGGGTGCGTTGGCGATGCTGAGGTTGAGGGCCGCGCCGCTGCCGAGCGAGACCGAGCCGGTGACGCTGAGCAGGTCGGCCGCTCCGAATCCGCCGTTGTTGAGGTCGATCTCCGTGTTCACGGTGCCGGAGATGAGGAGGTTGCCTGTGGCGAGGCCGCCGATGCTGTTGCCCGCCTCGATCGCGCCGCCGGCGTTGACCGTGACGGGACCGGTGATCACGCCGCTGCCGCCCAGGGTGCCGCCGGTGAAGACGGTGAAGGAGGACGAGGGCATGGTGTTGTTGACGCGGAGCGTGCCGGCGCTGACCTGCACCGCGCCCGAGTGCGTGGACGGGCCGGAGAGGATGAGCGTCCCCGCGCCCGCCTTGGCGAGCGTGCCGGGGCCCGAGAGCGGGCCGGCCCACTCGGCCGTGATCCCCGCGCCGGGGCTGCCGAAGCCCGAGCCGTCGAAGATGATGGCGTTGCTGATCGTCGAGTCCTGCAGCGGGACGAGCGAGGGAACGGCCGATGTCCCGGCGCCGATGAAGGTGATCGGGCCTGAGGAGAGCGAGCCCGCGTTGTAGGCGACGAAGGAGTTGTTCCCGCCCAGCAGGCGGATCGGCCAGGAGCCGGAGGCCGTGCCGGCGAAGGTCACCTGGGCCGTGAATCCGAAGTTGCTGATCAGGAATCCCCCGTCGTTCGAGACGTTGCCCGTGAACCTCACGCGCCCATTGGGGATCTGGAACACGGCGGGCCCGGAGACGTCGCCTGTGAAGTTTGTCGAGCCGGAGCCGCCGCCGCCGCCGCCCTGGAGATTGACGGGGCTGTAGAGGGTGATGTCGCCGTTGAGCGTCTGCGAACCGGTCGTGTTGCTGAGCGGGCTGAAGCGGGTGATCGTCGAGAACGAGAGCTCCGCTCCCGCGGCGGTCCACGCCCCGTTGTCCACGATGATGTCGCGGTCGATCACCGCGTTGGCGCCGGCGCCGCCGAAGGAGAGGGTCGGGACAAGCCCCATGAGATTCATGTCGTTCTGGCTGACGCCGAGGGTGATCGCGCCGAGCCCCGCGCCCGTCTGGCTGGTGTTGACGTTCATCGTCCCCGCGCGGACGTGGATCGAGCCCGTGAACGAGTTGGTGGCCAGCGCCAGCGTGCCGTTGTTGACGGAGATCGTGCCCGTCAGGCCGGACAGGTCGCCATTGAGCGTCGTGGTCCCGCTGGCGATGATCAACCCGTTGGAGCCCGTGACGGCGCTGCTGACGGTGTTGGTACCCAGGAGGAACGAGCCGGGAACCGATCCGAACGCGATCGTGCCGCCCGTGAACGTCCCGGTGCCGGTCGTGTTGAGGATCATCCCCGAGTCGATGGTGAGCGTTTCGCCCGCGGCGATCGTGGTGGTGAAGGTGCCCGACCGCTTCAACGCGTTGATCGCGACGGAGGAGGCGACGGTGGACGCCGCCGTCACGGCGACGTTCGTGCCCGGCGTGCTGAAGTCAGCGGCGTAGCCGGTGTACGGCGTGAACCCGGTCGCGCCGTTGTAGGTCAGGAAGTCCGCGCTGCTGTAGATGCGGGAGAAGATGCCCGTGGCGTCCGGCGCGGGCATCGAGCCGCCCACGAACAGCTTCGAGGCCGCGCCGATCGTCGAGCTGGAGATCTGCAGGGTCGCGCGGCTGGCGAGCGTGAGATCGCCCGAAGCCGTGACGTCCGCCGTCCCCCCCGTCGCGCCGGGGGTGATGTTGAAGACGGCGTGCCCGCCGGCCACGTTCAGGTTGCCGAAGGTCTCGGACGCGGCGGTGGAGGCGCGCCCGCGGTACGTGAAGTTGCCGTCGCGCAGGAAGAGCTCCGCCGAGTCATTCAGGCGGTCGTTGTTCTGGGCGGCGGGGACGTTGGGCAGGTTGTTCCCGCTCGCGCCCATCGCGGCGTTGTTGTCGAGGACGAGCGTGCCGCCGGCGACTGCCTGCGCCAGCATCGCCGACTGGAACGAGCCGTCGGCGCCCTGGAGCGTCAGCGATCCGCCCGCGGGCCCGGCCGGGATACCCGCGATCTTGAGGGACGAGGCCATGTTGGTGCCCGTCACGACGTTGTTGCCGCTGTTGAAGGTCGCCGACCCGGTGAAGGTGTTGTTCCCGGCGAGGAGGCAGCCGTCGATCGAACCCATGATCCCGGTGATGCCCACGCCGAGCGTCTTCAGAAAGGAGCCGTTGGAGATCGTGCCGCTGAACACGGCGGCGGCGGGCCCGCCGATGGAGGAGATCAGCCCGCTGCGGACGACCTGCGTCCCGCCGCCCATGTCGAGATTGGCCGCGATCGTGTTGCTGCTCTGATTCCCGCCCGTCACGCCGAGGATGTTGATCTCGCCCGTGACGCGCAGCGTGCCGGTGCCGATCACGCCCGCGGCGGCGGCGTTGATCGACGGGTTCCACGGAGCGCTCGTCGTCGCGTTGACGAAGGTCAGGGCGGCAAGCGTGACGGTGTTGCTCCCAATGTCGAGGTAGCCGTTGGCGATGCTCGCGCGGGTGGAAGCGGGGAGGACGCCCGACCCGCCGATCCGGAGCGTGCCGCTGGCGATGGGACCGGCCGTGCCGCCGACGAGCAGATCGGTGCGGATAATGCCGAGCGGCCCGTATGGGTTGAGGGTCAGAGGGATCCCGCCCGTGATGTTGACCGGCGCGTTGAGTTCAAGGACCCCGGTGCCGATCTTCTGGAAGCCGAGCGTGCTGTTGACCGGGATGTTGATCTTCGCGGTCGCGCCCGGCGCGACGTTGACGACGGCGGTGGTCTGGGTGCTCAGGCCGTCCACGATGTCCAGCGAGCCCGTGCCGTTGAAGGCATAGCCGTCCGCCAGGAAGTTCAGGCTGTTGACGTTGATCGGCCCGGCGACGTTGATGCCGCCGACGCCGGTGGCGCCGAAGATCGCGCCATCGCCCGCCGCGTTGTTCCACGCCGCGCCCATCCAGTTCAGGCTCGACGTATCCCACTCGAAGTTGCTCGAGCCGTTATCCCATGTGACATCCGCGGCGAACGCGGGGGACGCAGATCCTGCGCACAGCGCAATCGCGGCGAGACCGAAGCGTGGACGTGACATCGTGTTTCCTCCTCAGACGGTGTGTCGTCAGCCGGGCCGAGAAGCCGCGGCAACGCCCCTATTATGCGCCGATTCCGTTGACGTGCAAATGTTTCTGCAAACATTTCTGGGATTCGTTGGCACGCGGGCCGATCCGGTGTATTATTACGGGAGGGCCGATTTGGCCAAATTCGTTCGGTTTATGGGAGGGCATGGTTGCTTTCGACTCGTCAACAGACCTTTGAGGAAGACCTCGTCGAGGCGTTCGAGGCCTTGCGTGTCAATCTGCGCAGACTTCTGGCGGCGGCCGGCGTTCAGGATATCGGCTCGGGCGATGTGGCCCGGCGGCTGGGGCTCAACCGGAACCTGACATGGAAGCTCGCGAAGGTCCTCGGGAGCGATGACATCTACACCTCCGTGCAGCACCTTCCGGGGGAGGAGGGGATGGAGATCCTCGCCAAAGCGCTGGCGAACGCGGGTGCGCCGCGCGACCTGGTCGACGGATTCACGCGGGCGCGACAGCGGCTCGATCGCGTGGTCGAGGTTCACACGGGCGACCGGGCGACATTCGACCTGATCATCGACGGGTTCGCGGGGGCGGGGTCGGGCGATCGGCTCGAGCAGAGCCGCAAACTCGCGTTCCGCGGGAACAGCGGCCTGTGGGGGATGCAGGCGAAGGTGCGCAGCACCACCACCATCGTCGCGCCGAACCGGGACGATCCGACGATGTTCGACTTCTGCATCGTCGGCGGTGTCGTGGACTTTCGCCGCCTCCGGCCCAGCACGCGCTGGCCGCTCTTCCGTCCGCGCCAGTATCACGACGACGGCTCGCCTATCGACCTCGGCCCGCGCGAAGAGCCGGTCGATCCCGCCTCGGCGTCGCCCGAGTCCCCCATGCTCATCCGCGAGTTCTGCTCCGCCAATACGCCGGACATCCGCGCCGTCCGCAGCCGTCTCGGCTGGGACTACGAGATGGGCGACGGGCCGGTGGGCAACCTCGGCGCGTTCACGTGCTTCTTCGGCCGGATCGTGCGCAAGGCGACCACCATCCACCGCACCGACCAGGATCCTTTCCTCGATCTGCTCTCCAACGTCACCATGCCCGTCGAGACGATGCTCTTCGACGTGCTTGTGCACCAGGATCTTCCGTTCCTGATGTCGCCGAAGGTGATGCTCCTCGCGACGATGGACGGCGGCGGGCCGGGGCACGAAGATCAGTCGATCCCGCTCGAGGCTCGCCCGCTGGAACTCATGGGCCGACCGCCGATCCTCAGCACGCAGCTGATCCCGCGCTACGACGAACTTACGGCGTTCCTCTTCGCCCGCGGCGGCTGGAACCCGCGCGAGTTCCGCGCCCTGCGCCTCGCGATCAAGTACCAGCCGATGCACTCGGTGGCGGTGATGAGGACGGAGTTGCCGGCAAAGCCCTGAGTTCGGCGGGCACCGCTACTTCGAGGCTGCGAACAACTCGCCGACTCGCTTCCAGTTCACGACGTTCCACCACGCCGCGATGTAGTCCGGTCGGCGGTTCTGGTAGTTCAGATAGTACGCGTGTTCCCACACGTCGAGGCCGAGGATGGGCGATCCGCCGCAGCCTGCGGCGTCGCCGATCGCGTCCTTCATCAAGGGGTTGTCTTGGTTCGCGGTGGAGCAGATCTCCAACGTGCCGCCGCGTTGCACGCAGAGCCAGGCCCAGCCTGAGCCGAAGCGCCCCGTCGCGGCCGCCGCGAACCTTTCCTTGAACTGTGAGAACCCGCCGAAGGCCGAGTTGATCGCCGACGCGAGATCACCCGTCGGCTCTCCACCTCCGCCCTTGCCGCCTCCCGGGGGGGCCATGATTTCCCAGAAGAGAGAATGGTTGAAGTGCCCGCCCGCGTTGTTGCGCACGGCGGCCGCCTTTTCGGGGGGAATCTCTTTCAGCCGACGGCAGACCTGTTCGACGGACCAATCCGCCATGGGCGTGCCGGCGAGAGCATTATTCGCGTTGGAAACGTACGCGTTGTGGTGCTTTCCCCGATGGATCTCCATCGTCCGGGCGTCCACGTGCGGCTCAAGGGCGTTCTCCGGGTACGGCAGGTTCGGCAAGGTAAAGGGCACGGCGGTCTCCTCTACGTCTCAGGGTTAGCCCCACCGAGATGGTTACCCTACCAGATGGCACAATCCACCCAGGTTCGCACCCAGATCAGGGTTGGCAAACCGGAGGATTTTCTTTTTTACCGTCCATATCCCGAAAATCCAGCGATTTACTGGAATAATTGCCGAACTGACGGTATTCTCGAAACGGTGAAGCGGTCTTGCGCCTCACAGTGTTAGGCAATCCGAACTTTTCAACAGGTTGAATCTGGGTAGAATTGTTCTAGACAACGTGAACCAAACCCGATAGTTCCCGTACAAGTAGGTGCGGAGGTTGAGCCTGGGGCCTCCGCGTGCCGATCCTTCTCCGGGTAAGCCCGCGCCGGTCCCAAAACCGAGTTCAAAGGCTCTACGTGTTCTGTTCAACCGGAACCCCGTTTCTGCATGGTCCTGATCCGAGATTTCAAGAAAAGATGAAAGCCAAATCACGATTGCACCGGAGCGTTTCCGCGGCACACTGAATGCAGCAGATTTCAAGTCCAAAGGCCCCCCATGAACACCCCGCGATTCCAAGCCAACTCCCCGCTCGACCGGTTCCGCCGGCGGCGTGGCCTTGCGCTCGGGGTGGGGCCGACGCCGGGCCGCCGGGTCGGTCGGCGCGCGTTCACGGGCGACGAGGAAGCGCTGCTCAAGATCCTCGTGAAGGGCGAGCAGGACTTCATCGACAACCCGATCTTCTACGCCAAGGACCCTGAGCGGAAGATCTACGACGACGCCCCGGCCGTGAAGAAGCCCGACGCGTCGTGGTATCACCCCGTGATGGACGACCTGAACCTCGGTCGCGGCCGGATTCCCAAGCCCTCGGAGCAGGTGATCCTGACGGGAGCCGAGGAGAAGGTCCTGTTCCTGCAGTTCAACTACGCGCGGTTCCGGATCGCGCAGATGCAGGACGAGGTGCGCGCGTCGGAGTCGGGCAAGCCCACGCACGAGCAGTGCGAGGAGTTGCTCCGCTGGTACCGCAAGTCGGACGAACTCCGCGAGCAGATCGCGGAGACGAACCTGGCGCTGGTGCTGGCGATGGCCAAGCGGGCCCGCATGAGCGAGGTCGATTTCGCGGACCTCGTGTCGGAGGGCAACATGGCGCTGCTCCGCGCGGTGGACAAGTTCGATTGCGACCGCGGGTTCAAGTTCTCGACCTATGCCTGCCGGGCGATCCTCAAGGCTTTCAGCCGACAGGGCATGAAGCTGAGCAAGTACCGGCAGCGCTTCCCCACGGATTTCGACCCCAAGTTGGAGAAGTCGAATCATCTGGAGGTGAAGCGCGGCGAGTTCCAGAGCGACGCCGCGGCCGAGGTCAAGCGCCTCGTCACGGAGAACCGCTGCGACCTGACGGACATCGAGCGGACGGTGATCGAACACCGCTTCCGTCTCGAATCTCCCGACCCCGACGAGAAGCCCATGACCCTCGAACAGGTCGGGCAGATCATCGGCGTCACCAAGGAGCGCGTCCGGCAGATCCAGAACAAGGCGCTCGAGAAGATCCGCATCGAACTCGAGCACCAGTTCATGGGCAAGCCCAAGCCGGTGGTCGAAACTCCGGCGGAAGGCGGAGCGCCCGAGAACTCCCTGACGGCGCAAGCGGCGCTGAACTGAAGCATGCACCCCCAAGGCCCGGCGAACTCGCCGGGCCTTTTTTCGCCTATGGCGGCGACACGGGGAGCGTGCCCATGGGCCCTGATATTGGAGCCCGTTGGTGAAGGCGATCAGGGGCCAACGGCGTCCCGAGGATTCGTCGGCATTTCCGCCCACAGGGCGCGCAAGCGTTGCGAGTGGCGCGGCGACAGTCGCCAAGGCGACTGAGCAAGCCACTCGTCGCGAGCATTGATATTCCCTCTGTTTTCTTCGCGCGGCAGCATCCGGTGCTTTCTCGCGGACTCGTCAGCGGCGGCTTCTTCGGAGCGAGGAATGCTTCTGAAACGTGTATTCCGTCACGCGGATGACGCGCGGCGGAGTTCGACGGCGTGGGCAGTTACAGCGAGGATCAAGCCCGCCGGCCAGGGCCAGTGGCGCGGGTCGGTGGAATCGTCGCGGATGGCGCGGATGGGGGGGCGGAGGAGGCGCGAGGTGAGTTGGTCGGCGTGTCGGCCGGCGGTGAGGCGGAGGGCGGCTCGGCGGAGCCCCAGGCCGAGGATGAGCGGAGACTCATGGCGGAGGATGTCGCGGGGCCAGGAGGAGGCGTCGCCGAAGACGCGCTGGACGCGCTCGTCGATGATCCGTGAGGCGTCGCGGAGGAGTTC
Source organism: uncultured Phycisphaeraceae bacterium (assembly GCA_964490785.1). Classification (GTDB taxonomy): domain Bacteria; phylum Planctomycetota; class Phycisphaerae; order Phycisphaerales; family UBA1924; genus JAEUIV01. The sequence goes on from CAZBDZ010000001.1 coordinate 22,355, forward strand.
CGCGGCGTGCGCGGCGTGTCGGGCGGCGTTGGGGGCGAGGGACGCAAGGAGTGGAATGATGCTGTGACGCACGGCCGCACGGCGGCGGGACGTGTCGAGGTTCGTGGCGTCCTCGCGCCAGGCGATTTCCGCGGCCTTGCAGGCTTCGCGCGCCTCGGCGCGGGTCGCGTGAAGCATGGGGCGGAGGAGGGTGATGGGGTGATGGGGTGATGGGGTGAGTGGGTGAGGGGGTGAGGGGGTGAGGGGGTGATGGGGTGAGGGGGTGAGGGGGTGATGGGGTGAGGGGGTGAGAGGGCGTTTGGGGGCGATGCCTCTCAGGCCGTGGGGGCCGGCGCCTCGGCTGAGGGCCATGAGGAGGGATTCGAGTTGGTCGTCGGCGTGATGGGCCGTGGCGACGAAGGGGCATGCGGCCTGCCGGGCCATGGTGGCGAGGGCCGCGTAGCGTTCTCGGCGGGCGTTGGATTCGGTGTTTCCGGCGCGGTCGGCGACGGCGATCTCGGCGTGCATGAACGGCAGGTTCAACTGGGCCGCCAGGGCGCGGACGGCGTCGCGGTCGGCCTCGGCGTCGGCGCGGGGCCGTAGGTCGTGGAGCACATGGGCCACGACGAGGTCGCGCGTGGCAAGGGCCAGGGCGAGCAGCAGGGCGGTCGAGTCGGCGCCGCCTGAGCAGGCGACGAGGGTTCGCCCGCCTCCAACGGCCAGCATGCGCCACGCATGAGCCACCCGGCGGACGAACGGGTCGTCGCGGCGCAGGCCTGCGATGGCGACGGGGCGCCTCCCGGAAGGCGGGCGGGAAGGCGGATTTGTGTCGCCCATGTGGGGATCGTACCGATGAGAGGGGCGGTCGGAGCGTACCGACCGAGGCGGTCTGTGCGCGCGGAGGATCCGCAGCGGATGATGACGACACTCGGCGAGTTCGGGTTTTTCGCGGCGGCGCCGCTGTGGCTTGCGGCGGCGTTGCTGGTGGGCGGCGGGGGGCTCCTGGCGTGGCCGATGCTGGCGCGGCGCGTTCGGCGGATGCGCGAGGCGGCGATGTCGCGGCACGTGCCGACGGTCGAGGAGCGGGTTGCGATCGTCGAGTCGGCGGCGAAGCATCGGGACGAACTCGAGCGTCTGATCTACGAGGCGAGGGAGACGATCCGGGCGGGGTGCGCCATGCTGGATGCCAGGCTGGCGCGGCTGGACAGTCTTGAGAAGGAGGATGGGCCGGAGGTGCGCGTGATGTCGGTCAAGCCTGCCGCTGCGGCATCGCGCGAGTCGGAGGACCCGCGCGTGCGCGAGGTCTATGCGCTCGCCGACCAGGGCTTGGGCGCGTTCGAGATCGCCACGAAGTTGGGGGAACATGTGGGGAAGGTTGAGTTGATGCTGGCGCTGCGGCGGGCGTAATGCGCGCAACGAGCCCTTCGCGCAAGCGAAGGCGCACGTATGTAACCCAAGGCGCGCCTCACACCGATCACCCGTGGACGGAACAGTCGCTGTGGCGACCGGGTGATCGTTGGCACCGCACGGCCGACTTCGACGGCCGGGGCGTCCGGGAGGTCAAGTTGTGGCGCCCTGCACCCGGCACGCCGTGGATAGGGCGTGGCACGTTCGTTTAAGGACGATGGCGTGGAACGGTCGGCCTTCGCGGGCGTATTTGCGTTCGAAGTTTGTGCCGACGGTTTCGCCGGGGCGGGCGGAGTTGGGTGTGGCGAAGTTCGCGCGCGTGAAAGGGCCGGGGGGCGACGGGGGCAGTGGAGCCCAGCGGTCGAAGTGTTCCTGCATCCAGGCCCAGTAGTCGTCGTGATCGGTAACAATGCGGAGTTCGCCGGCGGGTTCGAGGATGCGGCGGGCGTCCTCGAGGAAGCGGTCCTGCACGACGCGGCGCTTGTGGTGGCGCTTCTTGGGCCAGGGGTCGCTGAAGTAGAGATGGATCACGCGCGCGATGCCGTCGGGGACGCGCCAACGGAGGAACTCCGTCGCGTCGCCGTGGAGCATCCTGACGTTGTGCAGGCCGCGACGGCGGATGCGGTCCGCGGCGTAGGCCCAGAACTCCCTGGCCCACTCGATGCCGAGGAAGTTCGTTTCCGGTTCGAGTTCGGCCTGCTGCACGAGGAAGGTGCCCTTGCCTGAGCCGATCTCGATCTCGAAGGGGCGCGAGGGATCGTCGAACCACCGGCGCGGGTCGAGGTGATCGGCGTTCGAGGGCGCGTCCGGCAGCGCGGGGAGACTTGAGGCCTCGATGCCGACGCCCTCCACATCGAATTCACGGCCTCGGCTCAGACCAAATGACATCGGCCTCCAATCCGCCCGAACTGCGGGCAGTGTCTCAGAGCCTGTGTGAGGACGTTTCGTGGCCGGGTGCCACAGCCAGCGCAGCGAGTCTTCGAGCGCAGTCGGCCGTGGCGGGCGTCCCTGGCCGACCGCCACGGCCGACTGCGCCGGCCGTGGCACCCGTCTTCTCCGATACTCACACAGGCTCTATGAGTCGCCTCGCCAGCGCGAGAGTTCGACGTGGCGCCCCAGCGCATGGCGCGCGGCCCACGCCCTGGAAAGGGCGTGCCACTGCCGAACGGGGCATACAGACCATCCAGACCCAAGTTTGTCCTTCCTAACCGTCAAAGCCCGCCTGGGGTGTTTGGGCTCGGGGTTCCATCGCGGGCGGGCGCATGCCGATATCACTCGGTCAGGGTTTGTTCGTCAACTCGCACCCTCAGGCCCGCGGCTGCGTATGACAATTGGAGTCAGTCGGGGTCAGCCCCGCGCTCCGGCCGCACCACGGACCTGGGTCCATCGGCCGCCGTGTCAGTCGGTTCGTTCAGGAGGACATCATGACCGACTTCGATCGTTCTGGTTCTCGCGCGGGATTCGTTTCGGACAGCCGTTCCGCGCCCGGTGTATCCGCGTCTGATCTTGCGTCGATCATTTCCGGGGCCGTGGACCGCAAGCGGTTCCACGAGCAGCACTGGGAGGGATCGTTCGAGGAATACCTGGGGATCGTGGGGAAGCAGCCTCACGTCGCGCGGAACGCGTACCAGAGGCTGTACGACATGGTGCTGTCGTTCGGCTTTGAGCGATACCGGCTGTTCAAGAAGGATCTGATCCGGTACCACTTCTTCTCCGACCCGATCAACCACGGGCTCGACGGCATCTTCGGGCTTGACGAGCAGTTGATGTCGCTGGTGGACGTGTTCCGCTCGGCGGCGGAGGGGTACGGGACGGATCGGCGGATTCTGCTGCTGCACGGGCCGGTGGGCTCGTCGAAGTCAACGATCGTGCGGCTGCTGAAGAAGGGGATCGAGCACTACTCGCGGACGGAGCAGGGGGGCCTGTATTCGTATTCGTGGCTCCTGGACGAGCACGCGGGGCCGACGGCGAAGACGCACGAGTTCCCGTGCCCGATGCACGAGGACCCGCTGCTGTTGATCCCGATGGATGCGCGCGGGCCGCTGGTGGAGAAACTGAACGCGGTGTTCGCGGCGGCGGGCGGGCGCGGGAAGCTCCGGCTCTACGGCGAGGTCAATCCGTTCTGCCGGAAGGTGATGGGCGACCTGCTGCGCCACTACGACGGCGATTGGCATCAGATGATCAAGCACGTGAGGGTCCGGCGGATCGTGCTCTCCGAGAAGGACCGCGTCGGCATCGGCACGTTCCAGCCCAAGGACGAGAAGAACCAGGATTCGACCGAACTCACGGGCGACATCAACTACCGGAAGATCGCGACCTACGGGTCGGACTCCGATCCGCGGGCGTTCAACTTCGACGGGGAGTTGTGCATCGCGAACCGCGGCATCTGCGAGTTCATCGAGGTGCTGAAACTCGACGTGGCGTTCCTGTACGACCTGCTCGGCGCGTCGCAGGAGCGGGTGATCAAGCCGAAGAAGTTCGCGCAGACGTTCATCGACGAGGTGATCCTCGGGCACACGAACGAGCCGGAGTACAAGAAACTCCAGTCGAACGAGTTGATGGAGGCGTTCCGGGACCGGACGATCAAGATCGACGTGCCGTACAACATCCGTCTGGACGACGAGATCAAGATTTATCAGAAGGACTTCGGGAAGGAGCGGATCAAGAGCATCCACATCGCACCGCACACGCTGGAGGTGGCGGCGATGTGGGCGGTGCTGACGCGGCTCGCCGAGCCGAAGAAGGCGGGGATCACGCTGCTCCAGAAGTTGAAGTTGTACAACGGGAAGAGCATCCCCGGGTTCACGGAGGACTCGATCAAGGAGTTGAAGGAGGAGGCGCCGCGCGAGGGGATGAACGGGATCAGTCCGCGGTACATCCAGGACAAGGTGTCGAACTGCCTGGTCTCGCCGCAGGCGATGGAGGAGAAGCAGGTCAACCCGTTCATGCTGATGAACGAACTGGAGGGCGGGCTGGCGCACCACTCGCTGATCAACGACCCCGAGACGCGGAAGCGGTACAAGGAACTGCTCGCGGTGGTGCTGAGCGAGTACGAGGACATCATCAAGGCCGAGGTTCAGCGGGCGATCTCGGCGGACGAGGACGCGATCCGTCGCCTCTGCGCGAACTACGTGGACAACGTGCGGGCGTACACGCAGAAGGAGCGCGTCAAGAACCGCTACACGGGCAAGGACGAGGAGCCGGACGAGCGGCTGATGCGCAGCATCGAAGAGAAGATCGACATCCCCGACAGCCGGAAGAACGACTTCCGCCAGGAGATCATGAACTACATCGGCGCGCTCGCGCTCGACGGGAAGAAGTTCGAGTACAACACGAACGCGCGGCTGTACCGGGCGCTTGAGTTGAAGTTGTTCGAGGACCAGCGCGACACGATCAAGTTGAAGAACCTCGTGTCGAGCGTCGTGGACGACCAGACCCAGCAGAAGATCGACCTCATCAAAAAGCGCATGATGGAGCAGTTCGGGTACAATGACCGCTCGGCGGCGGACGTGCTGAACTACGTGGCGAGCATCTTCGCGCGCGGGGATCAGAAGGGGGATTAGAGACTCCGAAGTCTCGAAAGAGGCGGCGTGAACAGCATTCCTCGGACGAGTTCGGAAGGGTCTGATTGGACGGGCGTGCGCGAAGCCGGGCGGGCGCTCCGGAGGCTGTATCACGAGGCGGATCGCGTCGGTGTCGACGTGGCGGCGGCAGGAGTTCTCTGGGCGCTGTTTGTTCGCTTCAACATGGTGCCCGCGTTGTTTGTGCTGTCCGCGCTTTCGTTAACGCTCTGCGGGATCGCCCGCGCGACGCTGCCTCTCATCCTCGCGGAGAAGCACGCGCGGCGATGGATCGCGGGCATGCTGGTGTTCGCGTCCCTGTATTGGGGGCTCATGGTATACATGCTTCGAGCCGCGACGGGGCCGACGGCAAACATCCCGGCGTCTTTCGTGATGGACATTGCGGTCGCCACATGGATCTGGGCCCGGACGTGGGCTCTCCTCCTGCGGGCATGGAAGCGGGCGAGCGGCCGGTCGCAGGCCGAGGTCGCTGCGGCGACTGTTCCATCGGCATGATTTGCTCTATTCGGGTGGGGACCCGTTGGACCATTCGTGACGCTTCAGCCGGGTGCCACGGCCAGCGAAGCGGAGGCTCTGCGCAGCGCAGTCGGCCGTGGCGGGAGCGGCGGTCGCGAGAGAGTTGGCGAGGCTTTCATCGGCGGCGGCTTCTAAATTCGGTGCGCCGCCGCCCCCCGGTATCCGCCACGGCCGACTCCGCTCGAAGACTCGCTGCGCCGGCCGTGGCACCCGGCTGAAGAGTAACTCGGAATCAAAGCATCATGGCTGCGGTGATGACCACCGCCGTGGCGACCGCGGCGATGGCGAGGCCGAGCACGATGGCCTCGATCCCCTCGATATCGAGGAAATGCATCAGGAGGCCGACGTAGGCGGCGACGCTCAGCAGGCGCGGGAAGATGGGGATTGGAACCAGGGCGAGGGTGTCGGCGATGGCGTCCCCGAAGGCGAAGACCGTGGCGAGGCGCAGAATGGTGATCCCCCAGGGAGCGTCGTGGCCGAACCACAAGTACGCGAGCAAGGCGTAGACAATGATGCCGAGCGGGACCATGACAACGTAACTTGCGAGTCGGATGAGGATGTAGAAACCGGCGTCGCCCATCGTTCCGGACACTGCGGCATTCAGAACCTGCGCCAGCGCCATCGCCGCGATGCCCACCGCGAGCGAAAGCAAGACCGAGCGGTATTCCGCGGTCAACTGCTCCTCGGCGGATGCCATCGCGGCCGGCGGCCGGGGCTTTCTATTGAACGGCTTGCCGCATTCCGGGCAGCGATTGTCCCTCAGCCCTGCCGTCGCATAGCCGCAGGATGGGCATTTGGGGCTTGGGCTTGAGCTGATCGAAGTCGGGCCGGCGGGCGGCTTTGTGATCGCCGGCCGTCGAACCTCCCTTGGGTCGGGTTCCTCAAAGGGGATGATGCCGTCGTTCTCGTGGTCTTGACCCTTTGAGTTGCCCATCGGAACCTCCCGTATGCCATTGCCGCACCTTGGAATCCTGGTGTGAACAAACTCGTGGAAGCGGCGAGAGAATCTTATCAGGCTGCGTGTCGAGGCGGCAATGCGTTCGGGCAATTGGGTGCCCCGATCTTGCCGTCTGCGGCGAGGCCGGGACGCACTTGCAACCCCGCCCGGCCTCGCTGCAAAGCCAGCGAGACCGGGGCACCCGGCACCCAGTTGATCATGCGTTCGCCTTGGGGGCCTACTTTGCGGCGGGCTCGAGGAGCAACCCGTCCTCGAACCATGCGGCGATGATGGCGCGTTCGTAGGGCGTCATGTTGGTGCGGTTGGCCTGGGGCATGACGCGGGTGATGACGGTCTGGGCGTGGATGCGTATGCCGCGTGCTCGAATCTGTTCCGGCGTGTCGAACATCACGCCGAGCGGTGCGGCGGGGACGAGCGTGGGGCGGGCGGAGTGGCACGCGACGCAGCGGGCCTCGATGATGGGGCGGACCTGCGCGAGCGTTACGGGGCGCTCCGTGATTTCCGAGGCGGTGATGGTCTCGGCGCGCGCGGGGCTGATGGCCCAGAAGAGGGCGAGCAGCAAGGCCCCGCCGAGGATGAGGTACTCCCAGCGCCATCGGCCCTTGTGCTTGAGGTTGAAGAAGTGGCGGATGACGGCCGACGCGATCATGGCGACGACGAGGGCGAGCCAGGCGTGCTCGTGGCCGTAGGTGAAAGCGTAGTGGTTCGACACCATGGCGAAGAGGACGGGCAGGGTGAGGTAGTTGTTGTGGATGCTGCGCTGCTTGGCCTTGGCGCCGATGTCGGGGTCGGGAGCCTCGCCGCGCTTCATGGCGGCGACGACGCGGTGCTGGCCTGGGATGATGATGAAGAAGACGTTGCCCGACATTGCGGTGGCGATCATGGCGCCGACGTGGATGTACGCGGCCCGGCCCGAGAGCGAGTGCTGGAGGATGTAGGCCATGAGGGCGACGAACGCCGTGTACGCCGCGGCGAAGAGGAGTTGCGAGCGGTTGATGAGGAGACGGCAGAGCGCGTCGTAGACGAGCCATCCCAGCATGAGCGTCAGCAGGCCGAGGTGAACGGCGGCGTCCGGCGCGGCGATCCATTTCCCGGCGTCGAGCATGTAGGACGAGGCCTGGAAGTAGTAGAGGACGGTGATGAGAAGCAGACCCGTGATCCAGGTCGTGTACGCGGGCCAGAAGAAGAAGTGGAGCGTGTCGGGGAGTCGCTTTGGGGCGACAACGTATTTCTGAGGGTTGTAGAAGCCCCCGGCGTGCATGGCCCAGAGTTCGCCGAGGACGCCCTGCTCGCGGAGCCGCGGGTCTTCGGGCTCGCGGATGGAGTTGTCGAGCCAGATGAAATAGAAGGAGGAGCCGATCCACGCGATGCCGACGATGACGTGCAGCCATCGCAGGCCGAGCGACGCGACGTCAAGGATGAAGGCGGCGTCCATGTGGGGCACGAGGGTAATACGAAATCGGCCCGGTGTGCCAGCAGTCTGCGTTGAGACCGGTGGGGCTTGGCGCACGAGGCCTGGTCTCGGAACCTGTTTGAGAGGACGATGAGGGTCCCGCGCTAACTCGCAGTGCATCAAGGATTCGTTGGCGTTTCCGCCCACAGGGCGCGCGATCGTTGCGAGTGGCGCGGCGAACGTCGCCGCGACGACCGAGCAAGCCACTCGTCGCGGCCATCGAGATTCTCTCTGAGTTCATTCCCGCCCCTTGGGCGGGCGACATTCGCCGCGCCACTCGCAACATTCGAGCGCCCAAGGGGCGAAAGGCCTTGGAGACAAGCCCTGACGCCGCCCGCCGTGGCGGACCGCACTTTACGAAGTTCGGCTCGAAGCGTATTTTCAGACCGCCTCTCGAAACCAACCGGCAGCGCCCGGGATCAGGTCGCCGGCGCGGCGTCGGGTTCGGCGAGGGCGATGGTCACTTCGCGTTCGAGGTCGTTCTGGTGGACGACGACGACGCGCTGACGGACGAGTTCGAGGACGGCGAGGAAGAGGCCGATGACGTCGATGCGGGGTCGGCCGGCGAAGAGTTCGCGCATGGGCATGGCGGGTCTGCCGGCCCAGGGAGCGGCGGCGTCGGCGGCGGGGGCGGCGCGAAGGCGGTCGAGAAGATCCGCCGCGTGGAGTTCAATCGGCGTGTCGTCATCGACGATCGTGTGCCCGCGGAGGCGCTCGAAGACGACGGACTCGGCGATGCGCGCGTAGGCCCGGACGAGGTCGTAAAGGGTGAGGTCTTCGAGGTCGAGCGGGCGGTCGGCGCCCTCGGGCGCGGCAGGGGCGTCGGGTGCGCCGATGGGTCGTGATTCAAAGCGGTTGCGCCATTCGGCGCGTCGGCGTTCGAGGGACTCCGCCGCCTCGCGGAACCGCTTGTATTGCAGGAGCGCGCGGACGAGTTCGGCGGCGGGGTCGGCGGCCTTCTCGTCGATGAGCGGGCCGGCGGCGTCGGCGTCCGCGGCGGCGTCGTCGGGCGGGACGAGGAGACGCGATTTCAGTTCGATCAGCGTGGCGGCGGTTACAAGGAACTCGCCCGCGGGTTCGACGTCGATCTCCTGCAACGCGGCGAGGTGGTTCAGATACTGGTCGGTGATCTGCGCGATCGAGACCGTGTTGATGTCCACCTCGGCGCGGCGGATGAGGTGCAGCAGGAGGTCCAGCGGCCCCTGGAATGAGTCGATGCGGACTGAATAGTCCTCGGTGAGCATGGTGGGCGTTGCGGCGAGCGGGGGTCTTGGAGGAACTGCACCGATTCCCTGGGGGAATCGGTGGAACGGGGAACGTGCCACCGACCGCTGCTCTGAGCGATCGGTGCCGACAGCGCACGGGCACCGACCGTGCAAAGCCACGGTCGGTGGCACGCGGAGTGTACCCTAGTGGCGTGAATGCGGGCGCGGATCATCAAGGCGAAATGGAGTTCATGCGGAGGGTGGTGCGCGCCGAGGCGGGTGCGGTTGGGGGATTGGCGGAGTTGGTGGGAGAGGATGCATGCCGGGCGGTGGACGTGATGGCGCGGTGCGTGGCGGCGGGGGGGTCGATCCTGGTTGCGGGGCTGGGGAAGTCTGGGCTGATCGGGAAGAAGATTTCGGCGACGCTGGCGAGCCTCGGGGCGCCGTCGCATGACATCCATCCGAGCGAGGCGGCCCACGGCGACCTGGGGCGCATCCGCAAGGCGGATTGCCTGATTGCGCTGTCGCGGTCCGGGGAGACGGAAGAGGTCGTCGCCTTGGCGGAGATTCTGAGGCAGGACGGCGTGCCGATCATTTCGATGACGGCAGGTTCGTCGGGGGGGAGCGCGCGGCCGAGGAACACGCTGGCGCGGCTGGCGACGGTGGCGCTGTCGATCGGCGAGGCCAAGGAGGCGTCGGAAGAGTTGCTGGCGCCGACGTGTTCGACGACGGCGACGATGGCGCTGGGGGATGCGCTGGCGCTGGCGCTCGCTCGGCGGATGCGTTTCACGGCGGACGACTTCGCGCGCCGGCATCCGGGCGGGACGCTGGGCGGGCTGCTTCGGCCCGTGGTGGACGTGCTGAGGTTCCGCGCGGGGGTGAATCTGCCGGTGGTGAATGAGCGGGCGACGGTGCGCGGGGCGCTGGAGGAGGCGTCGAAACTGGGTCGGCGGCCGGGGGCGCTGCTGATCGTGAATGACGCCGGGGCGCTGCGCGGCATATTGACGGATGGCGATGTGAGGCGGCTGGTGTTGTCGGATGTTCGCGGCTTGGAGAAGCGGATCGGCGAGGTGATGACGCGCTCGCCGCGGACGATCGAGGCGGGCGCGCTGGTGCGGGACGCGGTGCGCCTCGTGAGGGAGCATCGGCAGGATGAGATTCCGGTGGTGGACGCGGAAGGAAGGCCGGTGGGGTTGCTGGACGTGCAGGATCTGATCGCGATCAAGGTGGTGGAGGATTGAGGTTGGGCGGCGAAGAGGGCGGGGAGGATTGGGCACGAGGCGTGGAAGAGGTCGTGAATGTAGAAGACAGAGGCCTCTCCCCCACGCTCTCCCGTGCAAAGCCACGGGAGAGGGAGTGGAAGACGCGATGCTGAAGACGACGGGACGAATGGCGGCGTTATTGTTGGTGAGCGGGGTGGTGGGCGTGGTGCTGTTCGGCGTGTTGAGGGCCAGGAAGGGGGCGGGGACGGGGAGTGTGGACCAGCGAGTGCGGGATTTCGGCGCGCCGCCCGCGGTGGATGACGCGGGGTCGGAAGGGAGTTCGCCGCAGGATCTGATAGCGCTGGCCGACGAGGGTGCGTGGACGCGCGTGGACGCCGCGACGGGGCGCGTGAAGTTCCGGATGACGTGGAAGAGGCTGGACCCCGAGGCAGCGGGGGAGTTCCGGATTGATCGGCCGAGGCTTTGGATGATCGAGGACGGGCGGACGATCCGGATGGAGGCGTCGGCGGCGCGGGTGGTGTGGCCTTCGAGAGACGAGGCGCCGGAATCGGGGGAGATGTCGGGGGGCGTTTCGATCACGGCGTTTGAGCGCGAGGGGATGGATGACGCCGCGCTCCGCGGGGCCGAGGTGCTGGGGACGGTGCGCACGGCGACGCTGGGATTCGTGCAGGCGGCGCGGGAGTTGCGGACGGGCGAGCGCGTCGAGGTCGAAGGTCGCGGCGTAAGGGCGTCGGGCGAGGGGATGACGCTGCGGCTGGGCGCGGATCGAGCCAGGCCGATATCGCTGCTTCGGATTGAGCAGGCGGGGCGCGTGGAGTATTCGCCGGAGGAGGCAAAGAAGGCAGCGCGCGAGGCGGGTGAAAGAGGCGGGGCCGGGGATTCGACGGCGGGCGAAGTCGCATTCTACAGGTTGGCGGTGGCCGGGGCCGTGAGATTGGAGAGCGGCGGAAGGTCGGCGTCGGCGGAAGATGTTACGGCGTGGGCGCGGCTGGTGAACGGAAGGCTGCGCGATGGGGCGATCGGCGGCGATGAGGCGCGCGGCGGCGCGGGAGATTCAGCGTCGAGCGCGGCGGCGGTTGAAACGGGGGACGATGTGGTGGTGACGTGGGGCGGCTCGCTGGAGTTGAGGGCGCTGGGCGATGAGCCGACGGAGTTGGGCGGGGAGGATGTGCTCGTCCGAATGAAGGCAGGGGAGAGCGAAGTGGAGTTTGCCGATGCAAGGTCCGACCGGCGCGCGTGGGCGCGGCAGGTGGAGTATGGGGCGACGTCGCGGCGGGCGCGCGCGGATGGCCTGCGCGTGGAGCGGGGCGGAGCGGAGTCGGCTCGCGTGGAGCAGATTGACCTGAGCCTGACAACGGGCGAGGGCGTGGTCGCGGGCGGCGGCGAGGCGTGGAGCGGTGCGCCGGGGGAAAGGGCGTCGCGCGGGGCGACGTGGCGCGAAGGGGCGGAATTCACGCTGGATACCGCGGCGCGCGACGCGGCGGTGAAGAGCGTGAAGTTGATGGGGGGCGCGACATTGACCGGCGACGGGGCGACGCTGGAGGCGCACGCCGTGCGGGCGGAGTTTGCGACAGGCGGCGGCGATGGCGCGCCGGGGTCGCGCATCGCAAGGCTGTCGGCGAGCGGCGGGGCGCGCGGGCGCGACGCCAAGGGGGGAGAGGTCGGTGGGGAGACCATTGACGTCCTGTTTGAGCCGACGGCGCAGGGCGACGCCGTGCCGACGGTCGCGGCGGTGCGCGGCGGGGCGTATGCACGGCGGGAGGGGGAGTCGTTGCGCGGCGAGTTGATCGAGGCGACGCTGGGACGTGCGGCGGATGGCGATGTCGAGGTCGCCACGGTCGAGGCGCGCGAGGGCGTGGCGGCGGAGATCGCGCGCGACGGCGCGACGATCACCGCGAAGGCCGACACGCTGCGTGCCGATGCCCGGATGGAGGTCGCGGAGTTCGTGGGCGAGCCGGTGAGGATCACGCGCATCGCGGGCGACGGCGAGGGCGAGTTGAGCGGGCGGTCGATGCGGATGGAAGCGAAGGAGGGCTCGCAGAGGCTGACGGTGTTCGGCGAGGGCGCGGGGCGCTTCGCGGGCGCGAATGGCGGGCAGAAGGTTGAAGTGGAAGTGGACTGGAAGGGGGGCGTGGTGTACGACGACACGCGCGGCCGGGCGGAGATCGAGGGGGCGACGGAGGCGCGCGTCGCGGTCGGGGCGGATGAGAGGCACGTGGCCCGCGGGTCGAGAATGGAGATTGGCCTGACGCCCGCGGATGCGGCGCGTGAGCGCGGCGGCGAGCGGGAGTTGGTGCGCGCGATGATCGAGGGGGCGGGTGAGGCTCCGGCGGAAGTGGAGTTGAGGCGCTACGTGCCGGGCACGTTGATTGGGGGCGAGCCGACGCTTGAGGGGCTGGCGCTGCTTCACGGACCGACGGTAGAGTTGATGAACGGCGCGGGGTTGCTGCGGGTGGAGGGTGCGGGCGTTTTGCTGCTTGAGGATCGGCGGTCGGCGGAGGCGAGGCCGACAAAGGCGGGGCCGATTGAGATGGGCGGCGTGCGCGGGACCACGCTATTCACATGGCAGGGCGGGATGATGCTGGACCGCGGCGCGGGGACGGGGGTGCTCACCGACAATGTTTTGATTCGGCACCGCGACGCGGGGACGGGCGAGATCGCGGAGGTCGCATGCCACCGCGCGGAGATCAGGTTTGTGGAGTCGCCGGGAGGCGGCGAGGGCATGACGCTGACGCGGGCGGAGGCGAGCGGCGGTGTCACGGGGCGGTCGGGCGCGCTGCAGTTGAGCGGGTCGAGGCTGATGTACGACGCAACGGGAAGGATTGTGCTGGCGTCGGAGCCGGGGGGGAGCGTTACGCTCTACGACGAAGCGAAGGGCCAGCCGATCTCAGGCGAGGCGGCGATCGTCGATATGGCGACGGGCGTGTACCGGATCGAGCGGCTGGAGTCGGTGGCGTTGCCGAGATAGCGGGGCAATCGCATGATCCCGATCCTTGGACGCCGGGGTCGAAGAGTCGCCGTGGCGACGTGAGTCCGCGAAGCCTCGGGTTGCGCCAGCGATGAACCCGAGGCGTCGTCGCGGAATTCTCAGCCTCGGTGTCCACCTGTCTTGCGATTGCCCTGGGCAATCGCATTATCAAGAGGGTGCCCCGGTCTTGCCGTCCGCGGCAAGGCCGGGACGCACTTGCAACGCCGCCCGGCCTCGCTGCAAAGCCAGCGAGACCGGGCCAGCCGCAATAATGCGATTGCCCTGGCCGAGGTAAGGGTTCGGCTGCGCGGCTACCATTGCGGCATGCGCGTGCTGATTGCCATCCCGACGTACAACGAGGAGAAGTACGTGCTTCGCGTGCTTCGGCGGGTGAGGGAGTTCGCGGAGCATGTGCTGGTGATCGATGATGGATCGACCGATTCGACGCCTTGTTTGCTGCCGAGGGAACCGGTGGACGTGATCCGGCATGCGACGAACCGCGGGTACGGCCGGTCGGTGCAGGATGCGTTTCGGTGGGGATGCGTGGACGGGTTCGACTGGGTGATCACGATGGATTGCGACGAGCAGCACGAGCCGGAGGCGATCCCCGCGTTCATGTCGGCGATCCGCGAGGGGCAGTGGGACGTCATCAGCGGATCGCGGTATCTGAAGGACTTCGGCGATAACGATTCGCCGCCGGCGGCGCGGCGGGCGATCAACCGGGTTCTAACGACGGAGATCAACCGAAGGCTTGGGATTTCGATCACTGATGCCTTCTGCGGGTTCAAGGCGTACCGCACGTGCCCGGTGGCGAGGCTGCCCTGGAATGAGGACGGGTACGCCTTTCCGATGCAGTTCTGGGTGCAGGCGGCGGCGAATCGTCTGCGGATCACGGAGATTCCCGTGCGGCTGATCTACAACGATCCGACGCGGACGTTCGGCGGGCCGCTGGATAAGAACGACGTGCGGGAGGCGCATTATCGAGAGGTTCTGGAGCGGGAGATCGAGCGGTGCGCGGAGCGCCTGCCGCGGAGCGCCCGGAGGCAGTGCGCGTGCGGCGCGTGCGAGTCATGACGAGGGCGCGGGTCAGCGTGCGGGTTGAGCCGACGGGGGCCGAGTGGGCCGGGCTTGTCGCGGCACGATGGCGCGAAGCGGGGGAGCGTTCGCGGCGGCTTCGCGCGGAGTTGGGGCTGCCGACGGATCGGCCGATCGTGATGGCGGGGCATCACGCGGCGTTCTGGCATTGCGGGATTCTGGCGAAGGTGTTCGCGGCGGAGCGTGCGTCGTCGGCGGCGGGAGGGGCAGCGGCGTGGGTTGTCGTGGATCAGGATGAGGCGGAGTTCGCGACGGTGCGCGCGCCGATGCGCGACGGGAAGGGGCTGCTGCGCGTGCAGGAGTTGCGGCTGTGCGAGCCGCCGGCGGCGGGAGTGGCGGCGGCGGGCGTGCCGGCGTTTGAGCCGAGGACGCTGAGGCCGACGGGCGGTCCCTTCGCGTTGCCTTCGGTGTCGTGGGGGGCGGCGGGGATCGTCGAGTCGTTGCTATCGAGGCGAGGCGAGGCGAACGCGGCCCGGCAGGCGACGCACGCGACCTTTGATCTGCTTGCGGCGCACGCGCGCACGCCCGCGATCGTGTACGCGACTTCGATGGCGCGCACGGCGCTCTTTCAAGAGTTGGCGGAGCGGATGCTGCGCGAGCCGGCGCGGGCGGTCGAGTCGTACAACGCGGCGGTGGAACGGTTCCCGGACGCGGGGGTCGCGCCGTTGGTGGCGGATGTGAAGCGAGGGCGGTGGGAACTGCCGTTGTGGAGGCTGAGCGCCGCTTCGCCGCGGGAACGGGTGTTCAGCGATGAAATGCGGGCGGACGCATTCGAGGGGCTTGCGCCGCGGGCGCTCCTGATGACGGGCATTCTGAGGCTGGCGGCGTGCGATTGCTTCGTGCATGGGATCGGCGGGATTCGCTACGACCGAGCGACGGAGGCGTGGTTCAAGGACTGGCTTGGCGAATCGATCGCGCCGATGGTGCTGACGACGGCGGATGTGTTCCTGCCGTTCGAAGAGGCGTCGATCTCGGCGGCGGAGGTTGCGGCGGCGGCGTGGCGCGTGCATCGGGCGAGGCACGATCCGGCAATCGTGGGGCGGGATGACCTTGTGCCGAGGAAGCACGCGATGGTCGCCGCGGTGCGTTCGGCGAAGGAGCGTGGCGCGGCGGCGCAGCCGCTGTACAGGGAGATGCATGAGATGCTGGCCTTGTACCGGGATCAGGAGCGTGGCCGACTGCGCGACCTCGCCGATAAGGCGGATCGGTTGCGGGAGAAGTACGCGACGCGAAGGATTGTCGAGGATCGTACGTGGGCGTTTCCGTTCTACGATGCGGGAACGTTGGAGGCGCTGAAGGGGCGAGTCGGCGAGGCATTCGGGGCGCGCGGGTAAGGGAGGAGTGGGTTGGGCGGCGGCAGGAGAGGACCGTGCCTTTGCCTTTCGCCGCAACGCGGCGCTCGGCTGTTGCCAGACGCCGCCGTCTTCGGCGCGGGTCTGGAAAAGGCCCTTTCTCCCCTCTGGGTGCCTTGCGGGGGCACGTGGATCGCCCGAACCCCCCGCGCCGAGTGCATGGCGTTGCGCGACAGGGCCAGTACCGGCGGTGCGATACAAGGTCGGTTCGCATACTTCTTCGGGGCACACAGAGGTTAGAAGCAGCCCGCTTCCAGACTCGCGCCGCTTCGCGGCGGAGTCCGGCAACAGCCGAGCGCCGCGTTGCGGCGAAAGGCAGCGGTGCCGGACGCCGATGCTCCGAGGAAGCGTGCGCGAATCCGGCGGAACCCGCGGCCCATGCGCGAGCGCAGAACTCGTGCATGAGAGTGAGGGCTTGCGCCAATGGCTACCGGCTGGCGCCGCTCGGCCTCTGTGGCGCGAGTTGAGGAGAACGGTGGATCATCGCAGGACCGGCAATGTCGCGCCTGTCATGCGAAACACGGCTTCCGTTGGGCACAATCCCGCCGCCTCACCGTCGAGTTGGAGGGGGAGGGGTTCGGCGAGGCGTTCGACCCTGATCTCTCGGCCCCGTCCTTTCACTGCGCGCTTGATCCTGCCATGAAGCCGCAGACGCGCGAGGCAGGCCCACGCGAGCAGGCCGACGCTTGTTGTCGCGGGGAAGAAGGCGTAGTCGAGCAGCCCGTCGGCGGGGTCGGCGTCGAAGGCGGGGTTGATGCCGAGGGCGTACTCGGCGATGTTCGCCACGACGAACCAGCCCATGCCCGCGTCCACGACGGCCCGTCCATCGACCGTCACGCGAATGGGCGCGAGCGCCGGGTCGAGCAACTCGTCGAGGAGCGGGCGGATATAGGCCGCATGGCGCGCGGGGCGGCGCGGCGAGGACTCGCGGCGGGCGATCACGGACGCATCGGGGCCGACGCCCGCCATGATGACGAACCTTCGGCTGTTGCAGGCGGGGACGTCGATCTCGCGGCTGCGCCGGCGTTCGAGCGCGGCGAGGAGGTCATCGACGCGGCGCGTCATGCCGAAGGCGCGGGCGAAGAGATTCTCGGTGCCGAGGGGAACGTGGTGGACGGGGACGCGTCGCGCGACGGCGAAGTCGAGGCAGGCGTGGACCGAGCCGTCGCCGCCGAGGACGACCAGGGCGTCGGGTGCGGCTTCGGGCATGGCTTCTCCCACGCGAGCGAGCCGCACCTCGTGCCCGCGGGCCATCAAGCCGGCCGCGAACTCTTCCGCGGCGGCGGGGGCGATTCCGGCCCCAGAGTTCGGGTTGTGGAACAGCAGGATGTTCATGCCAGGCCCCGTTCGTCGTATGCTACCGGGATGGTTGACGTGCTCCGTGGTATTGGAGTCGGCTTCGCCGTGCTTTGGCTCGGCGGCTCTGTCGGTCTCGCGCAGTCGAGCGAGTACAAACTCAATGAAGCGCGCGAATGGTCGGCGGTGAAGGCGCCGGAGCCGGGGACCGACGAGGCGCTCATCATGCAGGCGCGAAAGCACCTCGCCGAGGATCAGCCGGCGCCGGCGCAGAAGATGCTCGCCCCGTGGATCGAGGAGCATCGACGGGCGGGGCATCCGCTGCTGGCGGAGGCGCTCCTGATCCGCGGCGACGCGCTGCTCGCGCAGGACCGTGAGTTCGACGCGCTCTACGACTACGAGGAGGTCTGCAAGGGCCACCGAGAATCCGAGGCGTTTGCCACGGCGGTCGAGCGAGAACTGGATATCGCGGTGCGCTACGCGAACGGGCTGCGGCTGCGCGTCTTCGGGTTCAGGTGGGGCGATCCGGAGGATGTGCTGGTGGAACTGCTGCTGCGCGTGAGCGAGCGCCTGCCGCGGAGCCAGGCGGCGGAGCGCGCGATGATCGAACTGGCGGACTACTACTACCGCCAGCGCGAACTGGGGCAGGCGAAGGACGTGTACGACGCCTACCTTGAGTCGTTCCCGACCGGGCCGAACGCGCTGAAGGCGCACGAAAGGCGGATTCACTGCGACGTCGGGCGATTCAAGGGGCCGAGGTACAACGCCGCCGCGCTGATCGACGCAAAGGTCCAGATCGAGCAGTTTCAGCGGCGATACCCGGCGCAGGCCGAGGCGACCGGGCTGAATGCGTCCCTCGCGTCGCGCCTCGACGAGTCGATGGCGGCGCAACTGCTCGACACGGCCAAGTGGTACCTCCGAGTGGACGATGAGGCGTCGGCGAAGTTCGTGCTCGAACGCCTTCAGCGCGATCATCCGCTGACACTGTCGGCAGAGCAGGGGAGGGAGACCATGAGGGCGAAGGGGTGGGGGGGTGAAAACAGTGGACAGGGGACAGGGGACAGGGGACAGCAAGGCGAGTCCTCGGACGCCGCCGCGGAGTCGAACGCGCCGTGATGCCGCCAGCCTTCCAATCCCGCTTTTCGCCCGCCGCGACGTACCCTCGGCTTTGCACCCACCGCGGCGGATATTCGATGCTTCGTGTTCTTATGTCCACTGTCCATTGTCCACTGTCCACTGTCGCAGCCGTCCTTCTTACATGCGTGCTGCTCGCGCTCCCGCCCGGCTGCTCGACCGGGTATTCGTTCTCCGACGCGTACCGGACGGACATCCGGACGATCGCCGTGCCGATGTTCAGGAACTCGTCGTTCTCGCACGGCCTGGAGATCACGCTGACCGACGCGATCATCAAGGAGATCCACCGCACGACGCCGTGGCGCGTCGCGCCGGCGGACTCGGCGGAGACGACGCTCTCGGGGTCGATCGACGCCGCCGATCTCCGCCGCCTTTCGCGCGGGAGCGAGACCGGGATGGTGCAGGAGGCTGCGTTCGAGATCACGGTGTCGTTTGACTGGAAGAAGAATGCGACGGGGGAGTCGCTGGTCGCGCGGCGGAACTTCCGATCGGCCGACCCGTTCGTGCCGGCGCGCGGGGCGCAGGAGCGGCTGAACCTCGGCGAACGATCGGCGGTGGACCAACTGGCGCGCGACATCGTCGCTGAACTGCGGTCGTCGTGGTAGGCCAAGCCGCGGATGAACACAGTTGAACACGGATTGAGGGGGCGTCGGGAGATCGGGGCTTCCCGCGCCATTGGATGTCAATCCGCGCAAGTGATACGTTTTCCAGCACTAATCCGCGCTCCGAAGAAGCCGCCACTGACGAGTCTGCGAGGAAGGGGCGGATGCTACGGCACGATTATTCCCACGAATCCGTTTGAGCGGCTCCGCGGTTGCGGCAAGGCGACGTGAGCGCGTGGTCGGCGGGCGGCTGCCACTGGTCCGGGAGCCGATCTGTGGCGCCCGCCAGGCATCAGTGTCCATCCGTGTTCATCGGTGGCTCATTCCTCAGGCGTAGGAATGCAGCCCGCTGATGACGAAGTTGATGACGATCCAGTTGAAGAGCATGACCCCGCAGCCGAGGATGGCGAGGAGGGCGGTCCAGAGGCCCTTGTCGCGGACCTTGAGGCGGACGTGGATCAGGACGAGGAAGACAAGGAAGGTGTTCAGCGCGAAGACTTCCTTGGGGTCCCAGCCCCAGGGGCGGCCCCATGAGTGATCGGCCCAGATCGCGCCCATGATGATGCCCGCCCAGAGGAGGACGAAGGAGAGTTCCATCAGCACCATTGTCGCGCCGTCGAACACCTCGGCGAGGCTGACGCGGCGCGTCGTGGCGGCGGGGGCGCCGGCGTCGATGAGCATGCCCGCCCCGCCGACGCGGGCGTAATCGGGCGCCCCGCCGAACGCGCGGTGCCCGAGATAGAGCAGCGCCGTCGCGGCGGCCATGGCGATGAGGGCGTAGGAGGCGATGATGACATTGGTGTGGATGTAGAGCCAGAGGTCGTGCAGCACGGGCATCATGTTGTTGATGCTGGCGTTGAGTTGCGGGATGAAGTGCGCCGCCATGAGGGCGCACATGCTCGCCGCCGCCCCCCCGAGCGCGAAGAGATTGCGCATGGGCGTGCGCCGGGCCGCGTATTCGAGGACAATCACGGCGATCGTCCCGAGCCAGACGCTCGTCGTAACAGCCTCGAACATGTTCGCGTTGGGCCATCGGCCGGAGACGTACCAGCGCCACCCCAGCGCGACCGTATGCAGCGCGAAAGCGACGGCGAAGAAGCCCATGCCCAGGCCCCTCGCCGCCTCCCACCTGTACACGAGGCTCATCAGCAGCAGAATCAGGCTCACGAAATACACAAGCCAGACCCAGGTCATGTTCCTCGACTGGAAGTAGTAGGACTGGAGCACCATCCGCGCCTGCTCCGGGTATACGGCGGGGGCGATGCGCCCGAGCACCGTGGCAAGAGCGCTCGCGGCGGCGTTGACCTTGGCCGCGTCGCGTGCGGCCCAGGCCTGGGCCAGCGCGCTCATCGACCCGCGCAACTCGGATTCGAGCGCGGCGTCAAGCCCGGGAACCGATCCTGTCTCCGGGCGCATGGAGACGCCCGGCTGCCAGACGTCGCCGAGGCTCAGCCAGGGCTCGTCGCCGCGCCCGCTCGGCGGGGGGATCATGCGCAGGAGATCGAGGAGCACCTCGGGTCGGCGCAGGCTCCTCGCGCTGAGGATCGCGTCGGCATGCTTGGCGGTGCGGACCATGTCCATCGACCATTGCCTGAGGAGCGACTCGCTCGCGGGCAACGACAGCCGCTGGTCGGAGATCAGCCCGGTTCGGATGAACTCCCGCGCATCGTCGGCGGTCATCGCCGCCGCCGATTGAAGGGCCGAGGCGAGTTGCGCCCGCATCCCCTTGTTCTTCACGAAGATGATCGGGGCGTCGGCGTAGCGCTCGGCGGCGAAGATCATGTCGAGATAGGCGAAGTCGATCGGCCGGCCGAGGGGGCGCGAGCGCCCGCTGATGAACCCCATCATCTCGGTGGCGAAGGCATCGAAAGACTTCAGCCGGCCTTCGTTCCATACGGCGGCGCGGTCGAGCGGGCTGAGGTCCAAGGCCTGGGCAAAGGCGGCGTCATCGCCCTCGCCCCCGCCGCGAGACGAGGAGCGGAGCACCATCGCAAAGATGAGCGCGGAGACGCCGGCGGCGAGTGCCGCGCCGACCACGAACCATCGCAGGCCGCGTGCGTTCATCGCGCCACCTCCTCGCCGCGGATCGGCGTGTCGTCGAGGCCGGGAGCATGAGGCCGGCGGCCCATGCGGCCCGCCTCGACCTCCGCGAGAACATGCAGTCGGCGGCGCCGGCGGATGATCGGCTTGACGTAGAAGGCGTAGATCATCCCCGCGACCGAAAGGCAGCACCCGAGGAGTTGGATCATCACGCCCCGACGGTTGCCGACGCCGAGCCCCGTAAAGTTCAACCCGGCGGAGCCAGTGTCGCCGGCGAACTGCGCGGCTCGCGGCGGGTCCCAGTAACTCTGGAAGAACCACACGCCGCCGTGCGTGCCGGGATCGTTGGTGCTGACGCGCGAAGGCTCGCTCCAGCCGTTGTCGCCCTTGAAGCGGACGACGCTGGTCCAATCGCGGACGCTGGAGACGCGGCCGGTGAACCCGCCGACGTTCGACGTGAGGATGAAGTCGTCGAGGCGGACGGCGTTGGGCAGCGGTCGTCGCTCGCGGCCGACGACGATGTCAACCTCGCGACCCTCCGGCAGCGTGAACCGGCGAGGCTCAAAGCGGGAGAGCACCCCGACGGGGTCCAGCGGCTCGGTAAATGTGTAGCGGTGGAAGGGCAGCCATTCCGCCTGGCGCCAATCACCCTTGGAGAGTTCGACGCGGACGAGCGCGAAAGCCTGGGCCGCGTCTGAGTCCCTGTCGCGCCGGGCATGCGGGACGATCATAGGGCGCTCGATCTCCACCGCGTCGGTCATAAGGCGCGTAACAGTCAGTTTGATGCTGTAGATCACCTCGACCGGCTCGCCGGGCTTGAGCGCCTTCTGGACGCGGCCGCCCTCGGCGGTGTCGTGGAAGACGTGCAGGCCCACGTCGCGCGGCCCGGCGACGACGGAAATCGTGCTGAGCATCCGCCCCGGCTTGTACGCCGTCTCGAGCCGGGGATCGGTTCCCTTCGGCGTGTGCGGGTCTTCGGCCGCCGACTCGTAGTTGTCGCGGTTGCGCGAGGGATCCTCGAAGACCCAGCGCGTCAGTTTCTTCCCCTCCGGGTTGATGAGATCGACGATGAGGAGCGTTACAGAATGCCCGGTCTGGAGCGGCAGGCGGTCGGTCGCCTGGCGGATTCGGTATTGCCAACCCGTCTGCCCGAGCGGGATCATGGGGCGATCGGCGCCTTCGAGGTCGGTGAGACGGAACTTGACGACTTCCTCGACGCCGGCGTCGGGCACGCGGAGATGCAGTTCGCGAGGGCCGGCGTCTTTGAACTGGGGCAGCGCGTCGGCGCTTTCGATCCAATCGAATGAGAGCCGATGGTCATACGCCGATCGGCGGGCGTCGTCGAATGCGACGAGGGTCTCGTGGAAATCGGATCCGCCGGGGGGCGTCAGGGTGATCTCGACCACGGGATTGAGCGATCGGCCTCCGGGCATCCATCGGCGGTGCATGATCGCATAGCGCAGGTAGCCGGTTACGCGCACATCGACCCCGCCGAGCGCGTCCGCCTGAGCGCCCCCCGGGGCGGGGACCGGCAGGTCGAGCACGTGCGGCCTGAGCGCGGGATATCCCGGTTCGGGGTCGTCGCCAAAAAGGTCATTCAGGTCGCTGATCGTGTCGTTGTAGCGCGGTAGGCCCGTGATGATGCGCTGCGACCACTGTGCCTCGCCCACGCCACGGGCGGAAAGGGCGGCGCTGTCCTTGACCCAGAACGAATCCTGCTCGGGCGCGAAGAGGGAGAGTTTGAGCGATTCATCGACGAGCGCCCGCCCCTCGAACTCAGCCTGCTTCTTCGCACGTCCCTTGCCGGGGATCACGTCCTCGGTGTATTCCGGATGCCCGGCGAGCAACTGCCGCATGAACCGCCGCTTGGGGGACTGCACATCCACCGTTACGGCGTAGGCCTTGTTGCCGACATCTTCGTCGGTGAGAAGTTCCCACGATGGATCGATGCTCGCGATGCCGAAGAACCACTCGCCCTCGGCGGTGCGCACGCTCGCGGACGAGCCGGGGAGGGCGAGCATGTCGGTCGGCTCGGCGCCGGGGAGTTCGATTCTTACGGCCTGACGGACGACGGGTGCATCGCCCTCATACTTCGTGCCGAAGTAGATGTACGACCCGACGGCGAGGATGATGATCCCGCTGTGGATCATCCACACTCCCGCGGTCAGCGCGTTCAGACGAATCCTGCGGATGGTGGTCGCGATGATGTTGACGCAGATCAGCAGGATGAGCGCATTGAAGAAGGAGGTGTGGAACCATTCGTACTCGGTCAACTCGAAGGGCCGCCATTGGCGGACCATGTCGTGCCGCCATACGCCGGGGTCGAAGGGATTCCAGCGCCCGGGCCCGATCGCGGGGTAGACGATCCCCGCCGAGCCGATGGTGCAGTAGAAGAAGAGGATCGTCATCAGGACGATGCCGAGACGGACGCTGGTGAGGAGGTCGAGGCCGACCCGCCCCATGCTTCGGCGCGGCACGGGGCCGAAAAACGAGTCGGAAGGATCGTGAGTGGTCGCATTCGATGGTGTCGTCATCGGTGGTGGGGAGTCTATGCGTTCCTCCGCGTGATGTTTCAATGACGCCGAGGTTGAGGAGTGTCGCAGTCTAAACGTGGCACGCCCATTCGAGGGCGTGGCGCCCCCGCGGGCACATGGGCTGGAAAGCCCATGCCACTTTCGAACTGCGACACTGCCCGAGGCTTCGCGGACTCAGCCTCGGCGTCCCCGACCTGTATACTCGCCCCGACTCGGCTTTTTTCAGGAGTATGCATGCCCCGCCCGCGAAAAACGAGCGCCGCGCGTTCCGCCGTTGAATCCTGGCCCGACCTTCGCGCCCGCATCGACCTGTTGGCGCGGAACCTGTGGTGGACGTGGAACCCGGCGGCCCGTCGGCTGTTCGAGTCGCTCGACCCGCGCCTCTGGCACGCGACGAACCACAACCCCATCGCCACGCTCAACATGATGGGTGATACGCGCGGCGAGACGCTCGCCGCGGACGCGGACTTCCTCGACAACCTGCGTTGCGCCGAGCGCGACCTTGAGCGCTACCTGGCTTCGCCGACATGGTTCGACCGCGAGTCGCGTCGGTCGAAAAAGAAGTTGCTCGCCGCGTACTTCTGCATGGAGTACGGCATCCACGAGAGCCTGGCGCTGTACGCCGGCGGGCTGGGCATTCTCGCCGGGGATCATGTGAAATCGGCGAGCGACCTCGGCGTGCCGATGGTGTGCGTCGGCGTGCTGTGGAAGCACGGGTATTATCGCCAGGAACTGACGCGCAAGGGAGAGACGCGCGTCGTCTATCCGCCCGCGGATTTCGACAACCTTCCGATCGACGACACGGGGAAAGTCATCGAAATCCCGATCGGGCCGAGACGGGTGCTGTCGAAGATCTGGTGCGCGACGGTGGGGCGCGTGCCGGTGTACCTGCTCGACACGGACGTGAACGCGAACTCCGACGCGGACCGGGCGCTGACTCACCACCTGTACCGCGGCGGCGATGTCGAATACCGGATTCGTCAGGAGATCCTGCTCGGCGTGGGCGGTCTGCACGCGCTCGATGCGCTGGGAATCTCGCCGACCGTCTTCCATCTGAACGAAGGGCACGCGGCGTTCGCGCCGCTGGAGCGCGTGCGCCGGCTGGTGTCGTCGGGCGCGCGATACGAGCGGGCTGTGGCCCAGGTCCGCGAGCGCTCGGTCTTCACGACGCACACGCCGGTGCCGGAGGGCAACGACCGCTTCGAGGCTTCGCTCCTGATGAAGTATCTGGGCCACATGCCGGACGAACTGGGGCTGCCGGGCTCGGAGTTCCTGGCCCTTGGGCGCGAGGACCCGGAGGATCAGGCCGAACCGTTCTGCATGACGGTCCTCGCGCTGAGGCTGTCGGCGCGGTGCAACGGCGTGGCGGCGCTCCACGGCGAGACATCGCGCCGGATGTGGATGAAGACCTACGGCGCGAGCAAGCCCGAGCAGGTGCCGATCGGACATGTGACCAACGGCGTGCATCCGGAGTCGTGGATCGCTGACGAGGCCAGGCCGTTCTATGACAAGCACTTGAAGCCGAAATGGCTCGGCGCCGGCCCGGAGGATGACCCGTGGAAGCGCATCGGCCGCGTCCCCGCCGGCGAACTGTGGGGCCTGCGGCAGATGCTCCGCCGGCGCATGATCGCCTGGCTGCGCCTGCGGGCGCGAGAGGAGCTGATCGCCTCGCACCTCTCGGCCGAGGAGACGGACCTGCTCACCGATCTGTACGAGCGCCTTGACGAGGATGCGCTGACGATCGGATTCGCCCGCCGGTTCGCGACCTACAAGCGGGCGCCGCTCATCTTCAAGGATGCCCGCCGCCTCGCGCGGCTCGTGGGCGACGCCGACCGCCCCGTGCAGTTCATCTTCGCCGGCAAGGCCCACCCGCAGGACAAAGCCGGGCAGGAGTTCGTCAAGGCGATCCACGAGTTCTCGCGCAAGACGCCGTTCAGGGGACGAGTCTTCCTCGTTCAGAACTACGACATCAACGTCGGCCGGATGCTGACCAGCGGATGCGACGTGTGGCTGAACAACCCGATCCGCCCGATGGAAGCGTCGGGAACGAGCGGGATGAAGCCGCCTCTGAACCTCGGCGTCAACTGCTCGATCCTCGACGGCTGGTGGCCGGAGGGATACAACAAGAAAAACGGCTGGGCGCTCGGCGGCAAGCAGTTCAAGAGCCGCCGCGAACAGGACGCCTACGACGCCCAATCGGTCTACGCGACGCTCGAGAAGCAGGTCATCCCGCTCTTCCACGCGCGCGACCGCAAGGGCGTGCCCGTGAAATGGTGCCGGATGATGGCCGAGAGCATGCGGAGCGTCTGTTGCAGGTTCAGTGCGCACCGGATGGTGGCGGAGTATGTCAGGGACTACTACCTTTCGTGAGGCCGAATGCGCCTGTACCTCGTGCGCCACGGGAAAGCGGAGCGCGACTCGTCAACGGGCCGCGACGAGGACCGCGCGCTGAACAAGCGCGGCGAGCGGCAGGCTCAATGGCTCGGGGAGAGGCTCGCGTCCATGCCGCGCGGCGAGCGGCCGACGCTTATCGTCTCAAGCCCCGCTGTGCGGGCGAGGGATACCGCCCGAATCCTGCAGGACTGCCTGAACGCCGACCTCCGGCTCGACGAATCGCTCAGCCTCGGCACGGCAATCGAGGATGCGCTCGCCGCCGCCGAAAGCGCGGCGGAGAGCCGCGACCCCGCCGTCCTCGTGGGACACAACCCGACCTTCGAGCACCTCCTCGGCATCCTCACCAGCGCGGCTGATTGCGAGATGCGAACCGGACAGGCGGCCGTGCTCGAACTGCCGGCCGGCGCCCCGCTCGTGGGGCGATGCGGATTAATCGAGAAAATCCGACGCGAGGAATGAACCGGCTCGGTGGCATGGGCTTTCCAGCCCTTGCCTTGGGCGCTCGCTCTCGTCGGCCACTCTCGGCCGCCGCAAAAAGGTGAGCCTGAATTCCGCGCCCGTCGCAAGATCGACGGCGAGTTGCGACATCGCACCTTGCCGGGACCACAATGAACCGGCGCCCAGTTGATAAGGGGTGTCGCCCGCCGATCGGCTTAAAAGCAGAGCGCCACGAGTCCCTTTTTCCTTCCCGGTGCGGTCGTCGCGCGTTGCGGCGGCCGCACCATTTTTTGTTGGGTGCCACGGCCAGCGGAGCGAGTCTTCGAGCGCAGTCGGCCGTGGCGAGCGCCGTTGGCGCACGGCACCGATTACCTGAAGACAGGTAATCGGTGGCACCCACGGGGCCTTCTACAGCAGCGCCACCGGATCGACATCCACGGCGGTCTTCGCGTCGCTCTTGACGAGGCTCGCCGTGCGAAGGGTCGCAAGCGCCTGCTGGATCGGCCCGGGCGAGGCGGCGAGCATCTCGACCGCCACTCGATAAAACCCCGCGATGCGCGAGATCGGGCACGCCATCGGCCCGCGCACGCGCAGCCCGCCGCACCGGCGCAGGGCCGCGGCGATATCGTCCGCGCGCGTCTCCGCCTTCGATGCGTCCTCGTCCCGGCACACGATCCGCGCCATGCGCCCGACCGGCGGCAGGCACGCCTCGCGGCGGGATTCGAGTTCGCGGCCTGCGAAGCCCCTGTAATCGTGGCGCGAGGCGAAGCGGATCGACGCCGCGCCGGGGTTGTACGACTGCACCACGACCCGCGACACCCCGCCGCTCTCCCGGCTCCGCCCCGCGCGCCCCGCGACCTGGGCGACGATCTGAAACGTCCGCTCCTCCGCACGGAAATCAGGCAGGTTGAGCGCCGTGTCGGCATTGATCACGCCGATCAACTCGACATTCGGGAAGTCCAGCCCCTTGGCGATCATCTGCGTCCCGAGCAGCGCCCTGATCTCGCCCCGGCGGAAGCGCTCCAGCGCGCCGAAGTAGTCCGAGGCGTGCCGCATCGTGTCGCTGTCGAGGCGGAGCATCGTCTGCCCGAGTTTCAGCGCGGGGAACTTGCGCTCGATCTCCTCCTCCACGCGCTGCGTGCCGAAGCCGAAGGTCGTGATGCTCCGGCCGCACGTCGGGCACGTCGCGGGCATGCGCGTCTCCGCGAGGCAGTGGTGGCACTTGACGATCCCACCGCCGGAGGGCGTTCCTTTCTTGTGATACACCGCAGTGACGTCGCAGTGCCTGCACGTGAGGTACCACCCGCAGGACGCATCGGCGCAGCAGATGTACGACGCATACCCGCGCCTGTTCAGGAGGAGCAGCATCTGCCCCGACCCGGCGAGCGTGCGCGTGATCTCCGCCTCCAGCGTCGGGCCGAGGCTGTGGAGGTGCTTGCGGTCGAGGGGCGGGCGCAGGCGTGCCTCGTCGAGCATGTCCACGACGCGCACCGGGGGCAGCGACCCGCCCGCGACGCGCTCCGGGAGTTCGAGGAGCCGAAACCGCCCCGTCGCCGCGTTGTTCCACGTTTCGAGCGAGGGCGTCGCCGAGCCGAGCACGACGGCGCAGCCCTCCATCTGCGCCCTGCGGATGGCCACGTCGCGCGCGTGGTATCGCGGGAGGGAGTCCTGCTTATACGAAGCGTCGTGCTCCTCGTCGACGACGATCAACCCGAGCGCGCCGGGCGGGAACGGCGCGAAGACGGCGGACCGCGCCCCCACGACGACGCGCGCCTCGCCGCGCATCACGCGCATCCATTCGAGGTGCCTCTGCGACGCGCTCAGCCCCGAATGAAGCACCGCGACTCCCGCCTGCCGGAATCGCGCCAGGAATCGACCGGCCGTCTGGGGCGTGAGGCTGATCTCCGGCACGAGCACGATCGCGCTCCGCCCACGCTCGATGACGCGCGACAAGGCGCGGAGATAGACCTCCGTCTTGCCCGACCCGGTCACGCCGAAAAGCACGAACGCGCCGAACGAGCCGAAACCGGCCGAGACCGTTTCGAGCGCCGTCTCCTGCGCGGGCGTCAGCAGCGGGGGAGTCGCCGACCCGTCCGCGACCGCCTCCCATTCCGGCGGCGACTCGGCCCGCACCTCGGCCTTGACAACCTCGCGGAGAACCCCGGCTCGGATCAGGCGGTTCACATGGCTGAGCGTCTTGTGCCCCAGCCGATCCGCCAGCGCACGCGCCTCGACCGGGAACGCGTCGGCAGGAAGTGCGCGGACCATCGCCAAGGCCTCAGCGGAGGATTTCGGCAGGTCGATCGGCTCGGCCCCGTCAACCCGCTCGACTCGGCGACGGAAAACCAGGCCCGTCTGCCGCTTGACCGCCCCCGGCATCATCGCCGCCAGGACCATCCCAATCGGGCAGCAGTAATACTGACTGATCCACAGGCCGAGCCGGACGAGATTCGGCGGGTACCGCGGCGTCGCCTCAACGCCCGGCGCAGCCGGTGCGGATGCCGGCCCCGGGCGCGTCAGGGCCGAGATGAGCGGCTTGAGCCGCGCGGGATCGAGCCCGCCGAGGGCTTCCGCCGCCTTCTCCGGGCCGAAGATCTCGACCACCACGCCGTCAACAGGCCGATCCCCCCGCCCCAGGGGCGCGCGGACCCTGTCGCCGACATCGATGTCCTTCATGGCCTCCGGGATCGTGTAGGTCAGCCCTTCCGGATGGTCGATCCCCGCCTCAAGAACAACCCGGGCCAAAGAGCCTGTAACCTCCACCGGCCTGCTGAAAAGCCCGTCCCGCATGGGGACACTGTAGGGAATCCAAATCCCGAGGCTGGGACCGTCATGCCCTTGAAAGGGCATGGCACTGGGCGCGTGGCATGGGCTTTTCGGAGAGTCGCCGTGGCGACCCAGCCCATGCCGCGAAGCGCTGGGGACGAAGGTCTTTGCCGGGCGCGTCATGCCCCAGACAGGGCATGGCACGGTCGCCCCGCCTGCCACGGCCGACTGCGCTCGAAGACTCGCTGCGCTGGCCGTGGCACCCGGGGGCGGCCTCCGGCGTGCTTGCGTTTCCCTTGTCCTCCGGAACTCCCCTCGGTTTGCAGCGTCTGAGAGCGTTCGGGTATGTTCCGGCACCTGCGAGGCCCCCCGGCTTCGCCGGACCCGTGATTCGAAGGGGGCGTTGTTTCGTCGATCGACCTCTCCTTATGGAGGTTTCTGGTGATGCGAGGTATTGGAACCCGGCCCGCTCTGCGTCTTCAAGCCCTTGTGCTCGCTCTCGCGGCGGGCGCCGCCGCGCCGCCGGCGATCGCGGACGATCGGCCCGCGACGGTCGATTCCGCGGCCCAGTTGCTCGAAGCGGGACGCGTCGTCGAGGCCAAATCGATCCTGCTGACGCTCAAGAAGACCGCCACGAACAGGGACCAGGATCGCGTCCTCGAACTTCTGGCGGCGGCGGATCGTCGCCTGCGGCACCTCGGCGAGGTCGAACTGAGCCTTCAGAAAGCGGAACTCGCCCTGAAGCAAGGCGAACTCCGCGTCGCCGAGACGCATGCCTCGGCGGCGAAGCGCTCGGACAAGGCGACGCCGGCGCAGCGCTCGCGGGCCGAGGCCGTCGTGTCCGAGGCGAAGATGCTGCGTGAGCAGTTGTCGCCGATGGTCGGGCCGACGCTGGCGCAGGCGGTGAGCGACTTCACGAGAGGCCATTACGCGGAGGCGAAGGCGGGCTTTGCGAGCATCCTTCGCACCGGGGCCTCGCTCACGCAGGAGCAGATGGCCGAGGTCAACAAGTACCAGGACCGGATCTACGAACTTGAGCGCGAGCAGGGGCGGTCGTTCGAGGTCGAGTATGTGCCGCTTTCGGTGATGCAGAGCGCGGGCAAGGCGGTTAAGGCCGTCGCCGCCGCGACGCCCGCCGTGGCGAGCACCGAGGACGCGCCCGAGCAGGCTTCGCAGGATCATCCGGCGCAGGAGCAGTCCCAGCCCGGCGACGACCTGCTGGACGAGACGCTGAAGGTCGACGCGGAGCGGATGATCGTCGAGGCCGAGGCCGCCTTCCAGGCCGGGCGGTACAACGAGGCGATCGACAAGTTCACCAAGGCGGTTTCCGTCTACGGGCCCCACCTTTCGGCCGAGCAGAAGGGGGTGGCCAACGACCGCATCGCGGAGGCGCGGGCGCTGATCGGCGGCGCGGGGCAGGACGCGCTCGGGACCGTGCTCGAGCAGAAACGCATCGCGCGCGAAGAGGCCGAGGCCGTCTTCAAGAACCTCATCGCGCAGGCGAACGCGGCCCTCGGTCGCGGGGACACGCAGGCCGCCCGGAACCTCGCCGCCCAGGCGCGCCTCACGTGGAACAACGCGCAGGCCAACGGCCTGTTCTCCGAGGAGCAGTACCGCTCCGGGATTTCACAGGCCGACGCGCTCCTGAGGCAGATCGACGACGCCGCGGAGGCCATCACGGTCGCCGAGATCGAGGCGCGTCAGAAGGACCTCAAAGCCGACGAAGTCAAGACGCGTGTGCAGCAGGAGAAGGAGCGTCGCCAGCGCATCAACGAAAACCTCGACCGCATCCGCGCCCTTCAGGCCGAGCAGAAGTACGACGAGGCGCTCCAGGTCGTCGATCAGGTCCTCTTCCTCGATCCGCTCAACCCGGCCGCGCTGCTGCTGAAGGACGTGCTGCGCGACGTTCGGCTGTACAAGGAGTTCGAGGAAATCCGCCGCGAGCGGGCGTATTCGTACGAGAAGGAGTACAACGAGAACGACCGCGCCCTGATCGCCCCGGCCGACCTGATGTCGTACCCGGCGGACTGGCCCGAGATCTCCTTCCGCCGCGGGGACCTGCAGTCGTTCGTCGAGTCCGAGGCGGACCGGAAGGTGCTCGCGACCATGGAAACGCGGCGGATCCCCGCTTCGTTCCGCGACAACTCGCTGGAGGACGTGCTCGCGTTCGTCGGCACCGTCACCAACCTGAACATGGACATCGACTGGGACTCCCTCGCCCAGATCGGCATCGAACGCGACAAGGAAATCACGCTCGAACTCCGAGAGGTCCCGGCCCGTGTCGTTCTCGAGCGCATCCTCCAGAAAGCCCAGCCCGACGCGTTCAGCAAGGCGGGATGGGCCGTCAACGACGGCGTGCTCGTCGTCGCCGCGGACGAGGCCCTCCGCAAAAACACCTTCGTCGTCATCTACGACATCCGCGACCTCCTCTTCCAGATCCCGGACTTCCCCGATGCCCCCCAACTCGACCTCGACCAGGTGCTCAACCAGGGCGGGCAGGGCGGCGGCGGCGGCGGCGGCTCCATCTTCGGCGGCGCACAGGGCGAGAACGAGCCCGTCGGCCCGACCGAAGAGGAACTCATGGAGAAAATCCTCGAAATCATCCAGACCAACGTCGACTTCGAAGGATGGCGCGACAACGGCGGCGATACCGGCGTCATCCAGGAACTCGGCGGCAACCTCATCATCACCAACACCGCCGCCAACCATCGCCAGATCCAAGGCGTCCTGAACCAGTTGCGCGAAATCCGCTCCGTCCAGATCAACGTCGAGTCGCGGTTCCTCACCGTCTCGTCGGACTTCTTCGAGCAAATCGCCTTCGACCTCGACGTCTACCTGAACGCCGACAACGAGCAGTTCAAGGCTGTCAATCGACAGTTGGACGCCTTCGGCATTGGCTCGCTCGCCAATGAAGGGCACAGTGTCTACCCGTCCGACATCGTCGGCATCACGGACAGCTCGACCTTTGGATATGTCTTCCAGAATCTCGACGCGGCCGGGAATCCGCAGTACGCATACCAGAATCAGCCGTACTCGGTCCCCGTGCCGTCGCCCCTCAGTGTTGTCCCGGTAACTCAAAACAGCGCCGGCCTGACCGAAGGTTTGACGCTCCTCGCGGGGAATGAACTCGCATCGGCCGCCATCCTCGGCAACCCCGCGCTCGGCGCCGCGGCGACGCTCTTCCTCGACGACATCCAGGTCGATGTCCTCCTCGAAGCGACCCAGGCCGACAGGCGCAACGTCTCTCTCTCTGCGCCGCGACTGACGTTCGCCAACGGCCGGGCCGCCAACATCGCCGTCGTCAACCAGATCGGCTTCATCTCCGACCTCCAGCCTGTAACGGGCACCGGCTCCGCCTCGTTCGACCCGACCGTCGGTCGGCTCAACTCGGGCGTGTCGCTCGGCGTGCGGGGCGTCGCGTCGGCAGACCGGCGCTATGTAACGCTCACCATCCAGACCTCCGTCTCCGGCTCGCCGCGATTCCGGCAACAGACCCTCACCGCCACCGCCGGCGGCACGGGTCAGAACACCGTCCCCCAGGTCGCCACGGGCACCATCGAAATCCCCACCATCGACGTCACCTCGATCAACACCGGCGTCACAGTCCCCGACAAGGGCACCGTGATGCTCGGCGGGCAGCGACTGACCACGGAACTCGAAATCGAGACCGGCGTCCCAGTCCTCTCGAAACTCCCCATCCTCAACCGCTTCTTCACCAACCGCTCCCAGGTCAAGGAAGAGCGCACGCTGATGATCCTCGTCAAGCCGACCATCATCATCCAGAACGAAGAAGAGGAAAAGGCCTTCCCCGGCCTGCTCGACAAACTCCACGACCCGTTCCGCTGAGCCGGCCCCAGCATCGAGGGGACAGCCCCGCGTGCCTGCCCAAGGCGGCAGATACCCCACCCGCTATACTCCGCGCTGACCTGTTGAGGAGGCTCACATGCCAAAGGCCGAAGCACGCCTGCGAGTCCGCAAGGAGCGGGGGATCATCTTCGTCGAGTTCATCGACCGGAACATCCTCGACGAGGCGAATATCCAGCAGATCGGCGAGGAGATCCTGGGCCTGATCGACGCCGAGACGTCGCCGCGGCTCGTGATCTGCTTCGTCGGCGTCGATCATCTGTCGAGCGCCGCCCTGGGGACGCTCATCACGATCCACAACCGGATGAAGGCCAAGCAGGGGCAGTTACGCCTCGCCAACATCGACCCGCAGATTTACGAGGTCTTCACGATCACCAAACTCAACAAGTTGTTCGAGATCCACGACACGATCGAGCGGGCCGAGGCGAGTTTCCGCTGAGTTCATTTGGAGAGCGCAGGGGCGCGTGCGACGCGCCACGGCAGGAGCGGCATGAGGGACGGTGCAGGGCGCCATCAAGACGAGGCCGACCTATGGCTGGCCCATGACCCCGACGAAATCCGCCGGGCCGAGCGGACCCTCCTCGACGCCGTGGCCCGTGCCGGCTACAGCGAGGCGTCCTCCTTCGCCGTCCGCCTGTCGCTCGAGGAGGCGGTCTACAACGCATTCCGACACGGGCACCGGAACCTTCCGCCCGACGAGAAGGTCCGCCTGCAATGGAAGGTAACGCCGAAGGAAGTCCTCATCACCGTCGAGGACCAAGGCCCCGGCTTCCGCCCCGATGCCGTGCCCGACCCCACCACCCACGAACGCCTCGAACTCCCCCACGGCCGGGGCGTGATGCTGATGAAGGCGTACATGACGGTCGTGCAGTACAACGGCAAGGGGAATCGTGTTACAATGATCTACAAGAAGCCGGCATAGGGCCGGTTGATTCCGGAGCATCCACATGAAAATCGCGGGCTGGTTTGGGGCGGGTCTGATCGCGGCGCTGGTCGGTGCGGGCGTCTGGACGGCGGTTTCGATGCTGTTCAATATCGAGGCCGGGATTATCGCGTGGGGGATCGGCGTGCTGGCGGGCGTGGCGGTCAGGGCGATGGCGAAGGAGGATTGCGGTCTCGCGTCGGGCGTTGCTGCGGTTCTCGCCGCGATCATCGGGGTTGGCTGCGGGAGGACGGCTGTGGTCGCATTGCTCGTCATGGGAGGGCAGCAACCGACGAAGGAGGATGCGCTTGTCGTGCTCGCTGACGTGGTGGCGCGCGAGCGCCAGCGGGCCGGAGAAAGGCTGCGCTGGCCGATGGGGCAGTCGGCCGCGACCGCCGAAGAACAGGGCGATTTCCCGCCCGGTGTGTGGGCGGAGGCCGAACGGCGGTGGGACGGACTCTCACCCGACGAGCAGCGGCAGGCGCTTCAGACGCCCGGCAGCCCGCGCCTTCTCGATACGGAGTTCGCCATTTCAACCGTCGCGGATCGCGTCGCGGAGGAAATGAAGGCGTCGGGGCGAACGCTGACGTGGCCCGAGCATCGGCCCGCGTCCGCAGGGATGATCCGGGAATCCTACCCGCAGGAAGTCTGGAAGGAAGCCGAAAGCCGCTGGACGGGCATGTCCGCGGATCAAAGGGCCGAGTTTGTCGCGGATGATGCGCGCATGCCCACGCTGCCGGAACTCATCGAATCCGGCTGGTTTGGACGGATCCTCATCGCAAGCCTGTCCCTGTGGGACGCATTGTGGCTAGGGTTGGCGTCGGTGAGTGCCTTCCGAATCGGGTCCGGTTCGCGAACGGTCGGCGAGGCCTGAATTGGCCCGCTCATCCGGCCCTGTTGGGCTCATTCGCCCCCCCTTGCCTCGATCGCGGCTGCTTGGTCCTCTATCCCGGCCACCACGCAAGCATTGCGCCCGACGCCGCGATCATCACGCCGAACGCCATCGCGACCACGACCCCCAGCCTGACGCCGCCCAGCAGCCCGATCACCGCGAGTTTGAACCCGAGGTTCGCCATCGAACCGAGGACGATGGCGCGCCACGCCGTGCCCGCCCCGGTCAGCCCGTCCTGGACCATCCGCGACGCGGAGAGAGTGATGGCGTCCATGTCGGTCAGTCCCGAAAGGGCCGCGACGGCGTAGAGGCCCGTGTCGCCGAACGCCTTCTTCGCCGCCGCCGCGCCGACGAGCACCACCGCGTAGAGCACGCCGAACGCGAGCGCGGAGCCCAGCTCCGTCGGGTTCGTCTGCTCGGGCAGGTCCGCCTTGGACTTTCTCGCCGCCGTCCACAGGACGAGCGCGAGCAGGGCCGAGAGCATCAGCATCACCCCGATCGGGGGCGCGAGCGCCCTCCAGTGGCCCGGCGCGACTACGGCGATCTCGGTCAGCACGCGCACATACACCACCGCCGACGCCATGGCGATCACGGCCGCGGCCGGCAACACGAAGCCCGGCCCCTGCCGCGCCCGCCGGGCGAACGACACGCTCGTCGCCGTGCTCGAAATCAGCCCGCCGAGCACCCCGCCCAGGACCATCCCCATCCGCGTCCCGATGAACCGATAGGCGAGAAAGCCCGCGAGGCTGATCCCGACGACAAGCACCACCACCAGCCAGACGTGCCGGGGATTCAAAACGTTCACCGGCTCCGGCCCGAAGGTGCGATCCGGCAGCACCGGCAGGATGACCAGCGCGAGCAGCACGAACTGCATGATCGCCCGGAAGTCCTTGTCCCCGAGCCGCGCCGCCACGCCGTGGAGCATCGGCTTGGCGTGGAGCAGCAGGGCCGTCGCCGCGCCGAGGACGACCGCCGCCGCCATCGGCCCGGCGGCGCACAGGGCGCCCACCGCGAACATGACAAGCATCGCAATCTCGGTCGTGATCCCCGGCGGCTCATCCTCCCGCCGAATGAGAAAGAGGTTCCCGACCACCATCGCCGCCGCCACCCCGACGAAGCCCGCCGCGACGACCCATCCGCCGAAAGCGCCCGCCAGCATCGCCGTCGCCGCGCCGAGCAGCGTGATGAGCGCGAAGGTCCGCACACCCGCGACCGGCGGCCTGGCCCTCTCGCGCTGCAGCCCCACCAGCAACCCAAGCCCCAGCGCCACTCCCATCGACATGAAAGCGGATTGAAGGTCCACGCCGAGACACGATAGCGAGCGACAGGGTGAGGGGAAAAGCGACAGTGGACAATGGACAGTGGACAATGGACATTAATGCAGCCATGCCCCCCCTCGCGTAGCCGGGATTACCCGCCACTTTGCCCACTGTCCACTTTCCGCTTGACCCTCCCCCCATGCCCGATCATCCTTCCAGCCCGGCGACGATTGTCTTCGCGGGCGGCGGGACCGGCGGGCATCTCTACCCGGCGCTCGCGGTTGCGGAGCAGGTCGCGGCGGTGTCGCCCTCGACGCGGTGCGTCTACCTCTGCTCGCCGAGGCCGATCGACGCCCGCATCCTGGACGCCGAGGGGGCGGAATACCACGTGATCCCCGCGCAGCCCCTCGGATTCCATCCCGCCCGTCTGCTGCGGTTCCTTCGCGCGTGGCCCTCCGCCGTGCGGGAGTCGGGCCGCGTCCTCACGGAACTGGTTCGACGAGGCCCGGTCCACGTCGTCGCCATGGGAGGCTTCGTCGCCGCCCCGGTGGTTCACGCGGCGCGCTCGCTCCGGCTGCCCGTGACTCTTGTCAATCTCGACGCCGTGCCCGGCAAGGCCAATCGCTGGATGGCCCGTCGGGCCGACCGCATCCTCGACGCCGCCTCATCGAATACCTGGCCCGCCGCCGAGACGATCCGCCCCATCGTCCGCGCCGCCGCCGTCGGGTCCAACACCGGCGGGCCCGAGGAGTGCCGGGCCTCGCTCGGGCTTGACCCCTCCATGAACACGCTCTTCGCCACCGGCGGGAGCCAGGGGGCGCGAACGGTCAACGACCTGATGGCGGTCCTGCTCCTTGCGCACCGCCCCGCGTTCGAGGGGTGGCAGGTCTACCACCAGACCGGCGAGGGAGCCGACGCCGAGATGCAGCGTGTCTACGACGAGGCGGGAGTCCCCGCGCGGGCGGTGGCGTTTTGCCGAACGATGGGCCTCGCATGGGGGGCCGCCGATGCCGCCGTGGCCCGCTGTGGCGCTGGGACGGTGGGGGAGGTATGGGCCAACCAGGTCCCCGCACTCTTCCTGCCTTACCCCTTTCACCGGGATCAACATCAGAAACGGAACGCCGAACGGCTGGTGGCCGTCGGCGGGGGGGTGCTGTGCCGTGATTGGGTGGACGCGTCTCGCACCGCCGCCGCCGCGGGTCCGGTGCTCGCGTCGATGCTCACCGACCAGGTCCGGCGTTCATCAATGCGACAGGCTCTGCACGCCCTTGGCCCGGCCGATGGGGCCGCCGCCGTGGCCTTGGCACTTCAGCCCATGCCGCACCCGCGCGGCGCATGCCCTTGAAAGGGCATGGCACGCGGCATTGAGGCATTCCCCCTCAAACCATGCCGAAGTAGGCAATTTCTTCGTGTTTCTTGGCGTTTTGAATGTAGACTTCGATCATGGGCGCGACCGAGGCCACCTCGAAGAAACCTCCGCATGGGCGGTGGCGCGCGACGTGTCTGCTTGCCTCGCCGGAGCGCGACGCGAGTGCGAGCCGGGCGTCTGTTGATGAACTGCGCGCGTCGCTGATCCGTCGCGGCCTGACGGTGAAGGAGTGCGCGACCTATCACGAGGTCATGGCCGAGGCCGCCATGCACGAGCGCGCCCGCCGTGCCGGCGAGCCGCGAGAGCCCCTGGTCGTCGTGCTGATCGAGCCGGACCCCGCCGGCCCCGCCGCCGCGCTGTACGACGCGGCCCTGCGCCACGCGCCGACGACGGTCTTCTGGGAACTCGGGAGCGGCGCCTCGCCGAGGCTTTCGGCGTTTCGCCCGTTGGTGAAGGACCGTGCGCCCGCGGAGCAGGCCGCCCCGGCAGCCGTTCCGCACGCATGCCGCCCTGCGCGTCCGCCCCTGCGCCTCGCGGGCGACCCCGCGCACGTGGACGAACACTCGGAATCAGAGGGAGCGAGCCCCGCGTCGCTCCTCTCCGAGGAGGAACTCACCATGCTCCTCGGCGAGGGGCCGGACTTCGATCACCCGGGAGGGAAACGCGCGTGACGAGTGCTCAATCGGCCGCCTTGGCTCACGCGAGCCCGGCCGGCGCCGGTGCGACAACCATGGCGGTTCGTGCGACCGATCATCTGTTCACGCTCATTGTCGCCTGTCCCGCGACGATCGGGACGCGCCTCCGCCACGCTCCGGACGCGCGCGTCATCGACGCGGAGTCGGTCTTCCACGCACTCGGCGAACTGGCGACCATCAGCCCGGAAAGCCCTCCCACGCTCATCGTCCTCGATTCGACGACAGCGCGCGCCGAGGCCCAGCCGCTCGCCGCCGCCGCCCGCGGAATCGACCCGCACGTCCGCATCCTCTGCACGGGCGAGCACGCGTCGGCTCCGGGCGTCGACGGCTGGCTCGCGCCGGACGCCGGGCCCGACGACGTGCTGCGCCTGGCCTCCCGTGCCACCGACCGTGGCTCCGCACGGTCGGTGCCCGCCGGGAAGAGCACACCACGCGCGCACGGCGTGATTCCCGAACTCGCCGACTGGTCCGACGACGAGGCCGTGATGTCCGCCGTCCTTACCGCGCGCGACGTGCTTGGCCCGGGCTTGTCGCGCATCCGCAAGGCCTGCGCACCATTCGAGGTGCGCTTCATCCCCGCCGCAAGCGCCGACGAACCCGCGCGCCCCGCAGAGGCCCGCGTGCCGATCCAGCATCGCGGGCATACCTTCGGCTGGCTTTGCGCGCCGGAGGAGGCGCGTGCGCTCATCGAGCCCGCCGCGAACTGGCTCGCGCTCCTCCTCGCCGTGCAGGAGCAGCAGGCGACGCTCAAGACCGCCGCGCTCACCGATCCCCTTACGGGCGCATGGAACCGGCGCTACTTCGACCGCTTCCTCGCCGGCGCGATCGACCGCGCCCGCCGCAAACGCAACGACGTGAGCGTCCTCCTCTTCGACATCGACGACTTCAAGACCTACAACGACCGCTTCGGGCACTCGGCGGGGGACGACATTCTCCGCGAGGTCGTTCGCCTCCTCGGGAGCGTCATCCGCCCCACAGACCGCGTCTGCCGCCTCGGGGGCGACGAGTTCGCGGTCATCTTCGACGCGCCCGACGGCCCGCGCGACCCCGCCTCGCGCCACGCCGCCTCGATTATCGAGGTCGTCCGGCGGTTCCAGCAGCAAATCCGCGCCCACCGCTTCCCGAAACTCGGTGCCGAGGCCGCGGGCAGACTGACCGTCTCCGCCGGCCTCGCCTCGTTCCCCTGGGACGCCGCAGACCCCGCAACCCTCCTCGACGCCGCCGACCGTCTGCTCCTTGAAGCCAAGCGCCAAGGCAAGAGCGGCCTCACGCTGGGACCAGGCTGAAACTGTCGGTCAACAGGGAACAGAAAGCACTCCCTCCTACCTTCATGTCCACTATCCACTGTCCTCTGTCCACGGTCTCCCCCCACACCCTCATTTCCGCTTTCCACTTTTCCCGCCCCCGCCCCCCGGTCGATAAACGGATTCGGACCATTCCTCCCGAAGCCGTCAGCCACGGCGGATGTGCGAGATGAGCAAGGCTGAGACGCCAAAACCTGAACACCCCCAGGACTCCCCGGAAAAGGGCGGGGAATCGACCCCAGCGCCGGACAGTGCGCCCGCCACGCCCTCCCCTTCCCGCGGCTGGCGCGATGCATGGCAGATTCCCGTTGGGCTTGTCGGGGTCTTGCTCCTGGGGCTTGGCATCGCGGCGATCATGCGCCGGGCCCCGGGGCCTGACTTTGAGGGGGTGCTGCGCGACGCCGAGGTCCTCATTTCGAGGCAGGAAGCGTCGGCGGCGCTCGAACTGCTGAACGGGCCGATCGTGGACGCCATCGGCAAGCCCGGTGCCGCCGAGCCGGAGGTGATGGCCCGCTTCCACGGGTTGCGCGGCGAGTCGCTCTTCCTCGCCCAGCGAGATCGCCGCATCCCCCACGACTCGCCCGAGGGCCGCACGAACAACCTCCGCACGCTCGAGGAGTTCGAGAAGGCGCGCCAACTCGACGAACATCAGCAAACCCACCGCCGCGAGGCGCAGATCGCCGAGACGCTCCTCGACCTCGGGCGCACCGACGAGGCGCTGGAGCGCATCGAGGATCTCTCGGACGAAGTCGCCGATCGTCGGCGGAAGTTGATGAAGCGTCTCATCGCCGAGGGGCTTGCGGGAACGTCGGCGCAGCGATCCAAGGCGCTGCGCGTCCTGTCGCGCTTCCGCGAGGACGAGGGGCTGTCGGAGTCCGACCGTGTGTGGGCGATCAT
The DNA here is from genome assembly GCA_964490785.1 of uncultured Phycisphaeraceae bacterium. Taxonomy (GTDB): domain Bacteria; phylum Planctomycetota; class Phycisphaerae; order Phycisphaerales; family UBA1924; genus JAEUIV01. The sequence continues at coordinate 62,498 of CAZBDZ010000001.1, forward strand.
CCGCGAGCAGCGGGCGGCCCTGTCGCGCGGCGAGGGCCAGACGGTCATCGACCGCACCCTGCCCGAAGTGCAAAGGCTCGAGCGCGCCGATTCATCCGAAGCGGCGGACCTGCACCTCCTCCTCGGCGACGCCTACCTCGAAGACGGCGAGATCGAGCAGGCCCGCACCCACTTCGGGCTGGCGGAGTCGATCCTCTCGCCGGGCGACGAACGCCGGGGCGACGTGGACGAGAGCCTCGCCCGCATCGCCCAATCGCTGGGCGAAATCGAGGAGGCACGCGACCGCTTCGCCGCCGTGGTCGAACGCTTCCCCGGCGGCGGAGCCCACGCGAGGGCGCTGCTCGGCCTCGGCGAGACGGAAGCCGACCTCGGCCACGGCGACGCTTCGCTCCGCGCCTACGGCGAGATGGTCGAACGCCTGCGCGAACGAGGCGGGAACGCGGGGGGCATCATCCCGGAACACGCCGAGGCGAGCATGGAGCAGCGCCACCGCGTCCGAGCCTCGGCGGGGGACCTCGACACCGCCCTCACCTACGCCAACCTGATCGTCCGCGCATACCCGGACGACGAAGCACCCGCCTCGGCCCTCCTCCGCCTCGCCGAGACGCACCGCGACATCGCCTCGCGAATCCTCGGCGGGCTGGGCGACGAGTTCGATGCGGCGGGACGCCTGCTCCTTCTCGACAAGGAAGAGGTGGAGCGGGCTCGCCGCCACCTCGTCGGCGCGGCAGGGGCCTACGAAAAACACGTCCGCGCCGCGATGGTCCAATCGCCGGAAGAGGCCTCCGTCTCGCTCTGGAGCGCCGCCGACGCCATGGACCGCGCGGGCGAGCAGCGCGAGGCCATACGCCTCTTCACCGAGTTCGGGCACAACCGCCGGCAGGACCCGAGGCAACTCGAATCCAAGTACAGGCTCGGCCGGTGCTTCCAGTCCCTGAATGAGTACGGCACGGCCATCGCTCTCTTCGAGGAGGTCATCCACGCCAACCCGTCATCAGACGAGGCCTTCCGCAGTTACGTCCCCCTCGCCCAGTGCTACCTGCTCGCCTCGAACGACGCCGAATCGGAAAAGGCCGAGCGGCTGCTGCTCCAGGTCCTCGACGGCTGCCTGTTCAAGCCCGACGCGCCTCAGTTCAAGCGGGCGCTGCTTGAACTGGGGCAACTCTACTTGCGGGTCGGGAGATTCCCCGACGCGATGGCGCGCCTCACCGAGGCCATCGACCGCTACCCCGGCGCGGCGGAAGAGACACGCCTCCGCTTCGACCTCGCCGACGCCAACCGCCTCTCCGCCGCCCAGATCGAGCGGCAGTTGAAGGAAGCCATGCCCGTTTCCGAGAGGGCCGAACTCGAACGCCTCCGCGAGGAACGCCTCAAGGCGGCCCTGGCCCTTTACGACGACGTGCGGGGCCGGCTCGACGGCACGGACCCGGAGCGGATGACGCCCTTCCAGAAGATCATCATCCGTAACGCCGTGCTCTATCGAGGCGACTGCGCCTTCGACCTCGGAGACTACGAGTCCGCCATCCGCCACTACGACGCCGCCGCACAACGCCTCGCCAACGAGCCCGCGTCGCTCGTCCCCATGGTCCAGATCGTGAACTGCTACGTCGCCCTCGGCAGGCTCCCCGAAGCCCGCACCGCCCATGAACGCGCCAAGGCCAGGCTCAAAGAAATCCCCGAATCCGCATGGCAAGGCGCAGTCGTCCCGATGGACCGCCGACACTGGGAACGCTGGCTCGAATCAAGCCTCAGGCTCGACCAGATGGAAGCCAAAGCCACCGCCAGCGCAGGAGGGTGAGTAAGGGATACAGCCCCACTTGGTTCCCCAGTGCCGCCTCCTGTGCCACTGGCGGCTCGCCCGCCAGTGCGATCCGCCCTCGGCGTCCGTTTCTCGCGCCGATGCAACAGGCCCTCCGCACTGGCTGACAAGCAGCCAGTGGCACATGAACCCTCCGTTTCCGTGCCCCCCGCGGCTCGCCCGCCAGTGCTTCACCCTCGACTGCGCCGACTCATGCACAATCCTGTTTGATCCCACACCTCTCAGCCACGGACCGGCGGACGGCGCATCCAGGTTTGGATGGTTACCGAGGATCAACAAGTTTCGCCAGACGAAGCCGCGTGATCTTCGCCTGCTCCTCCGCCGCGATGCGCAGTTCCGTGGCCGGGTCGTGGCCGAGTCGGCGTCGCAGCGAGGCGAGCATCTCCTCGGCGGACTTGCCCGTGGCGCAGATCAGGAAGACATGCCCGAACTTCTCTTCGTACCTTTGGTTGCCCTCGGCGATGGCGCGGGCCGTCGCCTCGGCGGCGGCGTTCATGCCCGATTGCTCGCGCGACGACCACGCCGCCGTCGAGGCATGGCCCGCGCTCGCCCGCTCGCCGATGCGCGGATGCCCCGCGAACGCCTCACGCCAGTCGTCCGCCGAGAGCGACGCCCAGACGCGCTCGGCGGTGGCATGCACCTCCTCATCACTCGCAAACGGGCGCGCTCGAACCATCGCCTCGACCCATGCCAAGGATGCGCAGCACCTGCGGAGCGATGCCCGCGCTTCGGCTTCGGTAAGCGCATCGAGATATGCGGCGAGAGAGTTCATAGGGGGGCGACCGTCAGGCCATTATCGCAGCCGCCACATCGCCCGGCCTCGCCGCAAAGCAGGCGAGACCGGGGCAGCCTTGGCGTGAGGATGCTTCCGGCGCACTCCATCACTCCACCGGGCGCCCGAACGCACGAAGCCGGCTGACTCCGCCGTCGGGATGGATGTTGAGCCGAAGATGAGTGGAGGGGCCTTTGTCGAGCAGTTCGCCCGCGAATACGCGCTCCTCGTGGGCATTCAGTTTCGTTCGTCCCAGCAACGGGCGCCACGCCGGCCCGCGCGCCGCTTCGGGCCTGAGCGACTCCGCCTCGGCCCCTGGCGCGTCGCAGACCTCCACGTCGCATGTGTCGGGGTAGTTCCCCTTGAAGTGGTTCGTGTCGATCACGAGCCGCTCGATGCGCCCCCGCCGACCGAGACGCAGCACCACCCAGTCATAGCCCGGCCCGCGGCGGCGCTTCGTCTCCCACCCGTCGCCCATGCACTCGGACCGCCCGGGCATGATGAGGTTCCGCGGCTCGCTGAAGAACGCGTCGCTGCATGCCAGCGGAAGCCCGCCTTGCTCCACCGCCGACAGATCAACCGCCTCATTGCGCGCGAGGATCGCCGCCCAGTCGGGCGCGACCTCGCCCCACGCGCGGAAGCGGGCGACCCCGCCGTCGGGGAAGATGTTCAGCCTCAGGTGCGTACACCTCCCGCCGTTCAGGGCGGCGATCCGATTCTCAAAGTGTGGCTCGACCTTCGTGCGCGGCAGCAGCACGCGCCACCCCGCGGCCGCGGCGAGCGCCTCTCCCGTCGCCTCCGCCGACGCCTCGCATGAATCCACGGAAACGGATTCCGGCGCGTTCCCCTTGAAGTGGTTCGTGTCCACCGTTACGCCGCGAACAACCCCCGGCAGCCCGAGCCGGATGATGCACCAGTCATGGCCCGCCGTACGCTTCCGCCTCGACTCCCAGCCGTCCATCCATTTGCCGCGGTCGGTGTACTTCCCCTCGATGAACACGCCGCGACCGGGCTTGAGAAGATTCTCCTTCGCTGCGAAAAACTCGTCGCTGGCGAGCAAGGCTCGCCCGCCGGTCCGTTCCGCGGCGAGATCGATGAGAGACGTGAAATCGTTCACGACGGCCCTCGCGTGAGCCATCGCCCGCTCGGAAGGGCATCCGACGCGTGGCCCGCCACGGCGGATTTTCGACCCGCGGCGTCGCTCGTCGGTGGCTTCTGAAAGACGGTAACCCCACGGACGATGGTCCGCTCGACCACTCCCCTGAGCGTCATGCCCTCGTAAGCGGTCAGCGGATGTCGATGGAAAAGGTCCTGCCCGCGCACGACAAACTCCGATTCGGGATTCCAGATGATAAGGTCCGCATCATAGCCCGGGGCGATCCGCCCCTTGCGCCCGTCGAGCCCGCCGAGCCGCGCCGGCCCCTCGCACATCCATCGCGCGATGTCGGCGACGCCGAACCCGCGGGCGCGAGCCGCCGTCCACGCCGCCGAGAGCGACACCTGGATCGATGCGATGCCGCCCCACGCGCGCGTGAAGTCCCCAGTGTCAAGTCGCTTGCCCGCGGGCGGCGACGGCGAATGGTCGCTCGCAATCAGGTCGATGTCCCCCTCGCGCAGCCCCGTCCACAGCCGGTCCTGGTTCTCACGCTCGCGGATCGGCGGGGCGCACTTGAACTGCGTCGCGCCGTCGGGGATGTCCTCCGCCGCGAAAATCAGGTAGTGCGGGCAGGTCTCGACCGTGATCGGCAGCCCCCGTCCGCGCGCCTCCCGCAGCGCGAGAATCGCATCCGCGCTCGCCAGGTGGACGATGTGCGCGCGGAACCGGAACTCATCGACGAGTCGGATGATGAGTTCGATGGCGCGCTGCTCGGCGGAGCGCGGGCGCGAGGCGAGGTGGGCGGCGTGGCGACGCACGTGGCCGGGGAGGATCGTCGGCGCATCGGCGAGGGCCAGCGGATCCTCGGCATGCACGAGCAGCGGCAGCCCCAGCCGCGCCAGAGCCGGCGCGGCCTCGCGCAGGTCTCGCTCCGTGACGTGGCCGAACTCGTTGACGCCGGAAGGGACCATGAAGCACTTGAAGCCGAGAACGCCGGCGCGCGCCATCGGCTCCAACTCGCGCATGTTCCCGGGCACGACGCCGCCCCAGCACCCGACATCGACCGCGCACCGCCCCTCGGCCGCGCGACGCTTCGCGTCCAGCGCCGCGACGCTCGTTATCGCCGGAACGCTGTTCAGCGGCATGTCCACGACGGTGGCGATGCCCCCCGCCGCTGCGGCACGCGTGCCGGTCTCGAAGCCTTCCCATTCAGCCCGGCCCGGATCATTGAAGTGAACGTGCGTGTCGATCACGCCGGGCATGACGACGGCGTCGCCCGCGTCGATCACATCCGCGCCGATCGGCGCCGCATGCGGGGGTGCGACCTCCGCAATGCGCCCGCGGCGAATCAACACGCACCCGGCGCGCACTCCTTCGGCAAGCACAAGGCGGGAGGCAAGAATGAAAGTGTCTGCGAGCATGATTGATGCGACAAAAGGGACGCAATCCGGCGATTCCCGATCATCCGGCGGCGCCGCGAACTCTGATCTTGACGTCGGTTACAGCAACGAGGCATCCGGCCCACGACTCCGCAGCCTCAAGCGCGAAGACTTGGCGGACCCGCTCTTCGATTGCAACTCGGGATGGGAAACGAAGTCGAAGCAGCAGCAGGCCGGCGTGCAGGGCCGACAACGCGCGGGCGACAAAGCCCAGATCCTGAGCGAGCACGAATCGCTTTTCCTCCTGCGCTGCCCGCCAGACGACCGAATCGTCCCGGCCTGCGATCTTCTCGTCATAGACCGTTTGAACATCATGGCCCATGGCGCGGAGGCTCGGGCCGAGCGACGTGGGCAGACTCTCGTCAATCTTAATTCTCAAGCCGCCGGCATCCCCAAATATGGAAGGTCCTCAGCCGCGCTGGACGCCGCATACGCGATCGCCGCACGCACATCCTCAGTGTTGAGAACCGGAAACGCGGCCACGATCTGCTCGGGCGAGTCTCCCGCGACAAGGCTCGCCAGCACCGTGCGCAAAGGGACACGCGTGCCCCTGATCACCGCTTCCCCTCCATTGACCCGTGGATCGCGTGTGATTCTCGATGCGAAATCCATCATGCCGGCATTGTAGGCCCGATCATGCCGGCGAGAGTAGACTTGCCGATCTTCGACAAACCTCAGGAGCCCCCATGTCCGCACCTTCCACCATGGAACATTTCATCGCCGGCAAGCGCACCGCCCCCGCGGCCGGCGGCTCGCTCCGTCCGGTCATCAACCCCGCCACGGCGGAGAAACTGACGCAGGTCGAACTCGATTCGGTCCGCGCCGCCGAGGCCGCCGTTGAAGCGGCCAGCCAGGCATTCCCCGCGTGGGCTGCAACGCCCGTGGGCGACCGCATCCAGTTCCTCTTCCGCTTCAAGCAGATCCTCGAAGCCAAGGCCGGCGAACTCGCGGACATCGTCGTGAAAGAGCACGGCAAAACCAAGGGCGAGGCGATCGGCTCCGTCCGCCGCGGCATCGATTGCGTCGAGTTCGCGTGCGCCGCGCCGCTCCTGATGATGGGGCGGACGCTGCCGCAGATCGCGGTGAGCACCAGTTTCTGCCGCACGGAAGATCAAGGCGGCGTCGGCATTGACTCCACCGTGGACCGAGTGCCGCTGGGCGTGTGTGTCGGCATCACGCCGTTCAACTTCCCCGTCATGGTCCCGCTCTGGATGTGGCCGATGGCCGTCGCGTGCGGCAACACGTTTGTCCTCAAGCCGAGCGAGAAGGTGCCGCTGAGCGCGACGCGAGTCACCGAACTCGCGCACGAGGCGGGCTTGCCGCCCGGCGTCCTGAACCTCGTCCACGGCGGGCCGAAGGTCGTGGACTATCTCATCACGCGCGACGATGTGAAGGCCGTGTCGTTCGTGGGATCGACCCGCGCCGGCGAACATATCTACAAGACCGCGACCGGCGCCGGCAAGCGCGCCCAGTGCATGTGCGGCGCGAAAAACCACACGATCGTGCTGCCCGACGCGAACCGCGGCGCCGCCGTCGAGGGGATCATCGGCTCCGCGTTCGGCAACGCCGGGCAGCGGTGCCTGGCGGGGTCGGTGGTCGTGTGCGTGGGTGATTCGGCCGATTGGCTAGTGCCCGCGCTGGTCGAGGCCGCGAAGAAGATCAAGGTCGGCCCGGGCGGTGAGCCGGGTGTGGGGATGGGCCCCCTGGTGGACGCCGAGGCGAGGGACCGCGTGCACAAATACATAGACCTCGGCAAGCAAGAAGGCGCGACCGTGGTCCTCGACGGCCGTGCCACCGATTCCCTTAAGGAATCGGTGCGGCGCTGCCCCGCAGGCTGCTTTGTCGGCCCGACGGTCATCGACCACTGCCGCCCCGGAATGGCCGTCATCGAGGACGAGATCTTCGGCCCGGTCCTCTCGATCATGCGCGAATCAACACTCGACGCCGCTCTCGCCACCGTCAACCGCTCGAAGTACGGCAACATGGCCGTCATCTTCACCAACAGCGGCCACGCCGCGCGCCGCTTCCGCACCCTCATCGACGCCGGCATGCTCGGCATCAACGTCGGCGTCCCCGCACCCATGGCCGCGTTCCCCTTCTCCGGCTGGAAACACTCCTTCTTCGGCGACCTCCACGCCAACGGCGAAGACGGGCCGAAGTTCTTCACCAAGTCGAAGGTGTGCGTCGCGCGGTGGTTGTGAACGAATACATTCACCACAGAGGCGCAGAGGACGCAGAGGAAGACAAGGACTGGCTGGGCAACCGGTCGTAGTGTGCTTCCGTCGAAACGAAACGTGGCCGTGTGCCCGTTGCCATTCAATCCATGCCTTTCTCTGCGTCCTCTGCGCCTCTGCGGTGAATGCCAATCGCGGATGCCAGTAAACTCCGGGAACGGAGACAAACCATGCCCCGCATCACCCGTGCCGCGCTCATCCAGTGCTCCAACTCCCTCGGCCCCGAGCACTCGCTCGACAAGATCAAGAAGGCGATGATCGACAAGCACGTCGCGCTCATCGAGAAGGCGGCGGCCGACCGCGCCCAGGTCTGCTGCCTCCAGGAAATCTTCTTCGGCCCATACTTCTGCGCCGAGCAGCAAACAAAGTGGTACGAGACCGCCGAGCCGATTCCCGACGGCCCGACCATTCGCCTCATGCAGGACCTCGCGAAGAAGCACGGCATGGTCATGATCGTCCCTATCTACGAGATGGCGATGACCGGCGTCTTCTACAACACCGCCGCCGTCATCGACGAGCGCGGGACGTATCTGGGCAAGTACCGCAAGCACCACATCCCGCACTGCCACCCCGGATTCTGGGAGAAGTTCTATTTCAAGCCGGGGGACGGCGGGTTCCCCGTCTTCCAGACCAACTTCGGCAGGATCGGCGTCTACATCTGCTACGACCGCCACTTCCCCGAAGGCTGGCGCGCCCTCGGCCTCAACGGCGCCGAGATCGTCTTCAACCCCAGCGCCACCGTCGCCGGCCTCAGCGAATACCTCTGGAAACTCGAACAACCCGCCTCCGCCGCCGCCAACCAGTTCTTTGTCGGCGCCATCAACCGCGTCGGCACCGAGCAACCCTGGGGCATCGGCGAATTCTACGGGCAATCGTACTTCGCCAATCCCCGCGGCCAGATCATGAAAGCCGCGTCGCGCGACAAGGACGAGGTGGTGGTCGCCGACCTCGACCTCGACATGATCGCGGAAGTGCGGAACGTGTGGCAGTGGTACCGCGATCGCCGGCCGGAGGCGTATGGGGGGTTGACGTTGCAGGGGTGAAGAGAGGCGGTTTCCATGAGCGAAGCGAACGTCACACTCAGCGGGCACGCTCTGCAACAGATGTTCGAGCGGAGGATCCATGAGGTGGCGGTTCGTGAAGTCCTCGAGCATGGCGAACTCATCGAAGATCGCCCGAACGAGGTTCCCCACCCGACAAGGCTTTTTCTCGGCTGGATTGACAAAGAACCGCTCCACGTTGTCGCCTCGTACCCTCGGCCGGGTATAATCATGGTGGTCACGGCCTACCGTCCGGACCTTCACACTTGGAAGCCCGGCTTCCGAAAGCGCCGATGAACGAGAAATGTCCCATCTGCAGGAATGGTGTCACTAAGCCTGGGAAAACCACGTTGACGTTTTCGACGGCCGACGGTGCGATCGTCGTATTCCGCAATGTTCCCGCCGACGTATGCGACAACTGCGGCGAGCCGTATGTCTCGTCCGAGGTGTCCAAGAGACTTCTTGAGCAGGCATGGGCGGAGTCGGACAAGGGCGTCGAGGTGACAGTGCGGTCGTACGCGGCGTGAACGCGACATGCAAGACCGCTTCCGCGAGATGGTCGAATCGCTCGATTCGCTGCTGAAACAGTTGACGAGCATGCCGGCGCGCCAGCGCTTGGGTCTCGAGAAAACCATGCCCAGTTCGGGTGTGTACCGCTTCTCCGAGGGTGATACGCGTCGCTACGTCGGCCGATCGGACCGGCTTCGAGACAGAATCATGGAGCACACAGGAAGCGGTGAAAGCTTGGTGCTTCGTTTGGCGCGCGAGGACACGGGGCACTTCGCGAACTACAAGACCGAGAAATCACCGGGATCCCTCAAGAAGAACCCCGAGTTTCGGGCCGCTGTTGAGCGAGCGCGAGCGAGGGTGGCTGGATTCGACATTCGATATGTGGAATGCGCAGACCCGACGAGACAAGCACTGCTTGAAATCTACTGCGCCATTGCCCTTGGAACGACCTACAACGACTTCGCCAATCACTAGCCCAGGCAGTTTCAGCCTCCCCCCCGGCCTTCTTCTCAACTTCCACACCCCATATCTCCGAGATGGAATCAAGCGAATGGTCCTCTGACCCCATCCCCCCTCCTGTCTTTTCTCTGTCTTCTTCGCGCCTCTGTGGTGAATGCCTTTCCGCGAAGCCATGACGACCCTCTCCAACACCGACCTCGCCCCCACGACCCCCGCCCAGCGGACCTGGTCCACGTGGCACATCGCCGCGCTGTGGATCGGCATGGCCGTGTGCATCCCCACCTACTCGCTCGCGGCCGGCATGATCGCGCAGGGCTTCTCGTGGTGGCAGGCCACGCTCACCGTCATGCTCGGCAACGTCATCGTGCTGGTGCCGATGATCCTCAACGGCCAGCCCGGCGCGAAGTACGGCATCCCCTTCCCCGTCCTCATGCGCGCCTCCTTCGGCACCGCAGGCGCGAACATCCCCGCCATCGCCCGCGCCCTCGTCGCTTGCGGCTGGTTCGGTATCCAGACCTGGATCGGCGGCGAGGCCATCCGCCAGGTCCTCGGCGCGCTCGGCGCCATCGACCTCGCCGCCGAATCAACCCGCGTCACCGCCCTCGGCATCACCCCGTGGCAGATCGCCTGCTTCGCCGCCTTCTGGCTGCTCAATGTCTGGTTCATCTGGCGCGGCATGAACTCCATCAAGTGGCTCGAGTCCCTCTCGGCCCCGTTCCTGCTCCTCATCGGCCTCGCCCTCCTCGCTTGGGCCATGCGTCGCGTCGACTCAGTCAGCGCCCTCTTCAGCCAACCGTCGAAGTTCACGACCCCCGCCGAGTTCTGGCGCGCCTTCTTCCCGCAACTCACCGCGATGGTCGGCTTCTGGGCCACCCTCTCGCTCAACATCCCCGACTTCACGCGCTACGCGAAATCCCAGCGCTCACAGGTCTGGGGCCAGGCCCTCGGCCTGCCGACAACGATGACCCTCTTCGCCTTCATCGGCATCATCGTCACCCAGGCGACCGTCCTGATCTTCGGCGAAGCGATCTGGGATCCCGTCGCTCTCGTCGCGCGCCTCGGCAGCCCCGCCGTCATCATCATCTCGCTCATCGCCCTCTCGATCGCCACGCTCACGACCAACATCGCCGCCAACGTCGTCTCGCCCGCCAACGACTTCTCCAACCTCGCGCCATCGCGCATCTCCTTCCGCACCGGCGGCATGATCACCGCCGTCATCGGCGTCGTGATGATGCCTTGGTACCTCTTCAACAACCTCGGCGCCTACATCTTCACCTGGCTCATCGGCTACAGCGCCCTCCTCGGCCCGATCGCCGGGATCATGCTCTGCGACTACTACCTCATCCGCCGAGCCCGGCTGGAAGTGGGGGAGTTGTACGATCCGCAAGGCCCGCTCCACGGCGTGAAGTGGCGCGCCGTCCTGACGCTCCTCATCGCCGTCGCCCCAAATGTCCCAGGCTTCATCAACGCCGCAACACACCGCACCCACGCCGCCGCCGCCGCGAACCCCGCGATCCAACCGATCTTCCCCGCGGCCTTCGACACGATCTACGGGTATGCCTGGTTTGTGGGGTTAGGACTTGCAGCTGCAGTCTACTGGGTTCTCGCAGAATCTAAGGGATTGCCGACTGACGCGAAGCCAAAGCGAACCAGGGCCAATGATCCAAGTCGTGAACCGTGTTATCGATTCATCACTACTTATTACTTACATCAAGATCAACTCAGTTGGAGCCGGACTCAGATACTGCTGGGTGTGCAAGTAGCGCTTTGGGCAGGTGTCTATTCCATCAGATCGAGCCCGCTGCTAAGCCTAGTCCCGGCGCTCTTCGGCGTGCTTTCTGCGCTAGCACTCTGGAACCTAATCGAACGTGACTGGCAGATCCGCGATTATCTCCTGAATTGGTTGGACAAAGATCACACGAAGCGGGGATTCCGCCTGACGCCTCAAGCACCACGATTGTGGTTCCAGGGGGGCTATGTCTTGCGGGCGATGATCAAGTTGATTATCGTCATTGACCTTGGACTTTGCTTCCATCTCGTAATCGCGGCACTAAAGGGCACGTCAGCCTTTGGCATCCCCTGATGACTCAGGAGATTGGCCAACTTGGACTCAATCCGGAGGCCTTGGCGGGCGTGGCAGTCAGGGCGATCGCACTATCCAACTCTCGACGCCCTCCAGACCCTCCTTGTTGCGCCGGAGGATAGGCGCTCGACAGCAGAATAATAGCAAGGAACGGATAATGCGATTGCCCTGATGCGGGAGGTGGAACACTCGCCGCGGCGAGGCTGGGGTGAGGGCTTTGCCTCTACCGCAACTACCCTTTCTATTCCGCTTCATCCGAGAACGGTGAGCAACCCGATCCCACACCCGAGGCCGCAAAGTCTTCAAGGGACCCGGCCCAGCGGCGTGCCACCGATTCCCGAAGGGAATCGGTGCCCTCGAAACGCCGACGGCGCACGATTCAGTCGGGCTTATCCTGACCGCAACCGGCGTCGCCCGAATCTCCCGAGGCCCCCGCGCCGCCTGCCACCGATTCCTGAAGGGAATCGGTGGCACGGAACGGGGCCGGAATCGGGGCCACCTGCCCGAGGGTCATGGACGGATTCCTAGCACGGACGCCGCGGCCGCATTCCGCCGATCGCTTGCACAGGACGCCTCCGCCGCCTTCCGCCGATCGGTTGCCCAGGACGCCTGCGCCCCGTTCCGTCGCTCGCTCGCGTCGGACGCCCACGCTGCATTGTTCCAATCACTTGCACAGGACGCCTGCGCCGCGTCCCGCCGCTCGCTCGCCATAGACGCCGCCGCGCCACTCGACGCCGCGATAAGCGCCGCCTGGTTCATGGACGCCTCCTCGCTACGGACGCCCGCCGCGCGGTCGTGCTGCGCTCGCTAGCGCGGGACGCCGACGCCGCGTCGCCCACGCTCGCTATGACTTTCTCCGCCTTGATCATGTGGTCCTCCTCGGGCTGGATGCCAGTGCCGCGAGTAGTGTAATCAATCTCGGCCTGAGGGGTGGGTGGCACAGTCGGCGCCCGAGGGCGATCGCATTATCGCTTCGATGTGCCTCACAGCCCGCGGAGCGGGCGTGGGTTCCTTGCCCCGGACGAAGTCCGGGGTTGTGAGCAGACGCCGCCTCTGAAGCCCCGGACGGGGCGACGGTCGCACCGCAGTTCGCCGCGCAACGCCTTGCAACACGCCTCCTTCGCCCCGCTGGGGCTCTGCCCAAGTGCCCGCGAACCCCGGACTTCGTCCGGGGCAAGGAACCGGCGCCCGCGTTGCGGGCTGAGTACCAATCCAGCCGCCCACGGCCTCGGAAGTGATCTTGCGATTACCCTGCGTTCGCGTGCCGGGGCGTTCCCTTCTGCTTCATTCGGGGATAGGATCCTTGGAGGTTTCGGAGGCCATGGAAACCTCGGCACGGCGCACGAGGTTGTTCCCGGGAACGCTTGGGCATTTGAGCATCCCCGCATGAACGCGCAAACGATCAGAGTTGCCGACGTCCTGCCGGAGAAGGTCCTCGTCACCCGCGACGCTGCGCGATCACTTGAGCCGCGAGTTCTGGAGTTGGCTGCGAGCACAGGCACGATGCCCCGTGGTCCGAGTTCTCCGGCGGTCGCCGTTGACTGTGACGGAGTGCAGGGTGTTTCGCCTTCGTTTCTCGACGAACTGCTGCTCATGCTTGCCCCGATTGTGAGGCGGATGTCGCCGGCTGAATCCGCGGGCATCCTCATCCGCCATCCGCCGACTCGGCTCTCATCGAAGTTCGAGGCGGTCGCGCGGGGCCATGGCCTGAAGGCGCGGGTCTTGCCGGATGATTCGTGGGAACTCACGACGGCGCATACCGCCGCCGCGTAGGGCCTTTCGCACGATCCGAATGCTCGCGGAGCCGGCGGCACGGATATGATCCGTGAAATCGGAGACCCCCCCATGTCCACCCTCGCCGCTGCGCCCGCGTCTTCCGCCGCTCCCCAACTTCCCCCCTGCCCCCACACCCCGCGGCCCTACGTCGGCCCGAGCAAGCAGGAGGTCCTCGATCTCCGCCGCGAGTTCCTCACTCCCGCGCTCATCACCTATTACAAGGACCCCCTCATGATCGTCGAGGGGCACATGCAGTACCTCTTCGACGAGACCGGCCGACGATACCTCGACTGCTTCGCCGGCATCGTTACCGTCAGCGTCGGCCACTGCCACCCGAAGATCGTCGACGCCGTACGCGAGCAGAATGAGCGGCTCCAGCACACCACCACGATCTACCTGAACCCCAATATCACCCAGTTCGCAAAGAAACTCGCCTCGACCTTCCCCAAAGGCTCCGGCCTCTCCGTCTGCTACTTCGTCAACTCCGGCAGCGAAGCAAACGACACCGCAGTCCTCATGGCGCGCGCGAAAACCGGCCAGTTCGACGTCATCGCCATGCGCAACGGCTATCACGGCGGAACGCACGCCGCCATGGGCCTCACTTCCCACTCAACCTGGAAATTCCCCGTTCCTCATTCCTTCGGCGTGCATCATGCCGTGCTGCCCGATCGTTTCCGAGGCCCGTTCGGCTACGACGATCCCAAGGCCGGGGAGAAGTACGCCGCCGAAATCCTCGACCTCATCCGCTTCGGAACCTGCGGCAAGGTCGCCGCCTTCATCGCCGAACCCATCCAAGGCGTCGGCGGCGCGGTCGAACTCCCGCCGGGATACCTGCCGAAAGTCTACGAATACGTTCGCGCCGCCGGCGGCCTGTGCATCTCCGACGAAGTTCAGACAGGCTTCGGCCGAACAGGCACCGCCTTCTGGGGCTTCGAGAATCACGGCGTAAACCCCGACATCGTGACCATGGCGAAAGGCATAGGCAACGGCTGCCCGCTCGGCGCGGTCGTTACGCGGGCCGACGTCGCCTCCGCCCTTACGCAGCGCATCCACTTCAATACCTTCGGCGGAAACCCCGTCAGCATGGCCCAGGGACTCGCCACCCTCAACGTCATCCTCGAAGAAAAGATCCAGCATCGCGCCAAGGACCTCGGCGACCACCTCCTCGCGGGCTTGCGCGACCTTCAGAAAAAGCACCCCCTTATCGGCGACGTCCGCGGGCGCGGGCTCATGGTCGGCGTCGAACTCGTTGAGGATCGCCAGACCAGGACTCCCGCAACCCAGAAGTGCGCCGAGGTCTTCGAGCGCTGCCGCCAACTCGGAGTCCTCGTCGGCAAGGGCGGCCTCTTCGGCAACACCCTCCGCATCAAGCCCCCCATGTGCATCACCAAAGCCGACCTCGACTTCCTCCTCAGGTGTCTTGACATCGCCCTGGGCGAGATCAAGGGCTGACCGGCTTCGCGGCTTTCCCCCGGGCGCCGCGCGTGAAGTGCATCCTCGGCGAGGGTTGCCTGTTGAACCAAGAATCTCCCGGAAAGGAGGCGGCATGGACATGCGCCGTTGTGCACCGCTTTGTGGGCTGAGCACGCTGGGGTTGATCCTCGCGGCAGGTTTATGGCATCAACCGGCCTCGGCCCGGCAAGCGCCGGAGCCATCCTCCCAGCCCGCCGAACGCGGCGTGCCCAACATGGGCCACGAGCCGAGCGTCAGTCGATCCATGAAGTCCATGGGCCGCGCTCTTAGAGCACTGAAGGCCCAGATCTCCGACCCCGCCAAGCGCGACGAAAACCTGAAACTCCTCGGCGACATCGAACGTGCGTGCGTGAGCGCGAAGAACCAGCCGGTCCCCGACGACCTCCTCGCTGCCGACGCCCCGGCCGAGAGGCGGCGCAAACACGAGTTCTTCCGCCGACACCTGATCGAAGCCCTCCGCGTCGCGCTCGATATCGAATCCGAACTCCTGGACGGGAAGCCAGACGACGCTCGGGACAAGATCACCTCCCTTGTCGCGCTGCGCAACAGAGCCCACGAAGAACTGGGCGTTGAGGATGACTGATACGGATTCCACATGGTTTCCGGGCGTCAGAGAAGCCGCTTCTGAGCGAGTCTTCGAGTGAAGAGGCGGATGCCCCCGCCCGGAAACCATGTGGAATCCGTATCAACTCCAGCGAAATACGCCGGCGCCGTCGCGACGCGGGCCCCTGCATGCCGGTTATTCAGAGATCCCTTCCCTCGCGGAGGCTCCGCGGATCAACATCACCGGCTCGGAGGAGACTCGTTCCTTTCCGCAAACTCCACCTTCACCGCCTCCCCGGCCGCATGCCCTTCGGGATTGGGAAACTCCAGCACGACCGTCCGCAACCCGCTCGCCGGATCGCCGATTGCCGCGATCCGGATGATCGCCGCTTCAACCGCCGCACCCTGCCCCGCCCCATCAAGATCGACCAGTGCCCGCCCCCCCACGCGCAGCCCCCGCGCGATCTCCGTCGGCGTCGGCACTTCCACGCGCAACAACGAAATATCCACGAACCGCAGCACCGGCGTAACCTCGCGCACAGGCTCGCCCTTCGAGACCCCCACATCCTCCACGATCCCGTCGCGCGGCGCACGCATGACATACCGTTCCAGGTTCACCTCGGCCTGCCGAAGTTGCAGCCGCGCCTCCTCGCGCCGCTGCTTCAGCAACTCGTACCGCAGACGATCCCGTTCGACCTCCAGGGCTGCCCGCTTCACCTCGACCTCGGTCGCCCCGCCCTTGCGATGGGCCTCGACCATCTGCTCGTGCTCGATCTTCCCCAGTTGCCACTCCGCGTACGCCGCGTCCATCTCGTGAGTGCTCTCGGCACGGATGCGCAACTGCGCCAGTTGCGCCTCGGCGTCCAGCGCGCTCAGCCGGATCAGCACCGCCCCCTCACCCACCTGCTGCCCCGCTTCGACCGCAACCTCCGCCACCACCCCGTTGATCTCGAACCCCAGTTCAAGATCGTGCCGCGCCGACGTGATCCCATCCAGGGGCCCCCCGGAACACACGCCCGCGGCCAGCACGACCACGCCGAGCGCCCACGCGCATCTCGTCATCACGGTTCGGCCTCCTGCCATCGCGGTTTCTCCAGCGGTTGACCTCCGACGCGCCGATATCATAAGTCGTCCCCGCCGCGCCGCGCCCGTCGCCCCGCGCGACTTCGCCGAGGCCCGGCCATCACGATGACCGACCCCGCACCATCCTCCGCACAGGGCTACGCCGCGATCCTCGCCAGGCAATGCCGCATCGCCCCGGCGGAGCGCGCCGCCCTCATCCGCATCGTCCCCGAAGGCCGCGTCGATCTCCTCGCCATCCACCCCGGCGCCGCCCTCGGACCGACGCCGCCCGCCTGGATCCTCACCGCCGCGAAGCACGCTCTCTCCAACGGCAGCGCGCCCGCCGCCCGATTCCTCCCGCCGCAAAGCGCCCTCGAAGGCGGACACGCCCTCGTCCCCATCGCCGCCGACCAGGGAATGCACGTCTGGGCCGTCTACGAGTTCTCTCACCCGCCCGCGGACCCCGCCGTCGTCCTCGATCGCCTCACGCTCTCCGCCGCGGGCCTGGGTTTCGTCGAAGCACAAGCAGAACTCGCAAGACAGGCCGGCGAGATCGACCGCCTCCGCCGCACCCTCGCCGCTCTCATGGGCCTCGCATCGCACGACCGCTTTGCATCCGTCGCCATGGCGCTGTGCAACCACGTCGCCTCGGAATGGAAATGCGAGCGAGTGAGCCTCGGCATCGCCAAGGGCCCCGACATCCGCGTCGAAGCCATCAGCCACACGGAGAATCTCGCGCCGCGATCCACGCTCGTGCGGGACATTGAATCGGTTATGGAGGAGTGCCTCGATCAGGACGCCGAAATCACCGTCCCCGCCGAGGACTCGTCAACTCTGATCGCACGCGCCTCGCGCGAGTTCGCCTCCCGTCTCGGCCCGTTGGCCCTATGCAGCATCCCCGTTCGGCGCGACGGCGAGCCCTTCGCGGTCATCACACTCGAGCGCCCCGCCGGTGCGCCCTTCACACTGCCCGAGGTCGCCGCCCTTCGCCTGCTCGCCGATTCAGCCTCGGCCCACATCTGGCTCGCGCACCGCTACCGCCGATGGATCGGCGCCACCCTCACCGCCTCCGCGCGGGCCCTCGTCGCCGCCGCGCTCGGCCCGGCCCATGCGTGGGCGAAACTGACCGCGGTCGCCCTCGCCGTCGCCACGCTCTTCTTCCTCCTTGTGCCGGGCGCCTACCGCGTTCGCGGGGATGCGCGCATCGAGGCGACGGACCGCCGCGTCATCGCCGGCCCCTTCGACGGCTACCTCATCGAAACTCGCGTGAGAGCCGGCGATCCCGTCAACGCCGGGGACATCGTCGCCCGCCTCGATGCCTCCGACCTGCTGCTCCGCCTTGCCGCTCTCCGCGCAGAGCACGACACCGCCCTGCGCGAGGCCGCCCTCGCCCAGCGCGAGCGCAAGGACGCCGAGGCCCAGATCGCACGAGCCCGCGCCCGCCGAGCCGAAGCCGAGATCGCCCTCATCGATCGCCAGATCAGCCAGGCCGCCATCGCCTCCCCAGTGTCAGGCACGATCATCGCCGGCGACCTCGACCGCGCCCTCGGCTCGCCGGTCAGGACGGGCGATGTGCTCTTCGAGGTCGCCCCGCTCGATTCGATGCACATTGAGATCTTCGTCGCCGAAGACCAGATCGCCGACGTGGCGGCCGGCGCACATGGCGCGCTCACCGCCCTGTCGCGCCCCGATCGGGCGATCCCGCTGACCGTGGTTCGCATCGACCCCGTCGCCGACGTACGCGCCGGGCGGAACGTCTTCCGCGTCGTCGCCTTGCTCGACGAGCGCCCCGCGTGGCTCCGCCCCGGCATGGAAGGAACCGCGCGCATCGACGCCGGCCGACGCTCCTATCTGTGGATCTGGACACGCCGCGCCGTCAACTGGCTAAGAATGAAACTCTGGATCTGATCGAGGACCGCGTGCCCCGCCCCACCTTCCACGAATCCTGGCACCGCGTCGCGGACCTCACCCCGCGCCTGCGCGCCTCGATCAGGATCATCCGCCAGCACTTCCGCGGCGAGCGCTGGCACATCCTCGAAGACCCCGCGAACGGCCGCTTCTTCCGCGTCAACGATCCCGCCTACGACTTCATCGCCAGGCTCGACGGCCGAACCACCGTCGCCCACGCATGGCGCGAAACACTCGAACGCCTCGGCGACGACGCGCTCACGCAACCCGAAGCCGTCGGCCTGCTCGCACGCCTCTGGCACGCCAACCTCCTCTGGGCCGACCTGCCACCGGACACGCAGGCAATGTTCCGCCGACAACGCGAACGCCGCGCACGAGAATGGCGCGGCTACCTATCGAGCCTCCTCTTCCTCCGCATCCCGCTCTTCGACCCCGACCGCATGCTCGACCGCTGGACGCCGATCGTCTCCTGGCTCCTCAGCCCGATCGGCGCGGCGGGATGGATCATCCTCCTCCTCATCGGCGTCTGGCATCTCATCGATCGCGGCCAGTCGCTCCTGCAAGCCTCTTCGACAATCCTCTCGGGCGAAAACCTCCTCCCCCTGTACCTCACCTACGCGATCATCAAGGCCCTCCACGAACTCGGCCACGCGTTCGCCTGCAAGACCTTCGGCCGGCGCGCCGGCCGCGGCGGCGAAGTCCACGCCATCGGCGTCATGTTCTTCCTCTTCCTCCCCATCCCCTACGTCGACGCAAGCAGTTCGTGGGCGCTCCGCGACCGATTGCAGCGCATCATCGTCTCCGCCGCGGGGATCATCGTGGAACTCGCCTGCGCCGCGCTCGCCGCCGTCGTCTGGGCGCGAACCGCCGAGGGAACCCTCGCCCACGACATCGCCCGCAACACCATCTTCCTCGCCGGAATCTCGACCGTCCTCTTCAACGGCAACCCGCTCCTCCGATACGACGGCTACTACATCCTCTCCGACCTCCTCTCCGTCCCGAACCTCGCCCAACGCTCGCAGGAAATCCTCAAGTTCGCCGTCAAACGCCACGCATGGGGCCTCCGCGCCGCATTCAACCCCGCGAGAAGCCCGACGGAGGCCGCAATCCTCGCATTCTTCGGCCTGGCGTCCGGCGCCTACCGCATCCTCGTCTGCATCGGCATCGCCCTCTTCATCGCGTCGCAGCAACTCGCCCTCGGCGGGCTGATCCTCGTCTACGCCGCCGTCGTCTGGCTGGCGATGCCGATGGGTCGCATGCTGCGATACCTGCTCGCGGACAGCGAACTCGACCGGACCCGCGGCCGGGCGCTCGTCGCGACCGTCGGCACGCTCGCCGTCGTCCTTCTTCCCGCGGCGACAATCCCCCTTCCCGACTACGCCCGCGCCGAAGGCGTCGCCGAGCCGCATGCGTATGAGGTCATCGCCGCCCGCGTCGACGGCTTCATCGAGAGCGCCGCCCCGACGGGCGCCCATGCCGCGACGGACTCTCCCCTCATCGCCCAGCGCAACGACAACCTCGCCCGCCGTCTTGCTGTCCTCGATGCCGAGGCGGAGCGCCTCCGCGTCTCCCGCGCCCTCGCCTTCCGCGACGACCCGGCCCGCGCCATGCAGATCGACGCCCACATCGCCGCCATGGGCGAGCAGCGCCGCCGCGCCGAATCAGACCTCGCGTCCCTCACGATCCGTCCCGGCGTCGAAGGGGAGTGGATCGCCCCCGACATCGCCCGACGGATCGGCGCCTTCGCCCGTCGCGGCGACCGCCTCGGCCTTGTCGCCGACCTCTCGCGCATGCAGGTCCGTGCCGTCCTCGACCAGCGCGCCGCCGCCATCGTCATCGCCGAGAGCGCCCCGGAGATCGACCTGCGCGCGAGTCTTCGGCCGCAGCACCGCCTGGCCGCGTCTCTCCAGCGCGTCCTTCCCGCGGGGCAGAAGCGGCTCCCCGCGCCGTCGCTCGCCTCCGTCCACGGCGGCGAAACGCCGACCACGACGACGGACAACGAGGCCGCGACACCGACCGAGGAGGTCTTCGAAGCCTGGATCAACCTCCCCGACGACCACGGCCTTCTCCCCGGCCAGCGCGTCGTCGCCCGCTTCAAACTCCACTCTCGCCCTCTTCTTTCGCAAGCATGGCGCGCCCTGCGCCAGACGCTGCAGGAGAAGTTCAACATTTGACCCATGCCCCGCACGATCGCACACCAAGCCCAAACCTGGCGCGCCGCCCGCGAGCCGCCGCCGCCCGAGCAAGGCCTCGACCGCCTCTGGCTCGCCGGACAGGGCGCCATCGCCCGCCTCCGTCATCGCCCCGCGAAATACCTGGCCATCGCCCACGAAGTTGTTCATCGGATCGACCATTGGCGCCGCCTTGCGGATACGGACCTGCGCGGCCGCGCCGAACACCTGAAGCACGCATGGCGCCGCGGCAGCCCCGATCGCGCCACACGCCTCGATTCTCTCTCGCTCGTTCGTGAGCAGAGCCGCCGCCGACTCGGGCTTGATCCGTTCCCCGTCCAGATCGCCGCCGCCGCCGCCATTCTCGAAGGCTGCCTGGTCGAAATGGCGACCGGCGAAGGCAAGACGCTCGTCGCCGCCCTCGCCGCCGTGCCCCTCGCATGGCAGGGACGGGGATGCCACGTCCTCACCGCCAACGACTACCTCGTCGAGCGCGATGCCAACTGGATGACGCCGCTGCACGAATCCTGCGGCGTATCCGTCGGCTTCATCGGCGAACGCAGCACGCATGACGAGCGCCAACGCGCATACGACGCCGGCGTCACCTACGCCACCAGCAAGGAACTCGCCGCCGACGTGCTGCGCGACCGCCTCCTCATGCAACGCCTCGGCGACCCCTCTCGCGCCCTCTTCGATGAAGTCGCCGACCGGCCCCAGCCCCCGGCGCGCCGTCTGCTCCTCCGCGGGCTGAACTGCGCCATCGTGGACGAGGCCGACTCGCTCCTCATCGACGAAGCCGTAACCCCGCTCATCCTCTCCGGCCCCGCGACAAACCGCGAAGCGGAAGACGCCGCACGCGACGCCTCCGCCCTCGCGTCGCGCCTCGCGGAGGGCGTCCACTACCGCCTCAACCGCCGCCACCGAGAGATACGCCTTACTCCCGCGGGCCGCGCCGCCGCGCACGAACTCGCGGCCGATCTCGGCGGAGTCTGGAAGAGCCCCCGCCGCGCCGAGGAACTCACCGAGCAGGCCCTCACCGCGCGCGACCTGCACCTCCGAGATCGCCACTACGTCGTCAACGACGGCCGCGTCGTCATCGTTGACGAGTTCACAGGCAGGCCAATGCCCGACCGCCAATGGCGCGCCGGCCTGCACCAGGCCGTCGAAGCCAAGGAACGCCTCACCATCCAGCCGATGCGCGACACCGTCGCCCGAATCTCCTTCCAGCGCTTCTTCCGTTCCTACCGCCGCATCGCCGGCATGACCGGCACGGCCCGCGAGTGCCGCGCCGAACTGTGGACGACCTACCGCCTCCCGGTCGTGCGCATCCCGACAAACCTCCCATGCCGCCGACGCGCCGCGCCCGCGCAGTGCCTCCCATCAACAGCCGACCGCAACGCCTCCGTCCTGCGCGAGATCGGCGAGGTCCACGCCGCGGGCCGCCCCATCCTCGTCGGCACGCGAACCGTCGAAGCAAGTGAAGCCCTCAGCGCGTCCCTTCATTCCCTCGGCATCGCGCACCACGTCCTCAACGCCGTGCGCCACGCCGACGAGGCCGCCATCATCGCCCGTGCCGGCGAGCCCGGCGCCGTAACCATCGCAACCAACATGGCCGGCCGAGGCACCGACATCCGCCTCGCGCCGGGCGTCGCCGAGCACGCCGGCCTGCACGTCATCCTCACCGAGCCGCACGCCTCGCGCCGCATCGACCGCCAGTTCGCCGGTCGAGCCGCGCGCCAGGGAGATCCCGGCTCCTCGCGCCTCTTCTTCTCCATGGACGACGAGGTCATCTCGCGCCATGCCGCAATACCCGCACGCCTCCTCCGAATGATCGACTGCCCGCATTGGGCCGCGGTGATGCTCCTCCGCTTCGCCCAAGCCCGCGCCCAAAGCCTCGCCCGCCGAGAACGCGCCGCCGTCATGCGCGCAGACGACTGGCTGCACAAGAGCCTCGGCTTCGCCTCAAACACCCCAACAACCTGACCCCGTGCCACCGACCGTGGCTTTGCACGGTCGGTGCCCCCCGCGCGCATGACACCAACCCCCGGGTGCCACGGCCAGCGAAGCGCAGGCTGTCGCCGCGGCGACTCGGCCGTGGCGGGGTTCGTCGGCCTTTCCGCCCGCAGGGCGCACGGACGTTGCAAGTGGCGCGGCGAGGCTCGGCGAGCAAGCCACTCGTTGCGGGCCATTGAAACTCCCCGTGTAATCCTCCCCGCCCCTGAACGTGCGACGGTCGCCGCGGCGACTTCCGCCGCGCCACTCGCAACGTCCGTGCGCCTTGCGGGCGGAAGGTCCTCAAGACCGGGCCCACGACCGCCCGCCGCGTCGGTTCCTCGACCACGAGCGCCTTGCACGATGCGGCGCTCGACTGGAATCGCTTTCCAAACATGCACTGAGTCAATCCGAGCGTTGCAGCCGCGAAGCATTCGTGAATTGCAGTATCACCCGTGCCGCCGGAATCCCCGCCTCACTCTCCGGGTATCCTCCCACCAAACTCCTCCCCACGAGTCTTCGGCATGAACAAAACCCTCGTGAGCGGCCCCACAAAACACCTCACCATCGCGCTTGCCGCCATCGGCGGGCCACTTGCAGGCACCCTCGCGGCGACCGTTCTGCCGATGCTCGCCGGCAGCGCGCCGCCCGAAGCATGCACGACCGCCGGCGTCCTCGTCTGGATGGCCGTCTGGTGGCTCACCGAGGCCGTCCCGCTCGCCATCACCTCGCTGCTCCCACTTGTCCTCTTCCCTCTCCTCGGCGTGATGACCGGCAAGGACGCCGCCGCCCCCTACGCCGACCGCATCATCTTTCTCTACCTCGGTGGGTTCTTCCTCGCCTTCGGCATGGAGAAGTGGGGGCTCCACAAACGCATCGGGCTGACCGCCCTCCTCTTCTTCGGCACCAGGCCCGCCGCCATGATCGCCGGAATCATGCTCGTCACCGGCCTCATCAGCATGTGGGTCAGCAACACCGCCACCGCCATGATGATGCTCCCCATCGGAATGAGCCTCATCGCCCGCATGGAAGCCGACAACACCCGCGACGCCGCACCTTTCGCAACCTGCATGATGCTCGCCATCGCCTACGCCGCAAACATCGGCGGCGTGGGAACCCCCGTCGGCACCCCTCCCAACGCCATCATGATCGCCTTCCTCGATCGGCACTTCGGCCTCAAAATCGGATTCCTCGAATGGGCCCTCGTCGGCGTGCCGTTCGCCATCGCATTCTTGTTCGTCGCGTGGCTCTACCTCACGCGAATCGCCTTCTCGATCCGAGGCGCCGCGATCACCGGAGGACGCGACTCCATCCGCCGAGACCTCGCAGCCCTCGGCCCGATGACCAGGCCCGAACGCTGGGTCATGATCGTCTTCTTCCTCACCGTCGCCGGATGGATGCTGCGCGAGCCGTTCGCCGCGATCGTCCCCGCATGGAAAGATTGGATCACCGGACGCATCGACGACACCACCGTCGCCCTCGTCGGCGGAATCCTCCTCTTCCTCATCCCGGCCGACCTCAAACGCCGCGAGTTCATCATGGATTGGAAGACCGCCACACGCCTCCCCTGGGATGTCCTACTTCTCTTCGGCGGGGGCCTCAGCCTCGCAACCGCAGTTCAGTCCAGCGGCCTGGACGACGTCCTCGCCGGCGCCTTCGGCGCCACGCACGATTGGCCCTATTGGCTCGTCGTCCTCACCCTCGTCACCGCCGCCGCGTTCCTCTCGGAAATCACAAGCAACACCGCCCAGGCGAACCTCTTCATGCCCATCCTCGCCGGCGTCGCCGCCGCCTCCGGCGTCGAACCGATCTCCATCATCGCCCCATGCACCCTCGCCTTCTCCTGCGCCTTCATGCTCCCGATGGGCACGCCCCCCAACGCCATTGTCTTCGGCTCGGGCCGCGTAACCATCCCCCAGATGGCAAAAGCAGGCTTCGCCCTCAACCTCATCGCCATCACCCTCATCATGCTCGCCGCGCACACACTGATCGCCTGGTCCCTGCCCCACATGAACTGATTCCAATCCGATGGGCGCCCCCCGTACCTCCGGCGGCTCGTCCGCCAATGCGACGCCCCCACCTCCCCAGCCCGCGAAGCGGGCGCCCGCCGTTTGCCACCGGCGCAAGCCGGTGGATCCGCCCCCCAACCTTCCTCCCCCCAGCCCGCAAAGCGGGCGAAAGATGCGTCATTGCTACACTGCCAACATGGGCCACACCTTTGCCGCCCTCTTCACACATTTCGCCTTTTCAACCAAGGACCGCGAGCCGCTGATTACGCCCGACATCCGCGATCGCCTCTACTCCTACGCCGGCGGCGTCGCCCGGTCGAACAAATGCACCCTCCTCGTCGCGGGCGGCATGCCGGATCATGTCCATCTCCTGATTCAACGCCACCCCGAGGCCGCCGAGGCGGACCTCATGCGCCTCATCAAGACCAACACCTCAGGCTGGATTCACGAGACGTTCCCCGACGCCCGCGACTTCGCCTGGCAGCGAGGCTACGGCTCGTTCTCCGTCAGCAAGTCCGCGCTCGACAGCGTGCGCCGCTACATCGAACACCAGGAAGAGCATCATAAGACGATGAACTTTCAACAGGAATTCATCGCCCTTCTTCAAAAGCACGGGGTCGAATACGACCCGCAATGGGTATGGACCTGACCCGCGGCCGCCCGCTTCGCGGGCTTGCCGGAGTTCCAACGAACCCCCAACCACCGGCTGACGCCGGTGGCAAACAGCGGCCGCCCGCGCTGCGGGCTGATGCCGCTCGCAAACCTCTTCCAAGCGACATGGACGCTACCTCTGAGCCTGCCTTCAAGCATGGGAGAATCGTATCTCTTCAGCCGTTTGCAAACGAACCCGTGTGCGCGGTTGAAGGGCCTTTATTTTCAGCCTGAAGGGCTGGGAGTCAATAGCCGGGGGTCAAGCGAGTCTTCGAGCGCCACCCCCGGAAAAAAGCACCCCGAAACCTCTTCCGCACCCTGAAAGGGTGCCACACGAGCGAAGGCATTCAACTCGGACCCAAATGACCAGACTGGTGCTCTTTGCATTCCGCTGAAGAGTTACGGAGAAACAAACGCTCCCTCCTGGAAGTCATTTGTCCCCCCAGCCCGCGAAGCGGGCGCCCGCCGTTTGCCAGTGGCGTAAGCCGGTGGATCAGCCCCCCAACCTTCCTTCCCCCCCAGCCCGCGAAGCGGGCGCCCGCCGTTAACCACCGGCATAATCCGATGGTCCCTTGCCCACCTTGCCCATATTCAAGACGCGCCACGTTTTTCTCCCCGCAATCCGAACCGCCGATCAAATCTGGGCTATCTTTAGCCTTGTCCGTTGGCCCTTCAGCAGAGAGACCCCACCGAATCATGCGAATCCGCCATCTCGTCGCCATTGTGCCCTTCGCCCTGATCCCCTCGGCCCTCGCCCAGTGGGACCCGCCCGCGGACTACTACACCACCGCGACAGGCACCGGCCCGGCCCTGCGCTCGCAGTTGCGCGCCATCGTCGGGAAGAACTACTGGAACCCCACATCAACCACCCACTTCGTTCGAACCTACGACTCGGCACGCCAGTCCCTCGCCCTCCTCCACCGCGACCCGAACGACTCCGCGCGCCTCATCAACATCTACAGCGGAATCTCCACCCTCGCCCAGTGGGACGCCGGCGTGACCTGGAACCGCGAGCACACCTGGCCAGACAGCCGCGGACTCGCGGGCAGCGGCCCGGACTACACAGACCTCCACCAACTCCGACCCTGCAACCCCTCCGTCAACTCCTCCCGAGGCAACGACCCCTTCGGTATCGGCGCCTCCTACTGGGACGCGCAACCCTCGACAAACTCGTACTTCACCGGCTCGGGCAACGGCGCCTTCGTCCCCGGCACCAATGACCGTGGCGAAATGGCGCGCGCCATGTTCTACATGGACCTCCGATACGACGGCACCGACGCACAGACCGTCGACCTCGCTCTCGTCAACGGCTTCCCCAGCGGCAGCCAGATGGGAGACCTCGCCCGCCTCCTCGATTGGCACTACTCCGACCCCGTCGCCGAACCCGAACGCCTCCGCAACCACCTCGTCTTCAGCAACACCGACAACCCGCTCTACTACCAGGGCAACCGCAACCCGTTCGTCGATCGACCCGAGTTCGTCTGGGCCATCTGGGGCACCGGACCCAACGACTCAACCCTCTACGTCGGCCCCGCCCCGGCAGGCGACGGCTCATCCGCCGCCGCCGTCAACTTCCGCGTCATCCAGGCCGCGCCCGCCGGTGCGCAACTCGTAACACTCTCGAAAACCGGTACGAACCCCACAACGTACAACGCCACACTCACAGGCCCCTTCACCGCGACCAACACCGGCGAGCGAAAAGCCTTCGTCGCCGGCACCCAATCCGTCGCCTTCTCCATCGCACCCCTCTCCACCGCCTCCGTCGGCATCTTCACCGGCTCGGTCATCATCGATAACACCGACCTCACCTCATCCGCCCCGGCCCACGGCAGCGCCGACGCCGACGACACCATCTCCATCCAGTCCGCCGTCCTCTCGCCAAGCAATCCCTCCCTCGACTCCACCCTTGATCTCGACTCAGGACTGGTCTCCTCAACCCTCGAACCCGACTCAGGCATTCAGGCCATCGCCGTCGCCGTCTACAACCTCGGCTTCTCGCCGACCGTCGCCCTTATGGACATCGACGCCGTCGCAGGCGCCGTCGCCCCATACTCCATCGTCTCCGGCCCGACCTCGGGCATCGCCGCGACCCCGGCCTCCGTCATCCTCTCCTTCAACACCGCCGGAGCCGCACCCGGACCCTACTCCGCAACCTTCACCATCGATACCAGCGACGAGGACATCCCAGGCCAGACGCAAAACGCCGTCTCGCTCACTTGGAACGTATCCGTCAACACGCCCCCGCCCCCCTGCGAAGGCGACGCCAACTCCGACCTCCTTGTCGATTTCGCCGACATCACCAGCATCCTCGCCAACTGGGCCGGCCCGGGCCCCGCGGGCGACTCAAACCACTCCGGCTCAGTCGACTTCGCCGACATCACCAGCACCCTCGCCCACTGGGGCGCGGATTGCCGGTGATCCGCTCCATCATCACGGGCAGATATTGCCCCACGACGTCAGCACCATCGAGACATCAGAGAAACTCACCTGATGATCCCCATCCGCGTCGCCGGGGCAAGGCTCCGCGCACGGCGCGGGGCGGATGCTGATCCGGTACTTCCGCATCGCATGCGAAACATCCGGCACCCACGCCGAAAGCATCCCGCTTCCGCCCGGACCGTCCGGCCCTGAAACCTGCGTCGGCCCGGGGCTGTTCCCGAAGTTGAACATCTCCCCGCCCCCCTGCGCCACCGGCCGAACGTCGCCGAACGACACCGCCAGCAGGTACCGCCCCGCTCCCATGATCCGCGCCCCAGTCCCGTCCGTCGCGATCGGCAGCAGACGCGACGACGTGTTCGTCGTCGAGATGTCGTTGTTCCCGAGAATGCCCCGCCGATCCGACCGGAAAAGCCACAACGCCGTATCGAAATTCGTCCCCGTCCGCGGCGAACCATCCTCGTCGAGAATCTCCACCGACACCTCGAACGTCTGCACCAACGTCGTCGCGATGAACTCGTCCGGCTCCGAAATCACGATGTCATACAAGTCCGCGACATCCGGCCCGCCGTCCGAGTCTCCGCCCTGCCCCCGCTCCAGCAGCGCCGCCGACTCCCCCAGCGTCCCCGTGATCGACTCCGGCTGCACCGGAATCGCCACCGTCTGAGGCGTCGACTTCCCCGCATCACCAACCTCGGTCCAGTCCGGCCCCGCCAACGCAGGCCCGCACAGAATCCCTACAACCACCACCGCCTTCCACTCATTCGACGACATCACTGCCTCCTCCATGACCAACCCGGCCGCACTCTCCGTCGGCCACACACAGAACATAATCCAGATCGAGCGCAATTCCACCCGAATCCGCGCCTTCTCCCGAATTCTGGTCGCATTTCCAGCGATTTCCCACCCATTCACGCCCCAATCCGCATCCACCCCTGGGCATCCCTGCAACAATCCGCGCCTTTCAGCCGTGAAGCGGCGCCTGCCCATTGCCCCCGGCGTCGGCCGGGCGCGTCGCGGATCCAGGACCCCGCTTCAGTTGTACAGCCCCAGCGCATCCCGCCGCGAGGGCGTGATCGTCTCCTCGCGCGCGTCGAAGAACCAGTCCTGCACCTCAAACGCCTCGCTCGGATGCTGCGTGTTCACCAGCGGATAACCGCCAAACGTCCATGAAGGCTTGACCACAATCCCGTCGCGCCAGATGTCGTATCCGCCGAACTCCTCGCTGATGTCGAGCACCTGCTCCATGTACGCGCTTCCTCCCGAATGGGCCGCGTAGTTCGGCAGGTCCTCCACCGCGCGCAGCGTCCGCTCCGCGCCAGGCACCGAAGGAACCGCGACAACCACCGGCACACGCGACTCGGGAATGCCCTCCGGCGACTCGTGAAGATCCGACAAATACTGAAACCCCACCGCCTTCCGCGACATCGCCGCCTGCGCCGCCGCGAACGCCGCCTGCTCCGTCGCCGTCAGCCGCCACAGCCCGTACGCGATCGACATGAACAGCAGAATCACCGGCGCCAAAAGCGCCATCTCCGTCAACGCAATCCCACGCCGTGTCGCAACCATGAGCCAATCCTCCAACCGCCCTAGTGCAGCAGCCCGAACTGCACCGATTCGTAACTATCGCTCAGCACCCCGGCCCGGGCCCACATCTCCTGCAACGCCGTGTCCCCCAGCAGTGCCGTCGGCGCAAGGTCCGACCACGTCAGCCTCGGCTGCCAGTTCCATCCCCACTGCGACCACACCCGAAACCCGTACCGCGGCGCCTGGTTCATCTGCCCAAAAAACTCGTCGTACCCGTTGAACGCCTCCGCCTGCGCCGCCGCAAACGCCGAATCCGAAGGCGTAACCTCGAAGTCAAAGAACCGATCAAACAAAAACGCCCTCGAGTGAATGTCCGGAATCTCCGCCGTCGCGAACACCGTGAATCGCTCCCGCCCGCTCGTCGCCGGCCCGAACTCGACCCCCCCCGCCTGCCCGGGCAGCACGTAGTGACGCTGGTCCATCAACGCGCTCACCGCCACGATCGACGCCTCGACCGCCTCGTTCCAGATCTCCAGGCCGTCCCCGATGTCGTCGAACTCACGCAGAAGGTCCAGCATCGCGGCGTGATTCCCGCCGGGATCGGCGATCACGAAACCGCTCGGATTCTGGAGGTTGTCCCGCAACTCGCGCCGCACGCGCAGAATCGCCTCGAACGACGCCGCGCTCCCCAACTCCACAGGCCGGAATATCCCCCCGTCCGTCGCGGAGTCCCGCCCCGGAACCGCGAGCGCCAGCGCAACGCCGTGAAACTCCTCGATCACCGTCGTCTGCTCCTCGATCGCCCCTGGGATCGACGACAGAAAACGCCTCTGAAAATCATGCAGTTCATCGATCCGCCTCAGAAAAACCCCGTCGCTCAGCGCCGAACCCGCCTCTTCGCCGCACCGCGCCGCAAACTCGATGTAAGGCCCGGCCTCAACCTCCAGAATCTGCTCCAGCGTCGCACGGAAGCACGGGCCGTCAGGCTCATCCCCGCAGTCCTGCAGCGCCTGGTCCCAACGCTGCGGCACCTCGCGCAGCACCGTCTCCACCGCCCGCGCAGAAACCTCCGCCGACGCATTGTGCAGAATCAGAATGTTCGTCCCGGTGATGATGTTCAGCGCCCGGCTCTGCCACGTCGCCGCCGCCAGCGCCGCCTGGTCCGCCGCCGCCTGCGCACGCATCTTCGCGCTGATCACACGCCCAACATCCCAATTCATCGCAATCAGAATCGCGAACACAAGCCCGATCAGCACGAACAGCACCACCACCAGCCCCCGCTCGTCGCCGTGCAGACGCCGCACCGCCCGACACAATGACCCGAACGCAATCCTCGTCATGGCGGCGGCAGCCCTCCGCTCCGCGCCCCGGTGCTATGCACCCGCGACCCCGCCGTCTGCATCTCCACCGTCGCGCTCAACGGAAACACCTCGCCCTGCATCCCCTCCGGCAACGCTTCATGCAGCCCAGGCAGAATCAAAAGGCCCGTGATCGATAGAAAAAAATCGTAATCCACCCGAACCCGCACCTCCCGCGCCGCCGGAACATTCCGCATCCGCGTGAACTCAAACGGAACCACGGGCACCCAGTCCGTGAACGAAACCGTCGTGAAATCCCGGGCATAGTCCCGTCTGAGATTCAACGTCCGACCCCCGTAGACCGTCGCGTTCGTCCCGAAGACCCGCGACAACAGAATCCCCGCCGGGTCGGTCTCGCCCGTCGGAGGCCCCATGCCCCCGCCTGGATTCTGCGGATCACGCGACGCCCCGCCGGCCTGGTTCAAGTGCGTCGCCTCGCCCATCGACGGCGAAATCGTCGCCGTCACCAGCACCGCCGCGTCGTGCAGGTCCTGGTCCAGCCCAGCCCGCGGCCGCTCGTGGACCTGTGTCGCCGACCGTTCAAAGGACACCGCCGCCGTCCTCGCCGCCGAAAACGCCGCGTACCTCACCACGATCGACGCGTTCAGGATCAGCATCAACTGAACAATCGTCCCCGAAAGCAGAATCAGGATCGGGATCAGCAGCACCAGCTCCGCGAGCACCACCCCCTTCTCGCATCCCACGACATCGACCGCCCGCTGCCGCCGCGCGAACGCCCGTTCCGTCCCCACCGCGCACGCCGCCGTCAGCAGCCCCATCGCTCCCGCAACGAACAGAAACATCGCATCATCCCCCGACTCCTCGCCGATCCAACCCGCGCGCACAAGAGCGTCCCCCCCGAACCGCGCCCCGTACAGGCACGCGATCCCCCCGGCGACAAGCGCCGCCCCTACGATCCACGATCTTTGATCCCTCGCGCCTTTCATGGCCTCAGTATCCGAATCAAAACCTCGCTGATCGGGAAAAACTCCGCGCTGATCAGCCCCAGCAGCAACGATACGCAGAACGGAGCCTCCCGCGGCTGGAACGGGTACACCCGCCGAAACCCCCGCCTCGTCGCCGCGAACTGCAAGAACCCCAGCGCAACAACCTGCACCCGCGCGAACAACTCCCCGCGCAACGCCCAGTTCGCCACCCCCGCCAGCGCCGCGATGACCAGCGTATTGAAGAACACCGGGATCACCGCCGAAATCCCGATCAACGCCCCGACCGCCGCCAGCAACTTCACGTCGCCCCCGCCCAGACCGCGCGCCATGAAACTCAGAATCCCGAACCCCGCGCACAGCAGGAACCCCCACCCCGCCTGCCCCGCTCCCGGCGAGCCGATCCACGCCACCGCCGTCGTCAACCCCGCCATCTCCAACGCCGGAACCGCCAGACAGTTCAACCCCAACCCCAGCAGAATCGCCGGGTACGTCAACGTGTTCGGCACGCGCCGCATCGCCGCATCAATCCACGCCGCGCAGATGCACACGCCGTAACACACCGCCCTAACAAACACCCCCCGATCCCCCGGCCCCCACATAATCACGATCAACGACGCCACCGCCGCCACCAAACCCAGAACGCCCGCCCACCACGCGCCAGCCTGCCCCCAGCGATGCTCCGCCTCCTGCCTCTCGCGGCACGCACCCTCCTGCGAAATGGAAACCGGCCCGTCTTTCGGCGTTTCAGCCGAGGCTTCAGGTGGTTCGGTTGTCTGCTGTCCGCTCACGATTCACGCTCACCCTTTGCGCCGAAGCGCATCAAATGAAGCCAAACACGTGGGCGGCAACCAACACCGAACTCCCGAGCCGCGACCAACCGTCCGAAAGACGGGCCGGCATGCTGATGCCGACTTCAGAATCGAATGAAGTGTGCGGCAAATGCCGACGGCCAACGATTACGGAGGAGGAATCGCGCCCTCGCCTTCGGTACTTTCAACGCCTTCTTGCATCGTGTCGGACCTGCCCTTCATGTACCGGGCGAAGACAAAGATGCCGGCGAGGATGATGACGCCGACAATCAGCAGCATGATCCACTCGACCGTTGTCGGACCCGATTCATCCTCGTGAAGGCTGAGCATGAATCGACGCGCTTTGCTGAGCATGACTTTTCTCCATGTCTGGCGCCGCGGAACGCAGAACCCGCGCCCGCATCCGTGGGCACCCATACAGTACATTATCAGTCAGGCCAAGGGAAGGGCCAACGTCCCCACGATTTGGTAAAAGTACGCATAGATCTGGTCAACAATAAGGGGGGTAAGCCCTAACATCGGCCCAACAAACCCAATCAGCGCCAGAACATACTCCGCCGAAAGAACCGCCCCCTCGTCGGCAATCAACTCTGTGAGATCACGTCTCATCGGCTTTTCTCCCAGCCCTCGGCTTGGCCTCAAAGATCGCCTTCGTCAACTTGATCCGGTCCGTCAGACCCAGCCACCCCACGTTGTCCGCAAGCGTAGGCCGCTCCCCCGTCCATTTCATCGTCGGCTCGGGCCCGCTCGTGTCGAGGTTGAAAATGTCGTGGATCACATACGTCCCCGCCTTCTCGTCAAACTCCACCTCGCTGATGTGCGTAACAAGCCGCCGCCCGCTGTGAAGCCGCGATGTTTGCACGAATAGATCCACCGCCAGCGCGATCTGCCTCCTGAGCGCGATCATCGGCAGCCCAAGGTCCGCCATCAGGCACATCGTCTCCAACCGCCCGCACGCCTGCGATGGGTTGTCCGCGTGCAGCGTCGCCAGCGACCCCCGGTGCCCAGACGTCATCGCCTGCACCATGTCCAGCGCCTCGCCGCGACGAACCTCGCCCACCACGATCCGGTCCGGCCTCATGCGCAGCGACGCCACAAACAGGTCCCGCACCGTGATCGCGCCCTTCCCGTACGCGTCCGCCGGCCGCGCCTCCAACTGCACAACGTGCTCCTTCTGAATCTGCAACTCCCGCGTGTCCTCGATCACCACGATGCGGTCCTGATCCGCGATCCCCGTCGACAAAATGTTCAGCAGCGTCGTCTTCCCCGAACCCGTTCCGCCGCTGACCACGATGTTCAGCGCCGCCTCCACCGCGATCATCAGAAACTCCAGCGCCTCCGGCGTGCAGGCGTTCCGCTTCAGCAAAAACTCCGGCGTCACCGCGCTCCGGCTGAACCGACGGATGTTCACGCTCGTCCCAGCCCCGGAGATCGGCGACAAAATAATGCAGATACGCGACCCGTCCGGCAGCCGCCCGTCCAGAATCGGCTCCTTGTCCGTGATCGTCTTCCCCACGAACTGCGCAATGTTGTTCGCCGCCGCACGCAGCGCCAACTCGTTCTCGAACTTCGCCTCCACACGCTGCACGCGGCCGCCGCGCTCCGCGTAGATATGGTCGTGCCCGTTGACCATCACCTCGGATACGCTCTCGTCATTCAACAGCGGCAACAGCGGCCCAAGAAAATAGTTGATCCCCGCCTTGTACGCCCGTTGAGACCCGGACTCCGGCTTCTTCACCGCCGGACCCGGCGCAACCGCCGCCACCGCTCCCCCGGGGGCCCCATTGACCGTCGCCGTCGCCGCAGTATCCGACACGCCACAGCCTCCTGCCCCCCCACACAATAGCCCTACATTTCAACTCCCCCCAAGTCAACCAACCGTGGCATGGGCTTTCCAGCCCATGCCGCTCGGCACATGCCCCAACCGTGGCATGGGCTTTCCAGCCCATGCCGCTCGGCACACGCCCTGGAAAGGGCGTGCCACACCCCCCATTTTGACCAACCCAAACCCCCTCCGGTACCTTGCCGCTCGTGAAACACCAGACCTGGAGCGATCGCGGGGTCCGTTTCGCAACTCTTCACCCTCTCTCGTGGGCGATGGCGGTATGCCTCACCGCTGCGCTTCCGACGTTGGCCCAGCAGGACGCCCCCGCCGAACCTGCCCCCGTCATCTCCGTGCCGACCGCCCCAGCCTCCCCGGCCTCCCGCATCGACCCGGAATCCGACCTCCCCTCATACTCCGAAGTC
The DNA here is from genome assembly GCA_964490785.1 of uncultured Phycisphaeraceae bacterium. Lineage (GTDB taxonomy): Bacteria > Planctomycetota > Phycisphaerae > Phycisphaerales > UBA1924 > JAEUIV01. The sequence continues at coordinate 96,859 of CAZBDZ010000001.1, forward strand.
CGCGTCTCGGAGTTCATGACCGTCGACCTCATCGCCCAAAACGAAGACATCCGCAACATCCTCCAGAAACTCGCCGTCCAGGCACGCAAAAACATCATCCCGTCCGCCGCCGCCGCCAGACGCGTCTCCTGCACCATCTACAGCGCCCCCTTCTACGACGCCCTCGACGCACTCCTCAACGCCAACATGCTCGGCTACATCGAGCGCGGCGACTTCATCTACGTCTTCACCGCCCAGGAACTCGCCCTCGTCAAAACCGACGTCGAAAAAACAGCCACCAAAACCATCCACCTCAACTACCTCCACCCCGACGATGCCCAGCGATTCGCCCAAGGCCTCCTCTCCAAGTCGGGATGGATCCAGGCGACACGCGACCGCGCCTCGTCCGCCGCCGCATCACCCGACGCCGCCGCCGCGCCCGACGCGTCCGCCAGCGGTGCGCGGGAAGCCTCGACGTCAACCGACGGCTCAATCTATACACCCGGCGACGATGAATACGCCCTCGTCAGCGCCATCGTCGTCCACGACTTCGCCGAAAACGTCGCCGAGATCGAGGATCTCCTGAAATCCCTCGACCAAAAGCCCTCCCAGGTCCTCATCGAGGCCACCATCGTCCAGACCAGCCTCTCCGAACAAAACGCCTTCGGCGTGGACTTCGCCCTCCTCAGCGAAGTCCAGTTCACCGAGTTCTTCGGCTTCCCCGCAAACTTCGAGCCGCTCGACTTCTTCCGCAAAGACAAGGCGCCGGTCGACCCGGATGATGCGACCCTCCAGCGCGATAACTCCTCCTTCGTCGCCTCAACCCCGGGCAACACAGGCCTCGGCCCCGCAACCGTCCGCGGCGCCATCATCGCCGGCGACGCCGCAGTCTTCATCCGCGCACTCGACCAGGTCACCGATGTAACCCTCCTCTCAAACCCCAAGGTCCTTGCCCTCAACCGACAGCGCGCCCGCGTCCTCGTCGGCACACGCGTCGGCTACCTCGAAACCACCACCGTCGAGAACCAGGTGATGCAGTCGATCAAGTACCTCGACACGGGCATCGAACTCGACATGCGACCCTTCGTCCTCGACAACAACACCGTCCGCCTCGAACTCGCCCCCAAAGTCTCCGCCGCAACCTTCCGCACCGTCGCCGCCCCCGGCGCGGGACAGCAGCAGATCCCCGACGAGCACGTCCAGACGATCAACACCAACGTCGAAATCCCCGCCGGCTTCACCGCCGTCCTCGGCGGGCTCTTCCGCGAGGACACCTCCCGCGCACGCTCCCAGGTCCCCGTCCTCGGCGACCTCCCCATCCTCGGCGCCGCCTTCCAGGGCCGCGATGACAAAACCGACCGCGTCGAGATCATGTTCCTCATCAAGCCCACCGTGATGCAGGACAAGATCGTCATCGAGCAAGGCGGCCGCGCGGAGGAATGGCGCGACGCCGTCCGCGTCGGCTCACGCGAAGGCCTCCTCCCCTGGAGCCGCGAACGCCAGAGCGCTCGCCTCAACCTCGAAGCCGAACGCCGCGCCGCCGAAGGAGACCTCGACGGCGCCCTCTGGGCCGTGCGCAGATCGCTCGAACTCCACCCGATCCAGCCAGACGCCATCAGAATCCGCGACCGCCTTGTCATCGCCCCCGACGCCTGGCCGGACCGCTCGCTCCTCGAACGCATCATCAACGCCGAGGCCGAAGCCACGGGCGACGGCCCAGCCGACGAAACCGCCGACCTCGCCTCCGACGATTCCTCAGAAAGCATGGACGCCCCGCCCCCGGAACCCTCATCCACGCCATGATCCGCAAACAACACAAGAAGGAACAGTGGACAGTGGACAGTGGACAGTGGACATGAAAGGCCGCCGCGCAATCCTGCCTGTCTCCCGTCCATCGGACTTCGCCGCGAACGACACTCCGCACGCCGCGCACGCTCATGTCCGCTGTCCACTGTCCACTGTCCACTGTCCACTGCTCGCCCCTCTCCTTCTTCTGCTCCTCCTCCCCCTCCTCTCCTCCTGCGGCCACGGCAAGTTCACGACCCAAGCCAAAGCCGACGCCGAGCAGCGCGCAGCCCAACTCAAGGCCGCCACGCAATACGACCTCGCCAGCCAGCAGTTCGAATCCGGCGACCTCGACCGCGCCCTGCGCACCGTTGATTCCACCATCGCGCTCGCGCCCGACAACGCCCGCGCCCTCCTCCTCCGCGCCCGCGTCCTCCTCGAAATGGGCCGGGCGGAAGACGCGCTCGCCACGCTCGACCGCGCCGCCGAACTCGATCCCGAAAACCCCAACATCCCGTACTACTGCGGCGTAATCCTCGAAAGCGTCGGTCGCCGCGCCGCCGCGCTCGAATCCTTTCAAAAAGCCTCCAAACTCGCACCCGACGAACTCAGGCACCGCCTCGCCGCCGCCGAAACCATGGCCGAACTCGGCTGGCTCGATCAGGCCGAGGCCCTTCTCGTCGAAAATGAATCCCAGTTCCAATACAGCCCAGGCCGACGCCAGATGCTCGGGCACATCGCCATGATGCGAGGCGACATCACCCTCGCCATCGACCACTTCCAGGAAGCCGCCATCCTCGCCGCCGACGACCCCACCATCCTCGAAGACCTCGCCCGCGCCCAAGCAGCCGCGGGACGATTCTCCGACGCCGACCAGACCCTCAAACGCCTCATCGACAACCCCGAATACAAAGACCGCCGCGATATCCGCCACATGCGCGCCCGCTGCCTCGTCGAACTCGGCCGCCCCGTCGAAGCCCGCCAAATCCTCCAGCAACTCGTCGAAGGCAAAGCAGGCGCAACCGACATCGAAGCCTGGATCCGCCTCAGCGAAGTCGCCGTCATGATGAACGACGACCGCCACCTCCGCACCGCCGCGAGCAAACTCATCACCCTCGCCCCCGACCGCCACGAGGGATACCTCGCCCAGACCCTCTGGCAACGCCACGAAAAAGACCTCCCCGCCGCCCTCCGCAGCGTGGACAAAGCCATCACCCTCGCCGGCAACAACCCCGCCCCCACGCGCCTCAAGGCCCTCATCCTCAAACAAATGGGCCGCACCGAAGACGCCGACCGCCTCTTCAAGAAAGCCGACCAACTCGCGCAGTCAACTCCATGACGGAGCCGCGACCGTCAGGCAGCCGCCCCCTCCGCCGCCGCCAGAACATTCACCAGCAGCATCGCCACCGTCACCGGCCCAACGCCCCCCGGCACCGGCGAAATCCATCCCGCAATCTCCTTCACCTCCTCAAACGCCACGTCGCCGACCGTGCGCTGCTTCCCATCCGCGCCCGCAACCCGGTTGATCCCCACGTCAATCACCACCGCCCCCTCCCGCACCCAATCCCTCTTCACAAGCCCGGGCACGCCCGCCGCCGACACCAGAATCTCCGCCTGCCGCGTCAGCGCCGCGATCTCCTTGGTATGCACCGTGCACGACACCACCGTCGCCTCATGCCGCATCAGCATCACCGCCACCGGCTTGCCCACGATGTCCGACGCTCCCACGCACACCGCGAACTTCCCTCGCAACTCGACCCCCGTCGCGTCGATCATCTTCAAAACCGCGAGCGCCGTGCATGGCGCCAACGAACTCCGCCCGTACACGATGTTCCCGATGTTCGCCGGATTCACCCCCTCGACGTCCTTCCTCGCCGAGATCAGACTCTGAATCCGGTACGCATCCACCCCCGCCGGCAGCGGCAGATGCACCATCACCGCGTGGACATTCGGATCGTGGTTCAGCCGTTCCACCTGCTCCGCGATCTCCTCCCCGCGACATCCCGTCGGCAGTTCGTGCAGCCGGTACTCGATCCCCAGATCCCCGCACATCTTCCGCTGATTCTCCGCGTACACCCGCGACGCCGCGTCGCAATCCCCGCACGCCAGCACCGCGTCCAGCCGCACAGCCCCTCCCCCCGCGCGCAACGCCGCGACCCGCTCCGCGATCCGTCGCTTCTCGGCCTCCGCCAACGCCTTCCCATCGAGCAGCCGTGCCGTCATGCGGGCATCCTACAGACATGCCTCGATGCCTCCTGCCTCGATGCCTTTCTTCTCATCACTCCCGCGCCTTCCGTATCCTGACGACATGTCCCGCCCCTCCCCAGAGTCCCGCATCGCGGAACTCCGCGACCTCCTCAACCGCGCCAACCGCGCCTACTACGCCGACGCCAACCCCTTCATCTCCGATCAGGAGTACGACGAACGCCTCGCCGAACTCGCCGACCTCGAACGCCGATACCCCGAGTTCGACGATCCGAACAGCCCCACCAGGCGCCTCGGCGACGAGCCTTCCCCCGGCTTCACGACCGTCGCCCATGCCGTCCCCATGATGAGCATCGACAACACCTACAGCGCCGCCGAGGTCCGCGCATGGGTCGAGCGATGCACGAAACTCCTCGAATCCAGCGAACCACGCGCGCAAGCCAGTGGCCTCCGCTTCGCCTGCGACCCCAAAATCGACGGCGTCGCCATCTCCCTCCGCTACGAACAAGGCCGCCTCACCCGCGCCATAACCCGAGGCGACGGCACGAAGGGCGACGACGTCACCGCCAACGTCCGCACCATCAAAGCCGTCCCGCTCCTCCTAACTCCCCCTCCCCCTGGGAGGGGGCCCGGCGCCAGCCGGGGGGGAGGGACACCCCACGCGCCAACCCCCCCCAGACTCCTCGAAGTCCGCGGCGAAATCTACCTCCCCACCAAGGAGTTCCACCGCATCAACGAAGAACGCGAGGCCGACGGCGAGGAACTCTTCGCCAACCCACGCAACGCCTGCGCCGGCACGCTCAAAAACCTCGACCCCAGGATCACCGCCTCCCGCCGCCTCGGCTTCGTCGCCCACGGCCGGGGCGCTTGCGAACCTCCCGACTTCGAAACTTCCTACTCAGATTTCCTTATATCCATCCGCGCCCTCGGCATCCCCACCCCCGACACCATCCTCTGCGAATCCGCCGACGAGATCATCGACGCCATCGACCGCTTCCGCGCCCGCATCCCTTCCCTCCCCTGCATGGTCGACGGCATGGTCGTCCGCGTGGACTCCTTCGCCCTCCAGGACGCAATGGGCGCCACCAGCAAGAGCCCGCGCTGGTGCATCGCCTACAAATACCCCGCCGAACGAAAGGAAACCATCCTCCTCCGCGTCGAGCACCAGGTCGGAAAAACCGGCCGCATCACCCCGCGAGCCACACTCGAGCCCGTCTTCCTCGCAGGGACCACCGTCCAGCACGCAACCCTGCACAACTACGGCCTCATCGCCCAGAAAGACCTCCGCGAGGGCGACACCGTCATCATCGAAAAAGCCGGCGAGATCATCCCACAGGTCATCGAGGTCGTGCATCATCACAGCCCGACGCGCAAGCGAGGCCGCCCGGTCGCCCCTCCCGACCGCTGCCCCGCCTGCGAAGGCCCCACCGAAATCGAACCCGACGAATCCGCCCGCGGCACAACCCACGAAACCGGCCGCCGATGCATCAACCCGGAATGCCCCGCTCAGATCCGTGAGAAACTCATCTGGTTCACAGGCCGCAAACAAATGGACATCGAAGGCCTCGGCGAAAAAACCATCGACCTCATCCGCGCAGCCTCCGCCGACATCCCCCTCGACCACTTCGCCGATATCTTCCGCCTCCCGCGCCACCGCCCACGCCTGATCGAACTCGAACGCATGGGCGACAAAAAGGTGGACAACCTCATCGCCGCCATCGACGCCGCCAAGTCCCGCTCCATGGCCCGCATCCTCGGCTCGCTCGGCGTACGACACATCGGCCCCGCAAACGCCAAACTCCTCGCACACCGATTCCGCTCGCTCGAACACCTCATGGCCGCCTCGACCGCCGACATCGAATCCGTCGAAGGCTTCGGCCCCGTCCGCGCCGAAGTCATCCACCGATACCTCCACTCCGCCGCAGGAAAACGCACCTTCCACGAACTCCAATCCGTCGGCCTCACCTTCGACAACCCCGACTTCCTCAACACCTCCCATCCCGCCAAGTCCGCCGACAACCCCTTCGCCGGCAAGACCATCGTCCTCACCGGAACCCTCGACGCTTTCGAACGCGAAACCCTCAAGGAGAAACTCGAATCCCTCGGCGCCAAAGTAACAGGCTCCGTCTCCAAAAACACCAACCTCGTCATCGTCGGCCGCGACGCAGGCTCGAAACTCGCCAAAGCACGAGAACTCGGCATCGAAACCTGGGACGAGCCGCGATTGTTGAACGAACTCGGCGAAGCCTGATGCGAATCGACGCCCCATCGCACGCACGCTCGGGATGAGCGGAGGCGCCGCGCAGCGAATCCCGTGGTGATTCGGCGCAACGCCGATTGAGTATTCGCACGATGCAAAACGTCGAAATCAAATACGAACTCCGCGACCCGCCCCTCTGCCGCACCGTCCTCGCACGCCTCGGCGCGCGCCTCGCCGCCACCCTCCGACAGCGCGACACCTACTACCGCGTCCCCGACGGCCGCCTGAAAAAACGCGAAGTCGAGGGCGAAGGCACCGAGTGGATCCTCTATCACCGCCCCAACCGCGCAAAGCCGCGCCTCAGCAACTTCACCATCTACTCCGAGCAGGAAGCCCTCACCCGCTTCGGCACGCGCCCGCTTCCCGTCTGGGTCATCGTCGAAAAAACCCGCGAAGTCTGGCTCATGGGCGAAATCCGCCTCCACATCGACGAGGTCGAACGCCTCGGCCGGTTCCTCGAAATCGAGGCCCTCATCACCCCGCGCCAACACGCAGGCGTCTGCCGCCGAGAGGTCGAACGCATCGCACGAGAACTCGGCCCCGTCCTCCTCGGCGAAGCCATCGCCGTCAGTTACAGCGACATGCTCGCCGCCGAGGCGGAGTGAGGACTTCAGAACACAATTGATGGGAAAAGGGCCGGCGAGGCACAAGGCGTCAAGGCATTCGCTCGCGAACCAACTCCCCAAACCGCCTCCCGCGCTCCTCGTAATTCGTGAACTGATCCCACGACGCGCACCCAGGCGACAGCAGAATCACTTCCCCGGTCCCCGCCGCGCAACGCGCCGCCTTCACCGCCTCGTCAAGCGTCCCGCACGCGACGGCCCCTCGCACGTGCTCCGCCAGCCAACGCCCCGTCGCCCCGATCGTGTAAACCCCGCGACACCGCGTCGCCGCCTCAGCCATCGGCGTCAAGTCGATCTTCTTGTCATATCCGCCGCAGATCAGATGCACACGCGACGGGTCATCCATCGACTCGATCGCCAGCCGCGCGGCCTCCGGCGTCGTGGACTTCGAGTCGTTGTACGCCCGGACGCCCCCGAACTCGCCGAGATACTGCAGCCGATCGGGAAGCCCCGGAAAAGTCGCCACCGCCCGCGCCGCCGCTTCAAACTCCAACGCCGCGCAACACGCCGCCGAAACCGCCATCGCCGCGTTGACCCGGTTATGACCCCCCGGCACCGCCAGCGCCGGCAGCACCGCCGCATGTTCATCACGCACAAACTCGATGAAAAACCCCTCCAGATCATCCTCCCTGAACACCTGCACCAGCCACTCGCGAAGCGAGTCATGCACCTTGGCCGCCGATCCTTCCGTCTGGTGCCGCAGAATCTGGGCCTTGCTCCGCCGGTAGTGGTCGAAGTCCCCATGCCAATCAAGATGGTTCGGCAGGATGTTCGTAACGACCGCGATCCCGGGCGACCAACCAGGCGCCGCCGGATACCCCGCCCGGCACGACAGCCAATGCAACATCGCGCTCGAGAGTTCAAGCACAACCCAGTCATCCGCGCCGATCCGCTCCACATCCTGAAGCAGCGACCCCCCGATGTTCCCGCCGAGATACACCGTCAACCCCGCCTCCCGCATGATGTGCGCGATCATCGCGCTCGTCGTGCTTTTCCCGACCGAACCGGTCACGCCGATCACCTGCATCACGTTCGGCAGACGCTCGATCAGCAGCCGAATCTCCGTCGTAATCGGCACTCCCGCAGCCTGGGCCGCCCGCAGAAACCGGTTCTCCCAAGGCATCGGGACGGCAGGGTTCGCAACGACGAGATCCGTATCCGTGAAGTCGCTGACATTGTGCCCACCCAGCCGCAACGCCACGGCCCCGGCCCGCACGAGATCCTCAATCTGCGCGAGCGATTGCCCCAGTCTCTCCGCTGGATCAAGGTCCGTGACGAGAACATCGCACCCCTGAGCCGCCAGCCAGCGCACAACCCCCACGCCGCCGCCGAACCGCCCGAGCCCCATGACCGTCGCACGCTTGGAACCCAAATCATCAATCACCCCGCCAGTGTAATCGTGCCACGCCCTTTCCAGGGCGTGCCCCCGGATACCACAACCCGTGCCACCGACCGCGGCTCCGCACGGTCGGTGCCCCCGGGTGCTACGCCCCGTGCCACCGACCGTGGCTTTGCACGGTCGGTGCCCCCGGGTACCACACCCCGTGCCACCGACCGTGGCTTTGCACGGTCGGTGCCCCCGGGTACCGCAACCCGTGCCACCGACCGTGGCTTTGCACGGTCGGTGCCCCCGGGTACCGCAACCCGTGCCACCGACCGTGGCTCTGCACGGTCGGTGTCCCGAGGCACCACGGCCAGCGCAGTCGCCCGTGGCCACACACCTTCCGCGCCCGATCACACAACAAGCGCCGTGCCCAGTCTCGGCGCGCTGAAACCACGCCGCCGCGCCCCCCTCGTCGCAGAGCAAAACTCCCTCCACGTCGCCCAAGGCGCGCCCCGAAACAATCACCACTGGTCCCAAAGCCAACCGGTGCCGTCCTGCGGGACGCCCGGTACTCTTCTCGCATGCCCGACGCCGCACGCACTCGAATGCCGACCATCTACTTTGTCTTCACGGCCTTTACTGTCGTCGCATGCGTTGCGCTCAGCGTTCTCGTCCTTCTCCTTCTCCGCGAGAACCGCCGACTCAACGCCTTCTTCAGCGAAGCCCTCGAAGGCGTCGGCTCCACGGGCCTCGTCGCCGGCGAACGCCCGCCCGCGCTCGACCTGCTCGCCCGCAAGCCGGCCGACGACTCAAACCCGCTCGACTTCGCCGACGGCCGACGCGCCACAATCCTCCTTCTCACCAACGGCTCGTGCGAATCATGCGCCTTCTCGCTCCCATACTTCAACGCCCTCGCGGAATCGTGGGCCGCCCAAGCCGTCGTCGCCGCCGAAATCCAGATCGACGCGGCGTCGCCCGAAACGCTCGCGCATCCTGGTTCGTCCGTCCTCCCCGCCGTCGCCGTCCGAGACCCGTTCAAGACCTGGCTCCGAAGAGTCCCGATGGTGCCCGCCGCTCTCCTCCTCGACGCCGACGGAGCCCTCGTCAAGGCCTACTACGGCGAACTCTCCCCGCGACAGCAAGCAGAACTGCAACACGCCATCGAGCGCCTCGCCGACACCGGCAGGTGAGCCGCGGTCACCGCTTTCACCGCGGGGGCGGCGCGACTCCGGACCGAGCCCGAAAACGAAAACGAGGACCCCGCCATCGGGATCCTCGAAAGACCGACCACTATTCCGATGCGATCAGATGTCGCCCGTCGGCACGCACCCGGTCGCGCACGCGCGGTCCGCGTAGCACTGATTCGGATACGTAACGCCGTTGGAGCAGATCACCGGCGCCCAGAGGTCCGGGCAAAGCCTCGGCCCGCAACGCCGGCCACCGCCGCCGCCGACCGCCAACGCCGCCGTCGCGATCACGCCCATCGTCGCCGCACAGAACGCCGCCATGACCCACACCACTTTCTTGTCCTTCTTGAACATGGCAATCTCCTTCACCGGATGCGCCGCTCACACGTCGGCGCGCCGGCTTCAGGCAGTCTACCTCACAAAAGACCGAGAACCACGCCCGCGACCCGACCGATCCACATCCCGCCCGCGCATGGGAATTCTGCCCGATCAGATAATCCGGCTGCAATCAGCCAATCCCTCAAGTCCGTCCTTCGCCGACTTTCCTATCCCTCCAAATCAGGCATTCGTCCTTGCTTTTTCGGCCTCGAAAGGCATGGTGAATGCCAGGCGGAGCCCGCCGGTTGGGTTTTCCACGACCGGCGCGCCGGTTTCCGTCCCCTTTGTCGCTGTCCCCTGCGGGAGAATCGGCCGTGCCCAGTGTCCCCTGGGCGTTCTGGTTCGACGGCCATATGAGTTGAGAGTGAACCACAAGGAGTTCCAGATCATGAATCGTTCGTTCAAGGCGATGTTCGCCGGGCTGTTCGCGGGTCTCGTCTGTGCCGCATCCGCTTCGGCGCAACTGGTCCCAATCCCACTCGTCACCTGGAAGTACCAGCAGCCATGGGTCAAGCCGTGGCACGCCTTTGACTCCATCGTGCGCGACTGCGCGGGCAATCCCATGCAGTTCGCCACGGGCGTCGCCCCCGTCGCCGCGGATGACTGGATCTGCACCGCCTCCGGCCCGATCGTCCGCATCCAGTGGTGGGGCGTCTCTCCCCAGCCGAACCAGGTTCCCAACCGCCAGTTCCTGATCCGCATTTTCACCGATGCGCAGTGCCGCCCGGCCAATCTCGTGTACCAGACGTGCGTTCTCGCGACGAACCAATACGTCAACGTCGATTGCCGCCAGCGAAGGGTCTATCGCTTCAGCGCGAACCTTCCGACGGGCGCCGCCGGATTCAGCCAGATCGCGGGCACGCACTACTGGCTCTCGATCGCCGAGGTTGACGGCGCCGCCGGGGCCATGCAGAGCCCGACCCTGAACGCCGTGGACTTCATGTGGTCCGCCCACCGGAACCTCAAGAACTGCCCGGCCTTGCAGCGATTCCCGGGCCCCACCTACATCCAGCCGCTGCTCGACGTTTGCGATCAACTCGAAGAGGATCTCTCCTTCGTCCTCTACCGCAGCGCGATCATCGTCCACGTTCCCAACAACCCGGCCTCCACCTTCGCCACGCTCCCGCGCCCCGTCTACGTCGCGGAGTTCCGCAAGCAGGGCGATCCCGACACCCTTTGTGCCGTCGAATGCTTCACTCCGGATGACGACGGCTCGGCCTCTCTCCACCCCGAACTCGACCCAGGCATGTACAGGATGACGGTCCGCGGCATGGGACGCCGTGCCGTTGATTCCTTCTTCGACATCTTCACCGAAATCCAAGGCGCCGGCGGCACCGCCGACTACTTCATCGACCTCGGCAATGTCGCCGGCCCTCCAGGCGATGTCGATGGCGACGGCGACACCGACTTCGCCGACCTCACCTCTCTCCTCGCCAACTGGCGCCCGTAATGTCGTGGCACGGCCTTTCCAGGCCGTGGCGAAGCGAGCACACCTGATCCGACCCTGAGGGGACCGAACGCATGTTCGGTCCCCTCATTCGTTGACACCTCTCGCGCGCCGGTTCCCGCGCGGACGGCGTTCTCCTTCATGGGAGATATCGGCCGCGCCCCCCGTTCCCAAGGGCGATTGGTTCGACGGCCGGCAGCATCACTGCCCACGCAAGGAGTTCCCATTCATGGTCCGCAGTCTGAAGTCTCTCGCCGTTGCCGCGCTCATGGGGCTGGTCTGTACAGTCTCCGCGTCGGCCCAGATCATTGCTGTCCCGCTGATCACCTGGAAGTATTCGCAGCCTTGGACCCAGCCCTGGCACTCGCACGCATCCATCGTGCGCGACTGCAACGGCAACCAGATGACGTTCGCCCCGATCGCCATGGACGACTGGATCTGCACCGCCAGCGGGCCGATCGTGCGCCTGCGCTGGTGGGGCACGTCCCCGCAGCCGAACCAGACGCCGAACCGCCAGTTCCTGATCCGCATCTTCAGCGGCACCACCGCCGCCTGCCAGCCGCAGCAACTCCTCTACTCCGTCTGCGTCCTCGCCTCAAACCAACTCGTCGGCTACGACTGCCGCGACCGCAAGGTGTACCGCTTCCAGGCCAACCTGCCGACCCCCTTCACTCAACAGGCCGGGAACCGCTATTGGCTCCAGATCTCTGAGGTTGACGGCGTGGCGGGCGGGATGCAGAGCCCGACGCTCAACGCCTTGGACTTCGAGTGGTCCGCGCACCGCAACATCAAGAACTGCCCCGCGCTCCAGCGAAACGCCGGAGGTGGAATCACCCAGCCCCTCTTCGATGTTTGCGATCAACTCGAGGAAGACCTCGCCTTCGTGCTCTATCGCTCGGCGATCATCGTTCACGTCCCGGTTCCGGTCCCGTCGACGGTGGCGGGCCTGCCGAACTCCGTCTACATCGCCGAGTTCCGCCGCGCCTCCGACGGCGCGCTCGCCGACACGCAATGCTTCTCGCCGGACAACGACGGGTCGGCCGGCCTCCATCCGGAACTCGCGCCCGGCTCTTACCGGATGACGGTCCGCGGCATGTCGAGCAGGGCCGTTGACTCGTTCTTCGACATCTTCACCGAACTCGAGGCCACCGGCGCCGCCGCCGACTACTTCCTCGACCTCGGCGACGTCGCCGGTCCGCAGGGCGACGTGGACGGCGACGGCGACATCGACTTCGCCGACCTCACCGGCGTCCTCGTCAACTGGCATCCGTAACTCGGATCATCAACTCGTGGCTGCTCCACGCAAGGGGCCGGACGATTCGTCCGGCCCCTGTTTGTTCTGCAAGACGGCACTGGCGGGCGAGCCGCCAGTGGCACGGGGGGTCAGGTGGTGGCTGGTTTCTTGAGCATTCCGGCGGCCCAGGATGCGCCGACGGGCACGCCGAGGAGGAGTCCCGCGGCCCAGTGGAGGGGGGTGAGGCGGGCGAGCGGGGTGATGGTTCCTGCGTAGAGGTGGGGTATGGCGGCGTCGCCGTCGAGGATGGCGGCGGAGGCCGGGCCGATGAACGCGAGGAGTGCGAGCGGGGCGACGAGCCATGCGAGGCGTGTGCGCGGGTCGGCGAGCGTTCCGACGAGCGAGCCGAGAAGTCCCGCGAAGAAGGCGGCGGCGACGGCCTGGCCCGGCATTTCGGTTTGAGCGCACGCGAAGGCGGCGATGATCCCGGCGAGGAGCGCGGCGATGGGGCCGATGGGGAGCGAGGCCGAAGGCGGTTTGGCTTTGAGGATGTTCGGCGTGTTCGGCGCGATCGGTTGCGCGCGGTCGATGATGAAAGCGACGGCGAAGGTCGATGCGGCGACGAGAAGGCCTTCGAGGGCGAGAGTCCAGAGTGAGTGGGGGGATTGCGTGCCGCGAAGGATTCCCATGACGGTGCCCGCGGTCCACGCGGGCCAGACGATGACGAGGCCCGCGATGAAGAGGCCCGAGCGCGTGCCGAACATGCGCGACCCGATGACGCCGACGAGGAGCGCGAGGACGAATGCGGCGGCGGCGGCGGCGATGGCGATGATCGGTGATTCGGAGAGGAAGATGGAGGCATCCGGCCCGCCGTCGGGTGCGCGGACGGCGTTCATGAGCATCGCGGCGGCGGGGCCGAGCGCCCAGAAGGCGACGAGGATCAGGACCCATCGTTGAAGGGAGCGTGCCATTGGCATGGTTGATACATCGGCGAGGGGACGAGGGCAACTCGGGTGCGAGGATAGGGCAATCGCAAGATCACTTCCGAGGACCTGGGCGGCTGGATTGGTATTCAGCCCGCAACGCGGGCGCCGGTTCCTTGCCCCGGACGAAGTCCGGGGGGTCCGGGGTTCGCGGGTACTTGGGCAGAGCCCCAGCGGGGCGAAGGAGGCGTGTTGCAAGCCGTTGCGCGGCGAACTGCGGTGCGGCCGTCGCCCCATCCGGGGCTCCGGAGGCGGCGACTTCCCGAACCCCCGGACTTCGTCCGGGGCAAGGAACCCACGCCCGCTCCGCGGGCTGTGAGGCACATCGAAGCGATAATGCGATTGCCCTGGGTGCGAGGATGCACCGACCGTGCGAAGCCACGGTCGGTGGTATCGGGCGTTCGGAATCAGGCGCGGGTTTGGCCGTCGCCGAGGAGGATCCACTGGGTGGTGGTGAGGTCTGCGGCGCCCATGGGGCCTCTGGAGTGGAGTTTGCTGGTGGAGATGCCGATTTCCGCGCCGAGGCCGAACTCGCCGCCGTCGGCGAAGCGAGTGGAGCAGTTGACCATGATGCTCGCGGAGTCAAGGAGTGCGATGAATCGCTCGGCGGCGCGGATCGAGGTGGTGACGATGGCCTCCGTGTGCTGTGAGCCGAAGCGGCGGATGTGGGCGGCGGCGTCGTCGAGGGAGTTGACAACGCGGACGGCGATGATGAGGTCGAGGTATTCGCGGGGCCAATCGTCGTCGCCCGCGGGTTCGAGGCCTGGGACGATGGCGCGCGATCGCTCGCAGGCGCGGATCTCGACACCCGCGGATTGAAGCGCTCGGCAGAGGCGGGGGAGCATGGCGGGTGCGGCGGCGGCGTGGACCAGGAGTTTCTCCGCGGCGTTGCAGACGCCTGGGCGCTGGGCCTTGGCGTTGACGACGATGCGTTCGGCGGCGTCCTCCAAGCCGGCGATGGATTCGTCGATGTAGACGTGGCAGTTGCCGGCGTCGTGCTTGATGACGGGGATGCGGGCGGATTCGGTTACGGCGGCGATGAGTCCCGGCCCGCCGCGGGGGATGACGAGGTCGATCAGGCCGCGCATGCGGACGAGTGCGTCGATGGCGGCGCGGTCGGTGGAGTCGATGAAGGCGAGGGCGTGGTCGAGCCCGCGGGCGTCGAGAGGGGCGCGGAGGGCGGTGACGATGGCGCGGTTGGAGTGGATCGACTCGCTGCCGCCCCGGAGGATCACGGCGTTGCCCGACTTAATGCAGAGTGCGGCGGCGTCGCTGGTTACGTTGGGGCGGCTCTCGTAGATGATGAGGATGACGCCGATGGGGATTCGGCGGCGTTCGAGGCGGATGCCTGAGGCGAGGCGGCGTCCTTCGACGATCTGGCCGAGCGGATCGGGTTGGGCGGCGACCTGATCGACGGCGGCGGCGATGGATTCGACGCGCGCGGGATCGAGGCGGAGGCGGTCGCGCATCGCGGGCGGGAGGGCGTCGGCGGCGTCCATGTCGCGCTGGTTGGCCGCGAGGATCGAGGGCGCGGCGGCGCGGAGGGCAGCGGCCATGTCGCGGAGGAGGCGGTCGCGGTCGCCGGCGGTGAGGAGGCGGAGTGCGCACGCGGCGTCGCGAGCCTGTTCCGCGGCGAGGCGGCACTGGGCTTCAATGGCTGCGTCCGGCGAGTTCACGGCGCGGCCCCGGGTGTGTCCTTCGGCGCGATGCGGAGGCGAACGGCGGACTTCGCCGTTGTTACGGCGAGTTCGGGGCGCGCGGTGATGACGCCGTTGCGGAGGATGGCGAAGGTCGCGTCTTTCGCGGGGATTCGGGCCTGGAGTTCGTCGCTGGAAAGGGCGACGATGGCGATGACGGCTTCAGTGCCGGACTTGATGCGGTCGATGGCTTCGCGCGGGCCGGAGGCTTCGGCGGCGAGGAAGCGGTCCTCCGTTTCGATCTCGACGATCCATCGGCCGACTTCGACGGGGGGGAGGACGACCTGGACGGGGACGGAGGCGAGTTTCTCGGTGTCGCTGCGGCTGCGGATGGTGAACTCGATGGTGGCGGTGGCGCGGTCCATGGAGAAGCCGGGGAGTGAGGCGAGCGCGGGCGGCGGAAGGAGCGCGGCTTCCTCCTTGACCGGGCCGCCGGCGGGGAGGCGGGAGAGTTGGCGCTCGTCGAGGCGCGCGCGGAGACGGAGAGATTCCGGCTGCGCGCCGGCGGCGGACTTGGGGATTCGGATCGAGGCGCGGTCGGGGACGAGGCGGACCTCGCCCACGACTTCGACGCCTTCGAGGGCGGGGTCGATGGGGGCTTCGATGGTGACGAGTTCGGTGACCTGGACTTCGACGGCCTGGGGGGTGACGCTGGCGATGCGGACGCCGGTGCGTTTGAGCGGGGCGTAGTCCTGGATGGCGCGGATGAGGCTGACGGTGTGCCGGCCGTCGGAGGCGGGGATGCCTGGCATCCCGGGTTCGAGGCGGATTCCGCCGGCGAGCGCGGCTTCGGATCGGCTGATGGCGGCCTTGGAGCCGACGAGGTCGATGGTCACGGTGCCGTCGAAGGAGGGATCGGGGGCGATGAGGCGTGCGGCGCTGTCGCCCGGGGTGAAGCGGACGGAGGCGAGGCTGGAGTATTCGCCGAGGCTCTCGGATTCGGCGAAGATCCAGAGGACGAGCGCGAACAGGGTGACGACGAGGACGTTGCGGGCGCGGTTAAGCATCCGACGCCCTCCGACGGTGGTGGGCCTGCTCCTCGCTGCGGGACATCATCCCTCGGCGTTCGATGCCGCCGGGCGGGCCGGGGGCGTCGGGTTTGGCTGGGGCGGCCGCTGCGGCGGGGGCGCGGAGGCGCTTGAGGAGGTGTTCGCGGAGGGCCTCGGGGGTGAGCCAACGGAGGAAGGCGGCGCCGTCGGCGAGGCTGATGGCGCCGGTTTCCTCGCTGACGGCGATGACGAGGGCGTCGCTGGATCGCGCGAGTCCCACGGCGGCGCGGTGGCGCGTGCCGAGGTTTCCGTCGGGCATGTCGCCTGCATCGGCGAGCGGGAACTGCACGCCGGCGGCGATGATCTTGTCGCCCCGGATGACGACGCCCATGTCATGCAGCGGGCTGTTGGGCCAGAAGATGCTGCTGAGGAGGTCGGAGGAGACGTCGGCGTTCAGGAGGCGGCCGGACTCGATGGCGTCGCGCAGGCCGACGTTTCGTTCGATGGCGATGATGGCGCCGAAGCGGTTCTTGGCGAGGAATGCGGCGGACTCGGTGATGGCGTCGATGACGGGGCGCATCTGGGCGCCGGAGCCCCAGAGGAGGGGCGTCTCGCCGAGGCGGATGAGTGCGCGGCGGAGTTCGGGCTGGAAGGTTACAACGAGGGCGATGGCGGCGTAGCCGAGGAGGATGTTGTAGATGATGGCGAGGCGGGGGAAGAGGTCGGCCATGCTGAGGAGCCGCACGGCGAGCCACCCGCCGAAGAAGAGGATGACCATGCCCTTGAGGGCGCCCGCGGCCCGCGTGCCCCTGACGAAACGGAGGACCGCGTAGACGAGGAGCCAGAGGACAAGGACTTCGAGCGCGACCTCCCACCACGCGTAGTCGCGGAGCCTTGAAAGAAGTTGACTGAGGCGTTCGGGCATGGGTGGATTGCGTCGAATCTGTTATCGACGAAAAGGCGCGCGAGTATAGCCCCGGGGGCTGTGGAAACGGGGCGAGATACGGATCCCAAGTGATTCCCCCGTGCCACTGGCGGCTTGCCCGCCCGTGCCGAGCGCTCGACCTCTCCTGCTCCCGCCTGAGGCGCGGCGTTCATTGAACACTCCGGCAGCCTGCGCAAGCGGACGGCGAGCCCCTCGACGCGCGCCCTGCCGCCGGACGCGCGGATCGTTTCAGGGTCCCGAATCACTGGCCCATTTCAAGGGCCGGGACATCACGCCACTACACTGTCCCCCTCATGCCCCCGGAAGCCTCCGACACTCCCCGTCATCGCTACACCGCCGCGCTCGCCGCGGAGATCGAATCCCGTTGTCAATCGCGGTGGGAGCGCGACGACGCCTATCGTGCGGCGAACCCCGGCGAACCCGGCTTTGATCCGGCGCAGGCGAAGTTGTTCGTGCTCGATATGTTTCCGTACCCATCCGGCGCCGGGCTGCACGTGGGGCATCCGCTGGGGTACATCGCGACGGACATCTTCGCCCGGTACCACCGGATGAACGGGCGGAACGTGCTGCACGCAATGGGGTTCGACGCCTTCGGGCTGCCCGCGGAGCAGTACGCGATCGACACCGGGACGCACCCGCGCGTCACCACTGAGAAGAACATCGAGACCTTCCGCCGACAGTTGCGCCGCCTCGGGCTTGGGCACGAGCGCCGTCGCGGCGTGGCCACAACGGATGTTCCGTTTTACAAGTGGACGCAGTGGATTTTTCTGCAGGTCTACAACTCGTGGTACGACGCGCAGGCGGGGCGGGCGAGGCCGATCTCTGAACTGATCGCCGAGTTTGAGTCCGCCAAGCGGCCCACCGGGCCGGACAAGAGGCCTTGGAAGAATCTGAGCGCGAGCGAGCGTGCGTCCCTCGTCGATGCGCACCGTCTGGCGTACGTCGCTGACGTCGACGTCAACTGGTGCCCCGCGCTCGGCACGGTGCTTGCGAACGAGGAAGTTACGGCCGATGGACGATCGGAGCGCGGGAACCATCCGGTGTTCAAGCGTCCGCTGCGTCAGTGGATGATGCGCATCACCGCCTACGCGGAGCGCCTGCTCGCCGACCTCGAGGGGGTGCGGTGGCCGGAGCCGATCAAACTGATGCAGCGCAACTGGATCGGGCGCAGCGAGGGGGCGTTCATTGACTTCCCCGCCGGGCAGCGGAAGATCCGGGTCTTCACGACACGGCCGGACACCGTCTTCGGCGCGACGTACATGGTGCTCTCGCCGGAGCATCCGCTGGTCGATGCGCTGGCCGCGGACAAATGGGGCGGCTCGGTGCCTGAAGCATGGAAAGGCCGATTCCCTGGCGCGGACGAACTGATCGCGCAGGGGAAGGGGCCGCGGGATGTCATCGCCGCCTATCGCGCGCACGCCGCGTCGCGTACGGAGAAGGACCGCACGGCGGACGCGCGTGAGAAGACCGGCGTCTTCATCGGGGCCTACGCCGTCAATCCGCTCAACGATCAGCGGATCCCGATCTTCATCGCCGACTACGTGCTGATGTCCTACGGCTCCGGGGCGATCATGGCCGTGCCCGCCCACGACGAGCGCGACTTCGAGTTTGCGAAGCAGTTCGTTCTGCCGATCCGCGACGTGATCTACCCGCGGGTGACGCTTGCGATCAAGTTCTTCTGTGAGAACGCGTCGCCGGCGGAGCGCCGCGGCGAGGACTGGTTCCCGACTCTCGCGGACTACCTCGGCTTTGTAACATCCGCGCAGATTCCGCCCTCCGGCTTCGCCGCCGCGCTCGCGGACGTGCGCTCCAAGCCTCGCCGGCCGGAGGATGACCTGAAGGCCAAGCGGGCCGACGCGCGGCACGCGTTCGAGGAATCCCCTGGGGCGCTCGGCAAGCGCCGCGGGACGATGCGCGTCACCTGGCAGGAAGCCCTCGAGAACATCGGGTTCAACACCTTTGACGAACTCTGCCGGTGGTTCAAGGACGCCGGGTATTTCGCCGGGTGCGGCGAGGCGTACAGCGGCGACGGGATCGCGGCCAACTCGGGCCTCCTCGACGGCTTGCCGACCGCGGACGCGAAGAAGCGCATCGCCGAGGAGCTCGAGCGGCGTGGGCTGGGCCGCCACGCGGTGCAATACAAACTCCGCGACTGGCTCTTTTCGCGGCAGCGCTACTGGGGCGAGCCGTTCCCGATCGTCTACGAGGAGTCCGACGCGCACCACGAGAGGCCGATCGCCCTGCCGGAGTCGATGCTGCCGGTAACGCTGCCGGACCTTGATGATTTCCGCCCGATGGCGAGCGACGATCCCACCGCCGCGCCGCAGCCGCCGCTCGGGCGGGCGAAGGAGTGGGCGGCCGTCGAACTCGATCTCGGCGACGGGCGGAAGCGCTACAAGCGCGAACTCAACACCATGCCGCAATGGGCCGGCTCGTGCTGGTACTACCTCCGCTACCTCGACCCGGAGAATGACCGAGCGTTTGTCGGGCCGGAGGTCGAGCGGTATTGGATGCTCTCTGAAAAGAGTCGCGGCGGGACCGAAGGTTGCTTGGTCCCAACATTCGATTCTCAGCCTGAAAGGCTGACAGTCAGTAGCCGGGGGCAGAGCGAGTCTTCGAGCGACGCCCCCGGAACGCGGGCGCTCCCGGCTTTCTCAAGCACCTTGAAAGGGTGCGACCAACCATCCGCGTTCGATCCCGCGCGGCATCATTGCGGGGGGGTGGACCTTTACGTCGGCGGCGTCGAGCATGCGGTGCTGCACCTGCTCTATGCGCGCTTCTGGCACAAGGTGCTCTTTGACCTCGGGCACGTCAGCACGCCGGAGCCTTTCGGCCGGCTGTTCAACCAGGGGTACATCCAGGCGCCCGCGTACAAAGACGAGCGCGGCACCTACGTCGAAGCGGCCCGCGTCGCCGAGGAGCCGCCGGGGAGCAACCGCTTCGTGTACGAGGGGCGTGCCGTGGTGCGCGAGTTCGGCAAGATGGGGAAGAGCCTCAAGAACGTCATCACGCCGGATGATGTCTGCGACGAGTACGGGGCCGACACGATGCGCCTGTACGAGATGTACATGGGCCCGCTGGAGCAGTCCAAACCCTGGAATCCGCGGGATATTGTCGGTGTGTTCCGGTTCCTCCAGCGCGTCTGGCGGACGATGATCGACGAGGACTCCGGCTCGCTTCGCGTGAGCGACGCGCCGGCGGACGACGAAACCCGCCGTCTGCTTCACAAGACCATCGAAGGCGTCCGGCGGGACATCGAGGGCCTGTCGTTCAACACCGCGATCGCGAAACTGATCGAACTGAACAACCACATCGCGAAGGTCTTCGCCGAGAAGCCGACGCCGCGAGAGGTCGCGGCCGGGCTGACGCTGATGCTCGCGCCCTTCACGCCGCACTTCGCGGAGGAGCTGTGGTCCCGGCTCCACCCCGCTGGTGGCCAGGCCGGGAGCGTCGTGCGCCAGCCATTCCCGCGTGCCGACGCGGCGATGCTCGTCGAATCGAGCATCGAACTTCCCGTGCAGGTGCAGGGCAAGGTGCGGGGCAGGATTGTTGTGTCGGCGGAGGCCGACGAAGCGTCCATTCGCGAGGCGGCGCTCGGCGATGAAAAGGTGAAGGCCTTCCTCGAAGGGAAGACGGTCCAGAAGGTGATCGTGATCCCCGGGCGGCTGGTCAACATCGTCGCCTTGTGAACCCCCCAGGGCAATCGCATTATCAAGAGGGTGCCCCGGTCTTGCCGTCCGCGGCAAGGCCGGGACGCACTTGCAACGCCGCCCGGCCTCGCTGCAAAGCCAGCGAGACCGGGGCAGCCGCAATAATGCGATTGCCTTGGTGAACCCCCTTCGGCGTCGTGAATGCCCGGGAGAGGACTCGAACCTCCATCCCGTTTTACCGGGACCAGCACCTCAAGCTGGCGCGTCTGCCAATTTCGCCACCCGGGCGGGGTGCCCACCGGCTCGGGTCCGGGGGGTGGACATCATAGCGACCCGTACCCCAAGTGGACGTTGAGGTTGAGGGTTCGGTCGGGGCAATCGCACGACACGGATGCCCCGGTCTCGCCGGCTTTGCGGCGAGGCCGGGCGGATTGGCCACGTCGCCCGGCTTCGCCGAGGACGGTGAGACCGGGGCAGCCGAACCCGCCCTACCTGCGGCCATCGAATCTGGGTCGTCGATCACGGTGCCCGCCGGAAACCGGGATCGTGCGCTCGCTTTCGGGTCAACACCCCCCGGTTGTCGGCCCGATATCTGCTGGGTCCGATCATCCCCGCATCCCCGCCGGAGGGCCGCATGAACCCTGCTCGCAATGACGCTGTGAACCCGCGCCCCGCCGGGGCGTCGCCCCATGCTTCAGGACCAGCGCGTCGCGGCGTTCACGCGCTCGGCCTCGCGGCAAGACTGGAGCGCGCCGGGGCGACCCGTGCGGCCGGCACGGAGGCCCTCGACCAGATCGACTCCCGCCTGAGCGAGATCTCCCGGCTTCTCCGGCGATCGGATCGCGACGGGTCCGCGGGACTTCATGAAGTCCGCGCGCGGATCGATGAGAGCGTGCGGCAGATCAACGCGGCGGCGGGGGCCGGCGCGGGGAGCGCGGCCCAAGTTCGGGAGGTGACGGGGTACTCGTTCCAGCCGCAACTGCCCGAGCCTGAGTTCGCATTTGTTTCCGCAGCGCCCAATGTTGAGGCGTACTCGTTTGGTCTGCCCGCCGCGTACCAATATTCTCGATACGCGTTCCGAGTCTCGGTCGAAAGACCCTGGGAAGCGGGGGCTATTGACCTTGTGTTGACATCCTCGACGGCGCTGGCGCCGATCCTCAACCTGGGCGGCCCGGGCCCAAGCGATGGTGCAAACGAGGTCTTCGCCGTGCATCTCTCGGGCGTCCGTGGCGGCACCGATCTCTCCTTTGCGTCGGGGACGACGCTTGCTTCGATCGCGGACGGGATCAACAGCACCACGGAGACGACCGGTGTGCGCGCGAACCTCCTCTCCGATGGCAGGATACAACTCAGGGGCTTGGCTCCAGGAGATTCGGATTTCGTGTCCGTGCGCGTGATCGACGATGGGAACATCGGGTCGGGGCCGGGTCGTCTGGGGATTCACGGTCCGGGCGGAATCGTCCGGTACTCCGAGGCGACAACCCCCGTGA
The DNA here is from genome assembly GCA_964490785.1 of uncultured Phycisphaeraceae bacterium. Taxonomy (GTDB): domain Bacteria; phylum Planctomycetota; class Phycisphaerae; order Phycisphaerales; family UBA1924; genus JAEUIV01. The sequence continues at coordinate 119,036 of CAZBDZ010000001.1, forward strand.
CCGATTACGGCAACGAGATGGTTGCTCATGTCTACGGGCACCCCGCTGTTGTCAACGGGACTTCCCTCGTCGTGGAATGGAGCTACGGCCCCGGGACCGAGCACGCCCTCAAACTCCGGCTCGACCCGAACGACTTCACGAATCCGGGATTGAACGTCGTCGGCGGGTTCTACGCGCTCACAGTTCAGCGAGCGACTCGCTCCGCGGACGAGGCGACACCACCTGCCGCGGATGCTCTCTCGACGCCCGCCAACCCTGAGAGCGCGCAAGGACCACACGCGGATCCGCATGGCCTTGCGGCCGCGATTCGCGCATCGCTGCTCGCGCGCAGCGGAGGCCGCACGAACCAACCTGCCTTCCCATCCAAGGCGAGTCCGGGGAGTTCGCCGATCGCGTCCCCTGATGCGGCACGGGTGGCTTCGCTTGTCATTCGCAACGCTTGGTCGAATCACACGACCTGATCGCCCCACCAACGGGCGGACAACGCGCGGCAAGGGGAGGATTGAACAGAGGTCAACGGCGCGCCGCCGTTCACGGGGGCCGGCCAAAGGCTCGCTTTAGAGTGCCTGATGCTCTGTTGAAATGGCCGCGCATCGCGCACGGGTCGCACCCTTTCAGGGTGCGGACAGAGGGCTGGAGGGGGCCCGTACCGGGGGCGGCGCCCGCCGCGGCGGATCTTCGACTCGAAGACTCGCTCTGCCCCCGTCTATTGAATGCCAGCCTTTCAGGCTGAGAAACTGGCATTTCAACAGAGCAAGTGCCCAACACAATGCAAGACGTAGAAGCGGTAGAGACGGGTTGCAAACCCGTCCCACCGAGGACGGGTAGGCATTGTGTTAGGCACTTTTAGAGCGCCCAATGCTCTGTTGAAACGGTTGCGCGTCGCGCACCAGTTGCACCCCTGCAAGGTGCGGTCAGAGGTTCTGAGGGCGCTTTCTCCGGGGGCGGCGTTCGAAGACTCGCTCTGCCCCCGGCTCTTGAATGCCGGCCTTTCAGGCTGAGGACAGGGCATTTCAACAGGGCGTGAGGCGCTCTTACCCGATCACTCCATGATCCCCAGCCTCCCCGCGCAGCGCCTCGATCGCGTGCGGCAGGACATCGACCAGCGCCTCAAGATGATCAGCCGCCCCGCGTGGCGAGCCGGGCAACGTCAGGATGAGCGTGTTGTTGCGCGTCCCCGCCACTCCGCGAGAAAGAAACGTCCGAGGCGTCTTCGGCAGGCACCGCAGCCGCGCAAGTTCCATCAGCGCCGAGTGCTCACGGTGAAACACGGCGCGGGCCGCCTCGGGCGTGTGATCGCGCGGCGAGAGCCCCGTCCCGCCCGTGCTTACGATCAGGTCGATCCCCCGCTCCGGCTCCGACCATTCAATGAAGCACCGCGAAATCTGGTCGCCCTCGTCGGGGACCGTGCGCGTCTGGACGACCTCCGCGTGCAGGCGCTCGCGCAGGAACTCGCACAGCCCCGGCCCCGCGGTATCGATCGCCTCGCCCCGCGAGCAGCGGTCGCTGACAGTAAGCACGGCGGCACGAAAGGGAGTCGTCATCTCGACGTTCCCGCGTCGGCGACGTAGGACCCGCGCGTCCCGCCGTGCTTCTCGAGCACGCGGAGCGAATCGATGCACATGGCCCGATCGACGGCCTTGCCCATGTCGATCACCGTGAGGGCCGCGACGGCGGCGGCGGTGAGCGCCTCCATCTCCACCCCCGTCCGCGCATGGGCCGAGGCCCGCGCCACGATTCGCACGCGCCCCGCTTCCAGCGTCGCATCAACCTCGACATGATCCAGCGGCAGCGAGTGGCACAGCGGGATTAGTTCATCCGTGCGTTTCGCCGCCGCGATCCCCGCCAGCCGCGCCGTGTCGAGGAGGTTGCCCTTTGCGATGGCGTTTTCGCGGATGGCGGCCTCGAGATTCGCGTTGATGCGCACGAAGCACTCCGCCACCGCCGTGCGCTGCGACACCGGCTTCGCCGCGAGGTTGACCATCGCGGCCCGGGCCTCGGCGTCAAGGTGAGAAAGGCTGTCGCGTCCGGCGGTCATGCGAGCCACGCATGGTAGGGCCAAGGCCCGGCCCCCGCCGCCCCGGGCGGGAGTTCGATGAACCCGTCCGAACGCGCGACCGAAACAAGATCGCCCGACCCCTTGGTTTCAACCAGTTCCGCGAGCGCCGGACCGACCATCCGCACCGGCCGATGCCACCACAGGTCGATGCGCTTGTCGTCGGGATCGGCAAGCGAAACGCAGGGGACCTGCACCGGCGCGCCAAACCCCGCACGGCCCTGCAGCGCCGGGAGCGCGAATCGCCTCGCCGTAACAAGCACCGAGACCGGATTCCCAGGCAGAGCAAGCACGGGACGACCCTCCGCCGCGACCCCCGCGAGAACGGGCTTGCCCGGCCTTTGCGGCAGGCGGTGGAAGAGCACGCTCACACCCGCGCGCACCAGAGCCTGCGGCACAAGATCACGGTGCCCCGCCGACACGCCCCCCGAAAGAAGCAGCGCATCAGCCTCCGCCAGCGAACGCGCGATCGCGCGATCGAGCGAAAACTCGTCATCCGGCGCGTGCACGCAGACCACGGACTCGATCCACGGACAAGGCCGCAGAAACGCCGCAAGCGCCGCCGCATTCCCGTCGCGGAGTTGCCAGGGATGGGGCGAGGCGTGCGGCGGAACAAGTTCGTCCCCCGTCGAAACCACGGCGACGCGCAGCGCCTTATGCACGACGGGTTTGGTTACGCCGATCGACGCCAGGGCGCCCGCCACCGCCGGCGTGATGACCATCCCGGGACACGCGACAACCGCCCCGGCGGGCGCGTTCTCCCCTTCACGACGGATATTGTCGCCCGCTCGGATGCGCGGCAGAGCCTCGCCGGAGATCGTGATCGACAGCGGACTTTCTGCGACATCCTCGCGCTTCACGACCGCCTCGCCGCCGATCGGCACGGGCGCCCCCGTCGCGATGCGGACGCAAACGCCCGCATCCGCCGGGAACTGAATCCGAGGCCGACCGATCCGCGCCTCGCCCGCGACGCGCAGCACCCCCGCCCCCGCCCCCGCCCCCGGAAGGACGTCGGCCAATCGAACGGCGTACCCATCCATCGCGCTGACCTCGATCGCCGGACTGGGCCGGTCGGTCAGGGCCTCCTTCGCAAGAACGCGTCCGCCGGCGCGATCCAGAGGAACCGCCTCAACGCCAACAGCCACAACGCGCGCCAGAAGCAGCGCAAGGGCCTCGCCGGGAGATGTGGGCGGAGTCGAAACCACGCGACCGACCATTATCGCGGATTGAGCGAGCCGCGGCAGGTGTGATGAGGTGATGGGGTGATGGGGTGAGGGGGTGAGGGGGTGATGGGGTGATGGGGTGATGGGGTGAGGGGGTGATTGGGTGATTGGGTGATGGGGTGACTGAGTGATGGGGTGAGGGGATGGGCAATTGAAGGGGGGGGGTGAGTCTTGGCCGCTCCGGAGGCTGAATACTCCATTCACCTCATCACCCCATCACCTCATCACCCCATCACCTCATCACCTCATCACCAATTACCCTCTCTCCGTACACTCCCGCCATGACCATCCGCGTCCGCCTCTTCGGCCCGGCGGCGGTGGCGGCGGGAGCCGCTGAAGTCGTCGTGCGCGCGGAGCCCGGCGCGACGTGTACTCAGATCATGGACGCCCTGTCGAGGCAGCAGCCCGCGCTCGCCTCCCTGGTCCGCGAGGGCCGACTCGCCGTGAATCACGCCTTTGCCCCGCCGACCGCCGCCGTGAGGGAACACGATGAAGTCGCGCTGATCGCGCTGGTGGGCGGCGGATGAACGTGCGCATCGAGTTCATGGATGGGGCCTTGCCGGCCCGCTCCGCGTCGCACCCGACCGACGGCCGCGCGGGCGCCCTCCTCATGTTCGAGGGCATCGTGCGCGCCACCGAAAACGACCAGCCCATCGAGGGCCTCTTCTACGAGGTCTACGAGCCGATGGCCGCCCGCGAGACCGAACGGCTGGCCCGCGAAATCGGCGACCAACACAACCTCCAGGCCATCGACATCACCCACAGCCGAGGCATGGTCCCCGTCGGCGGCGTGTCGTTCCGCGTCATCATCGAAGCCGCCCACCGAGCCGAGGCCCTCGCCGCCATGGCGGACTTCATCGACCGGTTTAAGAAGGACGTACCGGTGTGGAAGCAGCGAGGACCAAGGAACGGATAGGGGCGACTCATGCAGCATCGCGGAAACAACCGCGCGGCGGCATCCGCCACTTCCTCGCGGACTCGTCAGTGGCGGCTTCTTCGGAGCGCGGGATGCTCCTGGAACGCGCATCGTTTCCGTTTTCCGCTTTCCGTTTTTCACCTCCCCGCCCCGCTAACCCGCGATCAACTTCAACGCCGCGATCACCAGCACGCCTGTGAGCAGCCGTTGAATCGTCGGCGACGCGAGCCGCCTTGCCCCGGCGTGCGAGCCGACCGTCCCGCCGAGCGCCGCCGCAATCGCCCAGAGCCATCCCCAGTGCAGCAAATCCCCCGGCACGCCGCCCGCCCGCGACGCGTAGCCGACGATCCCCGCGATCGAGTTCAGCAGGATGAACGCCGACGAAACCGCGGCGGTCTGCTTCGCTGTCGCCCAGCGCGTGAGGATGAGCAAGGGCGAAAGGAAGATCCCGCCGCCCGTCCCCGAAATCCCCGCGAGCAGCCCGAGCACGCCGCCCAGAACGAGCAGCGTCGCCATGCCCGGCGCCGCGCCCGACGCCCCTTCCGAACGGGTCTCCGATTGAACAGGCGAATGCTCCCGCCGCCCCCACAGCCGCCACGCCGAGTAGAGCAGAATGACGCCGATCATCGGCCTGTAGTACACCCCCGGCAGATCGATCGCCCCACCAACGAACGCCGCCGGGATCGACGCCGCCGCCAGAGGCCAGAGCAGCCGCGTTTGCAAATGCCCCGCCCGGGCGAACTGGACGGTCGCGATCACTGCCACGAGCACATTCAGCGTCAGCGCCGTCGGCTTCATCACCTCCGCCGACACGCCAAGCAGCGCCATCGCCGCGAGATATCCCGACGCCCCCGCGTGCCCCACCGACGAATACAGCACCGCGACCAGCAGGATCAGAGCCGTCAGAAGCAGTGCGATCGAGAGAGTCATGCGGCGAAAGAAGCGAGTCGCAACGAACGAACGATCACTCTATCACCCCCGCCGGGTGCCACCACCGGATTGCCTCCCGCCCGTGTCGCCGATATACATGACTTCATGGCCCAACGCCGCGTGGATCAGTTCCCGGCTCATCGGAGACGCGCATGACGGCGCACGCGCCTTCGTCGGGCGAACCCTCAGCCGACCACGGACTCCAGAGAGTGGAGGGCGCACGCTTCCCCCCCGGCTTCCGCGCCGCCCGCGGACGCAACTGGTTCATGCTGGGACTCACCTACGCCTCCTACTACCTCTGCCGATACAACCTCGACCCGGTCGCCCCGGAGTTGATGAAGGATCTGAACCTGACCAAGGCCGACTTCGGCCTCATCAAGACCGGACGCGACGCCTGCTACGCCGTCGGACAGATGGTCAACGGCCTGTTCACCGACCGGATCGGCGGCAAGCGCGCCATGACCATCGGCGCCCTGGGCACCATCGTCTTCAACCTCGCCTTCGCCGCCGCCGCATGGTCGCACGTCGCGTGGGTGCTCCCGCTGCTCGTCCTCGTCCGCTCCGCCGACGGGTATTTCCAGGCCTTCGGCGCCCCCGGCTTCATCAAAATCAACACCGCATGGTTCCGCCGAAAAGAGCGGGGCTCGTTCGCCGGAATCTTCGGCGCCATGATCAACCTCGGGCAGGTCGGCGCGAATCAGTTCGCACGCCTCCTCGCCACCGGCTTCACCCTCTCGCTGGGCGTCGCCGCCATCGCGGTCCCGAAACTCGACTGGCAGTACATGTTCATCATCCCGCCGATCGTCCTCGCGGTCGTGGTGATCGTGATGAACATGCTCGTCCGCAATGCGCCGGAGGAGGCCGGCTACATCGTCCCCCACGACGACGAGCCCGCGATCGACGGCGAGCGCGTCCGCCTGCGCGACGTCCTCCGCAGGATCGCCTCGAACCGCATCGTGTGGATCGTCGCCGGCGCCTACTTCTGCACGGGCTTCGTCCGCAGCGCGCTTGTCTCCTGGTGGGCCGTCTACCTGCTCGAAGTCTGGCACGCCGACCGCGCGTCCGCCCTTTTTAACGTCATGGCCTGGGGACTCCCGCTCACCGCGACCTTCGGATCACTCTCCTGCGGCTATATCTCCGACCGCTTCTTCGCCGGCCAGCGCGCCCCCGTCGCCATGGCCGTCTACCTGCTCGAGGCCGTCGTCATGCTCGCCGCGATGACCCTCTCCAGCAACGGTCCTTTCTCGACCAGCACCATCGCCGTCTTTCTCCTTCTTTCCATCTCCACCTTCTGCAACTCGACCCATTCCATCCTCGGCTCCGCCGCCGCCATGGACCTCGGCGGGCGAAAAATGGCGGGCTGCGCCTCGGGCATCATCGACTCCTTCCAGTACTACGGCGCCATGCTCTCCGGCTGGGGCATCGGCTACCTCTTCGTCCACTTCCGCGATGCCGGCGTCGACCCCCAGCACGCACCCTTCGTCCCCGCCATCTGGTTCGGCTCGATGCTCCCCTTCAGCGCCCTCGGCACGTTCCTCATGGGTTACCTCTGGCTCAAAAACCGCGGCAAGGGCACCCTCGGGGCGTAACCGTGGCATGGGCTTTCCAGCCCATGCCGAAAGGCGCACGCCCTTGAAAAGGCGCGCCACGTCATCCCCCCGCCCCCTCCCCAAATCCCGCCGGCTTCACCGTCAGCACCGACGAAGGGCACTCCCGCACCACGCGCTCCGCCGTCGATCCCCACAGAAAATCACGCAGATTCCACTTCGCCCGCGTCCCCAGCACCGCGAGGTCGCACCCGTGCCGCTGGACGAACGCGATGATCCCCTCGCCGTGCGTGGGCGACAGCATCGCGTGATGCTCCGCCCGCAGAGCCCCGATCTCGTGCGACATCGGCTCGCAGAACGTCCGCAACTGCTCCTCCGCCGCCCGCCGATGCGCCTCGCGGAACGCTGCCAGATCGACCTTCGCCTGCGCCCCCGCCGACCGTCCGCGCCACGGATCCGTGTACACGTGCAGGATGTGCAGCGCCGACCCGTCCTGCGCCGCGACGCGGACGGCCTGCTCCAGCGCATCCCGCGACGTCTCGCTGAAATCAACGCACGCCACAACCGACCTGAACGCCCCGACCTGCCCCTCGCGCACCACGAGCACCTTGGCCGGCGCATGCTGCACGCACGCCGCCGCCGTGCCGCCGATCGCCCGGTTCGCGTCCAAATCGCTGTGCGCCCCGACAACGAGCAGATCATGCTTATCCGCCCGCACGCGCTCCACGATCAAATCCCGAGGCCGACCCACCTCGATCGCGAGCGGCGTCGACGCCCGAACCTTGCATTCCGGAACGAACTTCGACCATTGCTCCCGCGCCTCCTCGACCAGAAGCCCGACCGGCATCAGCGGGTCCGGCGGGATCGACGCGAACCGTGTTACATCCACGACATGCAGCGCCGCCAGCGCCGCACGCGACCACGCCGCGATCCGCGCCGCCTCCCGAAACGCATCCGCCGAGCAGGGCGAAAAATCCAACGCGACGAGAATCCGTGCGAGGCGGTCCATGCGCCGGATCGTATCACTCGCCCCAATGAGCCCCCTTCGACCCCGCTATACTTGCTTCACCATTCTCGGAGAGGTGTCAGAGTGGTTGAATGAGCCGGTCTCGAAAACCGGTATGGCCTTCGGGTCATCGGGAGTTCGAATCTCCCCCTCTCCGCTTCCCAACCTGCCTCGATGCCTTATGCCTTGATGCCTTTCTTCCCGTCAACCTTGGAAGGCGCCGATCGTCGCCGCATGGCGTCGCCTGCCGTAAGTGCCTTCCAGTAACGGGTTTACAGCCGAGGCCGGATACCCGCACAAAATATTTACGAAAATAAACCGAACAGGGTTGACAGGCCGATATCCACATGTATCCTACCGTGACCCAAACAACTGGTGGGAGAAGGAGGCATCGGATATGGTCATGCAGGCGGCACAAGTCGAATCGAACAACGGCACAACCCAACGGCAAAGACAGGGGGCCTCAGTGAGCAAAAAGGCTGAAACGGCGGTCATCGTGGAAGACAAAACCAAGGCCCAGGCCCTCGGCCGGACCATCCAGCAGATCGAAAAGACCTTCGGCAAGGGCGCCATCATGCGCCTCGACGAGAACGCTTTCGCCGCCGTGCCGGGAATCTCGACGGGCGCTCTCTCGCTCGATCTCGCCCTCGGCGGGAAGGGCATCCCCGTCGGGCGCATCGTCGAGATCTACGGCCCGGAATCCTCGGGCAAAACCACTCTCGCCCTGACCGTCGCTTCGCAGTCGCAAAAGACCGGTGGGATCGCCGCCTTCATCGACGCGGAGCATGCGCTCGATCCTTCGTGGGCCCGCCGCCTGGGCGTTAACGTCGATGACCTCCTCGTCTCGCAGCCCGATTCGGGCGAGCAGGCGCTCGAAATCTGCGAACTCCTCGTCCGCTCCAACGCCGTGGATGTCATCATCGTGGACTCGGTCGCCGCCCTTGTTCCCAGGGCGGAACTCGAAGGCGAAATGGGCGACAGCCACGTCGGCCTCCAGGCCCGCTTGATGAGCCAGGCCCTCCGCAAACTCACCGGCGCGATCGCCCGCAGTCAATGCACCGTCATCTTCATCAACCAGATCCGCGAGAAGATCGGCGTGATGTTCGGCTCGCCCGAAACCACGACCGGCGGCCGGGCCCTCAAGTTCTATTCCTCGATCCGCATCGACATCCGCCGAATCAGCGCCATCAAGGACGCCGAGGTCAACATCGGCAACCGCGTCCGCGCCCGCGTCGTCAAGAACAAGATGGCCCCGCCCTTCCGCGAGGCCGAGTTCGACATCATGTTCGACGAGGGCATCTCCACCAGCGGCGACCTCCTCGACCTCGCCATCTCCGCCGGCGTCATCGATAAGTCCGGCGCATGGTTCTCCTACGGCGAGGTCCGCCTCGGCCAGGGCCGCGAGAACACCAAGAAGTTCCTCAAGGACAACCCCGAGCTCTTCGCCGAAATCCGCCGCGCGGTCGTCGAAGCCAAAGTCCCCATGCCCGCCAAACCAGCCACCGACGCAACGGAGGAATGACAAACCGGG
>CAZBDZ010000002.1:0-71687 GCA_964490785.1 uncultured Phycisphaeraceae bacterium
CGGGGGACATGGGCTGGAAAGCCCATGCCACATTCAAACTGCGACACGACCGGATTCCGGGTCGGGGTGGGCCGGACGTGGGAGGTCGGCTATGATTTTGGCCCTTCCGAACGGGCGTTCGCGGCGTCGCGGCGCTCGGAGGAACCGGTTCGCGTATGGTCAAGGAGGACGAGAGATCGCATCGTTCGAGGGCGTAGCTCAGTTGGCAGAGCATCGGCCTTTTAAGCCGTTGGTCCTGGGTTCGAGTCCCAGCGCCCTCATTCAGATCGCCGGGAGAGCGCGCCGATGATCGCGCTTCACGCGGCATGGACCGATGGCGTGCTCCTCCTCTGGGGCGAGCGCCCCAAGGAGGCGGGCACCTCGGACTCGGTGCATCCATCCTGCGCCGCGCCCGCGGAGTGGCCAAGGGGACTGCAGATCATCCTGAGCGCACTGCCGCCTTCGGCCCATCGCCGCGAGGCTCGGCTGCTGCTCCCGACCCTCGGCGGGCGCCCGATCGCCAGTCCTTCGCTCGCCCACGCCGCGGGGCACGCGGCCCATCTCGATCACGCCGCCGCCGCCGGGCTGAAGGAGTGGGGCATCGTCGCCCTCGCCGTTCGGCCCGCCATCGCGCCGGACATCCTCGAACAGATCGAAGACGCCGCGGCACAGAACGAGACCGACAGCACGCAGGACGAACGGATCCTTCTCGCCGACTCTGTCAGGTTCTTCGCGGCGGCGGCGCGGCTTGCGCGGATGCTCATCGCGGAGCAACGGCTCGTTCCCGCCCTCGCGCCCCAGAACGGGATCGGCCTCCGGGCCGTCTGGCAACCCTGGCTCCAGGATGAGCAGACCGCCGCCAAGGTCCGGACGCTCGCCCGCGCCATGCCCCCCTCGGCTCGTTCGGCGGTCGATGCCTTCGCGCACCAGGCGTCCGCGATCGTCGAGGACTTCCTGACTCGCGTCGTGGATGCCCGCACGCGCGACGTGCTCTGCCGCGAGCAGATGATCGACGCCATCGAGGGGCGAGACCCCGCCGCCGATCCGCAGGTCGCCTGGCTCGGCGGTCTGCTTGGGTCGGCGTCCGATGTCGCCGTGGACGAGCCGCGACGCACCGCGCTCATCAAGACCGTCCGCCGATGGCTCGCCGGCCTCGAAGACCGAGGCGTGGGCGGCGAGTGGCGGCTCTGCCTGCGCCTCGACGAGCCCACCTTCGTCGGCGCCCTCGGCGACCTCCAGGCCCCGGGCGACGACATTGTCTGGGCCCTCACCTTCCACCTCCAGTCCGTCGAGGATGATTCGATCCTCATCGACGCCGACGACGTCTGGGCCCTCCGCGCCGACAGCGCCACGGTGAAGGGCCGACGCATCGACGCGCCCCAGGACCTCCTCCTCAAGGAACTCGCCCGGGCGGCCCGCCTCTATCGGCGTCTCGAAGAACCGATGCGCGAGCCCTCGCCCGTCGGCCTTGAACTCGACACGAAACAGGCCTACGAGTTCCTCCGCGAGCATCGCCCGATCCTGATCGAGCAGGGCTTCGGCGTACACGTCCCCGAGTGGTGGGACAGCCCTGCCGCCCGCATCGGCGCGCGCCTCAAACTCAACTCACCCGACGCGCCCTTGCGCGCCGCCGGCGCCAAGGGGCCATCAGGCACCGGGCAGTCCATGCTCGGGTTGCAGGCGCTCGTCGGCTACGAATGGCAGATCGCCGTCGGCGAGACGCCCCTCTCGCTCGCCGAGTTCGAGAAACTCGCCGCCAGCCGAGCCCCGCTCGTGCGCGTCGGCGGTCGATGGGTCGAGGTTCGACCCGAGGATGTCCGCGCCGCCCTCGACTTCATCCACGAGAACCCCGGCGGCGAGATGCGCGTCGCCGACGCCTTCCGCCTCGTCTACCGCACCGATCCCGCCGAAACAGGCGTCCCCATCACCGGCCTCGACGCCACGGGTTGGGTCGCCACCATGCTCGAAGCCACCGCCCCCGGCGCTTCGATGCCGACGCTTGATACCCCTTCCAGTTTCCATGGCGGACTTCGCCCCTATCAGGCGCGGGGACTCTCATGGCTCGCGTTCCTCGACAACCTCGGCTTCGGCCCGTGCCTCGCCGACGACATGGGCCTCGGCAAGACCATCCAACTCCTCGCCCTCCTCCTGCACGAACGCGTGCCGCTGACCGCCGATCCCGGTGATCGGTGCGAGGACATCGGCCCGACGCTCCTCGTCGTGCCCATGTCCATCGTCTCGAACTGGAAGCGCGAGTCCGAGCGCTTCGCCCCTTCGCTCCGCCTGCTCGTCCACCACGGCGTGGAGAGGCTCGCCGGCGAGTCCTTCTTCAACAAGGCCGTCCAATCCGATCTCGTCATCACCACCTACGCGCTGGCGCACCGCGACCGTGAGATGCTCGAACTCGTGCCCTGGCGGCGCGTCGTGCTCGATGAGGCCCAGAACATCAAGAACCCCGCCGCCAAGCAGAGCCAGGCCGTACGCTCGCTCCCTGTCTCGCGCCGGATCGTGCTCACCGGCACGCCGCTCGAGAACAGGCTCTCGGAACTCTGGTCCATCATGGACTTCTGCAATCCCGGGTTCCTCGGCTCGCTGCACGAGTTCCGCACGCGATTCTCGGTCCCCGTCGAACGGCACCACGACAAGGAACGGGCCCGGCGACTCCGCGCCCTGGTCCGCCCGTTTATTCTCCGTCGGCTGAAGACCGACCCGACGGTCATCTCCGACCTGCCGCCGAAACTCGAGACCAAGGAATACTGCCGCCTCACGCCCGAGCAGGCCTCGATGTACGAGGCGTGCGTCAAGGAGATGCTGACGCAGGTCGACGCCGCCGAGGGCATCCGCCGGCGCGGGCTTGTCCTCACCGCGCTCATCCGCCTGAAGCAGATCTGCAACCACCCGGCCCAACTCCCGCGCGACGACGCCGAGGATGCCTCCGAGACCGCCTCGCCGGCGCGTTCGGGCAAGTGCGCGCGCCTCCTCGAACTCCTCGACGAGGTCATCGCCGAGGGACAGCAGGCCCTCGTCTTCTCGCAGTTCCGCCAGATGGCCGTGCTCCTCGCGGGCATGCTCCGCCAAGGGCTCGACCGCGAGGTCCTGCTCCTTCACGGCGGGACGACTCAGGCGCAGCGGCAGGCGCTCATCGATCGCTTCCAGAAGGGCGACGGCTCGGCACCGATCCTCGTCCTCTCCCTCAAGGCAGGCGGCGTCGGTCTTAACCTCACCGCCGCAAGCCACGTCTTCCACTTCGACCGCTGGTGGAACCCCGCCGTCGAAAACCAGGCCACCGACCGCGCCTTCCGCATCGGCCAAACCAAAACCGTCAACGTCCACAAGTTCATCGTCGCGGGAACGCTCGAAGAGCGCATCGACCAGATGATCGAGAGCAAGATCGCCCTTGCCGAGGACGTCATCGGCTCCGGCGAGGACTGGCTCACCGAACTCAGCACCTCACAACTCCGCGACATCCTGACCCTGCGACCCGACGCCATGGCGGAGGAATGACCCGCCCACGCCAAGTGAGTCCGGAGCACCGCCTACCGGAACTGCTCCATCTGCTCCTCAACCGTCGGCTCATCCTCGAACGCGCCGGGCGCATCCCGCCCAGGGGCGAGGATCACGAGGATTCGTTTCTTGTCATCCGGGATCGTGAAGACGCCCTCCGCCGCCTTGAATCCGGTTCGCCGAACGAGCAGGCCGCCTTCCAGTTGAAGCACCCCCGCGCCGAACTCGTCGATGGGAAGGGAAAAGGCGCCGTCCTGGCCGCTGGTCTCCTCCGCGATCTTCCGGCGGTTGATCCGGCCGGGGTCGAGTTGAAGCCTGAGCAGCGCGCCGGCGACCCCGGACTCCCGCGGCGCGTCGAGCCGGTGATCGTCCTTGTCCACCACGGCAACATACGACGCGTCGCCCTCGATCACGCGCCCCCGGATCGTGTACGGGCCGCAGGACGGCAGCATCGCCGACAGAACAACCCCCGCCGCGAGCATCCTCAATCGTGTGCTCTTCATGCTTCCGCCTCGGCCTTGGCGGTTTCGTTCGCGGGCTTCTTCTCAACACTCGCGCTCACCGGCGGCGCGAAGTCCTGATGATTCGGCAGGTCCTTGATCGACGCCAGCCCGAACGTCTCGAGAAAACGCCTCGTCGTCCCGTAGAGCATCGGTCGGCCGAGTTCCTCGGCCCGGCCCACGATGTCGATCAGGCGCTTCTCAAGCAGCGACCGCAGAACCTCCCCGCACGCCACGCCGCGGATCGCCTCAAGGTCGGCCCGGGTGATCGGCTGGCGGTACGCAATGATCGCCAGCGTCTCGACCGCCGCACGCGACAGCGTCTGCTGCTCCTTCATCCCGTGAAGCGCCGCGAGAACATCGCCGAACTCGCCCCGCGCCATCACGCGAAACCCACCCGCGACCGGCTCGATCCGGAACGAACGACCGCTCTCGTCATACGCCCTGTTGAGCGCCTCGATCGCGCCCCGGACCGCTGTCGCCGCTCCCGCCTCGCCCTCAAGCCCCAACGCTTGCGCGATCTTCCCGAGGCTCATCGGGCGATCGCTCGAGAGCAGCACGGCCTCGACCGCCGCGGGCACGCGATCACCCGCGACCGGCGCCGCAAGGGCGCGCCTCTGCTTGCTCGGTGTTTCCTTTGGTGCGGTTTCCGACATTCCGGGCATGGTACCACCAGCCCCTCGTGCCTCATGCCCCATGCCACATGCCTTTCTTCCCGTCACATCCCCCCTGGGTTTCCCTCCTGGTTATGGGCCATCGTGCGGCACTTTGGAGGGATCACGACGCCCGGGCAATCCCATGTCGGCGATCAAACGAACCGGCTCGTCCGCATCGCTCTCCCTCGAATTGGAGAGTCAACTCCGGAGGCCCTGTGTCTCCACAGGAGGTATCGCCATGCGGATCGGCTCGGTTTCAATGGAAATGACGGCCCGGCGGATGTTCAACGCGGGCATCGACGCGGGGAACAACACGATGCGGACGCTCGCCACCGGGCTGCGCATCAACTCCGCGGAGGATGATCCCGCCGGGCTGATCTCGTCCGAATACCTCCGCGGCGCCCTGCTCACGCTGGATGCCGAGTCGCGCTCGCTGGATCGGGCCGACGCGGTGGCGTCCACGGCGTCGTCGGCGCTCGGCGAAATCTCGGACATGCTGACCGAGGCGGAGACCCTCGCCGTCGCCGCCGCCAACACGGGGGCCACCACCCCCGCCGAGCGAGCCGCCATGCAGGACGAGATCGACTCGATCCTCCAGAGCGTCGACCGCATGAGCCAGTCGAGTTTCAACGGCCAGCGCCTCTTCAGCGGGAACATGTCCCTCACCGTCGGCAGCGACACTATCTCGTTCGCCACGGCGTCATCGCGCGACCTGGGCCTCGACGAGGTCGCCTCAGGCGGATCGGCGAGCCTCAACGGGGGCGACGCCTCCGCCGCCCAGGACAAGATCCGGGACGCGAGATCCCAGGTCCTCGGCGCGATGGCCTCTATCGCCTCTTTCCAGAAGGATGCGATCTCGCCGCGGCAGCGGGCCATCTCCATCGCCGCCGAGAACACCGCCGCCGCCGTCTCGGTCATCCGCGACACGGACTACGCCTCGGCCACGGCCAACCTCGCCCGGCAGCAGGTCCTCACCAGCGCCGCGGGCCGAATGCTCCGCATCACCACGGAGGGCAACTCGACCGCGCTCACCCTCTTGGGATGAGGCCCGCGTGCCGGGCCGCCGATGACCCGACTTCGGGTCTTCGGTGCCGAGCGCCCACCGCGGCACCCGCTCAAACAACAACGCCCGGCGAGGTCATCGCCGGGCGTCATGTTCACTCGCGTGGCGCCGAACTGCTCGAAGGTCATGCACAGATTGACCCTTGAGCAACCCGGCCGCGACGCGGCGTCAATCGGGGGCGATCAAAGACCGCCGATCGCCTTGAGAATCGAGAATCCATACTGCACAACGAGTTCAACGAGCATGCTGATCATGGGCAATCTCCTGTCTCAAATGCAAGCCCGGGTCTTTGCACGCGCCGTGTTCCGTGGGCTTCGTCAGATCGCGGCGTAGGATGCGACCCGCATCCACACAGGCTCAGCGACACCCGCGTCCCGCTCCGGCGCGTTCCCTTGGCCGCCGCCCGTGTTTTCCGGGGCGACGCCCGCTCGGCCGTCCGTCTCGCAGCCGACGCTCCGCTTGGCCCGCTGAAACCCACCGGAGGCCTGCCCATACACTGGCTCCGTGTCGGCCCTCGCACCGGACAACTCCGCCACTTTGCCGTTTGACCGCTCCGCCGTGTGCGAACTCCGCGGCGTGTCAAAGACCTATTTCAAGCCCGACGGCACGGTGCTCGTCGAGGCCTTGAAATCGGTCGACCTCGTGATCCCGCGCGGGCAGTACGTCGCCATCATGGGCCCCTCCGGCTCGGGCAAGTCCACCCTCATGAACATCCTCGGATGCCTCGACCGCCCAACTCAGGGCGAATACCTGCTCGATGGCAAGAACGTCGCCGCGATGAGCGACGAAGAAGCGTCCCTCTACCGCGGGAGGAAGATCGGCTTCATCTTCCAGGCGTTCAACCTCATCAGCCAGTTGCGGATCGAGGAGAACGTCGAGGTGCCGCTGTTCTACCAGTCGATCCCCAAGGCCGAGCGCGTCAGCCGATCCCGGGCCGCACTCAATCTTGTGGGTCTGGGCGACCGGCTGGGGCACCGCCCGCGCGAACTTTCGGGCGGCCAGCAGCAGCGTGCCGCGATCGCGCGTGCGCTGGTCGCCAAGCCCGTCGTCCTCATGGCGGACGAGCCGACCGGAAACCTCGACTCCGCCACCGGGCAGTCGGTTCTCAAGGTCTTCGAGGATCTGCATCAGACGGGGATGACCATCCTCATCGTCACGCACGACGAGTCGATCGCGTCGCGCTGTCAGCGCGTCGTTCGCTTCCGCGACGGTCGCGTCGATTCAGATACGAAACTCTGAAATGAGTTTGGTGCCCACCAACTTGCGGATTCAGGAGCGAAAGAAAAAACCGGATCGGCGCCGAGACGGCGCCAGATCCGGCTTCCGGGGGGCAAAGTGAATCAACCGAACGAGGAACAGAATAGTCGAGCCGACGAGGTTTGTCCAGAGGATTCAAGGCGGATTAAACGTTTTTGCACCAAAACCCCTTGGCCGGGGGATGCGCTCAAAAGCGCATACATTCCGCCCCGATCCAGTTGGCGGAATCCGGCCATGTTTCAGCCCCATAACCCTGTAGGATTAATGAATGATTGCCTTGGGAATTGACCCGGGTTTGTCCGCGACAGGATACGCCGCAATTCGCCTTGATTCAGGCGGGTTTGGCGATGCCGTGATCATCGAGGCGGGGGTGTTCCGGCTTGACCGGCGGGGGACGATCCCCGGGCGCCTGAGGGAACTGGAGGGCGACCTGGAGGCCCTCATCAAGCGGACGGCCCCTTGCTGTGCCTGTGTGGAAAGCCTGTTTGCACACTATGGACATCCTCGGACGGCGATCAGCATGGCCCATGCGAGGGGGGTGATCCTCCTCACCCTTGCCAAGGCAGGGCTGCCCTTGGTCGAAGTGCCGCCGACGACTGTGAAAAAGGCGGTGACCGGGAACGGGCGTGCATCCAAGGCTCAGGTTCAGGCGGCGGTGATGCAGACTCTCGGGCTGCGCGAGCGGCCCGAGCCTGCGGATGTCGCGGACGCCATGGCGTTGGCGCTATGCGGGTTGCGGCGGCACGTCGGCGGTGTGGAGGCGGCCCTCAGCGCGGGGGCGGGGCGGAAAAGGTAGAAGATCGGCATGAGCGAGACGCCCCGGGCCCAGGTTCTGATCGTCGATGACGAGGTTGACCACGCGGAGGTCATGGCCGACGCGCTGCGGAAGCCGGGGCACGTCTGCACGATCGTCCACGGCGTGGAGGCGGCGCTCGACGAGTTGAAGCACGGGGCCTTCGACGTGATCGTGACCGATCTTCGCATGCCGACGAGCGGCGGAAAGGCCGGCGTGGCGACGGACGGGAGCGATGCGGGGATGAAGGTGCTGGAGGCGGCGCGGGCGACGCAGCCGGAGGCGGAGTGCGTGATGGTGACGGCGCACGGGGACGTTCCCACGGCCCGGGCGGCGTTCAAGCACGGCGCCTACGACTTCATCGAGAAGCCTTTGGACCTCGAACTCTTCCGCTCCCTCATCAATCGGGCGGCGGAGACGGTGCTCCTCCGGCACGCCGGCGGCGGCGAACTCGCGGGGCTCGTCCAGCACGCGGGCTTCGAGGGGATCATCGCCGGGTCGGAGCCGATGCGCCGGATTCTCCAGACGGTGAAGACCGTCGCCGCGTCGAACCTGCCGGTGCTGATCCTCGGCGAAAGCGGGACCGGGAAGGAGCTGATCGCCCAGGCCATCCACAGGAACTCGCCGCGGAAGGAGAGGAAGTACGTGGCGTTCAACTGCGCCGGGCAGAGCGAGAGCCTGCTCGAGGACCAGTTGTTCGGGCACGTGCGCGGGGCGTTCACCGGGGCGGAGAAGGAGCGCGAGGGCGTCTTCGAGTACGCGCACCACGGGACCCTGTTTCTCGACGAGATCGGCGACATGCCCCTGTCGATGCAGGCGAAACTGCTGCGCGTGCTCGAGAGCGGCGAAGTCGTCCGCCTCGGGTCGAACGAGCCGCGGAAGGCGGACGTGCGTTTCGTCAGCGCGACGAACAAGGACCTCAAGTCGATGATCGCCGAAGGCCGGTTCCGCGAGGACCTGTACTTCCGCATCAAGGGCTCGGAGATCGCGCTCCCGCCGCTGCGGGACCGCCGCGAGGACGTGCCGCGGATCGTTCGGCACGCGATCGCGAAGTTCGCGGGGCAGTTGAAGATCGGCGTTCCCGACATCACCGACGCGGCGATGATGCGTCTGACGAGTTTCTCCTGGCCGGGGAACGTGCGGCAGTTGCTGAACGTGGTGCAGGCGATGGTCGTGATGGGGGCGGCGGACGGGAAACTCGACGTGCGGCACATCCCCGACGAGATCCGGACGGCGGACGATGGCGACGACACGAACGAGCCACGCGCGCAAGCAAGTGGACCTCCCGGCTCCCTCGCCGGCGCCTCGCTCGAACAACTGGAAAAGCGCGCCATCCGCGAGACCCTGCGCCTGACGGGAGGCAACCGCGAACAGGCCGCCGCCCTCCTCGGCATCGGCGAACGGACGCTGTACCGAAAATTGAAGGAATACGGGCTGAGGTAGCGCAACGAGCCCCCTGCGCAAACAGGGGCGCGTCTTGCGATGCCGACGGAGATGCGCCTCCGCGTGCGGAGGGCCAGGGCAATCGCATTATTGCGGCTGCCCCGGTCTCGCTGGCTTTGCAGCGAGGCCGGGCGGCGTTGCAAGTACGTCCCGGCCTTGCCGCGGACGGCAAGACCGGGGCACCCTCTTGATAATGCGATTGCCCTGCGCGGAGGGCTCGTTGCGGATTCGAGAACTCTGATCGTCGATACCATCTGCCCCATGAAACTCCGCAAAGCGGCGTACTTGGCGCACCGTTGGGTCGGCCTGATCGTAAGCCTGCAACTGCTCGCGTGGAGCCTGGGCGGGCTGGCCTTCAGCCTGCTTGATATCAAGGCGGTGCGTGGCGAGCGGGGCGCGGCGGAGCATGCGGGCGTGCTGGGTGAGTTCGCCGGCGAAGCCGCGCCGGTCGCGCGGGTCGTCGAGGCGGCGCGGGCGGTGTCGCGCGATGTCGCGGCGCTGACATTGCGGGACGCCGGGCTGGGCGTCCGGTGGATCGCCGCGGATTCGCATGGGCGCGTGGTCGCCGCGGTTGATCCGGTTTCAGGGGATGTCCTGCCGCGGGTCTCTCCTCAGGAAGCACAGGCACTCGCGGTTCGGGATCGCCGGGCAAGGGTCGAGGCGGCCGCGACGGAGTTGATCGAGCGCGACCCTCCGACGGAGTACCGCGGCAAGCCTCTCCCGGCGTACCGCGTGGCCCTCGCGGGCGACGAGCGGATCACGGTCTATGTCCACGCCGTCAGCGGCGAGATCACGGCGAGGCGGAACGACATGTGGCGCGCCTTCGACTTCCTCTGGATGCTGCACATCATGGACTACCGCGAGCGCGAGAACTTCAACCACTGGCTGCTGACCGCGGCAAGCACGCTGGCCGTGCTGACGGCGGGGAGCGGGCTGGCGCTGTGGGGGTGGCGCGTGGCGAACCCCTTGCGCACGCAGAGGCGTGTCTATTGAATCTTGGGAAGACGCCTCCCCTTGCGCGGAAGGCTCGTTTCAGACGACGCCCGCCCCCAGCGCGATGGCGAACAGCAGCAGCATCACGGCGACCAGGCGCTTCAGGCCCGTGAGAGTTGTCTTGCGAACCAGGCGTGCGCCGAGGAACGAGCCGAGGAACGCGGCGAGGCATGCGGAGGCGATGAGCGTGCCCCCGCCGGTGTCGCGGAGGGCGCGGAGGTCGTCGCGGACGAAGCCGACGCCGTAGACGCCCAGTCTCGCGATATCCACTATGACAGCGGTGGCGACGCCTGTGGCGATGAACTGCTCCTTGGTCAGGCCGGCGCGGATGAGGAACGCGGATCGCAGGGCGCCCTGGTGCCCGCTCAGCCCGCCGAAGAACCCCGAGAGCGCCCCGCCCAGCGGCAGCCACTTCATCGGGACGGACCATTGCTCGAAGCGCGGCGAGAGGTCCAGCAGCGCGAACCCCGCGATGAGCGCGGCGATGACGACCTTGATGAGCATGATGTTCCGCTCACCGCCCGCGAAGGTGTACGAGTACAGCGGCGCAAGGTGCGCGATGCGCGCGAGGAGCCACGCGCCGAGGAACGCCGCGAACACCGCCGGGACGCCGAAGCGGATCAGGATCGGCCCACGGGCGTTCCGTCCGACGAGGGCGAGTTTGAAGAGGTTGTTGGCGAGGTGGACAACGGCGGTGGCGGCGACCGCGACCTCGATCGGGAAGAAAACAGCCAGCACGGGCAAGAGGAGCGTTCCCAGCCCGAAGCCGGAGAAGAAGGTCAGCCCGGCGGCGAGAAGCGCGGCGGCGCTCACGATCAAGAGCGACATGCGCGAAGTGTAGTCGGGGCATCGGCGATGCGGTTACATACCGATGGATGGTCGCGCAGTGTGGCGGACATGGACGACGTGAACGGTGTGTCCGCGAACGGCGAACAACACTCGGTATACGCCGCAGGTGAGTTGACGCACCTCCTCCGCAAACACTCCGGATTCCGGTGCGCGCGGGCACCGTCGCGGGAACCTCCTTAGCGAGAGGATCGCCTCCTCGAGGCGATTGAACCAGCGGTTCGCCTCCTCCTGCGAATGCGTGCTCGCGATGAACACCCATCCTTCGTCGATCTCACGGGCCGCCGGCGATTCGATGATGACGCGGTACGTCATGCCTCACGCGGAATGCGGCGTTTGCGCCGGATCTTGTCGAGCGCCTCGCCGGCCGGCGTGCCGCGCCCCCGGTCCGCGGCGACGAGCCCTCGTCGAATCCCCGCGACGGCTTCGGCGCGATCGAGGTCTTCGAGAAGCCGCTGGTACGCCTCCGCGTCTTGCACGACCACGCTCGCCTTGCCGTTGACCGTCAGGATCGCCGGCCGACCGCTCCGCCGCAGTCGGCGGATGTGGTCCTTCGTGCGGCGTTGGAAATCCGTCAGGGCGTGGACGTCGTCGGCACGGATCATCGCACAATGATAGCAGTGAATTCGCTGGCGTATCCCCGCCCCGCGCGACGAGCCCCCTGCGCACGCAGGGGCGTATCTCCTGATTCCTGCGAAGACCCGCCTCCGCTTGCACGGGGGGCTCGTTGCGAAGCCATTCGGCTTCTGTTCAGCCGGGTTACCGGGGCGCGGTAAATTGTTGAACCCGGCCCTCGATGGTGGGCATCGCGCCGGCGTTCGCCAACCCGACTTTGTGTGATTCGTCGCACCCGACGGGTGGGGGCCTGCGTATGGAATCACCCCCTGAACAGCCCCGCGGCCGACCCCGGCCCAAGAGCAAGGACCCTCGATGAGCAATCTCCTGACCGACACCATGTCCGGCGAATCCATGGCCGGGCACGTCAGCCTCCAGCCCGACACGAAGCACGACCCGCACGAGACGCGCTTCGGGAAGTTCTGCCAGGCCTGCATCAACTTCAAAGGCTCGGACCTCATCGTCAAGAGCGACACCGTTCCCAAGATCCGCCTCAAGGGGGCGCTGAAATCGCTCGACACCGACCCCGTCCCAGGCGAGGAGTTCCTCCAGATCGCCAAGCACATCCTCGACGAGGAGCAGTTCGCCGACCTGCACAAGTTCGGCTCGGTCGACTTCGCCTACGACTACGACGCCAAGAATCGCTTCCGCATCAACCTCTTCCAGTCCCGCGGCAAACTCTCCATCGCGGCCCGGCTCATCACGGCGAACATCCGGCGCTTCGAGGACCTCTTCCTCCCGCCCGTCATGGCCGAGATATGCATGCAGCCGCAGGGCATCGTGCTCCTCGCGGGCGTCACCGGGTCGGGCAAGTCCACGACAATCGCGTCGATGCTCAACTACGTGAACGAGCGTAAAAGCGTCCACATCGTCACCATCGAAGACCCCATCGAGTTCATCTTCGAGGACCGCAAGGCGACGATTCACCAGCGCGAGGTGGGGATCGACGTGCTCGACTTCAAGACCGGCCTGCGCGCGCTCGTGCGCGAGAATCCCGACATCGTTCTCATCGGCGAGATGCGCGACGCCGAGACCTTCGAGGCCGCCCTCCACGCCGCCGAGACCGGGCACCTCGTCTTCGGCACGATCCACGCGTCGAGCGCGTCGCAGACGTTCCAACGCATCTACGACCTGTTCCCCGCGGAGGAACGCGAGCAGGTCCGCAAGATCATGGCCTACCAGATGCGGGCGATCGTGTACCAGAAACTCCTGCCGACGCTGCACCCCGACATCTACCGCATGCCGGCCCTCGAGATCCTTGTGAATACCGCCGTCGTGCGCAAATACATCCTCGAGGGGCGCGAGCCGGAACTGCTCGAAATCATGAAGGGGCAGGAAGGGCTTGCGGCCGGCATGATCGACTTCAACGGCTCGCTGGTGCAACTCGTCGAGAAAGAACACGTCCACACGCGCGTCGCCATGGAAGCCAGCCCCAACGCCGACGAACTCGCGATGCGGCTGAAGAAACTGGGCTGACCGGGAGGCGCACGGAGGGCGAGGCCCCGTTATCTGATTGCGGGCCTTCCTTGTTGGCGTGCCTGCGTCTCCCCACCTGGGCGAAGATTCGGCCTCTGGACGGGCCACCCCGGACCTGCTATTCTTTTCGCCCCTCCCCGCCGGTGGGCGCGAGGAAGGATCATCCAGACCGAGAGGCCGACGCCATGCTGAAGTCGCTGAAACCCGGGCAGAGCATCCGCTGCACCGTAACCAAGGACATCCGGATCGACGACGACTATTCCACGGTGCTGCGCCTCATGCGCTTCGATCCCAAGGTCAAGCGGCTGCTCAAGTCGGCCCAGGAACACCGCGTCCGCACCCTCGTCATCGTCAGCCGAGGCAAGCGCCCCTGGGAGGTCCGCGAGAAATCCGCGAAGCAGGTGCAGGCGAAGAAGGGGGCCCAGTGGACCATGCGCTGGATGCCGCACGTCGAGAAGGACTTCGCCGCCGTCGAGAAGTACCTCAAGGTCGAGGCGGCGTGAGCGCGCCGCGACGCCTCTTGCGCCTCGTCGCGATGGCGGCTCTCGCCGCGATGCCCGCCGTCGCCGCTTGCCGAAAAGCCGAGGAGAAACCCGCTCCCGCCGCGGAGTCGAATATCCGCAAGGACCGTTACACGGTCCGCGGCCTCGTCGTCACGCTGCCCGAGGAAGGCAACCCCTCCGCCGAGTTCCAGGTCCGCCACGAGGCGATCCCGCACTTCGTCGGCCAAGACGGCGA
Source organism: uncultured Phycisphaeraceae bacterium (assembly GCA_964490785.1). Classification (GTDB taxonomy): domain Bacteria; phylum Planctomycetota; class Phycisphaerae; order Phycisphaerales; family UBA1924; genus JAEUIV01. The sequence continues at coordinate 13,864 of CAZBDZ010000002.1, forward strand.
GATGGGGATGGACACGATGACCATGCCCTTCCCCCTCGCCGAGGGCCTCTCGCTCGCCGCGATCAAGGTCAGCGACAAGATCGAACTAACGTTCGAAGTGGATTTCGATACCGCCGCGAAGCAGTTGACGGGGTACCGGGCCGTGGCCCTCTCGGTATTGCCGGCGGACACCGCCTTGGACTTCAGCCCGATGAAGCGGTAGGGCTTCCTGCGCGCTCGCGGCTCAGCGCACGCCTTTGAAAGGGCGTGCCACAAAAAAAGCCCGGCGATCAGCAGAACTGATACACCGGGCCTCGTGGGGGTCGATGGGTGAAATCGGACATAGTGTCATACGTCCAAATCCGGCTGAGGTTTCGGGTTTTCCGACAAAAATGCGCGGCCGCCGAGGCTCTTTTTTGGGGATGGGAGGTCTGGGAAAGCCTCAGCGGTCGACTGCCGCGCCGGGCAGCAATTCGAGGGTCTGAAGGCGTTCCATAACCTGCTTGAGATCGGACCACACCTTCGCGCGGTTTTCGGGCGTGTATTGGCGGAGCAGGAATGCGGGATGGAAGGTGGGCATGACCGGGATGCCGTGGAACTCGAACCATCGGCCCCGCAGGTTGGTCATCGAGTCGCGCGTATCCAACAGGTAGGAGACGGCCGGTTTGCCGAGCGTAACGATCACCGCGGGACGGATGATCTCGATCTGGCGGACAAGGAACGGGCCGCATTTGGCGGCCTCGTCGGGCGTTGGGGTGTCGTTGTTCGGCGGGCGGGCCTTGAGGACGTTGGCGATGTAAACCTGCGAGCGGTCGAAGCCCATCGCCCGGATCATCTCGGTGAGTTTCTTCCCTGAGGCGCCCACGAAGGGAATGCCCTGGCGGTCTTCCTCGGCCCCCGGGGCCTCGCCGATGAACATGAGCGGCGCGTCGGGGCTGCCGTCGCCGAAGACCGTTTGCGTGTGGGCCGTGGCCTTGGTGCAGTGGGGGCAGGAGGCGTCGTGCTCCGTGCGAAGTGCGGCGAGGGCGACGGCCTTGTCGGAAGGAGCAACGGGGGCCGTCGCGAGGCTTCGCTCGCGGGCTCGTTCAGCCTCGGCGTCAAGCGCCGCCGGGCGGCGCAAGGCGACAGGCACGAAATCAACGCCGAACAGGCGCGTGGTCTCCGCATGCTGCCGCGCAACCCGCGCAAGCCGCGGCTCGATGGTGGTCATGGGGGGAGTGTACACCCACTTCGGGCGAGGTCATTGGCGTCGCGGATCGCAGAGCGTCTCATCGGATCCGGTTCCCGCATTCGGGGCAGCGTGCCGGTGACCTGCCCCTGAAAACCTGATCCAGGCCGAGTGAGGGTCTTTCGGGTACCACGTACCCAGGGAGGCTCTCGATGAAACGAAAGCGTCACGGCACCGCCGACTCCAGCCGCCTGAGCAGCCTCGTCGTCCGCGGCCCGCCCAGGTCCGCCACCACCGCATCCGCGAACCCCATCGCCGCATTCTTCCGGATCGCCATGACCGCCTCCTCGCCGTCCGCCGCGGCGGACCGCGGAGTTGTACGATCAATCTCGATCGGCGGTTGCGCTATTGTTCAGAGATTCCTGTAGCCGTACAAAGCGTATCAAAGCCCTCGGTCAACCTGCCACACCCTCCAGCCTGATTGGCTATCCCCTTGGTTGGCTCTCCCCTGCCCGGGTATCCTCGTCCCCGAAAGGAGCGCGGCGATGGAGCGATTGACGCGGCGCGGGTTTGTCGGCGTGGTCGGTGTGGGGGCGGCATTGGCGGCGGCGGGGCGGGCGATGGGGCAGGCAGGCAAGGGGCCGGGCGGGCCGGTGGCGGTTTCGTCGGCGAACGGGCTGCGCGCGACGGCAAAGGCCATGGAGATGCTCAAGGCGGGCGGCGATCCGCTGGATGCGTGCGTCGAAGGCGTGCGCATCGTCGAGGATGATCCGACGGACAACTCGGTGGGGCTGGGCGGGCTGCCGAACGAGGAGGGGATTGTCGAACTGGATGCGTCGGTGATGCACGGGCCGATGCATCGTGCGGGAGCCGTGGCGGGGATGCGGAACATCAGGAATCCCGCCGCAGTGGCGCGCGAGGTGGCGCGGCGGACCGATCACGTCCTGCTCGTAGGCGAGGGGGCGCTGCGGTTCGCCAAGCGGATGGGCTTCAAGGAGGAGGACCTGCTGACGGAGGAGTCGCGGCAAGCGTGGCTGAAGTGGCGTGCGGAGTTGTCGCGCGAGGACGACTGGCTCGCCGAGGATGAATGGGATCTGCCCGAGAAGAAAGGCACAAGGCAGGGAGGCATCAAGGCATCGAGTCAGTTCACGACGGGGACGATCCACTGTTCGGCACTGACAGCGGGGGGCGACTTGGCGGGGTGTACGTCGACGAGCGGGTTGTCGTGGAAGTTGCCGGGGCGCGTGGGGGACTCGCCGATCATCGGGGCCGGGCTGTACTGCGACAACGCCGTGGGATCGGCGGGCGCGACGGGGCGCGGCGAGGCGGTGATGCAGGTGTGCGGGGCGCGGACGATCATCGCGCGCATGGAGGCGGGCGACTCGCCGACGGAGGCGTGCCTGGCGATGCTGAAGATGATCGTCGATCGGACGCGCGTGAAGCGCTTGCAGAAGCAGGATGGGCGGCCGGATTTCAACTTAACCGCGTACGCGCTGCGGAAGGACGGCGCCTTCGGCTCGGCGGCGATCTGGAGCGGCGCAAAGTTCGCGGTAAGCGACGCAGGCGGCGACCGGCTGGAGGGGTGCGCGTATCTGTTCGAGAAGAAGTAGGACTGTGGGCGTCGCCGCGAGGAGTCGGAGGCTGTCGAGGTCTTGCACGCCGCGCCCCGCCGGCGGCGACCGGCCTCCGCTCGTTTCGACCGCCCGCCGCAACCGACCAATCCGGCAGTTCTAATCGTTCGGCGCTGCATCATCAAGCCGAGCGACCACCAATGGAATCAATGGAAGCGCCGCTCGCAAGCGCTCCACCAGTCTCGTCTGCTCGGCGGCTCCCCCGCACGGAACAAACAGCGTGCTGCCGCTGCCCGTGAGATGGATGCGGCCCGCGATCGCCGCCTCGGCGCATTGGCGGGCCTCGGCAAGCCTGGGTTCGACGGCCTCGGCGGCGGGGGCGAGGTCGTTGAAGAGCGGGGCGCCGTCGATGCGCCCGCTTGTCGCCATCCGATGGACGTCGGCGGCGCGGAATGGGCCGGGCGGGCGGGCGTCGAAGGCCTTGTAGACCGCTCCGGTCGCGCAGCCGAAGGGCGGGACGATGAGGACGACGCGCCCCTTGACCCTCGGCGTCGGCGTGATCGACTCGCCCACTCCCTCCACAACGGCGGGCGAGGGCGGGTTCTGGAGGAAGAACGGAACATCGCTCCCGAGCCTGAGGGCGAGGGCGCGCAGGCGCTCGGCCGCGATGGGCGCCTCGAAGAGCGAGACGAGGGCGCGGAGCATGGCCGCGGCGTCGCTGGAGCCTCCGCCGAGGCCCCCGCCGACGGGGATGCGCTTGGCGAGGCGCAAGGAGACGGGGAGTGCGCGGCCGACCTCCGTCTCAAGGAGGCGGTGCGCCCGAACGGCGAGGTCCTTTTCGATGGTCCAGTCGATGGGGGTGGGACGCGGAGCGTCGGCCGCCCATGTGATGTCGTAGCGGCTTGGCCGGCCCGGAGCGAGACGCTCGACGACCAGATCGTCCGCAAGATCGACCGGGACGAACCACGAGCAGATCGGGTGCAGGCCGTCCGCCTGCCTCGGCGGAGCGACGGTGAGGGCGAGGTTGATCTTCGCGGGGGCGCGGACGGCGGCGCGGTCCATCGGCGGAGTTTATTGGGATCGCGCGATGTGCGCGTGTGCGACAGCGGACGGTGAACACATGGGGGTGATGGGGTCGTGGGGGGAGGCGGGATTCTGGCCCCGAGCGGGGGGCGGACGCGGGTCAGTGGCGGCTCGGTCGAGGCGATGCCTTGGTCGCGCCCTCGAAGCGCCATGGTGAGATGACGGGCACGCGGGCGGTCGGCGAGACCTTGTCGAACGCGTCCAGCATCGGACCGGGCGACAGCGTGCCGATGACCAGGGCGTCGGCGCGGGATTCGGGGACGATTGCGACGCCGCACTGCTCGGCAGCCCGCTCGACGAGGTGGGCGTGCTTCCCGCGCTCGACGATGGCGACCCGGCGCACACCGAGGCGGGAGAACTCCTCGGCGAGGGTGGCGCGGGCGGCGGCGAGGCCGGTGAAGCGGTCGTATAGATCACGGCTCATCTCGCGCCGGGGCTGGGCGTCGATGACGGCGTGAAGGTCCAGCATGCCCTGCTCGAAGCCTTCGAGGGCGTGCTCCTTTCGGGCGATGGCGCGGTAGCGGTCGATGGCGGCCTCGATCTCGGCGGCGCGGATCTCCTCGGGCGCGTAGCGCTGGGCGACGCAGGCGTTGTTGCGGACGAGGTGGCGCAGGACGGCATTCATGTCGCGCCCGCTCGACACCTTGCGGTGATGCACGCGGAACCGGCGGTCGTGGACGACGCGGAAGCCCGCGAGAAGGAACCGGGCCGCGAGGTCGTATTCCTCGGCGTAGTAGACGAAGGCGCGGTCGTAACCTCCCGCGTCGAGGAAGGCGTTCCGGCGGATCGCCACGCCGCAGCCGATGAACACTTCGGGGAGCCCGCCGTGCTCTCGTCCGCCGGAGGGGAGGCTGATCTCCGCGCCGATGGCGGCGACGCCGGGCCCCGCGTCGGCGAGGACTTCGGCGAAGTCGGCGTCGAGCGGGGCGGAGTCGTCGTCGAGCATGAGGAGCCAATGGTCGGGGTCGGTGCCGGGCCCGGCGGCATCGTCGGCAGCGGCGTTGCGCGAGGCGGCGGCCTCGTTGGTGGGTCGGTAGATCACGCGCACGGGCACGCCGTTGCGGAGTCGGGGCGGGGGCGTCGCGGGGAACCGCGAGGCGTTATCGACGACGATCACCTCCGCCCCGCCGAGGGAGTCGCGGATGGGGGCCTGGTCGAGCGCGCCGAGGGCCGAGAGGGTGAGGTTCAGTTCCTCCGGGCGATCGCGTGTTGGGATGACGCAGGTGAGCATGGAGTCAGACGACCATGCGCACGCCGGGGCGCGTTTGGACGACGGAGAGGCGTGCGTCGGCGAGTCGGCGGAGTCCGGCGCGGAGTTCGCGGGCGGAGACGGGGTCGTTGCCCAGGCGAGCGGCGTGGGCGCCGGCGGCGATGCTGGCAAGGAACGCGGAGACGGCGAGCGAGTCCGTCAGCGCCGGGGCCGAGGCCATGGTGAGCGTTGCGGCGGCGAGGAGCGCGTCGCCGCAGCCCAGCGGGTCGAGGGCGTAGGGCGTGAAGGCGGGGACGTGCTCGCCCCGGACGCGCGTGGACCATGCGGCGTCGCCGACGGGCTGCGTGAGCCGCTCGAACGCCGTCAGGCCTTCCGACCCCATCGTTACAAAGGCGCACCGCGAGTTGGTCTGCGCCAGCAGCCGCCACACGGCGGCGTTGAGCGAATCGTCCCAGTCATGCACCGCGTCGCGGAGTTCCGCCTCCGTCGGCGTCAGCAGGTCCATGTTCCGCAGGTGCAGGAGCGAGGAGCGCCGCCCCGACACGTCGCCTGCGAGGAACTCGACTCGCTGCCTGAGCGTCGGCAACAGACGTTCGAGCACGCCCGCCGTCAGCAGCCCGTTCCCGAAGTCCACGACGATCGCGGCCGGGGCGTCCGTCGCGGCGTCGGCGGCGGTATCGATGAACCGCTCGCGGCTGGCGGCGTCGAGCGTCAGCGGATGCACCATGTCGAGTTTCATCACCTTCTGCGCCCCCACGAGGAACCGCTGCTTCTCCAGCAGCGGGCCGTCGCACTCCACGGCGCGGACCTCGATCCCCTCGACGGAGAGGCGCTGCCGAACCGCCTCCGCGGCGGGCGTTCGCGGCAGCGTGGTGACAAGCGTCGGGCGGGCGCCGAGGGCCGCGAGGTGGCGCGCGATGACCGCGGCCCCGCCGTCGAAACTGCGCTGATCAAGCGGGCGAAGCGACATGACGGGGCTTTCGCCCGCGATGTCGGGGCGGTCGCAGAAGACGTAGGTATCGAGGATAGTCTCGCCGACGACGCAGACGCGCAGGCCGAGGAACCCCTCGATGATGGGTTCGAGCCGCGCGGGCGTCAGGTCGTTCTGCTCGATGAGTTGGCGGATGCGCCCGTGCGAGGAATCCTCCGCCTGCTCCATGGCGGAGATGAGGGCGCTCGACGAGAAGACCACGTCGCCCGAGGTGAAGACGATCCGCCCCCCGTGGCGTTCGACAGCGGCCCGCTCGGCGCGGAAGCGCGGATCGTTGTTGGTCTCGTACTCGCGGCCCTTGACGTAGACATCGGGGCGGATGTCCTCAAGGAGTTCCTCGGCGGTGGCGTGCGGGTTCGTGTAGACCCAGTCCACGCAGTCGAGGGCGGCGAGGTTCTCGGCGCGGAGTTCCTGCGGGATGAGCGGCCGCCCGATTCCCTTGCTCATCAGGCCGTCGCCGGTGATGGTGACAAGGAGAATGTCTCCCTGTTTCGCCGCGTGCTGAAGGTGGCGGACGTGGCCCGGGTGAACGATGTCGAAGCAGCCGTGGCACTGGACGACGGTGCGCCCCTGCGCCCGGGCCGATTGCCGACGGGCCAAGAGGTCGGCGTGGGAGAGGATCTTGGACTGGCCGCGTCCCTGGGGGTCCATGCCCCATGGTTATCGGCATTTTCGGGGGTGGGCTTGGGACCGATTGAGGGGGTTTCAGGCTCAGGACCTCAGGCACGGTCGGCACGTCTCAAGTCTCACTGCGAACAGGGGCACATCCCCCTGCCCCTCGGCGTGAGCCTCTATTCGCGGCGCACGCCGCTGATCAGGATGTCGGCCAGTTCCCGGAACGCGCCCCGTCCGCCGTCGGCTTCGAGCACAAGGTCCGCCGCTGCGCGGACTTCCGGGCGAGCGTCGGCGGGGCACGCCGAGAGGCCCGCCAAGCGCATCGCGGGGAGGTCGTTCACGTCGTCGCCGAGGTAGAGGGCTTGCGCCGGTTCGGTGCCGAGTCGTCGGCAGATGTCAATGAAGCGGGGCCCCTTCGGCCCTTCGCCCGCGTCGACGGCGTCGATGCCCACCATGTCGGCGCGGCGTTCGATCGACCGGCCGCTGGATGTTGCGCTCAGCCACGCGACCTTGATCCCGGCCTGCCGGAGCAGATGCGTCCCGAGGCCGTCGTGCGTATGGAATGTGCGCTGCGCGTGCGGCGAATCGCCCAGCGCCACCCCGCCGTCGGTCAGCGTGCCATCGACATCGCTGACGACAAGGCGGATATCGATCCCCAGCGGGAGGCGCAGGCGGGCGAGGCCTGCGATGGCGGGATGCGTCGGCGGAAGCCCCCGCGCCAGGGCCGAAGCCAACTCGAATGACTCCTCGTCCTCGATGCGGACGCGCTCGATCGGCGTGGTCTGGAACTCCCCGAGCATCACGGCGGCGCCGTTCGCGGCCGCAAGAGCCGCACGCAGCGTCGATTCGGTGATGAACGGCTGCAGCGGATCGACGATCAGCCCCGGGGCGGCGCGCGTGGCGGGCGAAGGCGGGAGCGGGTACACGCCGTGCCCCGAGGCGAGGCCGATGATCCCCGCCTCCGAGGTCATCACCCCGACGCGATCGAGCGACGCGACGCGACGCAGCGCCCGCAGGGGCCACAGCACCAGCGCCACGCCCAGCATCCGCCTCATCAGCGTCTCCGGCGGCGCGGCGGAGCCATCAATCAGGATCACGGGCATGCGCACAGCGTAGCGGAGGGATCGTGAGGATGAGGTGCCGGAGGGATGAAACAGGGCAATCGCAAGATCGATGGACGCCGAGGTCGGTAGAGTCGCCGTGGCGACTCTACCGACCTCGGCGTCCAGGGATCGGGAGAATGCGAATGCCTTGCCGCCGCGCCGCCTCAACACCCAGCGATCCCATCACCCCTACTGGGCCTGCCGCTGGTCCGTGCCCGCGATGGCGGTGCGCATGGTCGTGTCGGCGACCATGTTCTTCATGCGGTAGTAGTCCATGATGCCCATGTGCCCCGAGCGGAACGCCTCGGCCATGGCCTTGGGAACCTCCGCTTCGGCGAGCACGACCAGGGCGCGGTTCTTCTGTTCGAGGGCCCGGAACTCCTGCTCCTCGGCGACGGCCATCGCCCGACGGCTCTCGGCCTCGGCTTGGGCACGCTTCTTGTCGGCCTCGGCCTGGTCGTTCTGCAGTTTCGCGCCGATGTTCTCCCCCACGTCGATGTCGGCGATGTCGATCGAGAGAATCTCGAACGCCGTGCCCGCGTCGAGGCCTTTCGCCAGCACCGTCTTCGAGATGCGGTCGGGGTTTTCGAGGACGTCCTTGTGCGTCTCGGCCGAGCCGATGGTCGAGACGATGCCCTCGCCGACGCGGGCGATGATCGTCTCCTCCGTCGCGCCACCGATGAGGCGGGCGATGTTGGCGCGGACGGTTACGCGGCAGCGGGCCTTCAACTGGATGCCGTTCTTCGCCACCGCGTCGATGGTCTGCCGGCCGAGTTTCGGGTTCGGCACGTCGATGACCTTGGGGTTCACGCTGGTCTGCACGGCGTCGAGGATGTCGCGGCCGGCGAGGTCGATGGCGCACGCCGTGTCGAACGGCAGGGCGATGCGGGCGCGGTTCGCCGCGATGAGCGCGTTAATCACGCTGGGCACTCGCCCGCCCGCAAGGTAGTGCGTCTCGAGTTGGCTCGTCCCCACGTCCAGCCCGGCCTTCACGGCCCGGATGCGGCTGAGGACGATGGTGCGCGGATCGACCTTGCGCAGTTTCATCCCGATCAGGTCGAAGATCGACACGCGCGCGCCCGAGAGAAGGGCCTGAATCCAGAGGTTGATGAAGTTCAGCGCCATGATCCCCACGATGAGGAGGATGAAGAGGACGACTATGGCGATCGCCGTTAGGACGACGTTGAGGTTCATGGTGGCTCCTCTGAAAAGGGCCCGCCGACGGGGCGGGGTGGCTATGACCCGGACCGCATTCTACGAAAACGAGCCGTGGCACGCCCTTTCAAGGGCGTGCGCCGCAGGGCGATTGCATTATAAAAAGGGGGGCCCCGGTCTTGCCGTCCGCGGCAAGGCCGGGACGTACTTGCAACGCCGCCCGGCCTCGCTGCAAAGCCGGCGAGACCGGGGCAGCCACAATAATGCGATTGCCCCAGCGCGCGCTCAGCGCCGACGGCATGGGCTGGAAAGCCCATGCCACACTCATGCGACAGCGCGAACCTTGACCTGGTTCCCCTGCACGCTGGTGACGCGGACGCGCGTCCCCGTCTCGATGGCGCCGCCCTCGGCGAGCGCCTCCAGGCGCGTGCCTTCGATCTCGACCGTGCCGACGGGGCGGAGACTGGTGAGCGCCAGGCCCGTCGCGCCGACAAGGGCCTGCTCCTGCTCGGCCTGCTGCTGGACCTGCGCGGAGCGCTTCTGCAGCGACTCGGCATCCTCGGACAGGATCAAGCGCTTCCCAACGGGGGTGTTGGGCATCAGGCGCACGGCGAAGTTCAGCGCCACCGGCGCCAGCACCAGCAGCACGAGCAGCCCCGTGATCCCCCACAGCGGCGAGACGCGCCAGAAGACGACCACCGAGGCGATCGCCGTCACCCCCGCCGTCAGCCCGATGATCCCGCCCGAAGGGACGAAGATCTCGAGGAAGACGAGCAAGAGGGCCGCGACCATCAGCGCGAATCCCCAAAGTAAGAGCGTCTGCTCCATGCGGCGTCAGGCCTCCCTCGAAGAGTTCGGCTGTTCGGGCGGGCGGGTTGCAGGATTCGCGGGGCCGGGGGCGGGATTCTCGCGGACGCGCTCGACGCCGACCCTGTATTCGGTGACGGAGACGACGCGCACGGGCCGCCCCGCGTCGACGAATCCGAACTCCGAGACGACATCGATGAGGCGGTCGTCAAACTCCGCCGTGCCCGATGGGCGGAGCGGCGTGGTGGTGCGTCCGACCGCGCCGACCGCGACCGGTCCGACGGCTGGCGGGGCGGGGTTCATCGCGGCGAGCATGTCTTCGCCGTTGTCGTCCAGGGCGGGCTGCCGGTCCGCGAGGACGAGTCGCCCCGCGATGGGGAATCGGTCGGTGTACTTGACGAAGAGGTAGATGCCGACGCCCGCGAGGAAGAGGGCGAGGAGGACGACGCTGCCCGCACGGGCGAGTTCGCCCGCGCCGCCGGGGCCGATGCCGGGGAAGAGTTGTCCCGGTGCGGCGAAGGTCCCGACGAGGCCGACGAAGAGCATGACCAGGCCGATGATCCCCGGCACGCCGAAGCCCGGCAGGACGAAGATCTCGAGGAGGAGGAGCGCGAGCCCTCCGACGATCATCGCGCCCATCCACCAGTTGGCGGCCCCGATCAGCATCGGGGGCACGACCAGCCCCGCGAGCGCGATCAGCGCGATGACCCCCGGCAGGCCGACGCCCGGCATCGACATCTCGATGAACATCGCCATCAGGAAGACGATGATGAGGAGAACCTTGATGACCACGCCGCTGTTCCCCTGCGTCATGAACTCGACGACGTGCTCGGACCAGGACTGATCGAGCCGGCGGAGGTTCGTCGCGCCGAGGTAGCGCTGCAGTTCGGCGTCGTCGCGGATGGCGGCGTTCGGATCGGCAAAGCGGTAGCGCTTGAGTTGCGCTTCCTTGAGGGTGAGGAGCACATTGCCGTCGGTGACATACTCGACGTATTCGAGATCGGACCGGCGTTCGCCCGCCGCGAAGTCCGGCCGGCGGGAATCATGCTCGACGCGGTCCTGCACGGCGTTGCGGATGAGTTCGCCGTCGAGTTCCGGGGCGGCGGGTTTGAACTTCCGGGCTTCGGCGGTCTCCTGTTGTTTGGCGGCGCCCTGAGGATCGGTGATCGGGCGGTAGTCCTGCCAGACCCCCTGCTCCTTCGAGGCCTCGTTGAGCTTGCCCAGCCCTCCCGAGGCGACCGAGGGCAGCCCCTTCGGCGGTGATTCACCGAAGATGGCGCGAAACTCGGATTCGGTGACGCACCACTGGTCGCCGGTCTCCTTGTCGCGGACGAGCCACAGCTCCACCCCGAGCGTCGCTATCGCCTGGACGAGGAGTTCGTCGTAGCCATTGCGGCGCGCGGAATCGACGAGTTCGGGGAGGATGATCGAAAGGCCCTTCGCGCGCTCGGTGGGCTTGAGCCCCTGGAAGAAGGCGAAGCCGAGCGGGTCCATGCCGATGACCCCGGCGTCGCCGAAGGTCGCGCCGGGGGCGACGACGATCGTCCGGCACGCGAGGGCGACCACCGCGGCGCCGGAGAAGGCGTCGGGGTTGATCCACGCGATGGTGTTCTGGATCGGGCAGCGCTTGATGATCGAACTGATGTCGCGGACCGCGCCAACCTCGCCGCCGGGGCTGTTGATCTCGAAGACCAGGCAGTCCGCGCCGCCCTGCACGGCGCGCTCGATGCGCTTCTCGATGCTGTGGGCCGTCACGGCGTTGATCTCGCCGCGGAGGGTGATGATCGCGACGTTGGTGGCGGCGCGCGAGGCGGGGATCGGGGCCGAGACGGTCGCGGGGGATGACGCGGGTCCGGCATCCGCGTCGGGGGAACTCCGGACGGGTTCGACGCCGAGGAGCACGAGGCCCAGCACCATCACCAGGCGCACCCACGCACGCCGCCTCACTCCGGCGTGCCGGATCGGCGTGAAGCAGGGGGGGTGAACTGTCCGAGTGTGGCTCATCATCCTGACGAATCCCTATCTGACGCTCGGCGCGTCGGGAGTATTCTAGGACCGCATGTGGCTCACGACGCAGCAGATCGTCGCGGTGGCGCTCGGTGGTTCGGCGGGGGCGCTGGCGCGTTTCGGGATCTATGAACTCGTCCACGGGCGGGGCGGCAGGCACGGGCCATGGACCACCATGCTCGTCAACCTCGTCGGCTGCTTCGTGCTGGGGCTGGTCCTGGGCTGGATCACCAAACGCGGCGGGGAGAACGACCTGTGGCGAACCTTCCTCACCGTCGGCGTGCTGGGGGCGTTCACGACCTTCTCGACCTACGCGGGGGACGCGCTGCGCCTCATCCACGAGGGACGCGCGCCGGCGGCGGTCGCCTACCTCGGCGTGTCGGCGGTCGTCGGGCTGGTGCTGTGCGCGGCGGGGTACGAACTGGTGTTGAAGTGGGCGCCGGTCGGCGGTCAGGGGTGATCGCGGCGCCACCGCCTCACGAAGTCTTCGTATTGTTCGGCCGTGTCAATCCCGGCGCCGATCGCGCGCGAAGGAGTGACGACGGCGACCGACATGCGGAAGCCGTGCTCGAGGATGCGGAGTTGTTCGAGTTTCTCGGCGCCCTCGAGCGGCGTGGGGGCGAGCGCGGCGTAGCGCGCGAGGAACCGGCGGCGGTAGACGTAAAGCCCGACATGCCGCAGCGGACGGGCGTCGGGGAGTTGCTCGGCGTCGCGGTCGTGCGGGATGGGCGCGCGGGAGAAGTAGAGCGCGCAGCCGTCGAGCGCGCGGACGACTTTCACGAGGTTCGGGTTGGCCGGGTCTTCGCCCTGCAGGAACGGCACGGCGGCGGTCGCGGTTTCAACGCCGACCGGCGCGGAGCGGAGCGCGGCGACTCCGGCGTCGATGAGGGCGGGGTCCATCTCGGGCTCGTCGCCCTGCACGTTGACGACAATCTCGTCGCCGGGCGAGGCGGGGATGGCGAGGCGGTCGCACGCCTCGGCGAGCCGCGACGTCCCGTTGGGATGCGCGGGCGAGGTCATCACGCATTCTCCGCCGAAGGACCGCACGGCGTCGGCGACGCGCGGATCGTCCGTGGCGACGACAACACGCGTGAGACTCGTCGCCCGCCGGGCGGCATCGTAGACGTGGCGGACGAGGGGTTGCCCCGTCCGGTCAAGCAGCACCTTCCCCGGCAGGCGTGTCGAGCCGAGGCGGGCGGGGATGACGGCGATGACGGGGGGGGTCGCCATCGCGGCTCCGTTGCTCACTGTTACGCCCTTTCTTTCAGCGCCTTGACCAGATCCTGGAGTTGCTGCCTTCGGGCGCGGATGTCCTTGAAGCCGATGCGTTGGACGGCGATGCCGCTGGCGAGTTTGAAGGCTTCCTCGGCGTCGGGGAGGCTGCTCGCGTCGGCCGCCTTGCGCTGGAGCGTGTCCATCAGGCCGTAGCGGAGCTCCGCGGCGAGTTCGTCGGTGGGGACGGGATGGCTGGCGATGGCGTCGCGATAGGAATGCTCGGCCTCGTCGAGCCAGCCGAGCCGGCTGAAGGCGACGCCGAGGCCCATGAGGACCTGCGTGAGGATCCCCGGCGAGCCGCGGGCCTGCTGCAACTGCTCGATGGCCTTTTCGTCCGCGCCGATCGCGAGCAGGCGCTGGCCCAGTTCGAAGCGCAACTGCATGTCGGTCGGGTTGTTGGCGACGCGCTCCTCGAACTCCTTGACTTCCATCTCCGCGAACTGGCGTTCGACCTTGGAGACCTGGGCCTGCTTTTCGGCGTTGGTCGGGTCCGCCGCGGCGGCTTCCTTGATCTCGCGCACCTGTCGGCGGGCGACGCGGAGATTCAGGTCCCCGGCCATGGCCTTGAAGCGGTAGTTCTGCGTGTCCTTGAAGCCCTGGATCAGGATCGCGTAGGCAAGTTTCTCGTCGTCCACCGAGCCGCGTTCGAGCAGCAGCCGGGCCAGTTTCTGGATCGCGCCGACGTCGGTCGGGCGCGAGTCATAGTCGGCCCGGGCGCGGTCGATGGCGCGGATCTGGACCTCCTCGGTCTTGACGATGCGCTCTTCTTCTTCGACGGCGCGCTGCCCGGAGATGTCCTTGACGCTCTTGCGGAAATGGCCGGCCTCGACCTTCGTGCCTTCCTCGTACCCGCTCTTCTGCATCGTCGCGCGGGCCGCCATGTTCTTGACCGCGCCCGCGAGGCGCGCGTCGGTCGGGTCGAGGCGGCAGGCGATCTCGCCGGCGTTGACCGCCTGGTCAAAGGCCTCGATCTGCTCGAAGAGGTTCATCAACTGGACGAAGGCATCCCGTTTGGCCTTGGGATCCTCGCCCGCGACGCCGAGGACGCGCTTCCCGATCCACGCCCCCGCATCCTTCAATCCCAGTTTCACGGCGGAGTCGAACGCCTTGAGGCCCTGCGAGTATTCCAGCGGACGGGTCGCCCACCAGAGCAGGGCCGCGAGGTAGCGATCGACCGGCGTCTTCCCGGAGAACGCGGCGACCTGGTCTTTCGTGGGACCCTTGGGACGATCGGGGCCGTTCAGGTACTCAGACGCTGACTTCCAGAACGACTCCAGCCCTTCAAGGCTCGAAGGGTCCAGGCGGAGGCCCTGCAGCCAGAGGGTCATGGCGTACTCGAAGTTCGTCGAGTCGTGGACCGCGTGGGCCCGCTCGAAGAACTTCCGGGCCTTGGCCGGCTCGGTCTGGACCGGGCCGGCATCGTCCGCGCCCGCGGCGGGTCCGGTCGGCCCGTCGGGGGGCGGCCCGTCGCTGTCTTTCTTCTTGAAGATCCCGAACGCCAAGGGTCGCTCCCGCAGTTTCATGCTCTAGACATTCGCCGAAAGGGGGCCTTCGGCTCCGTTTCCGGGAGGACCATGCTACGAAAAAACCGGCAGGGTGGATGCTCACGCCGGGCAATCGCATTGTCCCAATCTTCAGGCGGCGACGCCGGGCGCCGTTGCAAGTGCGTCCCGGCCTTGCCGCGGACGGCAAGACCGGAGCACCCCTCTGATAAGGCGATGGCCGTGGGAAGCCCCGCACTTGGCGGGACATGGGACGGGGAACCCCGCTACCCTCACCTCCGATGTCCGAGAATCCCGCCGATCTTTTCATCGTGATCTACCCGCATCCCGCGTTGCGGAAGCGGTCCAAGCCCGTCGAGCGGGTTACGGATGAGGTCCGCGCGGTGGCCCGGCGGATGATCGACCTGATGAAGGAGGCCGAAGGAATCGGCCTGGCGGCGAACCAGGTCGGGCTGGCGTGGCGGCTGTTCGTGGCCGACGTGCCGCACTCGGACGATCCGAAGGATGATCGGTCTCTGACCTCCGAACCGATCAGCGCGACGCGCGGGCCGATGGTGTTCGTGAACCCCGTGCTGTCCGAGCCGCAGCGCGACCTCGTGCCGTATGACGAGGGGTGCCTGAGCCTGCCGGAGATTCGCGGCGAGGTGCGGCGGCCTTCGCTGATCACGATCACGGCGATGGACCTGGAGGGGCAGCGATTCTCGTTCCGGGTCGGCGGGCTGCTGGCGCGGTGCGTGCAGCATGAGGTGGACCATCTCGACGGCGCGCTCATCATCGACCGCATGGTGCAGATCGACCGCATGAAGAACAGGGGCGCGATCCGCGACCTGGAAGAGCGGGCCGAGCGGGAGAAGCCGCTGTGAGCGCGCGGATGCGCGTGGCTTTCTTCGGGTCGGGGGAGTTCGGCGTGCCGACGCTGGCGAGGCTGGCGGCGGAGCACGAGGTCGCCGCGGTCATCACGCAGCCCGACCGCCCGGCGGGCCGCTCGCAGAAGCCGACGCCGACGCCGATCGCGGCATGGGCGTCGCACCACCTGCTCGATACGCCGATGCTCAAGCCGGGGGATGTCAACGATCCCCGCGTGGCGGAGGAGGTGCGGTCGTTCCCCGCCGATGTGTTCGTGGTGATTGCGTTCGGGCAGAAACTTGGGGCGTCGCTGCTCGCGGATCGGTTCGCGGTGAATCTGCACGCGTCGCTGCTGCCGCGGTGGCGCGGGGCGGCGCCGATCAATCACGCGATCCTCGCCGGGGACGCCGAAACGGGCGACAGCGTCATCACGCTCGCCGACCGGATGGACGCGGGGCTGATCCTCGCGCAATCGAGGCGGGCCATCCTGCCCGAGACGACCGCGGGCGAACTGCACGATCTGCTGTCGGCGGATGGGCCGGAGTTGGTCCTTCGCGTCCTCGACGAGCATCGCCGGGGCAGGCTCGCCCCGGTCGTGCAGGACCCGGCCCGGATCACCCTCGCGCCCAAACTGAGGAAAGAGGATGGGTGGATCGACTTCGGCGCGGGAGCGGAGGCGTGCCGGCGGCGGATTCACGGCCTGAACCCCTGGCCTGGGGTGACGGTCCGGTTCCGCGACGAACCCCTCAAGATTCTGCGGGCGGAATCGAGGCCAAGCGAGGCCGAACAAGGAGGGATGCCTTTGGGCGCGTTCATTTCACCGGAGACGGGGCTGGTTTGCTGCACGTCGTCCGCGCTTCGGCTGGTCGAAGTGCAGCCGGCGGGTGGGCGGGCGATGGCGTGGGCCGATTTCGCGCGGGGTCGGCGGGTGCGCGCCGATGAAGTGCTCATCGGAGGCAAGCCTTGCTGACGCTGTGGGACCTGTTGCCGAAGTGGAAGCGCTCGGCCCCGCCGGAGCCGGTCGTCGCGCGTCCGGCGAGGCCCGCGTCCGTACGCCGCTCGCAAACGAAGTCGGACCTCTACGAGACCATGACGGCGGACCTGCTCGAGGCGCATTCGATCCGGGTTCGCCGTTGGCGGTCATCGATGTCGGGAATCGCATGGGAGGTGCGTTACCGGGATGGGACGGTCCGTCGGATGATCGAGGCCCCCCGGCCGAAGGGGCCGATGTCCGCCGCAGTGTTCCTTCACGAGATCGGGCACCACGTCATCGGATTCAACGTGTACCGGCCGCGGTGCTTGGAGGAGTATCACGCGTGGGCGTGGGCGATCCGCGAGATGGAGGCGCTGGGGGTCGACGTAACCGACGCGGTGCGGTACAGGATGCACCAGTCGCTTGCGTACGCCGTGGCGAAGGCGAGGCGTCGTGGATTGCGCGTCCTGCCGGAGGAACTTGCGCCATACGCGGAAGCGCTCCCGTGGCGACGCCGTGGGAAGCGCTGACGAGACTGGCACGGGCTTTGAGGGATGGTCGGTGGATTCGCACCTTTCCTCGATGGAGGCCCCATGCAGACCAACCCGCTCGCCGGCAATCGGACCCTCGTGAACCCGCTGAACTCGGCCCTTCGATCGCGGCGGGCAGCAGCGGCGGAATCGGCCGTCATTACACAACGGCCGAACGCCGCAGACACGGTCATCCTCTCGCGTGAGGCGCTCGCGCAATCCAAGCCCAAGCCGGCGCAGAATACGCCGGTCGTCGCGCAATCCTCGAAGCCGGCCGCCACCACGCCGGCGCTTTCCGCCTCGCCGCCCAGCCAGCCGAGCGCGCCGAGGTCCTTCGGGCAGACCGATCTCGACATGATCCGCGACCATTTCGGCGCGAAGCAGGGCCACAAGAACTTCAACGCGGAAGCCGACGCCGACGGCAACGGCACCATCGACTTCCGCGACATGACGCACGTCCTTTCCCATTGGGGCCAAACCAAACCCTAACCGACGACGTACACCTTGACGTTCCTGCGACGCCGATTCCTCGGCGTCGCTTTGTTTTCGGCCCGGTTCGGGGCGGGGTCGGAATCGGATGGTCCGGCACGGACCCGGAAAAGGCTGGTGTCCACGCGCCAAGCCCGAAACTTGTCGGGCTTTTCGGGCGACGTTTGCGTATTGTCCCGGTCGGCTGCGGAAACGCAGGGTAGATTTGGAGATTGGAGGATTCGAGACCGTTCGGCGTGGGGCCGGTTCTTGGACCGCCCGGCCGAGATTCGTGATGTTCCAAACAAGAGGTGCGTGATATGGCCATCGGCCGGAGCAACCGGAAGTCTGTCAATCGTGGGGTCGTCGCGGGGATCGTGGTGGTGCTTGCCGGGACGCCTTTGGCCCTCGGCCAAGCGCGGCGAGAGCGGCCGAACCAGCCGCGACCCGGCAAGATCACGCTGCGCACGGGCGACGTGGATACCGCCGCCGCCCGTGCGACACTCGAGCAACTCTCGCGCGAGGCGAAGGGTCCGGCCCGCAGCAAGGCCGTGATCCAGTTGAACGGGCCGATGAATCCGGCCCGGCGGGCAACGCTCGAAGAGGCGGGCGTGCGGATCGGCGCGTACTTGCCGCCCAACGCGTTCGTCGCGGACCTTTCCGGTGCCGACGAGGCGAAACTCCGGGCCTTGGATTTCGTCGCGTGGCAGGGGCGGTACGAGCGCGAGTGGAAACTCGACAACGAGATCGGCCAACGCCCATACGCCACGATCGAGCGACAGGATGAAGTCCGCCGGGGGCGGGTCACCGTCGTCATTCATCCATTCGAGGGCGAGGATCCGAACGCCGTCGCCAACGCCGTCGCCGCGATTCCCGGCGCCATGATCGAGCGCGTGGAATCGGCGGACGGCGTGGACACCGTAACCGCGAGCATGGCGTTCAACGACACAGTGCTCCTGGCCGACGTGCCCGAGGTTCAGTTTGTCGAGGACGCGCCGGAGAACACGCCGCGCTCGAACACCGCGGATCGGTGGATCGTTCAGAGCAACATCACGAACGTCACGCCCGTCTACGCCAACGGCATCACGGGCGTCGGTCAGATCGTCGGCGTGATCGACGGCGCGCTGGACATGAACCACTGCTCCTTCAAGGACAACGTGGACAACACGCCCGGCCCGTCGCACCGCAAGGTCCTGGCGTACAACACCACGCAGGGGGCGGCGTCGCACGGCACGCACGTCTCGGGCACCATCGCGGGCGACGCGGGGCTGGACGACAACACCCGCGGCGTCGCGTACGGCGCGAAGATCGTCTACAACTCGATCCCCAGCCCGCAGAACGAGACGAACATCACCACGAAACTCTCCCTGCACTACGGCCAAGGCGCGCGGATGCACACGAACTCGTGGGGCGACGACGGCACGACCGCCTACACCGGCCAGTGCCGGGGCATCGATGCCCACACCTACGCCAACGAGGACAGCCTCGTCTGCTTCGCCGTAACAAACACCAGCACTCTCAAGACCCCCGAGAACGCGAAGAACTGCCTCGCGGTCGGCGCCTCGGGCGGCGCGGGGTCGCAGGACTCCTTCTGCTCCGGCGGCACCGGGCCGACCAACGACGGCCGGCGCAAGCCCGAGGTCTATGCCCCCGGGTGCAGCACGACCTCATCGTCGGCCAACACGGCGTGCGGAACGGCGTCCCTCACGGGCACATCGATGGCCTGCCCCGCCGTAACAGGCGCGGCGACGCTGGTCCGCCAGTACTTCGTGGACGGGTATTACCCCTCCGGCGCCGCCAACCCGGGGGACGGGTTCAATCCGAGTGCCGCGCTCGTCAAGGCGACGGTGCTCAACTCCGCGGTGGATATGACGGGCATCACGGGCTATCCGAGCAACCAGGAAGGCTGGGGGCGCGTGCTGCTCGACAACACGCTGTACTTCCCGGGCGATGCGCGGAAGTTGTGGGCCCGCGACATCTGGAACGCGGCGGGCATGACGACCGGCGCAACCTACGAGCAGGGCATCAACGTGATCTCCGGCGGGCAGCCGTTTGAAGTTACGCTCGTCTGGACCGATCCGCCCGCGGCGGCGAACGCCAACCCCGCGTACATCAACAACCTCGACCTCGAAGTCGTCGGCCCCGGCGGGGAGTTGTATTACGGAAACTACTTCGTCTCGGGGCAATCCGCGACGGGCGGGACCGCGGACCTCCGCAACAACGTCGAAGTCGTGCTGCTGAACGCGCCCAATCCCGGGGCGTACCTCGTGCGCGTGCGCGCCGCCGCCGTGAACGAGGGAACGCAGGGATACGCGCTCGTGGCGGCGGGCGACATCACGACCGGGCCGCGGCCGCTGTCGATCAGCGCCGCGGGCGTGTCCTCGCCGCAGCCGCCGGCGACGCCCTCGTCCTTCACCGTCACAATCAACCCGGGCGACGACGCGGTCGTTCCGGGCAGCGAGATGTTCTTCTATCGCGGCGACGCGATGCAGTCCTACACCGCCGCGGCCCTGGTTCCGCTCGGTGGCAACGTGTACCAGGCGAACCTGCCCGGCTTCCTGTGCGAAGAAACGCCGCAGTTCTATGCCGCCGCCGCGGGAGTGGCGACGGGTGCTGTAACCGCCCCGTTCAACGGAGCGGCGAACCCGATGACGTTCGTCATCGGCGAGACGGTTGTCGCGCTCGACGACCAGATGGAGACCGACCCCGGTTGGACCGTCGGCGCGGTCGGCGACACCGCGACCACCGGCATCTGGGAACGAGTGGACCCGATCGGCACGACCTATCAGCCCGAGGATGACCACTCGCCGGCCGGTACGCAGTGCTGGGTCACGGGGCAGCACACCGCCGGTCAGACCGCCGGGTACAACGACGTCGACGGCGGGGGCACGACGCTCACCTCGCCGATCCTGGACCTCACGACGGTCTCGAACCCGACCGTTTCCTATTGGCGCTGGTTCACCGGGTCGGCCCCGAGCGACACGTTCGTCGTCAGCATCTCGAACGACGGCGGGCTGAACTGGTCCACCGTCGAATCCCTCGCGGGAGGCAGCACGGGATGGACTTTCTACCAGTTCCAACCGGCCTCGATCCTCGGGCTTACGACCCAGATGCGGCTGCGCTTTGTCGCCACCGACGGAAGCACCGGCACATTCGTCGAAGGCGCCATCGATGACCTCTTCATCAGCGCCTTCCAATGCACCAACCCGCCCCCGCCGGACTGCATCGGCGACGCCGACGGCAACGGCGTGGTGGACTTCGGCGACATCACCGCCGTGTTGAGCGGCTGGGGCACCACCGGCCCCTACGGCGACGCCAACCACAACGGCGTGGTGACCTTTGAAGACATCACCGATGTCCTCGTTCACTTCGGCGAGGTCTGCGCGACGCGTTCGGTCGGCGGGACCGCACTCCCCGCGGTCGGCGAGTGAATCCGGCGCGGCGGGCGTCCGCGTGTACGATGGGCCAATGTCCCGTCCACCGAGGCTGACTCCCGCAGAGGGCGACGCCGCCTACGCCGCGGCGAGGTGTGTCGTCCAGACACACGAGCGCCTGGTCAACTTCGTCAAGGCAGGCATGACCCTGGCGCAGATTGACGTTGAGGTCGCACGGGTATTCAAGGACCTGAAGTGCAAGTCGTGCTTCTTCGGGTACCGCGTCGGGCGGCTCCCGCCGTTCCCGAGCCACGCATGCCTGAGCCTCAATGACTGCATCGTCCACGGCACGGCGGGCTACCTCACTCGCCCCATCCGGCCGGGCGACCTGCTCAAAGTCGACATCGGCGTATGGCTGAACGGGTGGATCGGCGACGCCGCCTGGACCTATGCCATCCGTGAGGTGTCGGACGAAAACCGCCGGCTGATGAACGCGGGGAAGGAGTCGCTTCGGCTCGGCATCACGCAGATGCAGCCGGGCGCTCTGTACCTGAACTTCGCCCAGGCCGTGCAGAACCACGTCGAGCGCGACTGCGGCTTTCATTGCGTGAAGGGGCTGGGGGGGCACGGCATCGGGCGGAAACTCCACGGCCCGCCGTTCGTGGCGAACTCCGTCCCCGGCTTCACGGAGACCTGGCCGGAAGCAACGTGGGCCTGGGAGCCCGGCACGATCGTCGCCGTGGAACCCATGCTCGCCGTCGGCACAGGAAAGACGAAGCAGTCCCCCCGCGAATGGCCTGTCTTCACCGCCGACGGCTCGGTCAGCGTGCATTACGAGGCGGACGTCCTGATCACAGAGAAGGGGCCTTGGGACCTGACGGAGGGGATGGCGGGGCTGCCGGATTTGATTGGGTGATTGGGTGATGGCAGGACGAGCCCCGCGCGCAAGCAAGGGGTCCAAGCCTCACCAATCCAGCGTGCCGAGGAACGCGCGGCGGAGGTCGGCGATTGGGATGCTCCGGGCATCCCCCTGTTGCGCTTCCGTCGGCAACGCCAATGCGCCGGAATCATCCACTATTCCAATGAGATTCCAGGCCAGACCGGGATGCAGTTCGATGGCCCCTTCATGCCTTGGATGGATCTCAACCACATACCGCCCGGGCATTTCCGCGAACATGTGCTCAATCCATTCGAGCGGGTCGCCGGCGAGCGAGCCGCATTGTTGCAAGGAAACCCCGAGCGCGGGATTTCGCGGCGAGGCGGCGATGGCCATCTCGGCCAGCGCCGTCAGCCAACCGCCTTCGCTGCAATCGTGCGCGCTGAGGACAACTCCCCTTCGGATGAGGTCCGCAACGACCCGAGCGGTGCGAGGATGCGCCCTGAGATCCGATTGAGACTGACGGTCGGTCCGCCGCGCGTCGCCGATGAGGTATACGAGGCTTCCGGGCTCCTTCAGGTCCATCGTCGCGCACGTGCTGACATCCGGCACGATCCCCACCCCTGTGATCAGCAGCGTCGGCGGGATTTCGATCGTGATCTCCCGGCCCGTCTCGGAGTCGCGGTAGCGGAACTGATTGTTGAGGGAGTCCTTGCCGCTGATGAAGGGGGTGCGGTAGGCCTTGGCGGCGTCGTAGCAGCCCACGGCGGCGCGGACGAGGGCGGCCATGTTCCGCGGCTTGTCGCAGCCGGGCCAGCAGAAGTTGTCGAGAATCGCGATGCGGTCCGGGTCCGCGCCGACGCACACGAGGTTGCGCACGCATTCGTCCACAGCGGCGAGCGCCATGTGATAAGGGTCGGTCGTGGTGCCACATGCTTGCGCGCGTGGCTCGTTGCAGACGCCAAGCCCGCAGGCGATCGCGATCCCCTGCTTCGACCCGGGCACGGGCTGGATGACCGTCGCGTCGCCCGGACCGATGCCGCCGGGGCCGACGAGGGGCTTGATGATCGTGTTGCCCTGCACCTCATGGTCGTATTGGCGGACGATCCAGCGCTTGCTGGCGATGTTGGGGTGCGCGAGCAGACGGAGGAGCGTCTGGCGGATGGTGGTGGATGGAGGAGGAACAGAGGAGGCAGACGAATCGGAAGGGACGCCTCTTCCCAATCCCTTCGCCCCTCCCCCCGCATCCCACACCGCCTCCTTCACCGGCATCGGAATCCCCTCGTGCAGGAAACGGCACGACAGCCGGCCGACCTCGGCGCCTTTGTAGTGGAGGATGATCTCGCGCGTTGGCGTGCCGAACTCGCCGAGGTCGGCCATCTCGACGCCTTCCTCTCGGCAGATTGAGCGCAGCGCCTCGACATCCGCGGGAGGCACGGCGAGGATCATCCGCTCCTGGCTTTCGCTGATCCAGATCTCGTCGTAGCGGAGCCCCTCATACTTCAGCGGCGCCCGGTCGAGATGCACCGCCGCGCCGATCTTCGAGCCCATCTCGCCGATGGCGGAAGAGAAGCCGCCGGCGCCGCAGTCCGTGAGCCCGCGGAACAGGCAGCCGTCCGCGGCGTCGCGCGCACGCAGGATCGCGTCGAGCAGGCGCTTCTCCTCGATCGCGTTGCCGATCTGCACGGCGTGGGCGAACTCGTCGGCGTGGGTGTGCGTGAGTTCCGCGGAGGAGAAGGTGGCCCCGTGGATGCCGTCGCGCCCCGTGCGCCCGCCGAGCGCGATGATGCGATCGCCCGGGCTCACCTCTCCCCTGATCATCTCGCGGCGCATCAGCCCGACGCAGCCGCAGAACACCAGCGGATTGCCGACGTAGCGGTCGTCGAAATACACCGCTCCATTCACGGTCGGGATTCCCATCCGGTTGCCGTAGTCCCGCACGCCGTCCACGACGCGCGCGAGGACTCGCTTCGGATGCAGCACGCCCGGCGGAAGGGGTTTCACCACGGGGGGGCACGGAGGGTGGGATGTAAGATCTGAAATGTTAGATTCTGGCCCATCCCGATGCCCACCGTCCGCCGGTCCCATCTTGCAAGATGATTCTCCGTGCGTCTCCGTGCTCTCCGTGGTAAAAGAACCCGGAAACGCCACGCAGAAGACGTCGGTGTTCGCGATGGGCTTGGCGCCCAGGCCCGTGCCGATGACGTCGCGGATGCACCCCCCGACTCCCGTCGCCGCTCCGCCGTAGGGCTCGATCGCGCTGGGCCGATTGTGCGTTTCGACCTTGACGTTGATCGCCCATGTCTCATCAAAGGCGATCACGCCCGCGTTATCGACGAAGACGCTCAGAGGCCACTCGACACCTTCGCGCATCAACTCATGCGTCGCCGCGGCCACGGTGCTCTTGAGCAGGTTCCGGATCGTCGCCGATCCATCCTCGTTCACCGCGACGCCCGGCCGACCTTCCCACTCGATCTTCCCCGCCGTCCCTTCCTCCCGGTAGACCACCGTGCTCTTCAGAGTCTTGTGAACGCAATGTTCCGACCAGGTCTGGGCGATCGTCTCCAACTCAACATCCGTCGGCTCGCGCCCGCGCTCGCCGTAGTGCCGCTGGATCGCCTTCATTTCCTCCAGACTGAGGAACAGGTGCCCCCGTCGCGACAGAGACATCAACTCGTCATCGCCCAGCCCCGTGATCGGCACATGCCTGAGAGTCTGATCCGCCGGGAGCGCTTTCGGGAACTCCCCGGGCAGCCACGGGTCGAAATGCACGGCCTCGATGACCGGGTTCGCCAGCAGTCGCTTCGCAAGCAACTCCGCTCCGGCCCGGTCCACGCCTTGGAAATCAAAGCGAGTCCCCGTGATGACCTCGGCATGAACCCCCGTCAATCCACGGATCGCATCGCGAACAGTCTGCGCCACCGGGTCCATCACGCCGGGAAGCGGATGAACCTCAACAAGACGATCCCCCGGCGACGCCTGCCCCGCACCGACGATGCACTCCTCCAGAACCGGGTCCGCGAGCAGGCGCCGCCGAACCGCCTCGACGCCGAGGGAGTCCAGCCCGCCGCGCACGAGGTAGACGCGGGCGGTCTTCACCCTGTCGCACGCGACGCCCAGCGATTTCGCCGCACGAAGCACCGCCGCCCCGAGCGGGTCTCCCGCGCGAGCGCTCGGCCGGACTTCAAACCGATGGATCTCATTGACCACAAGGGCATCCTACCGGGCCGAGAATGCCGCCTGCCTTGATGCCATTTGCCTTGTTGCCTTTCTTCACTTGGAACATTCGTCGTTGGCACAAGGTCTCATGCCCGACGGCCCTCTCCGTACACTCCGCCGCATGTCCGATCGCCCCCACGTCCTCCTGTTTACCGACGGCGCATGCTCCGGGAACCCCGGCCCGGGCGGCTGGGCGTTCATCCTTCGCCATCCCGCGTCGTCGAAAGAGATCGAACGCTCCGGCGGCGACAAGGACACGACCAACAACCGCATGGAACTCACCGCCGTCATCGAGGGCCTCCGCGCCATCAAGAGGCCTTCGCGGGTCGAGGTGTATTCCGACTCGCAGTACGTGCTCAACGGCTTGCGCGAGTGGATGACTGACTGGAAGAAGCGCGGCTGGCGCACCGCCGCGAAAAAGCCCGTGAAGAACAAGGAACTCTGGATGGCGCTCGACGACCTCATGCAGGTTCACGAACTCTCGTTCCATTGGGTCAAGGGGCACAACGAACACGCCGAGAACGAGCGATGCGACGCCCTCGCCGTGGCCCAGCGCGACCGTTATGCCACCCCGCGCTGAGGAGCGATAAACCGGCGGCCCACGTCCGCTATCGCGGCATTCGCCCCAACCGATCAACCCGGCGACTCCCGCGCTTTGCCGCCTGCAACAGCCTTCGCCATCGCCCGATCTCCTCTGCATGAGCAAGGGCAAGGTCATCAAAATGGTGCTGATCCTTGGAAGCGTCTGCGCAAGCCTGTATCAGGCGGCTCAGTTCATCGACATCTTGAACAACGCCAAGGCCAATAACTCCCTCACGGGTCTCGTGCCCGGCGGCATCGCTCCCGGCGGCGCGCTCGCCGGCAGTCCGTTGAACGCCCTCGGCGCGGACCTTGCCGCGTCGCAATCCGCGCAGGCCGACTTCTTCAAGCGATTCGGCGCAACCAGCGCCGCCGAGCCGCCGAAGTCCAAGGAGATCGTCGTCTTCTCCGCGAATGGAAAGAAACTGACGCCCGAGGACGCCGAGGCCCTTCGCAAGGAAGCCGAGAGAAACCGCCCCCGCGCGCCCGCCAAGTCGTCGGACGCCTCCGGCGGGAAATAGGAGTGCCTCACACAATGCTTACCCGTCTCGGTGGGACGGGTTTGCAACCCGTCTCTACCGCTTCTACGTCTTGCATTGTGTGAGGCACTCTAAGCACGAGGCCGACGCCAAGCGGGGATACACTCCTCGCGGCTCCCTGTGAACGGAGGGCGTCGCGTGAAGTCCCGGATCATCTTCACAATCGGCGTGGTCGTCGCGGTGTTAGTGCTCGGATGGGCCTATTTCGCCGTGCTCACGCATCATCCACCGGCGACGCCCGCGACGCCCCCGCCGCCAGCCGCGATTGCCTCCCAACCCGCCCCGCTCGCGCCCGCGACTCCGTCGCCTCCCCCCGCAACGCCCGCGGCGCCTCCCGACACAACCCCCATCGGCCCTCCACCGCCGCCATCGCCGCCCACCCGACGGGCGAACTATGTTGAGAAATGGGACTTCGATATAGAGCGCCGCCGAGTCCCGAAGGACATGCAATAGGCGACGGCGGTACGCCGCTTTGTCCAGTCCGCATGCCCGCCTTCCCAGCCGTTACACTGCACTTCATGGACGATGTCCCGTCCGAACCCGCGCCCGGTCCGGAGGCGGACCCGTTCATGCCGCCGAAGATCAACACGGTCGTCTCCTGCATGCACTGCAACGAGGAGTACGACAGTTACAAGATCCACTGGGTCGAGGACGCCTCTTTCGGCGCCAACGGCGGGTACTGGGCCTGCCCGACCCCGGGGTGCGACGGCAAGGGGTTCTGCTTCGACATCTGGCCGACCGACCCCGAATGGCGCGACGAGGACGGCAACAAGGTCTGGTTCGAGGACGACGAAGACCCCGAACTCGAAGACCTCGTCGAAGAAGGCGAGGAAACCCCGGACGAGGAATGACCCCGCCGCGGCCGCTCAACGGCCTGCGGGTCGCCCGCCTTTGCGCGGGTCGCAGGCTGCCTCCCAATGCCCCGCCCGGCGGACGATCGCCTGCACCGCCGATGAACTCTTCAGCCGTTCGATGTGGTGCCCCTTTTCAATCAGCCCCACAATGACACGATCGCTGATTGCGCGTGCGTCGCCCGGCGGGGCCGCGGAGCCGAACTCGATGCGAAGCGCATCCGGCATCCACTGGTGGTGAATCCGCGCCGCCGCGACCGCGTCGCCCGCGCTCATGCCGACAGACAGCGCGTTGAGCAACACCTGGGTCGTTCCCGTGATGATCCGCGGCCCGCCGGAGCCGCCGACGACCATCTCGACTCGACCATCCGTGTCGAGCACGATCGTCGGGGACATGCTGGACAGCGGCCGCTTGCCCGGCTCGGGCAGATTGCGTTCGGATTGCGTGAGGCCGAACGCATTGACCTGGCCTCGCCGCGTCAGGAAGTCGTCCATCTCGTTGTTGAGGAAGAAGCCGAACTCGGGAACGCCGACCTTCGAGCCGTATTCGAGGTTGATCGTCAACGTGCAGGCGACCGCGTTGCCCCATCGATCCACGGCGGAGAGGTGCGACGTGCCGTGGTCATCCGGAAGTAGGTCGCCAGCCGGCGCTGGATGCTGCTGATCGGGTCTGAAACCCGCGGCCTCAGGCCCGCGAAGCAAACGCTGGTCCCTTGTCGAAGGCTGGAATCCGAAGAGTCGAGAGTGAGCCAGAGCCACAGGCGCGGTCGAGAATAACGGTTGCCCCGGTCTCGCCGTCTGCGGCGAGGCCGGGCGGTCTGGCCGCATCGCCCGCCCCCGCCCCGGCGGGAGCGGGACACCCAATCCTTCCGACCCCGCGGGTTCCAATCGCCCTGGAACATAAGAACTGCTCTGCCGCCCCCGCAGCGGCGACACATACGCCCGCGCGCCGCGCGTCGTGTGCGGATCAATATCCATTCGCTTGGCGTCGAGGCGCGCCTCGTCGAGCAGCGGGGCCGTCGGGTCCGGACCGAACTCGGGATCACCGAGGTACAGGGCGCGATCCGCAAACGCATGCTTGAAGCACTCGGCCAACAGGTGCAGTCGCGTAACGTCGTCCTCGCCGCGATGCCGCCCGGCTTCAACAAGGCCTTCAAGAAGCCCCAGCGTTTGCAGCATCGTGACCCCGCCGCTGGACGGCAGGGGCATCGCCACGATCGTCCGCCCCATGAACGAACCCCGGAGCGGCAAGACCTCCTTCGGTTGAAAGCCAACAAGGTCGTCGTGCGTGAGGATGCCGAGCCCGAGCGCCGCGGCGCGGATCATGGCGTCAGCGACGGCTCCCTTGTAGAACCCGTCTCGGCCCTGCGCCGCGATCAACTCCAGAACTCGCGCGTGCCCTTCATTCCGGATGTGGTCGCCGGCGCCGACATGCTCGTACAGCCTCTCGCGCAGGGCCTTGCCCGGCGCCATTTCGGGCACCACAGCGTCGGCCGGCGGCGTTTCTTTCGAGAGCCTCCCATCCTTGATCCCCTTCACCGTCGTTTCGTCGGCGGTCCACCCTTCACGCGCCAATCGGATCGCCGGCGCCAGCACGGCTGCGCGGTCGAGCGTGCCGTACTTCTCCAAGGCATGGAGCAGGCCCGCCACCGTGCCGGGTATGGCGACGGCGAGGCCGGATTCCTCGCTCGCCTTGAAGACAGCGGACGTCTCGAACATCTCCGGCGTCGCCGCGGCGGGGGCGCGCTCGCGGAAGTCGATGGCGGTGTCGATCGGCCGCGAGCCTTCGCAGCGCGGGTGGTTCGCCAGGTGGATCACCATGAATCCCCCGCCGCCGATGCCACAGGACTCCGGACGAACGACCGAGAGCGCGAACGCCGCCGCCACTGCGGCGTCCACCGCGTTGCCGCCTTGCGCGAGAATCTCCGCGCCTGCCTCCGACGCCTGCGGATGATCCGCCGCCACGCACGCCGACCGGAACTGCGCGTGAAACTCCCCCGCCGCCCGCACCGGCCCTCCCCGGTGCGCCAGCCCCTTGTCGGCACAACCAACCACGTGAGCCGCGATCGCAGCCGACAGGACGATCAGCACGGCAGTTCCGAGAATAGGGCGCATGTGGCCATCATCCCGCGCCGCTCCGCGCCGGGAAAACCCTGTCTTTCCCTGGGCATAGGTCCAATGTTGGACGACAAGGGCACGGACGAAGCACGCCGCCGCGATTCCACTCCCGGTGGGCCGGGCATGCTGCCCGCCCCGCCATCGGTCGCGTGGTAGCATCGCGGCGTGCGGCCGGCCTTTCTCATCCCCATTGCGGTTCTTTCTGCCTGCGCGGCCAAGCCGCAGCCGACCGTCCTCTCGTTCCCATCCGACCGCTACGCGGACGCATTTCAGGCGGCCAAGGACACCTTGCGTGATTTCGAGTTTGAACTCGACCGCGTTGACGCCCGGTCCGGCGTCATCACGACTCTGCCGCGAGCCTGGTCCGGGGCTGCCACGCCTTGGCTCCCGTATTCCAGCACACCCCGCGACGCCTGGGAGGGGCTTGTCCAGTTCGAGCAGCGCTCGGCCCGAATCGAGTTCCGCCCAGCCGACCCCACGGTGCCCCCGGATGTCGATCTGCTGGAATACAAGGGCGAAATATCTTCAACCGTAAGTGTTGGTGTGGAAAGGGTTTATCGCCCAGGGCGCCGCGTGGACGCAACGGGAGTTCGGCTTGCGAGCCGGGCTTCAGGCCCCCCCGCCCAGATGCCAGGGCGCGCCATGGTGGCCCAAAGGCCGGATCAACCCTTGGCAGGCCGAATCCTCGCGGCGATCGCGGCCCTTACTGCCGTTCCGCCCGCTGCCCCGGAAACCGTCGGCGGCGCATCCCCAATCCCATGACCGGGAACATCACCCAGGACCCCCTGCCCGAAATCTGGAATAACCGATCAAGGACGCCCGGTTCCCATCAGACAATGCGCTCGGAAGGCCGATAGCAATCCCATTCACCCGAAGTGGTGGCCTTGGTGTATGATGCCTTGGTTGCCCCCGCCCGTACCTGCCTTTCCATGACCGAAAGGACGGATCACGTGAACTCAGTCAGCCCACAAGTGGATGTTGACCACCTCCGGTCCGCTGTAACCGTTGCCGCGGCGGTTTCGTCGCTGCCCGCCATCGCCACGCAGGATTGGTGTGCCCGTGCCGCGGGCGCCCTGCGGGCGGTCCGCCCGCACGCCGTCGTCGCGGTAACGCTCGCGGTCCTCGGCCCGAGGGGGTCGATCCTCCAACTCGAAGCCACCGGAGCCGTCGGATCGGACCCGCTCGGCCGACCGCTTGAAGGCCAGACCGTCCACCCCGAGCACATCCCTTCGCTCGAATGGTGGATCGACGGCGAACTGGCCCCGCCGAGCGACATCGCGGTCGCGGCGATCACCAACCTCAACTGCTACTCGCGGTGGGTCGACTCCGCGGCGGGCCGGCGTTGGGCGCGCCTCGCCGTGGACAATCTCCTCGTGGGCATCGCGCCCATGCCGGGGAACACCGCGGGGCGATGCCTGGCGGTCGAGATCGGGGCCGCCGGCCCGGCACCGGCGACCTTCGGCGAGATCGAGGTGCTCAGGGCGTCGCTCGCCCTTCTCGCCCGGAGGGCGCTGCTCGCGTTCGGCCTGCAGCGATCCACCCCAATGTCCCGGCTCACCTACCGGGAGCAGCAGGTACTGGATCACCTCGCCCTGGGCAAGAGCGTGAAGGAAATCGCCCAGGACCTCGCCCGAAGCCCGCACACCGTCCACGACCACGTCAAGAGCCTTCACCGCAAACTCAACGCCTCCAGCCGAGGCGAACTCATCGCGCGGGCCCTCGGCCATTCCGCCGCCGAATCGCACCACGTCCCCGAGGTCGGCACCAACGGCCACGCGGTCGTCATGCAGAATCAGACGCTCCTCTCGGCGTGAAACATCGCTCCATTCAGCGCCGCGGCTCAAAGTCCCTGCGCACGCTCGGGATGAGCGGAGGGTCGCCGCAGCGAATCCCGTGGTCGCCCAGCGCGAGAGTGAACGATGATCCGCATGAATGGCCCGCGAAGGAAGTACATCTGCCTTTCCGCAGCATGAGGATCAAAAAAAGATTGCCTTGGGGCTTGCACATGGGCCCGGAATCTCTGAACAACAGCGCAACCGCCGATCGAGATTGATCGTACAACTCTGTGGTCCGCCGCGGCGGACGGCGAGGAGGCGGTCATGGCGATCCGGAAGAATGCGGCGATGGGGTTCGCGGATGCGGTGGTTGCGGACCTGGGCGGGCCGCGGACGACGAGGCTGCTCAGGCGGCTGGAGTCCGCGGCCCGTAGAGGTGTACGATCAATCTCGACCGGCGGCTGCGCGATTGTTCAGAGACTCCAAGGGACAAAGGGACACAGGGTCAAGATGCGACAAGGAGTTGAGCAGCCGGAGAGACGATCACTTCACCCTCCCACGGTTCATCCTCCCACATACCGGGCGTAAAGCGTCCGCGCTGCCTCCGCCCGGTCCACGCCGATGATGGCGCGGCCGTCGCCGAAGACCGTGAGCCGCACGCCCTCGTGCTTCAATGTCCCGCGCACGAGGAACCGCGTCGCCTCGAATGAGCCGTGCGCGCTCAGCCGCGCCGCGAGCGCCGGCAGATCGACCTTGCCCGGCGTCTCCGGCGACACCTGCACGCTCCCCCGCCCGCACAGCGCCGCGCTCGCCCCGCCGCGCTCGCCGATCAGGAACGGGAACCGCCTCAGCCCGCAGCACGGGCAATCGTCCCGCTTTGCCCCGGCCAACTCGACGCGCCGGTGCTCCCCGCCCCACCCGTCGATCGTCAGAAGCCCGCGCCCCGCGGCGTCCGCGCGGCCCGCGAGCACCTTCAGCGCTTCGCCCGCCTGAACGCTTGCCACGACCGCCGTCACCGGCGAGAACACGCCCACCGTGTCGCACGTCGCGCCCGCCGCGCTCCCGACCCCGGGCGGCTCCTCAAAGGCGCACCGCAGGCACGCCGTCGTTCCGGGCACGACCGTCATCGACATCCCCGTCATCCCCACCGCCGCCCCGTATACCCATGCGCGCCCGTGCCTCACCGCAAGGTCGTTGATCAGATATCTCGTCTCGAAGTTGTCCGTCCCATCCACGATCGCGCCCACCGCCGCCGCACCATCCGCTTCCGCCAGCACGCGCTCCGTGTTCCGGCATGAGAAATCCTCCACGACCGCACGCACCTCGATGCCCGAGTTGATCTCGCGCAACCTTCGCCGCGCCGCTTCCGCTTTGGGAACACCCTCGTTCGCGTCCCGCTCGTCGAACAGCACCTGTCGCTGCAGGTTGGTGGTTTCAACGATGTCGCGATCCACAAGGGTGAGCGTGCCGACGCCCGCCCGGGCGAGCAGTTCTGCCGCGACGGTGCCGAGCGCCCCGCACCCCACGATCAGCGCATGCCCCGCCGCGATCCGCCGCTGCCCTTCCTCCCCGATCTCGCGCAGGAGCGCTTGCCGGTGATACCGTTCCAGGTTGGAGGCCGTTCCCGCCATGGCATCGACAGCGTAGCCCCCATTCCATTCGGTGCCACTGGAGGCTTGCCCGCCAGTGTTCGCCCCGATCACCCCTTGCGCGCCCCCTTTCCCAACCCACCTTTGCATCCCGCCGCCATCGTGCCACAATCCACGGCTTCAACATGCTGACCCCGCAACCAACACCCGTCGCCAAACTGCGATTCTCTCCGCACCTCCTCTGCGCCCTCTGCGCCTCCGCGGTGAATCTCGCCGCCTGCAACAAAGCGAACCCGCCGCCCGCGCTCACCAACCTCACCACGCCGGAAGGCCTCATCATCCGTGATACGCGACTCGGAACGGGCACCCCATGCCCGCCCGGCGCTGCCGTAACCATCAACTTCTCCGCCTCGCTCCCCGACGGCCGCGTTTACGACTCCACCGAACTCCGCCACCGGCCCCTCACTCTCTCGCTCGCCGACCCGGGCCTCATCCGCGGACTCCGCGAAGGAATCCCCGGCATGCGCCCCGGCGGCACCCGCACCCTCCACATCCCCTGGCAACTGGCCTACGGCGAGCAAGGCCGCGACCCCATCCCTCCCAAAGCCGACCTCTACTTCGACATCGAACTCCTTTCATTCCAACCGGAAGTCCGCTGACCAGGCCGACGCCAGCCCGCGTACCCATCCCTCCAACCACACCGCGAGCCAGCCCAAAGCCCGGTTCTCCACCAGCGCTATCCTCGGCGCCCTCCGCGTCTCCGCCGTGAACTGCCTTCTGCGATACTCCGCACATGGCGAAGAAGCCAAGCAAACCCGAATCCAAAGACGCCGGCCCGAAGACCACCGGCACCGTGCCGCTCGGCCCCGCATGCCGCGTCGCGATCTTCCACGGCCCGGAGGCGTACCTCCGCCACGGCTACACCGAGCAACTCAAGCAGGCGGTAAAGCAGGCCGGCCACGACGTCCAGGTCTGCCGTTACGACGGCGCTACCGCGTCGCCCGCGGACGTGCTCGATGAGTGCCGCAGCATGGCCCTCCTCGCCCCCTACAAGGTCGTCATCGTGGACGACGCGGACCTTTTCCTCGCGCCCAGCCGCACCCGCAAGGCCTCTCAGGATCAGGAAGGCGACGACGAATCCGCCCCGACCTCGACCAAGCCCGATGATCGCGGCAAGTTCGATGACAAGGAGCAGGAGAGCCAGGAAGGCGCCCGACGCCGCGCCATGCTCGAGCGCTACGCCCAGGCTCCTTGCGACAACGTAACCCTCGTCCTCCGCGCGCGCGTCTGGCGCAAGGGCAACCTCGACAAGCACGCCGAGAAGGTCGGGACCGTCATCGACTGCGGCATGCTCGACGACGCCCGCGCCGCCACATGGACACGCGCGAAATGCCGCCAGACCCACTCCCGCGACATCGAACCCGCCGCCGTCGAACTCCTCGTCCGCTGCCTCAACGCCGACCTCGCGCGCATCAGCACCGAACTCGCCAAACTCGCCGGCGCAACCAAGGACGGCGAGATCATCACCGCGGCCCACGTCGAGCGGCTCGTCCCACCTGCCGCGGAGGAACGCAAGCCCTGGGAACTCGGCGATGTCATCCTGAATCCGAACCCCACGCCCGGGATGAACAAACTCCACGAACTCCTCGACCGCTGCGGCTTCGACCCGATCCTCCTTCGTTGGACCTGCATCGACACCGCGGCCAAACTCCATACCGTCGCGCAGCGGATCGCACGGGGGGCTTCACCCTATAGCGCTGGTGATGGGCTCAAGGCCTTCTTCGGCCAGCGCGCCGAGGCCTGCCGCCGCATCGGCAAATCCGCCGGGCCCGCCGCCTGCGCCGGCCTCCTCCGCGAAGCCGTCAGGGCCGACTGGCGCGCCAAGACCGGACAGCAGGACGCCGTCCGAGGCCTGGAATCCCTCGTCCTCGACTTCAGCCGCGCTGCGAACATCAACACATCCGCCCATCCCGACCGATAACAAGCACCGGCACGCCAGGAGAGCAAAGGCCCACAACAGTCATGGCACTCTTCTCATTGGCCAGTCCCTTGACAACCCCCTGCGCCTCCCACCGCGGCGACCGGCGCGCTTTCAGCCGTGGTCGTGTACCCCGCGTTACCGATTCGCATGAGAAACCGCCCCCTTGGTCCGTGTCGGCCTCTCCCTCCCAGCAATCCAACGGCTCACACACGCCGACGCCGATCCACATCGTCCAAGGTGCCGTGCTGCTCCTCTCCGTCCTCCTCGCCGCCTGCGCTTCCTCCACGACCGATCCCAAGCCTCTCTCCACCGGCCTCGACGCCCTTGAATCTTCGGAGCCCGAGCACCCAGCCGAAGTACCCATCGATCCCGCTACCCAAGCCAAACTCGACTTGATGGCCCAGGCGCTCCGCAACAGCGAAGTCTCCGTCGACACCGCGCCGGCGTCTCGACCCAGTGCCGACAGGCCCGCCCCCCTCTCCTCCGCCGAGCCAACCGAGACCGCTCCCGAACCGTCCGCCCCCGCTGAAACCGTCGAGCCGCGGCCCGCGCCCGCGGTCCCCTCGAAGGAATCCCTCATCGCCGACCTCGGCGAGCGCCTCCGCGAACAGGCCCGCACTTCCTCCGCCCCCGCCGCCGCGCTCCTTCGTCTTGCCGCCCTTGAACTCCTCGAACCCAACGCCGGCGAGATCGACCCGGCCGCCGAGGCTTCTCTCACGCCGCAGGAAACCGAGTTCCTGAGAGCGTGGCGCACCCTCTTCGCTTCCGCGCGCGACGGCCTGGACTCCTCGGGCGATCTCTCGCCGCTCATCGAGCAGGTGGTCAGCCTCGCCGAACGCGTGCAGGCCTCGCAGCCGCTGGCTCTGCTCGACTCCCGCCTCTGCACCAAGGTCGACGGCTTCGGCATGTTCGACGAGGTCGATCACCGCGACCCCGCGGGAAACTACACGCTTGTCGCGGGGAAACGCCACCGCGCCATCGTCTACGTTGAAGTCTCGAACTACACGCACGAGCCCGAGCAGCGCCGCGGCGTGGACGGCTTCGAGGTCCGCCTCTCCCAGGAACTCGCCCTGCACCACCTCGCAAGCAACGCCGACACGATCGTCTGGCAGAGGCCGTTCCAGGACATCACAGACTTCTCCCGCAAACGCCGCCGAGACTTCTTCACCACGCAGATCATCGACTTTCCCCCGACGCTCGGCGTCGGCTCCTATCGCCTGAAGATCACGATCAGCGACAAGCCCGCCGGCGCCATCGCCGAGGCCGTCATCCCGATCGAGTTCGTCGCCGAAAAGAAATAGCCCCGCCCGGCACGTCACCGGTGCCACTGGCGGCTTGTCCGCCAGTGCGACCCCCGCCTTGAATCGCCCCCGGCGCGCATGATCGCGCCCCGCGGGCACGCGGCGGCGTGTTTCAAATTCTTCTATTTTTCCAGTGCTTTATGCGCTCGATTCCACAGGCTCCGGCGATTTCTCTGGTGCATGTCGAGGGAGCGAATCCTCGTTCCCGCATGACACCAAAGGAGACTTGCCATGAATCGCGTGAATCTTGCATCCCTGACCGTCGCGTCCCTTTCCCTCTTTGCCGCCGGGCACGCCTCGGCCGTGAACCTGCTCGTCAACAGTTCGTTCGAGCAACCCCCCTCCACCGTGAATCAGTACTCCAGCATCCCCGGCTGGACGCGGACCTGCGGCACGAGCATCGAAATCCAGAGCACCGTCGGCACCGGCTGGAGCGCCTACGACGGCTCGCAATGGTGGGAGTCCGACGGCGTGGACAACACCTGCATCACCCAATCGGTGCCGACCGCCGTCAATCAGGTCTATCAACTCACCTTCGCCCACTCCGCCCGCCCCGGCGTCGCGGACAACGCCGTCGCCGTCTATTGGAACGGCCAACTGCTCATCAACATCAACGCCAGCGGCATCGGCAACACCAACACCGCCTGGCAAGTCGGCATCTACAACGTCGTCGCCTACGGCCCGACATCAACCGTCGAGTTCCGAGCCACCGGATCCAGCAACGCCCTCGGAGGCCTGATCGACGGCGTCTTGCTCGAACCTCTCCACTGCTACACCCGCCCCTTCTGCTACGGCGACGCCAACGGCGACGGCGTGGTTACTTTCGCCGACATCTCCGCCGTCCTCTCCGCATTCAACACGATGTGCCCATGACGCAGTGCCCGGCGCCCGCGCCGCCGATGATCCGCCCGCGGGTCATCGGCGCCGCGCGGCCGAACTCGTACCGCGCCCGAGCCCGTCTGACCTGGGCATCACATCGGACCCCTTCACGAAAACAACCCCGCCCCCGCCTCCCGCGACGCGGCGCCCCCGCGCATCGACGCGAGCGCCTCCGGCAGATCGTCGCGCGATGCGATATAGAGGTACTCCTTGTTGCGCAGGTGGCTGACCTTGCCGACCTTCTCGCCCCCCGGGTTGTAGATGCCGATTTGTGCCCCGACGTAGCGCTTGAAGTCGTGCTCGAGCGTCATCACGCGGGCGGAACCATCCCACAGCGACGACAGGATCGCTTCCATCCGTTCCCGCGGCATGTAGCCCTCATTGTTGAACGACACGATCAACGTCCGCGCCCGAACCCCGCCCAGCAGCCGCTCCATCGCCTCGTCGAACCTCCTTCGCGAGTTGAACACGCTCTGCCGCTCGCGGCAGTCGATCCGTTTGCACGCCACGCCGTAGACCTCCGGCTTGTCCCAGCGGATGAGGGATTCCCAGACGTGGTAGTTGCCGAGGTAGGAGTGCTGGTTGTACGGCGGATCGATGTAGGCGATGTCGGCTTCAAGAGCCGTCGCCGCGGCGAAGGCGTCGAGGTGGTGCGCCTCACCCTTGCCCGATGCGGCCCTGGGGAGAACCGCGGGCATACGGAGGTCGAGGTCGTTGTGGGCGCGCGGAGCCCAGTCCTTGAGATACGCCATCTGCACGCCGGTCGTGGAGTCCACGCGGTCGGCGGCCTCCATGAGCGAAACGAGCAGGACCGATTCGAGCTCGCGCGGCAGGCACTTGTGCGCGATGGCCTCGCGGACGGCGTCGATGCGTTCGCCGTTTTTCGGATGAAAGAACCGGGATCTGATGCAGAACGTCTCGGTAAAATAGCCCGGCGAGGGGGGAATGCCGCGCAGGTCGCGGAGCAGCCGGCGGGCATCGGGCTCCACGTCGTCGAGGTCGGCCTGCACATAGCAACGCGCCAGCGCGGCGGCGTAGGCGTTGCAATCGTTGGCGAGGACACGGTACCCGGCCCGCTTGAGCGCATGGCCAACACGCGACGTGCCTGAGAAGAGATCGAGCACCGTCCCCCCCGGCGCGGCCGCACGAACGGCACTGAGAATGCGCGGAACAAGCGAGCGCTTGGAACCAAGGTATTTGATCACGGCTGATTCCGGCGAACGACCAACGGGGCAATGATACGGGCGCGGGTTTCCGCCGCGGATTCACGATCGAACCCGGGGCCGGGCGCTCCGGCGAGAGCGGGGAAGTCGTCGCAGCCGGTCCCGAGTCATGCGATGGGCCTGCAAACCGCGGCCGGCGGTTCGTTCACGCCGACTCGTGCGGCACGCAGCCTGCGCCCCATCGCTCCTGGCTTCCACTTTCTCAACGCTCAATCTCCCTTCCGCATGACAAACAGGTAGTTGAACCCGCGCATCATGAACCCCCCCTCCTCCGCCGTTCGCCGGAAGTTCCCCTTGTCGAGTTTCGCGTTGTGGCGGACCACGGCGACAACATCCACCGGTTCAAACTTCTCGCACAGCATGGCGAACAGCCGAAATCCGATGGGCACGAAGCGCCCGCCCGTCCCGCCGGACCTGAACGAATCGCTGACGTACACCGCCGCGTGCCCCCCGGGCGTCAGGATCCGGTGCATCTCCCCGATCACCTCCCGCATCGCGCGGAAGTAGTCGTTCTCGGCCCGCGCCTCACGCGCCGAGGCGTCGAGCCGCCCGATACACCGCGGATCATCCGAATAATGCACGTGCGTCGAATACGGCGGATCAACGAACACGAAGTCCGCCTTCGCGTCCGCCACGGGCAGTTTCCGCGCGTCCGCCTGCCGGATGTCGGGCCGGCGCGCGTGCGAGGCAAGATCGAAACCGAGGCACCGCCGGTTCAGATCCTGGCACACGTCGATCGTCGTGCCCGACCCGCACATCGGATCGACGACCAGGTCCCTCTCGCGCGTCCAGCGCATCAGACACTGCCAGATGACCCAGGAGGGCGTCGCGCCGACGTAGTTGCGATCGCCTTGGATCGATTCGCCGTAGTGCTGGCTCGGATACTCCCAGAGCGTCGTGGTGAACAGGTGCAACGCCGGCTTGCGGAACTGCGACTTCGGCTTCTTCGATGGCGCCGGTCGTGGAAGTGGCGCATCCTCAGGCAACGAGCCCCGCGCGCGAGCAACGGGAACAGCCCGCTTCTTCACTTCGCCACCTCGATGAGCGCCCGCGCCACGAGCCCCTTCGCCTCCGCGAGCGGCAGTTTCACTTTCGCCCCCGCCGCGTGCAGGTGCCCCCCGCCGTTGAACTGCTTCGCCAGCGCGTTGACATCGATCTCCCGCTGCCCATCGTCCGCGGCCTTGCTGCGGAAACTGATCTTCGTCAGCCTGTCCTCCAACTCCGTCACCACTCCCACGACGCGCACGCTCCCCACGGTCTGGGGCAGGTCCGTCAGCCCCCCCACTTCGTCCTGTGTTGCGTGGCACGCGGAAACGTCGGCCTTGGTGATCGTGATGAGCGCCGCCCGCCCGCCGTCGAGCAACTCGAGATTCTCCAGCGCCCGCCTCACCAGTTCGAGCCGGTGCGCCGTATCAGCCTGCTCGATCCGCCGGTACAGACGGTTGTGATCGACCCCCGCGTCAATGAGGTCCGCCGCCAGCCGCAGCGTCGCCGGCTTCATGTTGGAGTACCGGAACCACCCCGTATCCGTCGCCACCCCGAGATATAGCGGCTCGGCCACGTCGGCCGGAAGGTCGCGGAAACTCCGCGCGCCCAGGAGCAGCCGGCACAACTCCGCCGCCAGTTCGCACGCCGAGGCGCTCGTCGGCTCGATGTGCCGCAGCGCCGCGATCTCCCCGTCGCCGTGCGAATGATGATCCACGAGCACCGTGTCCTTCGCCCGCGGCTCGATCCACGACCGCGCGTCGGCGATCTGGTTCCACGACCCCGTGTCCAGCACCGCGACGGTATCCACCTCTCGGAGCCAAGGCTGATCCCACAGCCCCTTGTGCTCGTGCAGCACCCGTGTCGATCCGACCACCGAGTCCATCCGCGGAGGCCACGGCGGGAGATACACCGGCGTCGCCTCGATCCCCAGCCGACACAGCGCCCGCGCCACCGCGAGCGTGCTGCCCACCGCGTCGCCGTCGGGCTTCGAGTGCGTCAGCAGCACGACCCGGCGCGCCGCCTTCAGACGCTCCGCGATCTCCGCGAGCGTCGCGTTAGTCGTGTAGGGCACATGAGGATTCATGCGGCGAGCACCGGCTCCTTTCCGTATACCAGCGATCGCTCGACGTCGCGCCGGATCTGGTCAACCAACGGCCCGACACCCTCGAACCTCGCCTGGTCGCGCAGCCATGCCGTGAACGAGACCCGAATTCGCCAGCCGTACTCCTCGGCTCCGCGCCACCCGTCCTCCAACGGCCCGCGCCAGCCGATCAGGTGCGCCTCGACAGTCCTCGTCGCGCTGGCGAATGTCGCGCGCGGGCCGACATGGACCGCGGCGGGGAACTCGCGTCCATCGGGCAATGTCGCCGCGCCGGCATACACCGCGTCGGCCGGAATCAGGCAATCAGTTTCGAGATTGGCGGTCGGGAACCCGATCTCGCGCCCGCGCCGATCGCCGCGCACCACCAGCCCCTCCAGTTCGTAAGGCCGACCCAGAAGCCGCGCGGCATCAACGACGCGACCACGCGCCACGAGCCACCGCGTCATCGTGCTCGACACCGTAACGATCGTCTGGTCGCTCAACTCGGCCTCAACCGGGTCAATGATCGAAACCTCGAACCCGTTCGCCGCGCCGAGCCGGAGCAGCGTGCTCGCGTCGCCCGACCTCCCCCGCCCAAACCGAAAATCGCTCCCCTCGACAATCGCCGCCGGATGGTGCCCCTCCAGCACCCGCTCGATAAACGCCTCGGGCGACAGCCCCAGCGTCTCCGGCGTTGCCGTCAGCCTCACAACCTCGTCGGCCCCAAGACGCCGAAGGTGCTCCGACCGCCTCTCAAACGGCATAAGCACGGCGGGCGCCTGTTCCGGCCGGAGCACCGAGATCGGGTGCGGATGAAATGCCAACGCCACCACCCGCCCGCCATCGCCCGCGCGCCGCCGCGCCTCGCGCAGCAGCGCGGCATGGCCCCTGTGAACCCCGTCGAAGTTCCCGATTGTCACGACCGTCCGTCCCGACATGGAGAGAAAGAGTAGGCGAACTCCGCTCTTCATGCGCGGCGGCGGCGTGCGATACTGAAGGGCATGCCCGCGCCGCTTCCCGAAGGACCAGCCCGAACTCGTTCCCTCCTCGTCGTCGCCGCGCCCAAGGAAGCCCAGGCCGTACTGAAGGGCCTGGGCGCGGCGGAATCGCCGATCTCCGTGAACTGGGCCGCGACCCCGATTCATCCCCGGTTTGACCTTGTGGTCGCCGGCGTGGGCAAGGCGAACGCCGCCGCCGCCGTCGCCCGCGCACTCGACTTGAACCGGCACCACGCCGTCATCAGCCTCGGCGTCTCGGGCTCTCTCCCCGGCTCGGGTCTCTCGATCGGCGACATCGTGGACGCCGACCGGACCACCTACGCTGACGAAGGCTCCGTCAACCCTGACGGTTTCACCACCATCGCCGAGATGGGCTTCGGCCCGCTCGCGGACCTTTGCGGCGCCGGCAACGGCATGGACGCGATGGGCATCGCCTGCACGCCTCTTCTTGCCCGGCGGAACTCCCGGATTCTGGGCCACGATATCCGCGTCGGCGGCCTGGCCACCGTCTCCACATGCTCAGGCAACGACGCTCACGCCGCCGACGTCGCCCGTCGCACGGGCGCGCTCGCCGAGGACATGGAAAGCGCCGCGGTCGGATTCACCGCGGCCCGACTCGCGCCGCGCACGCCCTTCTCCGCCATTCGCGCGATCAGCAACTCGACGGGCGACCGCTTCCATCAGCAATGGGACCTTGAAGCCGCGCTGCGAAGCCTCGCCGCCGCGGTCGCCCTTCTCTGAGCCCGCCCCTCCCCATGTGGCCGGACGTGTTATCGCCCGTCGCACCGCGCGGCACCGAGTCGGCGTAACGTCCGCGAACGCGGGCGCCGTCGCCCCATGTGATACGCGTCATTCCGCCGTCGAGAGCCGAGCGACCGACGCTTGAACCATTCGCAGGTCCGGTCCGATGCATACCCCGAAGGTGTGCGCGCACGGGGCGCGCCGACGGAGGCCGAGCGCGCATGATCTTTTCTCCACTCAAACCGCCCACGCCGCCCATCGCCGTGGACTTCGGCGTCTCGCGGCTGAAGGTCCTCCAACTCGCCCCGTGCCGCGAAGGCGAAGCCCCCGCGCTGCTCGCCGCCGCCGCCTGCGCCACGCCGCCGGACCTCGCCGACAAGCCCGCCGCACGCCTCGAACACCAGGCCGCCGCACTCGCCGACATCCTCAAGTCCTCGGCGTTCCGCGGCCGACGCGCCGTCTG
The DNA here is from genome assembly GCA_964490785.1 of uncultured Phycisphaeraceae bacterium. Classification (GTDB taxonomy): domain Bacteria; phylum Planctomycetota; class Phycisphaerae; order Phycisphaerales; family UBA1924; genus JAEUIV01. The sequence continues at coordinate 55,722 of CAZBDZ010000002.1, forward strand.
CAGCGTCTCCTCCACCCATGCACTGGTGCAGCACCTCCAGGTCAACAAGCAGGACGGACGCAGCCCCGAGTCGCAGGTCCGCGAGGAACTCGCCCGCATCACCGGCCGCGACGCCTCGCAGTTCATCCTGCGCCTCGTGGACGCGGGCGAGGTCAGCCGCGGCGGGGCCAAACGAACCGAGATCATCTGCCTCGCCATCCCGCGCGAGGCCGTGCTCGCCCACATGAAGGCGCTCCGCCACGCGCGCCTCGACGCTGTCGGTATCCACGCCGAGCACATCGCCCTCGTCAAGGGCTATGAGAGCCTCGCCTCCGCCGCCGAGGGCGCCCACCTGCTCATCGACCTCGGCGACGCCACCACGAAGATCGCCGTCGCGCTCAATGGGGCGCTGCGCCTCGCGAAAGTCCTTCCGATCGGGGGGCGGCATCTCTTCCGGAAGGAACCCGCACCCGCGCAGCCCGCCAAGGCGCGCTCGGCTCTGCGCGCCCAGTTGCAGGCGCTCGAAATGAGCGAGGCGGGCGTGAGCCTCATGGACGAGCCTTCCGAACACTCGGCTCGCGCCCTCGATCCCGCCGCCGCGGACGCGCTCGCCGATGAAGTCGCCCAGTGCCTGCGCTATTTCCAGGCCCTCGTCCCGGACGCCGGCGTCGCAGACACGACGTTTCTCGGCGGCGGCGCGGCGCGAACCGAAGTCTGCAAGCGCCTCGCCCGCGCCCTGGGCGTCCCGGCACGCGTCGCCGATCCGTTGAATGCCTTCCCCCATCACCCGGCCGCGAGGATCGAAGGCGTCGATCTGAGCGCCCCCTCGCCCGAATGGGCCGTCGCCGTCGGCCTGTGCTCGCTCCCCACGGAGGCCTGAACCGATGCCCTTCACCAACCCCTTCGCACGCGCCCCCGACATCTCCGGCGACCGCTCCTTCCTCCCGGACGACTACCTCCAGCGCCGTGCCGAGCGAAGGACCAACACGATCGCCCTCACGCTCTTTTCCATCGTGTCCGCCGTCGTCGTCGGGGCCTTCCTCGTCACCAACCGCCAGTGGCACGACGTCAAGCGATACCAGGAAGCCATCAACGTCCGCTACGCCCAGGCAGCCAAGGACATCGAGCAACTCAAGGCGCTCGAGGAGCAGAAGAAGGCCCTGCTCCAGAAGGCCGAACTCACCACCGCCCTCATCGAGCGCGTCCCCAAGTCGATCCTCCTCGCCGAGATCACCAACCGCATGCCGCTCGACGTCACCCTGCTCGAACTGGAACTCAAGAGCACGAGAATCAACGAAGCGCCGAAGGCCGAGGACCCGCCCGCCAAGGGCGCCAAGACCGACAAGAAGAAATCCAAGAACCCCGCCAAGGCCTCCCGCACCGCCAAAGGCGAGCAACAGGACGCCAAGGCCGTCATCACCGCCCCGAAGTTCAAGTCGAAACTCGCCATCACCGGGGTGACGGGATCACACAACAGCGTCGCGAAGTATGTCGCGGCCCTCCAGGAATGCGCCCTGATCACCGCCGTCGAACTGAAGTTCAGCGAGAAGGCCGTCATCGAGGAACGCGAGATGAACCGCTTCCGCATCGAGGCCGAACTCAAGCCCGACGCCGACAGCCGACGTATCGACCCGCTCGCCACGCCCCGCATCAGCACCGACCCCTTCGGCGCGGACCGGGCGCCCGGCGCCATCCACACGCCCGCCGCGGACACCGCCGCGGCAGAAGGGAGCGAGCCATGAACCTCGGCCTCCGTGAACTTCTTTTCCTCTTCGTGCTCCTGGCCATGCCCGCGGCGTCATACTGGTTCGTCTTCCGCCCGCAAAACGCCGACATCGACGCCGCCCGAAAAGAAATCGAGCACAAGGAGCAGATGCTCGAAAAACTCGCCAAGGCGACCTCTCGCAACGCCGACCTTCAACGGATCAACGAGGAAATCGCCGCCGGTATCGCCACCGTCGAATCGCGCCTCCCCGACAGCAAGGAAGTCGACGTCATCCTCGGACAGGTCGCCACCAAGGCCCGCGAGAGTCGCCTCGGGCTTCCCAAGGTCCGCAGCGCCAACCCCCTCGCCTCCGCCAAGTACATGGAGCAGCCCCTCGAAATGGTCGCCGCCGGCGACTTCGACGACTTCTACCGCTTCCTCCTCAGCGTCGAGGAACTCGACCGCATCACCCGCGTCCCCGACATGAAGATCAAGAAACTCGACGACGTGGACGGCAGCATCGAAGCCTCGTTCACGCTCAGCATCTACTTCGAGCCGGTGCCCGACGCCGCCACGGAGGGCGATCGCCCATGAACCTCCGAATCCCCGATCCGAACCAAGCCTCGATGAACCCCGCGGGAGATCCGGCACAGGCGCCGCTTGCAAACCCGTTCGCCTCCGGCCCCGGCGGGTTCCTCACGCCCGAGGAACTGGAATCCAAGCCCAGCCGCGCCGGCGGCGTGCTCGTGCTGCTCCTGGTCGTCGCCGTCGCTGCGGGCGTGCTCCTGGGCATGCGCCAAATGGGCATGGGGCCCAAACTCGCCCTCGCCGACATCAAGATCGACTACCCCATCGAAGGCCCCGCCCCCACCGCAGGCGCCGATCACGAACGCATCCTGGCCGACCTTCAGACAGGCCACGGCGTGAAGCGCGTCCCGCCCGACATGGTGCAGACCAACCCCTTCGCCTGGCGGTCCCTCCTTCCGAAGGACAAGCCCGCCGCCCAGCCGCAGGACCCCATGGACCTCTCGCGCCGGCAGGCGGAAGAGCGCCGCGCGAAGATCACCGACGCCGCGGCCCAACTCATCCTCAACAGCCTCATGGGAGGCCGCGTCCCCATGGCCCGGATCGACGGACAACTCGTCCGCGTCGGCGACCGCGTCGGCGAGTACTTCACCGTCGCCTCCATCGCCGGACGCACCGTCGAACTGCACGCCGACGATCAGGTCTTCACGCTCATCATGGGCGAACACGAGAACGACGCGCCCCCACCCGCCGGCCGCGCGCCGGGACGCCGCTGAATCACCACCCCCACAGAAACACCGGCCCCATGCCCAAACTCAATCTCGACAACCTGCTGGGCGACCTGGGCGTTGGAAAGCCGCCGCCACATTCCGCGCCTGCATCATCCCCAACGCCGTCGCGCGGCCTCATCACGATCGAACCCGATGAACCGATCGACGCGGGCACGCCGCCTGAAACCCGCGCCATCCCACCGGCCGAGGCGCCGACGGATCCACCCGAACCCATCAGCCCAACCGCTTCCGATCACGCCGACGCCGACCACAACCAGCCCGTGGGCGACTTCAAGACACTCGTCCTGCAATCGAACCTCGTCACCGCCAAGCAGTTCACAGCCGCCGAGACCATCGTCAAGCAGTCGCCCGGGACGCGCCTCTTCGACCTCCTCCTCGAGCAGGGCGCCGAGGAAACGCGCCTCTTCGAGATCCTCGCACGCTCCCTCGGCATGGAGTTCCGCCGTCTCGCGGCCACCGGCGGCGAGCCTGCCTACGACGACAGGCTCACGCAGCGCCTCACGCCGGAGTTCTGCAAGCAGCACCAGATCCTCCCCGTCGCCGCCGAGGGCGGGCGGATCATCCTCGCCACCGCGCGCCCGGACGACGTCTTTCTCATCGACGAAGTCCGCCTGAAACTGGGTTCGCGCCCCGTGAAGGCCGTCGTCGCGACGCCCTCCGACATCGCCGCCATCCTCGCGCCGCTCACCGCCGCCGAGGAGCAGCACGTCAACGTCGAGGAGATTCTCGGCGACATCGAAGAGGACGACGTCCGCATCGAGGCCGCCACCGCCTCGGAGACCGACCTCGAAAAGGAAGCCGGCGAATCCCCCGTCATCCGCTACGTCAACTACATCATCCAGAACGCCAGCAAGGAAGGTGCGTCCGACATCCACATCGAGTGCGGCGACAAGTCGCTCAAGGTCCGCTTCCGCATCGACGGCGAACTCTTCGAGATGATGCAGCCCCCCGCAAAGATGGCCGCCGCCATCGTCTCACGCCTCAAGATCATGGGCAACCTCGACATCTCCGAGCGCCGTCTCCCCCAGGACGGCCGCATCCGCTGCACCGTCCAGAACCGCAAACTCGACCTCCGAATGTCCACGCTGCCCGCGGCCTACGGCGAGAAGGTCGTCCTCCGAATCCTCGACACCAAGAGCATCAACGTCTCCCTCGACGACCTGGGCTTCGACGAGAACATCCTCACCATCTGGAAGAACCAGATCGAGCAGCCGCACGGCATCGTCCTCGTCACCGGCCCCACCGGCTCCGGCAAGACAACAACCCTCTACGCCTCCCTCCGCCAGATGGATAAGAAAAGCCAGAACATCTCCACCGTCGAAGACCCCATCGAATACCACCTCGACGGCATCACCCAGACCCAGACCCACGAAAAGATCGGCATGACCTTCGCCCGCGCCCTCAAGGCGCTCCTCCGTCAGGACCCCGACGTCATCCTCCTCGGCGAGATCCGCGATCAGGAAACCGCCCACACCGCCGTCCAGGCCGCCCTCACCGGCCACCTCGTCCTCTCCACCCTGCACACCAACGACGCCCCCTCCTCGATCACGCGCCTCGTCAACATCGGCATCGAGCCGTTCCTCCTCGGCGCCGCCGTCAACGCCGCCCTCGCCCAGCGCCTCGTCCGTCGCGTCTGCCAGCACTGCAAGCGGCCCGCGAAACTCACCGACGAGATGACCGACTTCGTCGAGACTCAGGGCCTCGATCCCGCCTCCCTCGTCGAAGGCGAAGGCTGCCCCAAATGCCGCAACACCGGCTACCACGGCCGCCTCGGCATCTACGAACTCCTCGTCGTCGACGACCACCTCCGAGACATCGTCGCCCGCAACCCCAACGTCTCCGAGTTCCGCCGACTCTGCCGCGAACGGGGCATGGTCTCACTCCGCGAAGACGGCTTCACCAAGGCCTCCCGAGGCCAAACCACCGTCCACGAAGTCATCCGCACCACCGAAGCCGCGGTGTGACGCCGCACTCACGCCGCGCCCTTGCTTCGGACCCGTCCCCACCGCAAGACGCCCGGGATGAGGAGTCTCCGACGAGTCCCCGGATCAGCGCTTCCACCGCGCTTCACATTGCATCTGCCTCCCTCGGGGAGAGGCGGTGGCTGGCATCGATTCCGCTTCCTGTGCCATTGATTCCGGTCCGCCGGAATCAGTGCGGCCTTCGCGGATGCGGACACTCCTCGCATTGATTCCCCGCGGCGGGGAATCAGTGGCACAGCGATTCAATGCCACCCGCCATCTTCAGATGGCCCCCGAAGGAATGCTTACCGCTCCGGCTTCGCTTCCGCTGGCGGCGCGGGTTCTCCCTCCATCTGCTTCGGCGGCGTCTGCAGCAGCCTTGCGATCGCCTCCAGCCCCGGCGGCGGCGGTCTCTTGCCCGGCTTTGCCTGCGCCTCCTTCTCCGAGCGCGCCAGCGCCGCGAGCGCCGCCGCGGCCGCGGCCTGGTCCGGCTCCATCGCCGCCAGTTCCATCAGCCGCGCAACCTCCTCCTCGCTGAACTTCGCTCCGCGCAGCGCCGCCTCGATCTCTTCTTTCGTCTGAGCGACAACAGACACCGCCGGTTTCGCCGGCGCGGCCGGTTCCGCCGGCTTCGGCGCGGACGCCGACTGGACGTACATCTCCAGCACCGCGTTCACCCCGCCGCGCTGCAGCACCACCCGCCGCCCCGGCCCGTCGATCGCCACCACCTTCCACTTCGCCTGCGGGTGCTGCTTGTCCTCGAACTCATCGCCCGCGCGGAACGCGTCGCTCAGAAGCGGGTTCGGCCCGCCGTGGACTCGGCTGATCAGGGCCACGTATTGCCCGTCCCCCTTCGGCGAATATACGCCACGAAGCGCCAGCCCCGTCAGCGCCTGCTTCACATCCTCCGGCAGCGCCGCCGGCTTTGTAACCGGCACCGCCTGCCCGGCGACGATCGTCGTCTCGCCGCCGGTCGCCGCGGGCTTCTTCTCTGCGGCCCCTTCGCCTTCCATCGGCGTCTCCGCCGCGGCGCGCCGGCCCGACCACGCCTCACGCTCCGCATCGAACAGGTTCTCCGAACCAAGCAAGGCCAACATCTCGCGCCGCTCCGCCGCCGTCGCCGCCGGCATCGACACGATCGGGACAGAAGGGATCGCCTCCCCCGCCGACGGCGCGGCGCGCGGCAACGGCCTCACCGCCGCGAACCCCAACCACGCCAACGCCGCGCCCGCGAACACCACGCCCCCGCGCGTCGCCCACTCCGCCGCCCCCGTCCGTCGCGGCCCCGGCGCGCGCACCGCCGACCGCGCTACACGGAACCACCGCCCCGATGCATCAAGCCGCATCATGGCGCCGCCTCCTCGCTCCCGATCCACGCCGCCGACGACAGCGTCAACATCACGGAGACCTGCTCCGCCGCCTGCATCCGCCCCGGCCCCTCGATCCGCAGCGACTCGATCCGCGCACGAACATCGGGCAGGTGCTCCAGCCGGTCGATGATCGTGTACGCATCTCGCGGCGTCGGCGCATCGAACGCCACGGTCAACTTCAGCGCGCGAACCCCGAGCCCCGTCGCCGCCGCTCCATCGCGCACATACGACACCCGCGCAGGCGAGATCAGCGGGATGTCGCTCATCGCGCCCAGCGCGGCCTCACGGAACCGCGTCTCCGCGAGTTCAACCGTCGCCCCGCGCACCAGTCCCGCGCCCACGCGCGCCCACTCGGCCCGCGCACGCTCCGCCGTCGCCGCCCACTCTCCCCGCGCACGGATCACCGACGCCTCGTCCTCATACGCCGCGAGCGCGGCGACGTAGCCTCCCTGCGCCCCGGCCTCATCCGCCCGCGCGCCGCCGGCGAACCAGCCCAGCCGATCGCCCACGACGACCACCGCGAGCAGCCCCGCCGCGCCCGCCAGCATCGGCGCATTGGATCGACGCGCGCTCATCCCGCACTCCTTCCGCCGGCATTCGTCGGCTCGCGGTCCGCACGGATATTGAACATCTCCAGCCCCCGCTCCTCGACCGCCACCGGCGTGTCCAGGTCGCGCGCCCCCTTGAACTCCTCGGACTCCTCGAGCGCCCGCAGCACGTCCCCCGCCCGCTTCGCCTCGCCCTTGATCGTAACAGTCGCCGCATCAACCTCGATCCGATACACGAACGCCCCCTCCGGCACGGCGGCCAGCGCCGCGCGCACCGCCGGGAGCACCCCGCTGCTCGGCCCCGCAAAGACCCGTCCCACCGCTTCCAGCCGCGCGCTCAGATCGCGCGCGACCGCCCTTGCACGTCTTGATTCCTCCAACACGAGCGCATGATCCGCCCGTGCCCGCTCGAGCCGGGCGATCCCGCGCTCCGTTCGCCACGACGCCACGACCGACGCGCCCCAGATCATCAACCCGCCGACCGCAACGAGCACCGCCGCGGCGAGCCACCTCGGCCCGCCGGTCCGCACCCGGCCCACGAGCGGCGCAAACCGATCTCCCGATGACGCGAACGCGAGCGCACCGGCCGCCGCCAGTTCCGCCCCGCTCAATGTCCCCGCCGCCCCGTCTTCCGCGGGCGGCAGCGCGACCGCGCTGCCCGAGTCTCCATCGCTCGCCGCACCGTTCAACTCCGCCACTTCGCCCCACACCAGCCGATGCCTCACCGGCCCGCCCGGCCCCACTTCCGCCACGGCGCGCTCGGGATCACCCTGCAATCCGAGCCCCAGCAGCGCCATGTGCGACGACACCACCGCATCCACCGGCCTCGCCAGCATGCGCTCCAGCACATCCGTCCACGCCCGCAGGCTCCGCCGATCCGCACCGACCAGGTACCCGGCCTCCTCGCCACCTGCCAGCCGCCGACCCACAAATCCGACCACCGCCTGCTCCGCGGGGAACGGAAAGAGCGACTCAACGCTCTTCATCAACTCATCCTTCGCGGCGCCCCATCGTCCCGCCGGCAACGCCGTCGGACGAACCGCCGCAATGGACCCCGGCACGATCAGCACCGCCGCGGCCCCCGCCGGCATCCCGCCCAGCAACCGCCGCCCGTCCTCGACTCCCATCCCCCGAAAACCACGCAGCACGGGACCGGCCTTGGCGCGCACGCCGAGCGCCGATCCGCTCACAAGGGCCGTGTGAAGATCGTCGCCCACGATCGCGCCCGAGAAGATGGTCCAAGGCATGAGCCGCATTGACGCCGCGATGCTCCTTCGCAAATCCTACTTCAATCCACCGCTTCAGATCACCGGCCGCAACCCAAGCGCCCGAATCCCATGCTCCCCGAGCACCGCAAGCCCCTCGAACACCACCCTCGTGTCGCCCTCGACCTCAACGCGGACACGCACGATCCCGCTCAGCCCGAACTTCAGTTTCTCCTTCGCCGCCCGAGCATGGATGGGCAGGATGCGGTCCAGGTCTTTCTCCTCGATCGGCCCCGCACGCCGCGCCTCGATCAGCCGCCGCGCCGCCTCCTCGTCCATCCCCGGCAGGCTCATCAGAACTTCGCGCGGCGCCGACTCCGCCGAGACCTTGCCGTCGCCACCCACCGTCAGCCCCCCGCGAACCCGCTCGAACATCTCCGCCGTCATCCCCGGCAGGAACTTCAACTCCTCAAGCGCCATCAGCGGCGCGTTCCGGCAGCGCACGCCGCGCTCCTGGTACGCCGGGGCGTCGGATTCCGCCCCGCCCGGCTCGGCGATGTTGTCCTCGTCCCGCCAATCCACGATCTGCGCCGCCATCGCCGACGCATCCTCCGGCGGAAACCCCATCACCACGAAATACACCCGCAACTGCTCTCGCTCCGCCGCGTTCACGTCCAGCAGCGCCGCCGAGTCTCGCAGCGTAACCAGATACGCCGGCCCATCCTTCGATACGCGAATCCTCACCGGATCCTCGGGCAGATACGTAACGCTGAGCCGCTCGCCCCGCCTCCCCCGCTCCACTCGGCCCGTGATCCCGCCGCCGTCGCCCGCATTCGGCCCACCCGCCGCCTCCCGCGCGCCCTTCTCCAGTTCGTCCGCTTTCTCGCCGAGGATCTCCTTGAGAATCGCGGGCAACTCGATCCGCGGCTTCTCCTCCTCGCCGCCGCCGCCGCCGCCACCGGCGGCTTGCCCGCCAGCGCCGCCCCCGCCGGTCTGCTGCGCGAAGCGGTCCACGGTCGTGCCGAGCCCGACCAGCGCCATCGCCGCCGCGCTCCGCGCCCCGCGTTCGTACTCGCCGCGATCGACCATCACACGCGACTCGATCGTCGCCGCGCGCGACAACGCCGCCGCCTGGAGCGCCAGCGCGAACACCGCCGCCGCCGCCAGCAACACGAGAACTAGCGCGAATCCCCGATCACGAACACGCATGCGAACTCCTTGCCCTCAAACTCGCCCGCCAGCCGAACTGCGGGCGACTTGCCGCGCCATTCGTCCTCGAACTCGCGCCACATCTCCATTCTTTCCGCTTCGCTCCGCGCCGCCGGCTCCTTCGAGGAATCGGTGCCGTTTGTCCCCTCGTCCCCGGACTTCAACCGATCCGCCTCCGCCGCCTCAACCCGTGCCGCACGCCCGAACCGCTCCCACCGCAACTCGGCGCACCCATTCAGCAGCACCATCCTCTTCTCCCTCGGCGACTCCGGTCGGCGCTCCGGCACGTCTCTGATCTCCTCGCCCTTCAACCCCGGCACGCCTTGCTCTTCCGCCACTGCGACCACCGGCAACTCCTCGTACACCAGCCGCCAGCCCGCCGTGCGCCCCGCGCCAGTCTCGTAGTCGCGCTCCACCACGTACCGCGCCCGCACGATCGGCCACCCCGGCTCCAGCACCGCCGTCGCCGTGATGAACGAAACCCCCTCCGGCTCAATCGCCACGCTCGCCCCCGAACGATCCAGCGACACACTCGTCCGCCGATCCGCCCACTGCGACCGCATCATCTCCACCACCCGCGCCAGCCGCATCGCCCTCTGCTGCGATCCCCCATCCCCCGCCATCCGCGAAGCCTGCCCCCACAAGGTCGCGATCAACCCCGACATCGCCGCCAGGATCGTCACCGCAAGGACGACCTCCAGCAACGTCATGCCCCGCCTTGATGTCCACTGTCCACTGTTCAATGTCCACTGTCTCCTCACCGGTGCCACCAGAACTCCGACTCCCGCCCCCGGTAGGTCAGCCGATACCGGTACATCACGATCCGGTCGCTCATCGTCTTCGCCTCGGGCCGCTTCGCGTCGAACACCGGGTTCGGCAGCGTCTCCGGGGCCGCGATCAACTCGTACTCCTCGCCCAGATACTCCCCTCTCCACAGCCTCGTCCGCGATTCCTTGTCCACGGCCGCCGGCGGAAGCAACCCCGCCGTCAGCATCTCGAAAATCGCCTGCACATCCCGCTGCGCCGACGCCCGGGATTCCATGCGCCGCGCGGATGAGAGACTCTGCGTCCGAACGCCGACGCACACCACCGCGACCGCGGACAGGATCGCCAGCGCCAGCACCGCCTCAAGCAATGTAAACGCCGCGCGCTTCTTCGCCCATGGAATGGGCGCTGCGATGGTTGCCAGACGCGCCAGCGTCTGGTTTCCATGCCGAACGCGGGATCTGAAGCCCATGAAATGGGCGACCGAGGCGCCGCACCGAGAATCAAACCAGGACATCAGAGGTCTTTCAGTGCTCCCCCCCAGCGGCTGGCGCCGCTGGCAACCATCATGCGCCCATTTCATGGGCAAACTCATCAATGATCGCGACCTTCTCACGACGCCCCCGCCTCGGGCCGTTCCGGCTCCGGATTCTCCGGCTCCGCGGGCTTCAAGTCCTCGAGCGACCCCGCCGGCAACTCCTCCGCCGACTCCAGCAGCGCCGCCCGGATCGCCCCCACGCTCTGCACGAACTCGTTCGTCGCCCCCACCAACTCCACCGGCTCATTCACGATCGTCGGCGTGATCGCCAGCAGCAGTTCGGTGCGATCGTTGTCGTTCTGCTTATTACCAAAGACCTCCCCCAGCAACGGGACGCGGCCGAGGAGTGGGATCCGATTGGCAAAGTCCCGCCTTTTCTCGGTGATGATCCCGCCAAGCAGCACCGTCTTTCCGGTGGGAACGATGACGCTAGTCTCGATCTTCCTCGTAGTGAACACGGGCGTGCCCCCGGCACCTGTGGTCGGCACCACGTCCGTCACTTCCTGTGTGATCTTTAACTGCACCGTTCCGCTCTCGTTGATCGAAGGCTCAATCGTCAGGATTACGCCCGTATCCTTGTACTCGATCTCTGTACGGATGTCGCTCGACCCCGCAGTGCTTGCCTCCGCATCTTGCGACGCCTTGATCGTTGGAAACTTTCCGCCGACTTGGATCGACCCCTTCGTCCGATCCGACAACACCAGCTTTGGCTGGCTCAGGATGCGCGTTTCGCTCTCGCGGTCGAGCGCCTGGATGACGGCGAACCCACTACCTCCCACGAAGAACGCGCCGCCCGTCGCCAGGATGTCATTAACGATAGGCGTTGTGCCAGTCAACTCCAATTCGCCCAAATCGGTGCGCTGCGAAAGGAAGTACTCGACTCCAAACTCAAGCAGGTTTGTCAGATTCACCTCCGCGATGATCGACTGCACCACCACCTGCTGCGGCGCGCGATCGACGGCGCGGAGCACCGCCAGCAGGTCGGCGTAATCATTCGGGGTCGCGTGGATGAGCAGCAGATCGCTCGCGCTGTCCGCGGCGAGGCGGATGCGCGTCGTGGCGTCGCCCGCGCCCCCTGCGCCCACCGTCCCCGCCTGCGCCTCGATCCGGTCCACGAAGAAGTCCTGCAACAGTTTCAGCAGCGCCGCCTGCGGATAGTGCTGAATGCGGTAGACGTACCGCTGCCGCCGCTCGATGTCCGCCGGCTGGTCCACCTGCCTCAGCAACTCCTGCACCATCGGCTGCAGCGACGCATCCTTCGCCACAACCATCAGCCGCTGCGTCCCCGTTACCGGCACGAACGCCACCGCCGCGTCCGTCGTCTCGTTGATCCCCGCCCCAGTCGCCAGCAACTCCAGGACCGTCTTGGCTTCCTCAGGCTTCCGGCTGCTCAGCCGGTAGGTCCACACCTCCACCCCGTCGAACCCCGGCGTATCGAGCGCCGACACCAACTTCGACAGCCGCGCGATCTGCCGCGTCGTATCCGCGATGATGAGCGTCTTGCCCACCACCAGCGCCTTGGCGTTCGCGTCGGAGATCAACTCCTTCAGCAGCGACGACACCTGGTCCGGCGCCACGTACCTCAGCCGCCGCACCCGCACCGCCGGCCGCTCGCTCTCCAGCGCCGGCGCCGCCTGCAGGATCGGCGCCCCGCCGCTCCGCGCGACCTTGTCCGCCCCGCGAACGAACAGCACGCCCTCGCTCTCCTCCACGAACCAGCCGTAGATGCTCCCCATCTGCTCGACAAGATTCAGAACCTCACTCTTGGTGAACTCGTCCTCGATCTCGAGCGTAACCTGCCCCTGCACCTTCGGGTCGATCACGAAATCCCGCCCCAGATACTCCCCCAGCATGATCCGCAGGACATCCGAGAAATCCGCCGACTTCAGGTGGACGTCCACCTTCACCAGTTCCCCCGCGTCCTTCTCCAGCACCGTCGGCACGACCCCCTCCGCCCCGTTCGCCGGGGCGCTCAGCCGCTGCGCCGCCATCAGCGTCGGCCCCGACGCCGACACTATGGACGACGGGATCATCTCTGTAACCAGCCGCTGCTCCGTCTTGTACTCCGGCGCAGGCCGGTACGCCGGCGCCGGCGGCTCGGCGATCACCGTCTTCTTCGCGCACCCCGCCACCGACATCGCCCCCCCAGCCGCCAACGCCACCAGCAACACCGTTTGCCTTCCATGCACGCTCATCACGCCGCCTCGCTCCCCCCGCATCCGCCGCACCGCTCGCACAGCCAACACCGCAAATGCCTTGCCGCAGATGACACAGATGGGCACAGATGAAGAGAAAGGGAGAACTCGCGGTGCCTCAACGCTTTCCTTCATTCATCTTCGATTCTGTGTTCATCCGTGTCTATCTGTGTCATCTGTGGCTCCGTCTTCTCCGTCGTGAACCTCACAGCCCTCCGAGATCGTTCAGCGCCAGCATACCCATCACCAGCGAATACACCACCCAGCCGACGGCCCCGGCCATCACCATGATGACGCCCGGCTCCATCAAAACCAGCAGCCGTTCCGTCGCCTTTTCCTGCTTTTCCACGCACGCCTGCGTGCATCTCCGCAGCCCCCCGACCAGGTCCCCCCCCTTGATCCCTACCTGCAGCACCGCCGCAACCATCGGCGGCAGCACCCGCTCCTGCGCGAACGCCTGCCCCAGGTCCACACCCTCCCTCACCCGTTTCCGCGCCGCCGCCAGCCGCTCCGCCACGGCGGGCGACGACACCACATCGACCGCCTGCCCCAGCCCGGCCAGCACATCCCCGCCCCCCTCGATCATCGTCGCCAGCGTGTCGGCGATCACCGCCCCCTGCGCGTGCCACACCAGCCCCCCCACCACCGGCAACCGCAATACCCGCCTCGACACCCGCAGCCTCATCGCGGGCGACAGCAGCGACCCCCGCACGAACCACAACAGCACCATTCCCGCCGCCACGGGCGGGCCGACCCACACCATCACCTTCGCTCCCGCCAGCGTCGCCCGCGTGCTCAGCGGCAGCGTGCCCCCCAGCGACTCCAGCGTCGCCGCGAACTTCGGGATGACAAACGTCGCCAGGAACCACACCGCCCCCACCGCCGCCACCAGCAGGATCGCGGGGTAGATCAGCCGCCCCGTCATCGTCCGCCGGATGCGCTCCGCCGTCGCCATGCTCGAATCGATCAACTCCACGACGTGCGCCAGCCTCCCCGATTCATGCCCCGACCGCAGCAGCGCCAGGTGCTGCGCCGTCGCCATCCCCGGCGAGCCGGCCAGCGCGTCCGCCAGCGACGCCCCCGACCGCAGTTTCTCCCGGACGCCCCCGCACACCCGCCGAAGCCTCGCGCTCGGCGAAAGGTCCACCATCGTCGTCAACGCCGACTCGATCGGCACCGATCCCGACAGCAGCATCCGCAGCGTCTGAAAGAACCACACCGCGTCCACCCGCCTCGGCCGATCCCGGCTCAGCACCCCCCGCAACGCATCCGCCAGCCGCACCGGCCGCACATCCACCGCCACCAGCCCCCGCTTCCGCAGATCATCCCGCAGCGCCCGCTCGTCCGCCGCCTCCGCGCGCCCCGACACCATCCCCCCCCCCGCCGCCTGCAACGGCACCGCCGTGTACGCGAACTGCGTCATGCAGCCTCACCGCGAGGGAACTCAAAAGAAAGAGCCACAGATGACACAGATGGGCACAGACAAGAGGATAGAAGTGGGAAGGATCCGAAATCCTTTCCGGGTGCCGGGTGCCACGGCCAGCGGAGCGAGTCTTCGAGCGCAGTCGGCCGTGGCGGGCGCCCCTGGCCGACCGCCACGGCCGACTGCGCTGGCCGTGGCACCCGCGCGCTCCGGTTCTCACACAGGCGCTCAGCCGAAGCCCAAGCCAGAATCCCGAAGCAGCACCCCGGTCCTCCGCAGGACCTCTCGCCCGCACTCCGACAATCTGTCCCCATCCGTGTCATCTGTGGCTACTGCCTTCCCGCATTCTCGCCCCCGCGGACGTGGAACTCTTCCGCCGCCTCCACCGCCGCCGCCGTCCCCAGCACCCGCACCACCTCCGCCTCGTCCGTGATGCCTTCATCGATCAGCCGCTGCGCCTCCGCCCGCATCGGAAGGTACCCGCTCCGCAGCAGCGCCTCGCGGATGCGGTGCTCCTCGCCCCCTTGCAGCATCAGTCGCTTCATCTCGGATGTAACCCCCGAATACTCCATGACCGCCACGCGCCCGCGGTACCCGATCCCGCCGCACGCCTTGCATCTCTCCCTCGCACTCGCCTCGTTCCGACACTCCACGCACACCTTCCGGATCAGCCTCTGCGCCGCCACGCCCTCCACCGCCGCGTTCACCAGGTACGGCTCAACGCCCATATCGATCAACCGCACAAACGTCCCCGGCACATCATTCGTGTGCAGCGTACTCAGCACCATGTGCCCCGTCAGCGACGCCTGGAACGCGATCTCCGCCGTCTCCTTGTCTCGAATCTCGCCGATCAGGATCACGTCCGGATCGTGCCGTAGAACGTGCCGCAGCGTGTTCCCGAACGTCAGGTTGATGGCCGTGTTCACCTGGATCTGGTTCACGCCGTCCATCGCGTATTCGACCGGGTCCTCGACCGTCACGATCTTCAGTTCGTCGGTCTTGATCCGGCGGAGCAGCGCGTACAGCGTCGTCGTTTTGCCCGACCCCGTCGGCCCGGTGATCAGCAGAATCCCGTGGCTTTTGTTCGCCGTCGCCACCAGCCGCCCGACCTGTCCTGCCGAGAACCCCAAGTCCTCCAGTTCGATCTCCGCCAGTTTCTGCCGGTCCTGAAGACGGATCGCCGCGTCCTGCCCGTACATCGTCGGCACGATGCTGATGCGCATGTCCACCATCCGCCCGCGCAGCCGCATCGGCACGCGCCCGTCCTGCGCCCGCCTCCGCTCGGCGATGTCCAGGTTCGCCATGATCTTGATCCGGCACAGGATCGCCTCGTACAACGCCGCGGGAGGCGGCGGCTGCTCGATCAGGATCCCGTCCACCCGGAACCGCAGACTCACCCGCCGATCGAACCGCTCCAGATGGATATCCGACGCGCCCAGGTCCATCGCCCGCTCGACCGCCTGGTTGAAGAAACGCACCACCGGCGCCTCGCTCGCCATGTCGCGCAGCGCGGCCAGTTCGCTCGAAACATCCAGCGCCTCCTCGCCCCCCCCCGCCCCCGCCGCAGGCGCCGCCTGCTCCTCCAGAAAACGCGCGATCTCCTTCTGCGTCCCGATCATCACCCTCGGCGATAACCCACCCCCCCGTGCCACCGGCGGCTCGCCCGCCAGTGTCCCCCCCCGTGCCACTGGCGGCTCGCCCGCCAGTGTCCCCCCCCGTGCCACTGGCGGCTCGCCCGCCAGTGTCCCCCCC
>CAZBDZ010000002.1:71787-74074 GCA_964490785.1 uncultured Phycisphaeraceae bacterium
GCCCGCCAGTGTCCCCCCCCGTGCCACTGGCGGCTCGCCCGCCAGTGTCCCCCCCTGTGCCACTGGCGGCTTGCCCGCCAGTGTCCCCGGAGCCCCAAACCGCGCCGATACCGCGCTCCACACAAACGCGTCCGAAGGATCAGCCACCACCACGCGCGCCCCCCCTTCGCCGTCCTCAAATGCCAGCACCGCGCTCGCCTTCATGAACTCCCGCGGCACGCCCTCGCTCAGCGTCCCCCGCTCCTCCGCCGCACGCCACCGCTCAGCCCCGCTCCACGCCGAAAGCCGGTCGGCCAGCGTGTCCTCCCCGATCAACCCCAGGTCCAGCAGCGACCTCAACTCGCTGGACGAGTTCTGCCGCCCCACCTCCTGCGCCAGCCGCCAGTTCGCCTCCGTCAGATCGCCCGAGCGCAGCATGAACCCCCGAAACGCCGCGCTGTCATAGACAAGCCCCCGTGCCACCGATTCCTTCAAGGAATCGGTGCCCCCCCCCGCGCCCTTCTCGCTCGTCGCGCGTGTCATGATCGGTTGTCGATGTCGGCGTCGTCCCCCTCGCCGCCTTCCTTGCCGTCGGCCCCCAGCGACCTGATCACGAACCCGAACTTCTCATCATGCTTGTAGATGAACTCATGCCGCCACGCATCCAGCGGCACGGTCTTCTTCTCCAGATACGGCCCGCCCCACGCCTTCTCATCCACCTCCCGCGGCCGCTCCACCAGCGCCTTCAGCCCTTCCTGCTCCGTCGGATACCGCCCCACATCCGCACGGAACTCCTCCACCGCGTTCCCCAACGCCTTCACCTGCGCCTTCATCGTCTCGACCTGCCCCCGCGAAAACGTCTTCCCCAGCCGCCCCACGACCAGCGCCGCGATCAGCCCGATGATGATGACGACAAACAGCACCTCGATCAGCGTGAACGCCGTGGCACGGCCTTTCCAGGCCGTGGCTTCGCGTGCACGGGCTGGAAAGCCCATGCCACCGCCTTCCGCTTGTCCCTGTTGAATCATCGCGCAATCTCCTGCACCGCGTTCGCCGGCAACTCCCCCTCTCGCCGAAGGAACGCCGCCCCGGACACCGCGTCGAACTCGATCCAGCCAATCCTACCCGCCGCCGCTCTCGCCGATTCACCGGGATCGACCAGCCCCCACCGCCTGACATCCGCCCGCCCCGACGCCTGATACCGCACCCCCACACGCTCCAGAATCCGCCCACGCTCATCCACGAACCCCAGCCGCCTCACCGGCCATCCCGTCCGCCGATCTCCAGACTCAAACTCCAGCCGCCCCTCGCGCACCCACGCCTCCGCCTCGACAGGCCTCCCCGTCCGCATCGCCTCGACGCGCGCCGTCGCCAACTCCGCCACCAGTCCCCCCACCGCCCGCCTCCGCTCCGCCCCCACGGACCGCCCCGCAAGCCCCACCGCGATCACCCCCGCGATCCCCCCGACCAGCACCACCACCAGGATCACCTCGATCAGCGTAAACCCCGTGCCACGGCTTCTCCACGCCGTGGTCGCCGTGGCACGGCCTTTCCAGGCCGTGGTCGCCGTGGCACGGCCTTTCCAGGCCGTGGCTTCGCGTGCATGGGCTGGAAAGCCCATGCCACGCCTGAGCCGCGCTGGCCTCCCGTGACCCACGCGCACCTCAGTTGCCCGCCGCGGCCGCCACACGTCCGCGATTCTGCATGACCGCGATCGCATCGTTCGTATCAACCTTGTCATCCCCGTTCACGTCCGCCGCCTCGACCTCATCGTCGCTCAGCCCGCGCTTCGCGCCGATCACCATCCGCAGCACCATCGCCGCGTCGGCCTCGTCGATCTTCCCGTTGCCGTCCACGTCGTACTTGGCGCGGCTGTCCCCGTTGCCGTCTCCCCCATTGCCGCTGTCGGTCGCCCCGATCCGCAGGTTCAGGTTCCGCGTCGGCGTCAGGTCGATCGGGATCGGCAGCCCGTCGGGAAACGCGATCAACTCGCCCCCATACTTGTAGTTGAACACTTCCCCCTCCGGATTCTCGACCCGCAGGTCCGTCCGCGTCGCGTTCGCGCTCGCGTCGTAGAACTTGAACTCCACCTTCTCGCCCGCCTTCGGCCCCTCGACCGGCGTCGTCGTCGGATCGTCCCCATAGATCGTCAGCGTGAAGTCGTTCCCCGTCGCCCCGAACGAGAACGCCCCCACCAGGTTGCTCTTGAAGAAGACCCCGATCTGGTCGCCCGACGCCGGCGTGGGCGCGCCCTCCGCCGAGAGCAGTTTCCCCACGAGTTTCTCCCGCACCTTCGTCGACCCCGGCG
>CAZBDZ010000002.1:74174-115243 GCA_964490785.1 uncultured Phycisphaeraceae bacterium
GGGTTCAGAAGAAACTCACGGACTGATCCGACTCACGGGATGAAGTGCCCAAAGAACGCCTGACCAGCCGGCATGACCGACAGGTCCTGCGGGTCGTTCTCGGTGCCTTCGGGGTCGAGATCAAGCGACTGCACCTCGATCCAGTTCAGACCCATCGCCGCGGCATTCGGGCCGTTGTTGCGGAAGTAGAAGATGTAGTCGAGGTCGGGGTTCGTAGTCGCGGACTGAGCCGTGGTCGCCGGGTTGTAGCCGGTCTTGCTGGAGAAGAGGCCCCAGCCCTGCGTCGTGGCGTTGTTGGGGAACGTGGTCGCCGCGTCGGCGCTGGAGAAGAGGACGTTCGTGGTGAAGGGGACACCGAACTGGAAGACGCCGAGGTTGGCGATAACCGTGCCGGGGTTGAAGAATCCGCAGGCGTAACCGCCGACGAGGTTGTTGATGCCCGACCCGGCTTGCACGCCGAACGAGGTCATCGTGAACGCGAAGTTGGGGAACAAGTCGGTGTCGACAACGATGCTGTCGAACAGTGCCGCAGCGTCATCGTTCGCGAGCCACTGGCCGTCAACAACGGCTTCACGCCACATCACGAACTGGTCGAGCGGGCCGGCGCCAACGGGCAGAGGGGCTGACGCGGACGGGACTACGATTTCGCCTTCGTCCAGCTGGGCAACCCGGATCGGCCGGTTGCCCGCCGTGTTCGCGAAGCCGCCTTGGCGGTTGAAGGGAACGAGATTCCAGCCGGTGTAGATCGCCTCGCGCGCGATGTTGTCGAGATTGACGTTCGCCTCGGTCGCGGGGTTGGCGACGCCGGTGGTCTGCGTGCGGTTCTGCGGGTTGAAGAGGATCGGCCCGCCCTTGACGCTGCTCACAAGGCTCGAGGCCGCGAAGCGTTCGCCCGAGGGCAGTTCGACAACGAGGATGACCGGACGACCCACGCTGCTGAGCCGGCTGAGCCCGTCAAAGGACGAGATCGGCCCCGAGACGTGCAGTTCATACCGCCCGCTCGAGTCCGTCGTCACGGTTGAGGAGACGATGGGCTGTCCGTTGTGGACGAAGCCGGCGGAATAGAAGGACTGGATGGTGCCGTTGGCCGAACGGAGCACGTCCCAGCCGAGGCGAACGCGGCCGTTGGTGACCTTGTTCGTCGACACCTCGCCCGTGCCCGTGAACGTGATACTGGAGAGGTTGCTGGCGTTGATGACGAGCTGAATGACTTCGCGAGCGAAGTCGTTATCAGAGTCAAGGCCGTTCACAATCTTGGAGTTCCGGTAGGGCTGGCTGTTGTTCTCGTCGCGATGGAGGTAGACAAACTCGTGCAGACCAAGCAGCCAGTTGGTGAACGCCACGAGGCTGGCGCTGCCCGCATTGTCCGCGAGGCCGTCGTCCAGCCGTCGGGTGAAACTCGCGTTGTTGTGGGTCGCCGTGACGCTGGCCGCGACCGGCGCAGCGATCATGGCGTAGACCTTGGTGCCAACGGGGGCATTCGCACTGCCCACGGTGATCGTGCCGTAGATATCCATGATGGCCGGGTTGGGTGTGTCGATAAAGGCGTCTGGGATGGCCTGCGCCGTCACGGTTCCGCCTCCGGTCGTCGAGACCGCGACGCCGCCCGTGCTCTGGATGCGGTTCGCATCGCTGGCGGCGTTGTAGGTGACGGTCGTCGTGAGACTGGTCATCGGGATGACGCCGTCCGTGATTGTGATGGTGATCTCGCCGCCTGAGGCGCTCACGCCGATGACGGTCGCGCCATTGTTGAGGGTGAAGTCCGTCGTGGCGTAGCCCGTCGTGTTGAGCGCCTGGCTCATGGTGAGGCGGATCGTGTCGGCGAAGCCAAAGCCCGCATCGGTGGTGAGCGCGTCGGCATCAAAGAGGTACGCGGCATGGATGGCAGCCCCGCCGCCGACGGGGACTTGAAGCGTGACATAGGGGGCCAGTTGGGGCGTCGCCACCGTGTCGCCGACGCTGGCCGCGTTGTTGGCGCCGTCATCGATGTCGGCGCTGGTGCCGAAGCTCAGAGGCGTGCTGGACATCAGACTCGTCACCGCCGCCGAGTTGGCGACCGCGAAGAGATTGCCGGTCGCGCCGCCGTTGCCGAAGACGAACGCCGCGTCGTTGGTGAACGCGCCGCCCGACCCACCGGGGCCGAAGAAGATGAAGTTTTCAGCCACGCCCGCGGTGTTCGGCTCATTGAGTGCCTCGCCGAATACGAAGGTGAAGCGGTCGTTGGCGAGATCGTCGCCCGCAGCGGCGCCCTGCTCGGCGAACAACTGGTCGTTGTTGGCGCCGCCCTGGTTGTCGCCCGCGGTGAAGATAAGGGCCGCGACCACAGGTGCCGCGAAGTCGACACTCGAGTCCTCGTTCACCACGGCCCCGCCGTTTGTAAACGCGTTTCCGTTGGCGTCATTGATCACGACCGGGCCGATGCTCTGCCCGCTGGCCGGGTTGTTCGCCGCGGCATTGGTCGGGTTGAGGAAGAACTGCATCGCGTTCGCCGCGCCCGTGTCGGGCACGGGCTCGTTCGCGTCGGGCGTTGCGCTGTTGCGGGTGGTCGTGTCATTGTCCCAATCCACCGCGCGAGGATCGCAGGTCACGAGAATGCCGCTGTTCCGCTCGCGGTCCGTGATCGTGCCGTTCTTGTCGGCATCCACGTCGACGCGTGACACGCCGGTACCGGTCGACGGCACGGAGAACGACCCCGCCGCCGGAGTGATGATGTTGCTCGTCAGCGTCCCGCTCGTCACCGTGTTGACCGCCGTCGGCAGGTCAACCATCGTCGCAGAGAGGTTGAAGAACGGACGGGTCGGGATTCCGTTGTTCCGAGTGAGCTGCAACCCCGTGGTGCTCGTCACATCGCTGATTGGCTCGTCGAACGCCAGAAGCACGCCGTCCTGCTCGCCATTGCGGTTCGTATCGACAAACGCCACCGAGTTGCCGGCACCAAACGGGGCCGTGGTCATCAGGCTCGGCGCGATCTTGTCTGCCGCGGCCACGGTGGACTCGCCCGCGAAATCCGTCCCGAAGAGATCGGTCGGGTCGTTGGCCTGACTGCCGTTGACGCGGATCGAGATTGCACCGGTCGCCGCTCCGTTCGAGAGCAGCGTCCGGCCATCGGACGAGATGCCTTCGCCGCTGTTCGCGTTGATGTCGAGAAGTACAGCGTTGGGGTTGTTCGGATCGATCGAGTCAAAGACCGGGACCAGCGTGGTGCTGACCACGCCGTTGACCACCACCTGGTAACTCGCGTCCTGACCGCCGTCGCCCAGCGGGTTGTTAAAGATCACGCGAATGTTCTGGTTGCCTGCGCCGTTCGCCGCGAGCGACGCGATCACCTCGGCGCTGGAAAGGCTGAGCGCGCCGGCCGTCGTCGCCGCGACGCCCGTCGTGCTCACCGCCACCTGGTTGCGGTTCATGTCGAAGATCTGATGCTGCGCGACGGGCGGCACAGCATTGTTGAACGCCGCGCGGACGAACGTTCCCGCGTTCAGCGTCGAACCCACCGCCCGGTCCATGCGGATGATCGAACTGGTCGTGCCGATGATCGCCGTGTTCGAGAGGTTGGTCGGGGCCACCTCGGTCCCGTCGAACGAACTCGTCGTGTCAACCTGGAAGTCGTTGCCGTCGATGTTGGCCACGACCGATTGGTTGATGTCGTTCACGGCGGCGCCCGTGTTCAGCCGCTCCGAGAAGACGAAGAAGACCTGCGTCCCGCCGGTGTTGAGGATCACGCTCTGGAGCGTCGGGATCGTCGCGTCCACGGCGAACGAAGTATCCAGGGCCTCGTCGGCCGTGTTCACGACCGTCGAAAGACCGTTGATGTTGAGCGCTGTGTCGGGCCCCTCGCCGGCAGTCGTTGCGGTGGTGAAGTTCAGGAGGAGGATGTTGCCCGCGACAAGGTTGCCGCCGAAGTTCGCCCCCGTGATGTTCACCTGCACGTTGGCGTTGCCCGCGCCGTTGGCGTAGGCGATCGGGCCGCCGACGATTGTGCCCGTGACCGGGCCGACGAGGACCGCCGTGCCGGTCGAGTTCAAAACGTACAGATTGGCGATGAGGTTTTCGGTATCGATGAGGAAGTTGTTCGCCCCATCCGCACCCGCGGGAACATCGACCTGGATGATCGTGCTGTTGCCCGCGCTCTCGACGTTACCCAGAACCGGCGCGTCGATCGTCAGCGCTTGCCCGAACGCCGTCCCGGCAAGGGCGCTGACCACCGCGGCGGCGGTCCAACTCGAAACTTGACGCATCATTTCTGTTCCTTTCTTCTGAACCACGTGGAGGAAGACTGAGAACGATCGACTCCGAACTGCGCCGCCGAACGGGCACGCGCCCGGGCGACCGTGAACTCCTTGCTCACGCGGGCGGACCTGAACCGGTCGCCCGCTCCTGACAACACCGGCCGCTGCGACGGGCAACCGCCGCACGCCAGCCGAGACACCACCATACCCAACTGAGTTAGTCCTTGCAAAGTCAAAAGCCAACGGGGGCGGCATCTCCGAGGCCCGAACAACCACGCACGGGACCTCACAAAACGCTTCCGATATCGGCACCCAGCGTCCGATTATCCCTCATTTTGTTCAGTAAGTGCCAACTTTCTCGCATGGTTCTCGGACGATTCCTTGAAAATCATCGAAAACGATGAACCTGAAACGGGGGTTACCCTACGCAGGGCCGGTGCTCGTCCCTGCGGCGATCCGCCCCGTTCGATACCCGTCGATGACGATTGCCGCCGCGTGGCGGACCACGTCTCCCTTGCTGGTCGTATGCAGTTTCTGGTTCAGGCGCATCAGGTGCGTCCGAAGGGTGGGCAGGGCGATGCACAGCCTCCCGGCGATGGCCTCGTTGGTCCCGCCCCGGCAGATCGCCAGGACCACCTCGCGCTCGCGGCTGGTCAGAAAACCCAGTGCTTCCTGGAGGAATTGCTCTTCGTCAGGCCGGAGGTCGAGGTGCGGCGCGGCGGCCCCTTCGGGCGGTGATTCGGGGCGCTCGCCGACGCGCACCTTTGGCTCGGGAACTGGCATCCGGGGAGGCGCCACGGCGTCCTGGGGCCTTGAAACAGGGGATGCACTGTCGAGCCTGCCGGAACTGGAAGTCGAAACAACCATGACACTCTCCCGCTCTTCCCCGCGATCCTGCGGCGTCCCTCAGCAGTTGAGTGTTAAGGTAGCGAACCGCCCGGAATCATCAAGTCAAAATCGCCGGAAAGTTTTGATAAATAGAGAGTTATCGCACGGAGGCCCGATCGGGATTGGCGATTGGGCCGGGGTTGCGACGCGATTCCGGAGGGGGTCAGTGGCACCCGCATGAACCGTCCCTCGGCGGTATCCGATGGGCTATCGAGACCGGTTTGCGCCCATCTGATCGGGTTCTGGCCGGGAATCGAGGCGATGCATGAACCTTGAGCAGATCCTGCGGGCCGCGGCTGAACTCGACGCCTCCGACATCCACATCGTGGCGGGGCATCCGCCGACGTTCCGCATCCACACGGTGATGACGCCGATGGACGCGCCGAAACTGCCGGCGGAGACGGCCCGGGCGTTCGTCGAGCAGATGGCCTCGCCCGAGACGCTGGCGATGTTCGACAAGAACAAGGACGCCGACTTCTCGTTTGAGATCAAAGGGCTGGGGCGGTACCGCGTCAACGCGCATTGCCAGCGCGGCGCCGCCGGAATCGCCATGCGCATCATCAAGACCAAGGTCCCCGAACTCGAACGGCTCAACCTCCCCGAGGTCATCGGTCGGCTGACGTACCTGCCGCGCGGCCTGGTCCTCGTCACGGGCGACACCGGTTCCGGCAAATCGACCACGCTCGCCGCGATGATCCAGGCGATGAACGAGCGCTACAAGGCGCACATCATCACGCTCGAGGACCCCGTCGAGTACGTCCTCGAATCGAAGAACTGCCTCATCGAGCAGCGCGAACTGGGGCAGGACATGCCGAGTTTCTCCAGCGGCCTGAAGCACGCGCTCCGCCAGGACCCCGACATCATCCTCGTCGGCGAAATGCGCGACCTCGAGACCACCGCCCTCGCCATGACCGCCGCCGAGACGGGGCACCTGGTCCTCTCCACGCTGCACACCTGCAGCGCGAGTCAGACCGTCGAGCGCATCATCGACATGTATCCGGCCCAGCAGCAGAACCAGATCCGCGCCATGCTCGCCAACACTCTTCAGGCGGTCATCAGCCAGACTCTCTTCCAGCGCATCGATCAGAAGGGCATGGTCCCCGGCGTCGAGGTCCTGCTCTGCACCCCCGCCGTGCGCAACATCATCCGCGAGGGGCGGACCTTTGAAATCCCGAACGTCATCGAGACCAACCGCGCCATGGGCATGCAGAGCCTCGACATCTCCATCGCGCAACTCTATTTCAACGGCATGATCGCCCGCGAGGACGCCATCGCCCAGGCCGCCCATCCCGACAAACTCGACCGCCAACTGGCGGCGTGAGGGGGGAACAGTGGACAGTGGATAGTGGACATGGAAGACCACCTCCCATTCCCGCGTACCGCTCGGTCATCGGGCCCCGCACCAATCGACGGCCCGCACGCAGCGCGCTCTGATGTTCACTGCCCACTGTCCACTGTCCACTTTGGAATCTGAATGCCCGCCTACCGCTACCAAGTCCGTTCAGGTTCAGGCCAGGTCGTGGTCGGCGTGCTCAGCGCCGACTCGCCGACCTCCGCCGCGGCGGCGCTTCGCGCGCAGGGGAATCACGTTCTCTCGATCAATGCCCTCGATGGCGCCGGGGGGAGCGCCGGGCTGCTCAAGTCGCTCAAGGAACTCAACAGCGGCCGCCCCACCCTCAAGCACGTCCTCGACTTCACCACCCAACTCGCGGTCATGGTCCGCGCCGGCATCGGCATCCGCTCGGCTCTCGAAGGGATCGCCGAGCAGACCGAGCACGCACGCTTCAAGCAGGTCATCACCGGCCTCAAGAGCGACGTCGAGAGCGGCAAGCAGTTCTCCGAGGCCCTCTCGCGCCACCCCAAACTCTTCAACGCCCTCTACGTCAACATGGTCCGCGCCTCCGAGATGTCCGGATCCTTCGGCAAGATGCTCGACCGCATCGCCGCCTACACCGCCCAGCAGATCGAGACCAAGAAGATGGTCATCGGCGCGATGATCTACCCCGGCGTCATCGGCACCATGGCCGTCGCCGTCACCATCTTCCTCCTCACCTTCGTCCTCCCGCGCTTCGGCAAGGTCTTCGAGGGCAAGGAGGACGTCCTCCCCTGGGCCACGAAGTTCCTGATGGGCCTTTCCGCGTGGATGGTCGCCTACTGGCCCTACGTCATCGCGGGGTTCATCGGCGCCGCGGTGGGGATCTTCTTCTTCATCAGGACCGAGGTCGGCGGCTTCTGGATGGACATCTTCAAACTCCGCATGCCCATCTTCAAGCGGATGTTCCGCGCCCTCTACATCAGCCGATCGCTCCAGACCATGGGCGAACTCATCAACGCGGGCGTCCCGATGCTCGACACCCTCGCCATCACCGGCGACATCGCGGGCAACCGCATCTACAAGCGCATGTGGCGCGGCGTGTTCATGTCCGTCAAGCAGGGCAAGAAGATCGCCGCCACGCTCGCCCACGAGAGGCTCCTCCCCCACGCCGTCGTCCAGATGATCGGCGCCGGCGAGGAGTCCGGGAAACTCGGAGAGGTCCTCAGCGAGGTCGCGTCCTATTACGCCAAACAGTTACGGGACGCCATCAAAGCGGTTACCAGCATGATCGAGCCCATCATGATCATTGCAATGGGTTCAGTCGTTGGATTCATCGCCATGGCCATCATCCTCCCCATCTTCAAGATGAGCCAGATCGTGAAGTAATCCGATACTGGTCCCGGAGGCGCCGATTCCCCCTCCCAGGGGCCCAGCATGACGACGCCAACCCCTTCCCCCGTGCCACCGACTCCCTTAAGGAATCGGTGCCGATCCGCCCCAACCATCCTCGCGGCATCGACCTCGCTGCGCCCCCGATCGGCCGGCGCCTTCACGCTCCTCGAAACCACCCTCGCCACGATCATCATCGGCGTCGGCGTCCTCGCCGTCGTCGAGGCCCAGCAGTCCTTCCTTGACCGCAACGCCTTTTCCTCGGGCAGCGCCACCGCCACCTACCTCGCCAGCGAACTGCGGGAGATGACGCGCTCCTTCCCACGCCACGACCGATTCTCCGGCGGCCTCTACTTCCTCGACATCAACGATCCCGACACCTTCCAGGGGTGGGGCCCGGAGACCGGCGAATCCATCATCGCCGACCTCGATGACCTCGACGACCTCGACGGCGCCGTCTTCGGCGACGCCACCGAGTTCCCCGACGGTTTCACCATGGCCACGCGCTTCGACGGCCCCATCAATGCCTTCGCTGAGGTCATCCCGCAGACGCTCTACGACGGCACAACCGAGATGTTCATCCCCCCGAACGAAGAGGAGCCCGTCGAAGTCGCCATGCGGGGCTGGACGCAGATCATCTCCGTCGAAAAGGTTGATCCCACCGACATCACCGACGCCGTCGCCGACTCCGCCGACACGCGCGACGGCTCGACGATCCTCCGCCGGGTCGATCGCTACCCGGTGCGCGTCACCGTAACAGTGCTCCACCAGGAAGATCCCGAAGACACGCCGGAGGTCATGACGGTCCTCTCGTGGGTTGTCATGCCGTGAGGCGAGGGAGAAGCCATGAGGACGACAGTGGACAGTGGACAATGGACAGTGGGCAGCCGAGGCGACGATCTGCCTGCCCGTCGGCACGCCGGGCGGTGTCGCAAGGACGCCCGGCCTCGCTGCAAAGCCGGCGAGACCGGGGCATCCGCGTTCCGCTGTCCGCTGTCCACTATCCCCTGTCGCGCCGCGCGCGGCGTGACCGGCATCCTCGCCATGATGTTCCTCATCCTCTTCTCCACGCTTGCCGTGGCGATGGCGGTGATGAGCAAAGGAAACCTGCGGGCCGCTGAGACGCACCACCGCGTCTCGCGTGCCCAGGCGGCGGTGGACACGGGGTTGCGCATCGCCGAGAGCCGTCTCGCCGAGGCCGCCGCTCGCTTCATCGTCGCCAAGGGCGACATCGACGCCGCCTACGCCGCGGAACTCTGGGCCGGGACCTACGACGCCGAACCGGCCGTGGCTATTCTCCCGCCTTCCGACGGGCGCGAGGAGCCGGCGACCCCCACGGGGATCGCCGACATGCTCGGGATGCACCACGACGCCGACGCCGACGCGGTGCTCGTGAGCGCCATCGCGCTCCCCGACCCGCCGAGCGGATGGGTCCGAGCCGACCCGCTGGTCATCGAGAAGAACTCCGCGGGCGAGGGCGTCAACGCGGTGCAGATCGACTACGCCCCGCCCGACGGCGTCGGCCGCGTCCGGGTCATCGCCACGGGCTACGAATGGGATTGGCTCCGCTCGCGCTGGATCACGCGCACCGCGCAGCAGTTCTTCTCGATCACCAAGACCCTCTCGCACGCCATCATCTCACCCAGCCGAGTCATGCTGGGGCGAAACGTGATGGTCAACGGCCCGCTCGGCGTGCGCTACGACTCGGCCGCCCTCGACACGATCGACGGCCCGCCGCTCGTCTCTCTCAGCGACTTCGACGGCATCACCTCCGCCCTCAGCGCCAAACTCGCCGCGTTCTACGCCGCCGTCCTCACCAACGACGTCGACGGCGACAACGCGCTGCGCATCCACCACCCCACCGAATCGCAGCCGCTCGCGGGCCTGAACGCGCAAGACTTCGACAACAACAGCCAGGCCGACAACGCCTACGAGGACTACACCCGCGACGACGCCATCGACGACTACGACATCTTCCTCAAGCACTACGACACGCAGCAGGGCGACGGCCTTCACCGCGTCGTCCTCTCCGCCGCGCTCAAGGACGGCACGCCCAACGAGGCCGCCACCACCGAGTTCGCCGCCGACGACGCCCTCGCCCTCCTCATCGACTCCGCGAACCCCGACCGCAACGCCAACGGCAAATGGAACGGCCGATTCACCGCCGGCGAATGGGACTATTCCACATTCCCCGACAACAACAACGACGGCCTGCGCGACCAGAACGACCTCGACCTCGACGACGTCGCCCTCGGATACCGCGACGGCGTCCTCGACTTCAAGGACGCCTACAAGAAGATCAACGGCAGCGTCTACCTCACCGCG
Organism: uncultured Phycisphaeraceae bacterium; assembly: GCA_964490785.1. Taxonomy (GTDB): domain Bacteria; phylum Planctomycetota; class Phycisphaerae; order Phycisphaerales; family UBA1924; genus JAEUIV01. Next base: position 84,321 of record CAZBDZ010000002.1, read on the forward strand.
ACCCGTTCCGCGTGGGAATCCTCGACCGACGAGTTCGGCGTGCAACTCCAGGACTATCAGAAGCAGGTCGAAGGCCCGATCGACGGCGAGACCGGCCAGCCCGCCGTCATATTCCAGGCCACCGACGCCGAGGTCCCCGAGATCACCGCCGAGTCGTTCGCCGACGCCGCCGAGATCATGGGCGAGTTCTCCGGCCAGGTCGGCGTCCAGGCCGACGACTTCGCCACCATCATCGCCGATCAGGTCGGCGACGAATGGGCCGTCGAAGCGACGCCCTACGGCTCGCCGACCCCCGCCGACTGGTACCGCAGGCCCGTTTACCGCGATCTCACCTTCCGCAACACCACCATCCCCTGGGGCACGAACGCCCTCTTCGTCAACTGCACGTTCGTCGGCGTATCGCGCATCCGCACCTGGATCGACAACACCCATCCCTCATGGGCGTTCTACGGCGAGGAGGAACGCGACACCGAGACCGGCGTCCTCTCGCTCAAATACCCGCCGCCTCCTGCCGAGAGCGACCAGGCCCTCGACACGAGTTACTGCGCCGGCGGTGTCGTCTGCGATCCCAACAACATGCCGCCGGACCCGCTCCTCGTCGATCTCGACGGCGACGGCGCGGCCGACGACGCATGCACGAACACGAAACTCGTCTCGAACAACATCCGCTTCCACGACTGCACCTTCATCGGCTCCATCGTCGCCGACAAGCCCGTCGTCTTCTCGCACCTCCGCAACAAACTCCAGTTCACCGGCGCGACGAAGTTCCTCGATGAGCACCCCACGGAGCCCGCGAACCCCGAGTACCAGTTGACCGAGGCGGAGCAGGCCATCACCGCGAAGTCGTCCATGATGGCCCCGCATTACTCGGTGGACATGGGCACGAACAACTCCTCCGCCGCCCAGGACATCCGCCTTCACGGCGCCGTCATCGCCGGCGTGCTTGACGTCCGAGGGAACACCGACATCGAAGGGGCCCTCCTCCTCACCTACGAACCCGTCTACGGCGAGGCGCCCATGTCCATCTACGGCACGCCCGCCGGGAACCCGGAGCATTTCAACGTCACCCTCGGGTACTTCGGCCCCGAGGACGGCGACCAGGAAGGCGTCAGCCTGCAATCCCTCACCGACCTCGACGCCGACGGCGACCTCGACATCGGATGGGACTCCGCCCGCGATTCCACGGGCGCCCTCGTCCCCGTCGGCACATCCCCAGAACTCGAATCCTGGTACGACGGCATCCCCGACACCGACGCCGTCTCCGGGACTCACATCCGCCGCGCCATCACCTTCAACGGCTTCGGCCGCATCACGCTCAGCCTTGATCGCACGCTCACCCTGCCGGACGGCTTGGCCACGCCGATCTCCATTCTCCCCGTGCGGTCAACGTATCTCGAAGGGCAGGTGGCGCTTGGAGACTGAAATGGTGTCGAGGTGTCGAAGTGTCGAGGTGTCAAGGGTAAGGGAACAAGCATGACCACGACCGGCAATGGATGGTGCGGGCCAAGGACGAACCGGAATCAACCGGTTGCCGTGCGCCCTCGACACCTCTTCCCCCGCGGCCTCTCCCTCATCGAAATGATGATCGCGCTCACCATCAGCGCCACCCTCCTGACGGCGACCCTCGCCGCGCTCGACGCCATGTTCAAGGGCTACCAGCAGACCACCGAGTCCGCCTCGACCAATCTCATCGCCCGCATCGTCATGGCCCGCCTTACCTCCATGATCCGCACCGGCAGCGGCTTCGGCCCGCTGCCCGCCGGAGGATCGGTCCTCGACGCAGGGGAGAATCCGCTCGCCGCCGACTATCTCCAGTTCGTCTCCGCCCGCGACGCGAGCGGCAACCCCACCGAGATCGTCCGCATCGAATACCGCGTCCCCGTGGGCCTCGCCTCCCTCGACCCCGATTGGGGCACGAACCCGCCGCTCCGCACCTGGTCCGTCGCCGACGGCCCGCCCGAGGAACTCTGGCCCGCCGTCGCCGGTGAACTCTGGTTCGTCCGCCTCGACGTCTCCGGCGACGAACCGGAGATCCTCCAGGAAAACCCCCTCCTCACCGGCGTCCGCGCCGCGATCTTCACCATGCACTACGACATCGGCCCCGCCCTCAACCGCGCCGCCATCGACATCACCGTCGAACCCGACGACTCCGCCGACCTCACCGTCCACTCCGACCTCGGCCAAGCGCAGACCTTCCGCCTCGTCGCCTCCGCCGCCCCACGGGGCGACGCCCGTTGACCCATGCCTCGATGCCTCATGCCTCGATGCCTTTCCTCACCATCACACCCTGAACATGGCCCCGAGTTTCTTCCCCATGAGCACCGACGCTCCGACCAGCGTCGTCGCCAGGAGCGCCATCCCCCACACGCCCATCGCCGACGCGATTGATATTCCGTCGCCCAGCCGATCGGTGAAGGCGAAGATCGCCTTGGTAATGGGGAAATGCCGCTCCTGCTGGGCGAGGATCATCGAATCGCTCACCTCGAGCATCGCGAACGAGAACGCCAGCAGCGCCCCCGCGATCAGGTTTGCCGCGATCAACGGCACGATGATCGACCGCACCGCCCGCACCGTGGACGCCCCGAGATTGATCGCCGCCTCCTCCAACTCGCCCGACGTCTGCTGCAACCCCGCCGCCGCCGCCCGCACGATATAGGGCAACCGCCGCACCGCGTACGCCACCACCAGCAGCGGCATCGGGTTCGGCTCCGCCCCGATCACGTCAAGCCACCCCGCCAGCGGCTGATTCGCCCCGAACGGCCACCGCAGCGTCATCGCCACGAACCCGAACGCCAGCACCAGCCCCGGCACCGCCAGGGGCAGCATCGACAGCCCATCGAGAATCGCCCGCCCCCGCACCGTCGTCCTCACCACGATGTACGCGATCAGCACCCCCAGCGCCAGATTCATCGCCGTCGCCGCCGACGCCAGGCCCAGGCTGTTGCGGATCGAACCGAACGCCAGCGGGTGCCCGAGCGCTTGCTCGAAATGGTGCAGCGTCAGCGCCTCCGGCAGTGCCGTCCGGTACCACGTCCCGTCCACCATCAGCGCCGACAACACCACGCCCAGATGCGGCAGCAACGCCAGCCCGGCCACCGCCGCGAACAGCCCGTTGGCGAACACCGTTCCGCCCGCCGACAGCGGCCGCTCCACCGCCGCGCGCGACGCCTTCGAGTACATCGCGTGCCCCTGCCGCCCCAGCGCCCACCGACCCACCCCGTAGAACAGCACCGCCGATCCCAGCATCAGCACCGTCAGCGCGTACGGCTGGGCGCTCGTGTTCACCTCCTTGATCCCCGTGAAGATCTGCACCGGCATCACGCGATAGAGGTCGAACATCAGGGGCGTGCCCAGTTCCGTAAACGACCAGATGAACACAATCGTCCCCCCGGCGAACAACCCGGGACGGATCAGCGGCAGCGTGATCCTGAAGAACCGTCGCCACGGCCCGGCCCCGACGTTCTCCGCCGCCTCGTCCAGCGCCGGATCGAGGTTCGCCAGCGCCGCCGCCGCGTTAAGATAGATAATCGGGTACAGCGCCAGCGATTGGCACGCCACAACCCCCCAGAACCGGTACTCGCCGAGAAAATCGATCTGCGACCCGAGCAGCGCGTTCACCGCTCCGAACCGCCCGAGAATGAACCGGTACCCGATCGCCCCCACGAACGGCGGCAGGATCAACGGCACAAGGATCGCCGCATTCCAGAACCCGCGCCCGGCAAACGTGTGCCGGGCCGACAGCACGGCCAGCGGCAGCGCGATCACGATCGAGCACGCGGTGGTCGCCACCGCCACAAGAATGGAGGTGGCGAATCCCTCCCGCAGGACCGGGTCCCGAAACACGCCCGCGAGGTGATCCAGCGTCCATCCGGAACCCGCCACAACGTCCCGGGCAAACCCCACCCGGACCGTTAACCCAATTGGATAGAGCAGGGTCAGGCCCAGGATCACGACCAGAAGCCCCAATACGGCGTACTGGGGCATGTGCCGGGTACGCATCCGCCCAAGTCTAACCCCCGCCATGGTCGCCCCTTGCCGAGGCGTGGCACGTCAGGGTTTCCCATTATTCCAAGAGGACCGGGAAAACGGGTGGAATACCCGTTCAAATACCAAACACGCGGACGACTTTGTTCGGTTTTGGCTTTTTTTTCTTGACAGGACTCTGGGGCGCATTATGTTGAAGCGTTGGGAAGGGAATCCGCCGAGCGTTCGGCGGCCATCTTGGGAGACACGTCAATCCCAGGACAACCCAGGTCGGTGCCCCCGGTCGGGCATGTTTCAAGCCTTCCCTTGAAGCATGATTCCACGGCGGCGAACACGTCTCGATCGCTTGGTGAGGGTGAATACGTTCGCGAAACGGTCGCGGCGCACCCAAATAGACGCGTCAATGAAGGCGACGGCCTTCGGCTCAGTTCACCAGGTTTTGTTTTAGAGAGGGAGGTTTCAGAGATGAAGAATCTTTCGTACAGCGTGGCCACGATCCTCGTGGTTGCCGGCTCGGCCTTCGCCGCGAAGTCCACCGACACCACCGTTCTCTCGGCGGTCCCCGGCTTCACCGGCGGATCGGGCGAGCGCGTCGGCGGCACGATCGTGCCCGTCGATGTGTCCGGCGCGGTCTCCTGGGACGGCGAGAACGCCGCCGGGAACGAGACCCGCATGATCAACCTCGGCGCGGGCAAGGTCATCAACGGCATCGGCTGGGACGTGAACCTGACCGCGTTCGGCGCTTCGTGGCGCAACGAACTCATGGTCCGCGTCAGCAACAGCAGCGGCGCCGGCGGGTTCTATCTCCGCCCCGGCACCGACTCGTCCCCCGGCGGCCCGACGAACTACAACTCCGGCGGCCAGGTCCTCAAACTGGCCAACTACAACATCCCGGACGTTGTCCTCCTCGGCGACGGCCTCCTGATGCTCCATTTCTTTGAGTCGTTCAACGACTACCCCGGCGCCATCGATGGCCAGTGGGAGTCGGGCAGCACCCTCTTCTTCCAGTCGATCCCGACCCCCGCTGGGGCCGGCCTCCTGGGCCTCGCGGGTGTTGGCCTCCTGGGCCGCAAGCGCCGCTAAACCGCGGTCTTGACACCCTGATGCTCTGAAGCATCCCAAGCGGCCTCTGCGCGAGCAGGGGCCGCTTCTGTTTTTGACCGGCACCGATCACCTACAAGAGAGCCAAGCGAAGGCCGGAAACGGACTCCTCGCCCTCGCTGGTCTCCCACTGCTCCACACAGGGCGATCGCATCATCCCGATCCCTGGACGCCGAGGCTGAGCCCGCGAAGCCTCGGATTCCACGGGCGACGAATCCGAGGCTTCTTCGCGGATTCCTCAGCCTCGGCGTCCACCGATCCTGCGATTGCCCTGCTGCTCCGCCGCAAGCGCCGGTAATGCCGGGTGCCCCAAGCGCTCGGGCGCCCCGGCCAGCGGAGCACGTCCTCGAATCGTGGTCCGCCGTGGCCGCAGACCCGAGCCACGCATGGCGTTGAAGCCCTTCGCCTATTCAAGCCGACGAGGCCCGTTGTCCGATGTACGGCCGGTGGTCGGCGCGGAGCGCCCCCTCGCGTGCGGCCGGGAATCTCGGGGATTGGCGGGGCAGCGGACCCCTCGACGGCGTGCGGACGATCGCCATCATCAACCAGAAGGGGGGGAGCGGGAAGACGACGACCGCGATCAACCTCGCCGCGGGGTTGGCACGCGCGGATCGCCGGGTTCTGCTGGTCGACGTGGACCCGCAATCGCACTGCGCGCTGGGGCTGGCCGTGCCGGAATCGCAGATCGACCAGACCATCGGCGACGCGATGCTCGCCCCGGATCATCGTCCGATCGAGCGGGACCGGCTGGTGTGGGAGGCGTCGAAGGGGCTGGACCTGATCCCGAGCACGACGCGCCTCGCCGGGCTTGAAGCGCCGCGCGGCGGGCTCGCGGAACGCATCGACCGCGACCGTCGGCTGGCGTTCGCGCTGGGGAGCCTCGCGGACGACTACGACTGGTGCCTGATCGATTGCCCGCCGTTCATCGGCCTGCTGACCTTCAACGCGCTCCGCGCGGCGGACGAGGTGCTGATCCCGGTGGAGACCTCCTACTTCGCGCTCCAGGGGGCGATGAAGCAGGTGAACACCATCCGGGCGCTGGGGAGACGCCTCGGCGTGCTCAAGCCCTTCCGCGTGCTGCCCACGTTGCATGACCCGGGAAGCCCGCTCGCCTGCGAGATCCTCGCGGAGTTGGGCAGGCGGTTCGAGCGCGAGGTGATCCCGCAGTCGATCCGCTACGACGCCAAGTTGAAGGAGGCGGTCTCGGCGGGCGTGCCGGTGATGCAGTTGGACGGCGAGACCGCGGGGGCACAGGACTACACGGCGCTGGCGCAGTTCTACGAGGCTGCGCCGCGCCTCCAGGCTGAAGAGATCCCCGCGGAGGCTCCGGCCTCTGCGCCACCCACCCCGGCGCGCGATGAGGCCGAGGCGTCGCGACCGCTCACGCTCGCGCGAAGCGATACCCCTCTGCCCAGGCTGCCCGGCGTGGCGAGCCGCGCCGCGGAACTCGCCGCCCGCGCTCGGCAACTGGCGGCCCGGAGCGCGGAGATCAACCACCGCATCGAATCCGACCCGCAGGTGGCGCGCGTCATCCGCGAACTCCAGGGCGACGCCCCCCCACCGAAGGACGACACCTCCGAAGACCGCCTCGCCGCGGTCCGCGCCCTCGCGGGAGCCCGGCTGACATCGCAGGGCATCCTCTTCATCTGCGAGGCGGCGAGAGACGCGGAGGTTGAGGCACTGTGCGAGATCGAGGGCATCGCCGTCCGCTTCCCGATGCGCTACGGGCCGACGACGGGGGTTCACGAGTCCATCGCCCGGCTGCGTCCCGGGAAGGTGAGATACCGTTTCCTCATCGACGGCCTCGGGATTCACGATCCGCGCAACGCCGAGCAGGAGGCCGACGCATCGGGCGAGGTCTGGAGCGTGATCCGCGTTCCCGACGCCTCCCCCGCTGCGGCGGTCGTCGGCGGCGCGGCGTCGAAGGCGATTCCAGCGTAACTCGGATGGAGGATCCATGCCGAACCTGCCGCGAGTTCATGCTCCCGAAACGCTCGCTCCCTCCATCGCGTTGCCTGACGCTCCGCGGGACGAGTTCGACGCCCTCGCCGACCTCTTCCTTGGCGACGAACCCCGTGGCACCAATTCCCTTGGAGAATCGGTGCCCCCGCCCGGGGGCGCCACCGACCGCGGTTCTGGGCGATCGGTGCCGTTTGCCCGGACAGCACCGACCGTGCAAAGCCACGATCGGTGGCACGGGAACCGGGCCGCGGTGGAACTGCTGGTGCAGGGCCACCTCCCGGTGCGTGCTGCCCCTTGGGCGTCTCAATACGCGAGGCTGCGGTCGGCGGCGACGCACGAGCCGGTCGCGCTCGTTCGGCTGCTCGGCGGGAGGCTGTCCGTCGAGTTGTTCGGGGCGGAACGCATCGCGCCGACCGCGGACGCGGACTCAGCATTGCGCACGGCGGCGGCGTCATCATCCCTCGTGCTCCTCCAACTCGACGAAATCCACGAAGCCGCCGTCGTCGCCGACCCAAGGATGGCCGCGGTTACCGTCCTCGCGGGCACGAACGAGGCCGCTGTCGTCGCCACCTATCGGACGTTGAAAGGACTCTCCGCGGCGCTCGCCCCCGCGTCCCCGGCGGACGATCCGCCCACCGACCTTCAGGTCGCCCTTGTCTCGAATGACGAAGCCTCGGCCCGCGATGCGCTGGAGCGCCTGCGGCGGGCCGCGGCGGTGTTTCTCGACCGCCCCCTGGCGCTCGCCGGCATCGTGGGAAAGATCACGCAGACGCACGCCGTGGCGATCTATCGGGGCGAATGCGTCCTCGGACCCGCCGGCGTGATGGCGCTTCTTGCTGAGCCGCACGCCCCGGATTCCGGTCGTGAGCCGGACGACTCCAATGGAACGGTTGCGCGGGAGCAAGCACCTCCCCGTCCGCTGCGGAGGATTTCCGACCCGCGGACTTGCTCAGGGCCGGCGCCTCATGTGCTGGCGGCGTTTGTGTCCGGGTTGGTCCCCGTCGGCGCCAGATGGCCCGATGACGAATCGGTTCAGTTCGCGCTGGATCAGGCAGGATCGCTGCACCTTCTTCGCGAGGACGCCGACGACCGCGGGGTGGACCGGTTGGTCGCCGCCGCCGCATGGGCCGTGAAGCACGCCGCGCTGCTCCGGGCCGCGGGCTGCTCGCTCCGCACCGAGAGACCCGCGACGCTGCACCTCTTCACCGGCGCGCCCAAGTCCCGGCGGCACCTGCTCGATGCGCCCATCCGAGTCCACCTGCTCGCGCCGGCGGGCGATGCGTGGTGCTGCGTGGAACTGAACTGATACGGACGATTCTTCCGTCTCACGCTGGGCGACCACGGGATTCGCTGCGGCGATCCGCCGCTCATCCCGAGCGTGCGAGAGATTGACCGGCGATCCGTGTTATACGAATCCCACAAGACTTCCGGGCGGGGGCATCCGCCTCTTCGCTCGAAGACTCGCTCAGAAGCGGCTTCTCTGATGCCCGGAAATCATGTGGGATCCATATCAGGCAAGGAAAAGGACGAGCATCGTCGTGAGCAGGCCGTTGTGCAGCGCGTGGGCGGTCATGGGGGCGATGAGTGAGCCTCGCCATTCGCGCATGAGGCAGAAGTTCAGCCCGAGAGCCGTGAGCACGGGGATGCCGCCGAAGCCCTGCGGGTGAATGGCGGCGAAGATGAAGCCGACGATGAGCGCGGCGGGGAGCGCGCGGAGGCGCATGCGGAGGTGGGTGTAGAGCGCGCCGCGGAAGATGGCTTCTTCGACGAGGGGCGCCCAGAGTGTGGTCATGATGAAGAGGCCGACGAGGGCAAAGGGGCTGGCGGGGGAGACTTCGTTGGTGATGGGATGGGTCGCGTCGGTTCCGGTGAGTGTGATGATCAGGATCGAGACGGCGAGGCCGAGGGCCATGATGGGCAGGCCGGCGAGGTGTCCCGCCACGCCGCAGGCCATTTCGACGAGGATTCCCTTGCCGCGGCGCCATCCGAGGCCGGCGCGGAGTTCGGGCCACGAAAAGCCGCGAGAAAGCGGCCAGAAGACCAGGGCGGCGACAATCCAGAGGAGGATGAAGGAGATGTCGAAACCGGTCGCCATGTGGGCGACCTCGGCCACAAAGGAGGCAAGAAGGAACGCGGCGAGGAACAGGACGGTGGATTCAAGGAAGGCGTTGGGGGAGGGCGGAGGGCGGACGGATTGCAAATCCGTCCCACCGGATTGCCAATCCGTCCCACCCGATTGCAAATCCGTCCCACCGGATTGCAAATCCGTCCCACCAGGCGGCAAAGCCGTCTCACGCAGGAATGCAGGACGGATTCGCCCAGAGCCGGCAAGAACGGCGGCGACGATGAAAAGAACGAACCCCGCGATCCCCGCGAGCACGATGAATACAAAGAGCGAAACGATGAGCACCATGGCGCGCATGCCGTCGGCGGCGATCGCCCGGCGGTCCGGGTCGGCTTCAGGTTTCCCAAAGGAGAGCGCGACGCGCGCGAACCACCCATGCCGCGCGCGGAGTTCGTCGCGTTGCGCCGCGTCGAGCGGCGCCGCCTGATCCGCCGGCGCGGAATAGATGACCCGAAGCGCTTCCGCATCGCGGCGATAGCCGGCGTCGATGGTCGGATCGTGCGCGAGCTCGACATCGATGGCGTCGAGGCGATTGAGCGCCTCGTCAACCCCGGCGAGTTCCGCCGCGAGGGGGACGACGCGGACTTTCTCCATGATGGTCGGGGCCGATTCGTCGAGGGGGGCGAGCAGATCGGCGGGGGGCTGGGACGACGGGGCCTGCGGCAACCTCTTCAGGAGTTGATCCGCGCCGAGCATGTACCGGCCGTAGAGGCGGAGGATGGGGCTGTCGAGGGTTGAAGGATCGGCGATATTGGGCGGCGCGGCCTTCTCGAAGAAGTTGAGGGCGAAGATCACCGAACAGAGCAGCGCAAGCGCGATCCACCAAGGCCACGATGCCGCGCGGGAGCCCGTGGCCGAAGTTTGAATTGGGGCAGGTATCAATCGGCGGGGAGGATATAGGGAATCGACCCGACTCGGGACCGATCCGAATCGCAATCCCGTCCCCGGAATCCATTCTGAAGCGGCTCAAAGACCTGAATTCGGCTTGACTCACCGGAGATCGTCTTGCAGATTAATCGCATACATCGGCGGTCCGCAGGAAAGCGGAAGGAGGCTCACATGTGGAATGGGAGCGAGAGGGGGATGACGTGGGTGAGGCTTCGGATGGGCTGCGGCGTGATGCTGGCCGCTGTGGTGGGCGTACTGGCCGCCCCTCGGCCGATCTTCGCGATCCACCCGAAGATCGAGTTCGACGAACTCGTGCATGCATCGGACGTGGTGATCGTCGGGCAGGTCGAGGCGCTCTCGCCACAACGGGCCGCGAACGGCCGATCGATCGTGACGGACGTTGTGTTCCGTGTGCATGAAGTCGTACACCGCGGGGCGAACGCGGCGCCGGTCGGCGAGGCCGTGGTCCTGACATACCTCGGGGGCGCGATGGACGGCGTGGAGTTGAGCGTTTCCGACGCGCCCCACTTCGAGATTGGCGGCGAATACATCTTGTTCGCGCGGCATGATGGTGAGAACTACATCAATCCGCTCGTCGGCGGGCCGCAGGGGATGTTCCGGATCGTCCGCGATGTGGCGACCGGCGAGGCAGTTCCGCTGGCGCCGGGCGGGCTGGGGGTCAAGGGTGCGCACGAGGGGAGTCTGGACCTCACGAACCCGGTCTCCCGCGTGGAACAAGGCGACGCCGTGATGGCGATGATCCCGGGTCGCGTGGGTCCTCCTCGGAGCGGGCACCCGGACGACGGTGTCATCGATGCGTCGCCGGCGTTGCGGGAGAGGGTTCTATCCGTCGAGGAGTTCAAGGCGTTCATCCGGGCGGAGGCCGCGAGGCCGATGGTGCATCAACCTGTCCTGCGCCGCGGGGAGGCCGCGCCGCCGAGGGGATTCGAGATTGACGCGAAACGGCTCGTTTCTCGGGCCGAAGACGTTGCTGCTCGTATCGCCAACGCGGCTGCACCGGGTGCCGGCGGGGGCGATCTGATCGGGGGTCTGGCCGGTGTGTCGTCGTCGTCCGAGGACGATGTGGAAGGCTCAGTGTCGGCGAGCGAGGCGGGCCGTGCGGTCTTGTGCTGGTGCGGTTATTTCGATCTACTCCTGACGTTGGAGCAGGTTCCACGGGGCTGGGACTCATGGGAGGTGAACGACAATTCGATGGCCCACTACAACCGGTACATGGACATCTATCGCTTCGTCGATGACGACGGGACATTCGGCGACAACAACGAGAACGAGTTCTGCGGCTGGGTGACCAATGAGGTGCTCCGCGACGAGTACGACGAGTCGTGGGGAGACGGCATCGCCCTCACCCTGACCTGGGCGCCCCAGGGATGCCCCTGTTGCGAGATGAGCCAGGCGGACATCATGTTCAATCCGGCATTCACGTGGGTCTACTCGTTCGAAGAAGCGCTTGGCGTCGAATCGCTCATCAACTATCGACCGGTGGTCACCCACGAACTCGGGCACTCGTGGGGGCTCCAGCGCGGCTCGTGCAACGAAGACTATTCATACACCCGTCCAACGGTCATGCAGGCGTACTACTGGAACGTGGTCGAGGATGGTCTGGGAATCCACTCCTGGGACGCGAAGGCGATCCGCGACGACTACCGCGACCAGACGGTCGTGCTCCAACGAACGGACCTCGGGATCGAGTCGTACCGAGCGATCGGCGGCATCACCAATGCGGTGACCGATACGGACACGTACGAGCCGGGCGATCCGATCATCGTCAGCAACTTCACGGTCGAGAACATGTCCACCCGGGATCTGGAGGACGTGCGTTTCCGGCTCTGGCTGTCGAGGAACAAGCACATCGACACCAATGACTACCGGATGGGGTCCTATTGGGAGTATGACGTTTTTCAGGCCGAGGGCTACAGCGAAGTCTCGGTGACAACTCGGATCCCCGACGTTCCCTCGGGAGATTATTACGTCGGGCTGATGGTGACGCGCAGCGGGAACGCATACCTCTACGACGACTACAACGACAACAACACGACATTTCTCTACAGCAAGATAAGGGTGAACTCGCCGCCCGAGAACGATGAGAGCGAGCGGGCGGACCTTGTGTACCTGGGAGAGGCCGTGCCGTTCGAAACGACGCGTGCGACGACCGACGGGCTCCCCGGCGTGCCGTGCAACACGGAATACGATCAGATCTACAACGACGTGTGGTTCGGGTTCATTCCGATCTGCGACGGCGTGGCGACGGCGACGGTGTGCAACGCGGCGAACTTCAACACCGTCATGATGGTCTATTACGACGACGGACATGACCCGCCCTTGCCCACGCAGATGGTCGGCTGCAACGATGATCAGGCGAGTTGCGGAGTGACCTCGGCGGTGCGGGCCAGCGTGATGGAGAACCACTTGTATCTCGTGCGGATCGGCGGGCACGGGCCGAGCGATCGCGGCACGGGGACGTTCTCCGTGGGCATGCTTTGCCAGGGTCCGTGCTTTGGAGACGGCGACTTTGATCGCTTGGTGAGTTTCGGGGACATCATTGTGGTGCTGGACAACTGGGGCATGGAATACCCCTCGCATAGCGGGCGGGGCGACACCAACCAGGACGGCATGGTGGACTTCAATGACATCACCACCGCGCTTGCTGCCTGGGGCACCACCTGTCAATAGTCGGCACGGCGTCGGCGGGTGCCATTTGACTGCTGGACCGGACCTGCTACCCTTCCCGACTTGCGTTCGGGCGGTGGGGCCCGGATGCTCATCCTGTTCTCAGGCCCGCGGCTGGTTCTCAGGCGGGCGCAGGGGCATGTTCAGGCCCCTGACTCCTGCGGTTGCTCCCAAGTAGGGGCAACAGGCGGGCAAGGCGGTGTTTCTCGTCTCGGTTGATTGATTGAAGGATCGAACCCATGCGTCAGACCTATTTCTGCAAGAGCCACCAACCCTACGAAGGTCGCATCTGGCGGCATGTTGACGCCGACGGGCAGGTGCTGGGACGGCTCGCCACGCGGATCGCCACCGTGCTGATGGGCAAGCACCGCCCCGATTTCACGCCGCATGTGGACATGGGCGATTTCGTCATCGTCACCAACGCGGAGAAGGTTGTGCTGACCGGTCGCAAGGCCGAGCAGGCAACCCGCACCCGCTACACCGGCTACCCAGGCGGCTTCTACACGACAACCCTCGGGCAGACGCGCAAGGAGAAGCCGGAGGAGTTGATCCTCGTGGCGGTGCGCCGCATGCTCCCCAAGGGCGCGCTGGGCCGGCAGATGCTGACGAAACTCCGCGTCTTCAAGGGGCCGAACCACCCCCACGCCTCGCAGCAGCCGATCCCGCTTGAGACCGTGAAGGCGTGAGGAGTCCCGAGTCCCGAGTCCCAAGTACCAAGTCCCGAGTCCCGAGTCCCGAGTCCGTAGTGTCCCGACGATTGATCGATGGTCTTCTCTCTGACCCTGGTCCTTCCCATGACTGAATCCACCGCAACGCTGATCGGATCCGCTCCGGCCCCCGCCCCCGCGCCCAAGGCGCCTGTGAAGCCCGATGCACAGGGCTTCTGGCGCGGCACCGGCCGCCGCAAGACCGCCGTCGCCCGCGTCCGTCTCAAGCCCGGCACCGGCGAGATCAAGATCGTCATCAGCCGCAAGAAGTCCAAGAAGGTCGAGGAGTACTTCACGGAGATCCGCGACCGCAACGACGCCGTCGCCCCGTTGAAGGTGACGAGCACCTTCGGCAAGATGGACGTCGTGGCTCGGCTCAGCGGCGGCGGGTTCATGGGCCAGGCCCAGGCCATGCGGCTCGGCATCGCCCGGGCCCTCAAGGGCTACGACCCGGCCTTCGAGGGCGCCCTCCGCGACAACGGCTTCCTCACCCGCGACCCCCGCGAGGTCGAACGGAAGAAGTACGGCCAGGCCGGCGCCCGCCGCCGGTTCCAGTTCTCGAAGCGATAAGGCCGATGAGTTTCGGGACGGGACTGTTTGTAACTGCCAACCCCTCGAATCTCCCTGAATTCACACGAAAACGCCTGTTTTCGACGGTCTGATCCCCGATTTTGAGCCATAATGGAGTTTGGCAGGAGAGCGACGTAGACTTATTTTGTGAGGATGACCCCCATGGCCCTTGAGAAGGAACTCGAGACGTATCGTCGGGAGCTTCCGTCTCTTCTGGAGAGAGCCGGTCGGTTCGTCGTCATCTTCGGGGAGGAGATTATTGGCGATTACGGCGACTACGAGGACGCGGTGCGCGCCGGGTATCAGAAGTGCGGGTTCAATCCATTCCTCGTGAAGAAGATCGAGGCCGTTGATACGATCCGGTACTTCACGCGTGATCTGCCATCGCCGTGCCGCACATAACCGTTCAGATTGATGCGTTGGGAGGGCCGATCGTCGATGCCTACGTCGGCGTCAGCCGTCCGCGCGCCGAGGCGCTGAAAGCGGCCGGGAGGCCTGTTCCGCAGGCGGTGTCTGGACGGGCTTTGATCGATACGGGGGCCAGCAGTTGCTGCATCGATCAGAGCATTGTGCAATCTCTGTCCCTCGTTCCTTCGGGGCAAATTCCTGTTCATACGCCGTCCACCGATGGGGTTGCGAAGATCTGCGACCAGTTCGATGTCTCAATCCTCCTGGTCCACGACGCCAAGCAGTATTCTCTAGTCCATACGGCCGCGGTCATTGCGTCGACGCTGAAGGATCAGGGGATCGACCTCCTGATCGGCCGCGATCTTCTGGCGAAATGTCTCTGCGTGTATGACGGTGAAGCGGGGATTGTCGCGCTCGCGTTCTGATTCGGACTTCGGTGGATTGGGCGCGCCATGGCGTGCGCGAGCCGGCGGCGTTCGGCTTGGCTGGCCCCGGTCGCATCTAAACCACATTGGGTATTCGGGCGTGAGTAAACGCGATATGGGGATTAGCACTGGCGGGCAAACCGCCAGTGGCCCCGCGGGAACGGCGGAATCGGGCACAATGTCGGCATGCCGCGGACGGTGCTTCTTCTCCTGAGTCAGTTGCCGCAGGACCCGGCGGGGGGGGCCGTGCGCTCGCTGCGGACGATGTGCGAGATGCTCGCCGCGGCGGCGGGCGGGGAGTTCCGCATCGCGGCACTGGGCACCACCGCGACGGATCAGCGGACGGGGCTGGACGCGCGAGCCTTGTTGACGAAGCAAGGCGTATCGGCCCACGAGGAGCAGCCGCGCGACGCGCGCCCCGTGCTGCGGTTCGTGCAGCGCGGGATCGAATACACGATCCTCGACACGGGAACGCTCCGGTCGGAAGAGTGGCACGCGCCGCACGGCAGACAGTTCGATGCGCTGCTCGACACCCTTTTGAAGCGTCTGCGGCCGGACGTGGTGCTGACGATGGGGGCGACCATATTCGAACGGGCGCGGCATCGCCGCTGCCGGGAGGCGGGCGCGACGGTGGTGCTCGGGGTCCGACAGCACGGGTATTACGACATCCGCGCGTTCGAGCACGTGGACGATGCGCTCATGTGCAGCGAGTACCTCGTCTCGTGCTACGAGAAGCGGATCGGCTATCGCGGGACGGCGATCCCTCCGCCGCTGGACGAGGCGGATGTCGTGCCCGAGATGCGCGACCCTGTGTTCTTCACGTTCGTGAACCCGTCGCCGGAAAAGGGTGTGATGCTCTTCGCGAGACTCGCGGAAGAGGTGAGCGTCCGCCGGCCGGACATCCCGTTCATGGTGGTGGAGTCGCGCGGCGTGGGGGGGATGGTGGTCAAAGCGGGAATGGCGGGCGGGTTCGATCTGAGGCGGCACAAGAACATCATGGTCTCGCCGGGCGTGGCGCAGCCGAAGCACTTCCTCGCGGCAACGCGGGCGCTGCTGGCGCCGAGCGTGTGGGACGAGCCGTTCGGCCGCGTGGCGAGCGAGGCGCTGCTCTCCGGGATTCCGCCGATCGTCTCGGATCGCGGCGGGCTGCCCGAGGCGTGCGCGGGCGCGGGCTTCGTGCTTGCCTTGCCGGCGAGCCTGACCGTGTCGAGCCGCGCGCCGGTCAGCGCCGAGGAGGCGAGGCCGTGGGTGGACCTTGTGATCCGCCTCGCGGACGATCAGGCGTTCTATCAGGAAGCGTGCGCACGGGCATACGAGGCAGGACGGGTGTACCGAGGGGATGCGCTGGCCGCTCAACACATCGAGTATTTCAGAACCATTCGCCGAAGACCGGGCTGAAGGCGAACCATGGCAGCGGACTCCATTGCCGCGGGTCGCCCTTTGTTCGCCATCTTCATGTGAGATCGCCAAACCGCCATTTGCAGGCCGTTGCGCCCCATCCGATACCACCGGCTCCCGATGCTCTCCTCGCCTCCCGCTGGTCCACCGACGGTATCCGGCAGCGGGTTCCAAGGAACGTCCTGCATATCAATCGCGGATCGTATGGATTTCCATTGGCCTTCCCGGAAGTTCGTGGCATAATCGAATCGGTCCGTCGCCTCATGCGGCGTGGCAATCAGGAGGGACGAACGATGACACAGACACTGATCGAGCGGGCGCGGGAGATTCTGGCGAGCAAGGCGGCCTTGGCGACGGCGCTCGCCGTCATGCCCCTGGCGGCGGAGGAGGCCTCGGCGCGCGGGGCGCCGACCGGGTTCGACGTTACAAACGTGCAGATCGGAGACCCCTACGGCGGCTTCTTCCAGGAGGGAACGCAATACACGTGGACCGACACGCAAGGGCCGGATCGGGTGGATGTCTGCATCGCTCTGGGGCCGATTCTCGGGGGCAACCCCTTCAACAGCGACCCGCCCCCCGATCCGCCGCCGGCGTCGGTGTTCGCCGGGTTTCTCATCGACGGCCTGATCTATCAACAGATTCCGCTGGGTTCGCGAGTGCGAGTGTCCTACGAGTTCCGGGTCGCGCACACGGGCGGCACGGTCGAGGTACTCGCCCCCTGGTTGATCGCGAACTCGTACAACGAGGGGGGAGGCGGCTTCGCCGGGGGGATGGGAACCGCCCCGGGAATCATCGCGAGCGGATCGTTGGTCGCGGGGTCGTTCGAGACGGAGCCCATTTCGGCGTACGGCGACTTCGGCGACTTCCACATGGAGATGTACTTCTTGTGGGACGGCTTCGCGCCGACCGACACGCTCACGTGGGATTGGTGCATGCCGGAGTACCTGCGGATCGAGTTGATCCGGCCCACGCCCCCCCCGTGCCCGGGCGACGCCAACGGCGACGGCGTCGTCAACTTCGGCGATATCACCTCGGTCCTCGTGAACTTCGGGAACAACTACTTGCCCGGCACCGGCCCGGGCGACGCGAATCGCGACGGCGTGGTGAACTTCTCGGATGTTACGTCGGTGCTCGTGAACTTCGGGGCCGTCTGCCCGCCGTAAAGGGGCGGGAGAGGCGATGGCGCGATGCATCCTGATGCTGATGAGCCAGTTGCCGCAGGACCCGGCCAGCGGCGCCGCACGCTCCGACCGCACCGTCGGCGAGTTCCTCGCTCAGTCCGGCTACCTCGTCCGCTGCCTGGCAACGACCGCGTCCGAGGACCGCACCCCCGGCGTCGCCGCGAGAATCCTGCGTGCCATGGGCGTCTCGCCGCACACCGACCCCGGCCGGAACGCTCTCGGCGAACGCCCCGTCCACCGCTTCACGCATCGCGGCATCGACTACACCCTCCTCGACACCGCCGGCCACTCGACCGAATCCTGGATGAAGCCGCACAACGCGCAGTTCGATCGCCTCTTCGAACAGATGCTCGCCGAGACCGTGCCCGACATCGCCTATGTCTACGGCGGTCTCCCCGAGGAACGCGCCCGCCGGAAGCGCGTCCGCGACGCGGGCGCCGTCGTCGTCTTCACGCTGCATAACTGGGGCTACCTTCATCCCGGCGCGTTCGAGGACATCGACCTCGTGCTCACGCCGAGCCATTTTGTCGCCGATCGGTACCGTGCGGTGCTCGGTGTCGAATCGACCGTCGCGCCGATCCCTCTGCGCGAGGCGGACATTGTCCCGCCGCATCGCCGACCGACCTTCGTGGCCTTCATCAACCCGACGCACGACAAGGGCGTCTCGCTCGTCGCCCGCATCGCGGAAGACATCTGCGCCAGACGGACGGATATCCCCTTCATGGTCATCAACGCGCGCGCAACCGCCGCAAGCCTCGTCAGGGCCGGCCTGGCAGGTGGCTTCGATCTCCGCCGGCACCGCCAGATTCTGTACGCCGATGCAATCTCAAGTCCCGCCGAGATCTACGCATTGACGAAAGTGCTCCTCGTGCCCAGCGTCTGGGACGAGCCGGCCGGCCGCGTCACCGCCGAGGCGATGCTCTGCGGCATCCCCGCCCTCGTCGCCGACCGCGGCGGCGTGTACGAGACCTCGCGCGGCGCTGCATTCCAACTCCCGCTCCCCGACCACCTTCGCCCCGGCTCGACGCGCCCCGTGACCAGCGACGAGGCCCGCCCGTGGGTCGAGATCATCGAGCGCCTCTGGGACCACCCCGCCGAGTATCAGGCCGCGTGCGACCGCTCGCGCGAAGCGGGCGAGTTCTACCGCGAGGCCAACCTGACCCATTGGTACGCCGACCTCTTCAACACGACCGCCCGGCGCACCTCACCCATCGTGCCGCACGATGGACGCAACGCCGCCGCCCGCGGCCCATGAAACGGGCCCCCTTCGTGTACCCTCTTCCTCCCCTTCTGGAGCACGATCATGCCCGTCTTATCCATCGCCCACGCCCTGAAATCCGCCCCCGGCGCCGAGGCCACCGTCCGCGGCTGGGTTCGCACGCGCCGCGACTCCAAGGCCGGGCTCTCGTTCATCGCCCTCTCCGACGGCTCGTGCTTCGACACGCTGCAACTCGTCGCCCCCGCGGCCCTCCCCAACTACCAGAGCGAGATCCTGCACCTCACCAAGGACTGCTCGATCGAAGCCACGGGCACGCTCGTCCCGAGCCAGGGGAAGGGCCAGTCCGTCGAGATGCAGGTGGCGTCGCTCCGCGTCCTCGGCATGGTCGAAGACCCCGACACCTACCCCGTCTCGCCGAAGCGCCACACTTTCGAGTACCTCCGTGATTATGCGCACCTCCGCGTGCGGACGAACACGTTTGCCGCCGTCGCGCGGGTGCGGCACTGCCTCGCCATGGCCGTGCATCGCTTCTTCCACGAGCGCGGCTTCCTCTGGGTCCACACCCCCATCATCACCGCCAGCGACTGCGAAGGCGCGGGCGAAATGTTCCGCGTCAGCACGCTTCAACTTCTGGGTGGTATGGGCGTCCCGCCCGTCCCTACTTCTTCTACTCCTCCTCCCCACCCCGACTACTCCCAGGACTTCTTCGGCAAGGAAGCCTATCTCACCGTCTCCGGCCAGTTGAACGTCGAGACCTACGCCTGCGCCCTCTCCAAGGTCTACACCTTCGGCCCGACCTTCCGTGCCGAGAACTCCAACACCGCGCGTCACCTCGCCGAGTTCTGGATGATCGAGCCCGAGATCGCCTTCGCCGACATCTTCGACGACATGGATCTGGCCGAGGCGTTCATCAAGTATCTCTTCAAGGCGGCGCTCGACGAGCGGGCCGACGACATGGCCTTCTTCAACGAGCACATCGACAAGACCGTCATCGAGACGCTGACGAAGGTCATCGAAAGCCCCTTCGAGCGCATCACCTACACCGAGGCGATCAAACTTCTCGAACAGGGCATCGCGAAGGGGAAGAAGTTCGAGTACCCGGTGAAGTGGGGCGCGAACCTCCAGGCCGAGCACGAGAAGCACCTCACCGAAGAGGTCTTCAAGCGCCCCGTGATCGTCCGCGACTACCCCAAGGAGATCAAGGCCTTCTACATGCGGATGAACGACGACGGCAAGACCGTCGCCGCCATGGACGTCCTCGCCCCCGGCATCGGCGAGATCATCGGCGGCTCGCAGCGCGAGGAACGGTTGGAGGTGCTCGATCGACGCCTTGACGAGATGAAACTGCCGAAGGAGGCGTACTGGTGGTACCGCGACCTCCGCAAGTACGGCACGGTGCCGCACTGCGGCTTCGGGTTGGGTTTCGAGAGGTTGATCCTGGCCTGCACGGGGATGCAGAACATCAGGGATGTCATCCCGTTCCCGCGGACGCCGGGGAATGCGAAGTTCTGACGTCCGGAAGGCCTTCACCACAGAGGCGCCGAGAACACAGAGAAACCGGATGAGATCAAACCTGGCTCTTCAGCCCGAAGGGCTGAAAGTCAATAGCCGGAGGTCGCGGGTCGGCGCGGCGACCCGCGCACCCCCGGAAACCGATTCCTGCAGCCCTTTGAACACTTGGACAACGCCTGCAAATGGCACCGACCACTGCGGTGCCACCGACCGTCGGCTTCGACGGTCGGTGCGAGCGGGCGGCGGCGAGCGGAGCACCGACCGCTCAAAGCAGCGGTCGGTGGCACGAGTTGGACGTGTCGGCGCCACCAGCCACGAAGAGTGGCCGTCGGTCCCACCAGCCGCACGCACGATCTCAAGGTCCGAGCGGAACAACGGAACCTCGGATCAGGATGGCGTGGTGCCAAAGTCGGATCATCAGGTAGTGTCTCAGTTTGAACGTGGCACGCCCTTTCCAGGGCGTGCGCCGCTCGCCATGGGCTGGAAAGCCCATGCCACGTTCAAACTGAGACACTACCGATCATCAGGGTGAGCGAGAGGCGCTCCATGCCTAGAATCTGGTATGAGCAGGGCTTCCGATTCTCGTTCTACTCGGGCGACCGCGGCGAGCCGGCGCACGTCCACGTCTCGAAGAAACACAATCGCGCAAAGTGGTGGATCGACCCCATCCGCGAGGCGCGCCCGGGGAGGTTCACTCGCGCGGAGCGCTCGGCAATCCGGTCGATCCTCAGAAAGCAGCGCGAAATCCTCCTCGCGGAATGGCGTGCATACTTCGACGAAGGCCGATGAGCCCCTGGCTCGGCGTGCACGAGTGACACCCACGCACCTGGAGGTGACGCTCCGCGATGGACGCCGGATCGCGAATCCACTCTCGTACTACCCGACCCTTGAGAGCGCGACGCCGACACAACGCCGGAAATTCACGATGGATCCGGATGGGTATGCGATTTCCTGGGATGAGATCGGTCTGGATCTCTCGGTCGAAAGCATCGTCGCCGGGCGGCGTGAGTACGTCCCACCCCCCGGCTACTACGAGCGCCTCCGCAAGTGGCAGCGGGCCCAGGGCATGGAACTCCCGCCGGGCGTCACCTGGGAGATGGTGATGAAGGATCCGCGCCGGAACTGGTGAGGCGTGTGCCACCGGCCATCGTCCGCGACGGTCGGTGCGATTCGCGGCCGCACGCGGCGCACCGACCGCTCAAAGCAGCGGTCGGTGGCACGAGTTGGAAGTGACGTCTCCACCGCACCCAGGATCTTCTTGAATGGCCTTTCTCCGCGTCCTCCGCGCCGGAGTTCACCCGCCGCGGCGGGCGGTGAATGACTCTGCCGCATATCCTGCAACACATCTTGCGCCTCGCCATCGCCCAACTTGCCCCCGTCTTCCTCGACCGCTCGCGCACCCTCGCCAAGGCCGCCGACGCCGTCCGCGCCGCCGCCGCGAAGGGAGCATCGCTCGTCGCCTTCGGCGAGACCTTCGTCCCCGCCTACCCCTTCTGGCTCAGCCGCACCGACGGCGCCCGCTTTGAGTCGAGCGACCAGAAGGAACTGCACGCGCTCTACCTCGATCGGGCCGTCACGATTGAGCGCGGCGATCTGTCCCCGCTCTGCGACGCCGCCCGCGCGGGGAACATCGCCGTCATCGTCGGCGTCGCCGAGCGCCCGCGCGACCGGGGGCACACGATCTACTGCTCCCACGTCTTCATCGACGCCTCGGGTGAGGTCCGATCCGTCCATCGCAAACTCATGCCCACCTACGAGGAGCGCCTCGCCTGGGGCATCGGCGACGGCAACGGACTCGTCACCCACCCAGTAGGCGAGTTCACCGTCGGCGCCCTGAATTGCTGGGAGAACTGGATGCCGCTCGCCCGCGCCGCCCTCTATGCGCAGGGGGAGGACCTGCACGTCGCCCTGTGGCCGGGCTGCCTCCGCCTGACAAGCGACATCACTCGCTTCATCGCGAAGGAGTCGCGCTCCTTCGTCGTCTCCGCGGGCGTCCTCCTCCGCGAGTCCGACATCCCCGCGAACATCCCCCATCGCGCCCGCATGTGCCCGACCCGCGGCGAGACCATCTACGACGGCGGATCCTGCATCGCCGCCCCCGACGGCTCGTGGGTCGTCGAGCCCATCGTGAACCGCGACGAGATCATCGTCGCGGAAATCGACCACGCCCTCGTCCGCCGCGAACGCCAGAACTTCGACCCCGCCGGGCACTATGCCCGCCCGGATGTCCTGCGCCTCACCGTCAACCGGCGGCGGCAGACCATGCTGCATGATGACGTGATCCCGTGGTGATCGTCTCCACGCCCCGCGCAGTACCATCCGCCCCGCATGAGCGCTGACGCAGGCATGGGCAAACCTCACGTCCTCATCCTCGGCGGCGGGTTCGGCGGCCTCTACGCCGCCATGGCCCTTCGCCGCGCGCCGGTCCGCGTTACGCTCATCGACCGCTGCAACCATCACGTCTTCAGTCCGCTCGTCTACCAGGTCGCGACGGCGTCGCTGTCTCCCGCCGACATCGCCCAGCCGTTGCGCTGGATCCTCCGCCGCCATGCCAACACCCGCGTCCTCCTCGGCGAGGCCGCCCGCATCGACACGAGCGCCCGCCGCGTCGCCCTCCGCGACGGCGAGGAGATCGCCTACGACGTCCTCATCGTCGCCACCGGCGTCGCGCACACCTACTTCGGCCATGACGACTGGGCCGCGCACGCGCCCGGCCTCAAGGAAGTGACCGACGCGCTGGAGATCCGCCGTCGCTTTCTTCTCGCGTTCGAGACCGCCGAGCGCGAGCCGAACGCGGAGCGCCGCCGCGCCATCCTTACCTTCGTCATCGTCGGCGGCGGGCCGACGGGCGTCGAGTTGGCGGGGGCGATGGCGGAGATCGCGCGCAAGGCCATGCCGAGCGAGTTCCGCGCGATCGACACAACCACGGCACGCGTCATCCTGCTTGAAGGGCGCGACCGGCTCCTGCCCACCTTCGATCCGGCCCTCTCGCGCCGCGCGCGGGCCGACCTCGAAGCGCTCGGCGTGGACGTCTGGCTCGAGGCGAAGGTCACCGGCATCGACGCCGAGGGTGTGTCGATCGGCGGCGAACGGATCGTTACTCGCAACGTCTTCTGGGCGGCGGGCGTGGCGGCATCGCCGATCGGCGCGACGCTCGGCGCGCCGATGGACCCGGCAGGACGCGTGTCCGTGAATCCCGACCTTTCAATCCCGGGGCGCCCCGAGGTCTTCGTGATCGGCGATCTCGCGCAACTCGCCGATGCGCGAACGAATCAGCCGATCCCCGGCGTCGCCCCCGCGGCGATGCAGATGGGACGATACGTGGCCCGCATCATCGCCCTGGACGCCGAGACTGGGTCCGCGAAGCCTGGGACCCCGCGCCCCGCGTTCCGCTACCGCGACAAGGGCATGCTGGCGACGATCGGCCGCAGCCGCGCCGTGGGAACGATCGCAGGCGTGCGCGTCCGCGGGTTCGCCGCGTGGTTCGTGTGGGCGTTCATCCACTTGATGTACCTGACAGGGTTCCGGAGTCGGCTGATCGTGTTGATCCAATGGGCGTGGGCGTACCTGTGGTACCAGCGCGGGGCGCGGCTGATCACGGGGCGAGCGGCCGGAGACCTGACCCCGTGTCGCGGGCGCGGATGATGCGGGACGCCCACGGGTTCTTCGCCAACTTCGGCCCCTCGGCTCTCGAAGACCCCGCGCGGGCAATGGAGCGGCACGATCCCGCTGTTTACCGGCGAGCGAACAGGAGATGAAATGACGGAAAATCGCGGATCGAGAGTGGAACTGACGACACCAAGCGGGGATCATCCGCATCGTTGACCATCCGAGCCGAGGCTTCAAAGCACAAAGGAGAGCCGCATGACCCCGAAAGAGCACGCCGTCGCCCTGCTTGAGTTCACGCGCTGGTACTCGGACGCGTTGCTGAAGGGGATCGCCGAGGACAAGTGGACGCACCAACCTTCGCCGACGGACAACCATGTGCTGTGGGTGCTGGGGCATCTCGCGGGGACGGATGCGTGGATCGGCGGGGTGCTGGGCGTGCCGATGAATGTCCCGGAGGGCATTCAGAAGGCGTTCGGGATGGGAACGAAGCCCGGGGCGACGGGGAATCCGCTGACCGCGGAGGTGAAGAAGGCGTTTGTCGAGTCGCGGGCGGCGCTCTTGAAGTGGCTGAAGGCGGCGCCGGATTCGGCGCTGATGGTGGACCTCAAGGAAAAGACCGGCGGCTTCGCGACGGACCCGATCGATGCGGTGCTGAAAATCGCGTGGCACGAAGGCTTCCACTTCGGCCAGGTGGCGAACATCCGCAAGGCGCTGGGGCTGCCGCCTTCGATGTGAGCGACGCCGCGGCGCGAAGTCATTCGTCAAGTTGCCGGTGGACATCCGCGAGCGCATCAAGCAATCGTCGGCGGGCCGCGGCGGCGTAGGGGTTTCGCGTGCTGATGACATTGAAGAGATGCCCGGCGTCCGCGCGCACGGCGTCCACCGTCCGCATCATGGCGTGAAACGAAGGGGGAACGCAGTCGGAGGATTCCCCCGCGCCGATCTGCATCAGCCCCTTGGCGACGAAGAACGCGAGCGCGTGAGTCTCGGCCATGAGGCGGTCGTGAGCGTCGGCGGACATCTCGCGGACCTCGCAGCCGAGGGACTCGTAGAAGGCGCTGGCGCGCGAGTGTGCGGCAGGGTGATTGTCATTCGGGCAGACGACGACTCGCCGCGGGCGCTCGCCGCGGGCGAGGCTCTGCGGGCCGAAGAGGGGGTGCGTGGCGCACCAGGGGATGCGCGAGCCGAGGACGCGCTGCATCGCTCCCGCGGGCGCGAGTTTGACGCTGCCCGCGTCCATGACGAAGTGGTCGGGCGTGAGGCTGGGCGCGATTTCTCGCAGGGCGCCCTCGATCTCGGGCACGGGAACACAGAGGAGAATGGTGTGGGCACGCCGGGCGACGTCATGGGGCGAAGCGACGAGGCGCGGTTCGCCGACGCCGCCGGCGGGGTCGAACGCGACGGATGGGATTCCCGCGGTGTCGAGGAGGGTGGCGAACGCGCGGGCGAATCGGCCGAAGCCGAGGAGGCCGATCGTGTCCGGGGCGTGCGGGGGCATTGCTCAAGAACCTACCCCAAAACCCGCCTCACCGCAGGGCGCGGAGAAAGAATCGACGCAACGCCATCCTCCGCGCTCGCCGCGCCTCCGCTGCGCGATTCCGTCGCCGCGGGTAGCATTCGCCATCGGCGCGCGGGGCATCAAACAATGAGGACTCTGCCATGCCCACCGAACCTCTGAAACGGAAGAAGTATGAGAAGGAACTCCGGCACCTCCAGGCGGAGTTGTGCCACTTGCAGGCTTGGGTCAAGGAGAAGGGCCTGCGGATCATGATCGTTTTCGAGGGCCGCGACGGTGCCGGGAAGGGGGGCACGATCCGCGCCATCACCGAACGGGTCAGCCCCCGAGTCTTCCGCCTCGTCGCGCTGCCGGCGCCCTCGGACCGCGAGAAGACCCAGATGTACATCCAGCGGTACATGGCCCACTTCCCGGCGGCGGGCGAGGTCGTGATCTTCGACCGCTCGTGGTACAACCGCGCGGGCGTCGAGCATGTGATGGGGTTCTGCACGAAGGAGCAGTACGAAGGGTTCCTCGAGCACTGCCCGAAGGTCGAGTGGTACATCGTGAATTCGGGGATCATCCTGCTGAAGTACTGGCTCGAGGTGAGCAACGAGGAGCAGGCGAAGCGCTTCCAGGCGCGGATCGAGGATCCCCTGCGGCAGTGGAAACTCAGCCCGATGGACCTGCCCTCGCGCTCGAAGTGGTACGAGTACTCGCGGGCGCGGGACCGCATGCTCGAAGCGACCGACACCGAGCACGCGCCGTGGTTCATCCTCAAGAGCGACGACAAGAAGCGGGCCCGATTGAACTGCATCGCTCACCTCCTCAGCCGAATCCCATACAAACGACTGAAGCGCGAGAAGATCGAACTTCCGGACCGCTCCGACAAGCACGAGTACGACGATCGGAAGTCGCTCAAGGGGCGGCGGTTCGTGCCGGAGGAGTATTGAGGGCGGGCTCACGCAGAGGCGCAGGGGCGCAGAGGTGGAAGCCGAAGTGTCATCTCACGACGCCGATCATCCTGGCGGACCGGACGAATCACCGAAGGGATGGTTGGCTCGATGGCTGCCGGGCGTCGCGGCCCTCGCCGGGTACCGCTTGGAGTGGCTGCGCGGCGACCTCATCGCGGGGGTATCCGTCGCGGCGGTGGCGATCCCGGTCGCCGTGGCCTACTCGGAGATCGCGGGCTTCCCGCCGATCGTCGGGCTGTACAGCGCGATCCTGCCGCTGGTTGCGTATGCGCTCCTCGGCACATCCCGCCACCTCATCGTGAACCCCGACGCGGCGACGGCGGCCATGGTCGCGGCGGTTTGCGGCCCGCTGGCGGCGGGGGACGCGGGGGCGTATCAGTCGATGTCGGTGGCCCTCGCCATGATGGCGGGCGCGCTGTGCATCCTCGGCGGAGTGCTGCGGCTGGGGCTGGTGGCGGATTTTCTGTCGCGGCCGATCCTGCTCGGGCTGCTCAACGGCGTGGCGATCGAGATCTTTCTCGGGCAGATCGGGAAGGTCTTCGGGTTCAAGGTCGAAGGAGAGGCGATCCTGCCGCGACTCTGGTCATTTGCGACGCATGTCTCGGAAACGCATTGGCCCACGCTGGGCGTGGCGACCGTGGCCTTCCTGATCCTGTTCGCGGGGAAGCGATTCCTGCCGCGCTGGCCGGCCCCGCTGATCGCAATGCTCGCGACGGGCGCGATGGTCGCCCTGCTGCGGCTGGACGAGCGCGGCGTGAGTGTCGTGGGAGAAGTGCAGCGCGGCCTGCCCAGCCTCGCGCTCCCGCGCGTCGATCCGGCAAAGTTGACCGACCTCTTCGGCGGCGCGTGCGGGCTGGCCCTCGTCGTGTTCAGCAAGGGCATGCTCGACGCCCGCGTCTTCGCGCTCAAGAACGGCTACGACGTCGACGCCGACCGTGAGATGATCGCCATCGGCGCGGCCAACATCGCCGCGGGGGCATCGCAGGGGTTCGCGGTGAGCGGGACGGATTCGCGCACCGCCATCGCCGACATGATGGGCGGGCGGTCGCAGGCGACGGGGCTGGTGGTGGCGGGGCTGATGGTGGCGACGCTGCTGTTCTTGACCGGGCCGCTGGCGTACCTGCCGACCGCCGGGCTGGGGGCCATCCTCGTGGCGGCGGCGATCGGGTTGTTCCACACGCACGACGTGGCCCGCCTCTGGCGCGTCAGCCGGGGCGAGTGCGCCCTGTCCGTGGCCACGACGCTCGCGGTGGTCGTAGTGGGCGTCCTGCCGGGAATCCTGAGCGCGGTGGCGCTGGCGATCGTGCGGATTCTCGTCATCACGCGCCGGCCGATCGATTGCCGCCTGGGGCGCGTGCCGGGAATCGGCGGGTTCCACAACATCGCGGACTTCCCGCACGCCGCGGAAATCCCGGCCGTCGTGATCTACCGCTTCGAGGCGGCGATCGTCTTCTTCAACGCCCCGTACTTCAAGCAGCGGGCGCTCGCCGCGGCCGCGGCGCGCCCGGGAGTGAAGTGGCTTGTTCTGGATGCCTCGGCCAGCCCGCTCCTCGACGCAACCGGAGTGGACACCATCGCCGAACTGCACGCCGAGTTGGAAAAGCGCGGCATCACGCTCGCGATCGCCGGGCCGCGCAAGTCGTGGCGGAACACGCTGGAGCGCGCTGGGGTGCTGGAGCGGATCGGCTACTACCGCATCTACGCGACCATCAAGGCCGCGGCCAAGTCGTACTACGAGGAAACAGGCGATGCGGAGGTGGCACGGCTGGGGGTGTGGATCGACCCGGAGGGGACGCATGGAGGCCAGGGGCCGAATGCAGCGAAGGGTACATGACCGCGCCGCAAAGGCCGCGCGCCGGGATCGGGTGCCCCGATCTCGCCGTCTGCGGCGAGGCCGGTTGGCTTTGCCACATCGCCCGGCCCCGCGCCGGAACCGAGGTGCCCGTTCCATCGGATCCGGGGCGTCGCCACTGCCCTGCGGCCGGTGATGCTGCGGTGCCTTGACGGCTGCGCAAACATAGAATGGACCTGTATCGCGCCATGGTATCTCTTCAGCCGTTTGCAAAGGGATCCGCGCGCTCTGTTGAAATGCCTTTGTTTTCAGCCTGAAAGGCTGGCAGTTCGTAGCCGGGGGTAAGCGAGTCTTCGAGCGCCACCCCCGGATGGCAGCTCCAAAACCCTCTTCCGCACCCTGAAGGGGTGCAACACGAGCGGAAAAAACCACCGTGAACCCGCTTGGAGAATCTGGCGGCCTTTGCACTCCGCTGAAGAGTCACGCGCCATGATGCTCAGGTGCTTGCTTGGAGAGCATGTCCCGCAGTCGAGTGAATCCCCGGAAAAGCCGGCGGGACGTGGGTGTTCATCGGCACGCGCATTCCGTCAAGGCGCCGTTCGAGAATATCGAGGATGGGGCGCGGGTCGATGATTATCTTGAGTGGTTCCTCGGAGTGACGCGGGAGCAGGTGGAAGCGGCGCTTTCGCATGGGTGCGCAGGATCTTGAGGTGTTTCAGGCTCGCCCGGCCTCGCCTCAGAGCAGGCGAGACCGGGGCACCCGCCGTTGGAACGCCAGCGAGATAGAGTCGCAGGGTTGTTGAAGATCCCATTCCAGACGCTCGCGCCTCTGGCAACCATCGCTGGCCTAATTCGTGGGCCGGAGGGCGGCAAAACCCGCCTTCTCTACAATCCCCCCATGCCCTGGTCCCCCAAAACCACGACCCCCGTCCTCACCAAGCGCATCCCCTGCGTCCCCCACGGCGACCCGAAGAGCCGCCGCACGGTGCGCTATGACGACTACCTCAAGACCGGCGGCTACGTTGGCCTCCGCAAGGCCCTCTCCATGCAGCCGGGGGATGTCACCACCGAGGTGAAGGACTGCGGCCTCCGCGGGCGCGGCGGCGCGGGCTTCCCCACCGGCCTCAAGTGGACCTTCCTCCCCAAGTACGACGAGGCCAAGAGTCCCGCCGAACAGCCGCGGTATCTGGCCGTGAACGCGGACGAGTCGGAGCCGGGCACCTTCAAGGACCGCTACCTGATCGAGTTCGATCCGCACCTGCTCCTCGAAGGCATCGCCATCTGCTGCTACGCCTGCCGCCTGACCCGCGCCTTTATCTACATACGCGGCGAGTATCACAAGCAGGCGATGGTCCTCGAGGACGCCATCAAGGAGGCCTACGCGAACGGCGTCTTCGGCCCGCGGGGACTCCTCAACGGCGAGAAGACGGCGACGGGCACCCCGTGGGCCGTGGAATGCCATGTGCATCGCGGCGCCGGCGCCTATATCTGCGGCGAGGAAACCGCCCTCCTCGAATCGCTCGAAGGCAAGCGCGGCTGGCCGCGCATCAAGCCGCCCTTCCCCGCCGTCAAGGGCCTGTTCCAGCGCCCGACGATCATCAACAACGTCGAGACGATGTGCCACCTGCCGTCGATCATCGAGAATGGCAAGCAGTGGTTCCTGAGCCAGGGCGTGCAGGGCAGCGCCGGCACCAAACTCTTCGGCGTCTCCGGCCACGTCAATAAGCCCGGCATCTTCGAGTTCGACCTCGGCATCCCGCTCTCCACCCTGGTCAACCAATATTGCGGCGGGATGCGCGCCGGGAAAAAGTTCAAGGGCGCCATCGCCGGCGGCGTCTCCACCGGCGTCCTCGGCCCGGATCAGTTCGATGCGCCGATGGACTTCGACATCGGCAAGAACTACAACGTCCTCGGCCTCGGCACCGCCTGCCCCACCATCTTCGACGAGGACACCGACATGGTCGCCGTCGCCCGCAACATCGCCCGCTTCTTCAAGCACGAGTCCTGCGGGCAATGCACCCCCTGCCGCGAAGGCTCCGGCTGGCTCTACCAGGTGATGACCCGCATCGAGCAAGGCGACGGCCGAACCAAGGACCTCGACCTCGCCCTCGAAATCGCCACCAGCATGGGCGCCATGCCCGGCACGACGATCTGCGGCCTCGCCGACGGCAACAACTGGGCCATCCGCACGATCATCAACAAGTACCGGGAGGAGTTCGAGGGGCGGGTGAAGGCGACGTACATCCCGGTGACGGTGGGGGCGGAGGGAGCTTGACGGAACTGCCGACCCCCATTCCTAGAGGGGTTCCTCGGCCGTTCCCCGATATTTTGGGCATCGAAACTTGCACAGCCCGTCGTTTGGTGTATGATTGGGTACGCGTGGAACGAACGGCCAGCCCATCGCGGCAGATCAAGAGAAGCGGAAAGGTCTTCCGCGATCCGATTCACTCCCTGATTCGGATTGATCCAGACCAGTCCGTACTTCTAGACTTGATCGACACTCCGGAGTTCCAACGACTCCGCCGAGTGCGTCAGCTCGGTGTAAGCGCTCTGACATACCACGGCGCCGAACATTCTCGGTTCGCGCATTGTCTTGGGGTCTTCAATTTCGCGCAACGCATTCTCGCCGCGCTATGTCGAAGGTATCGCGGGCATCGAGTGTCCGATTATCTGAGGCAAGAATCGCTGAACATCAAGATTGCGGCGCTGCTGCATGACATCGGACACGGCCCATTCTCGCATGTAATAG
Source organism: uncultured Phycisphaeraceae bacterium (assembly GCA_964490785.1). Lineage (GTDB taxonomy): Bacteria > Planctomycetota > Phycisphaerae > Phycisphaerales > UBA1924 > JAEUIV01. The sequence goes on from CAZBDZ010000002.1 coordinate 115,108, forward strand.
AGCGAGCGTTTGGTGCCAAGAAGCAGCACGAGCGGATGACTCTCGACATTATTCAGAGTGCAAAAACCGGAGTCGGGTGCATCCTCAGGGCTCATGCAATCGATGTCGAAGCCGTCAGTCGTCTCATTGATCCTGA
>CAZBDZ010000003.1:0-39405 GCA_964490785.1 uncultured Phycisphaeraceae bacterium
CCGCGCGTCGCGGTCGAGGCCGGCACGACCGACGGCTGGTACAAGTACGTCGGCCCTCACTCCATGCCCCTCACCCCAACGCGAGCCGACTTCATCTCCCTCGCACGCTCCTTCGCGCCACGCGCAGGCGAACGCCCCGTCATCCCTCTCGCCCTTCGACTCATGGGCGACCAACTCACTCCGGTCCTCGCCTACCGCCGACTCGTCGTCCGCGACGAACGCACCGCGCCGTCCTTCCTCTTCGAAAGTGTCGAGTCCGGCGAACGCCTCGGCCGCTACTCCATCATGGGCGCACGCCCGACAATCGAAGTCGTCGCCCGCGCCCACGATGTCACCATCCGCAGTGCGGCGCCGGGTGCCACGGCCAGCGCAGTCGGCCGTACCGATGCGCCCCGTGCCACCGATTCCGCTGCCGGCCCCCATCACCCCGGCTCCCCCTTCTCCGCTTTCCGCTTTCCGCTCTCCGCTTTCCCTCACTCCCCCGACCCCCTCCTCCTCCTCCGCCAACTCTCCTCCGGCATGCGCCTCGTCATGCCCCAAGGCCACGCCGCACGACACCTCCCCTCGTGCCCCCTCGGCGGATGGGTCGGCTACGCCTCCTACGACACCGTCCGCTACGCCGAACCCGCCAAACTCCCCTTCGATCACGCCCCCCACGACGACCGCAACCTCCCCGATCTCCACTTCGGCTTCTACAACCGACTCGTCATCTTCGATCACGCCGACACCCTCGTCCACATCGTCCAACTCGTCGAACTCGCCGAGACCGAAGACCCCGCCCACGCCTACGACCGCGCCGCCGCCGAAATCGCCGACACCGCCGACGCGCTCCAGACCCACAGCAAGCCGCTCCCCAGCGGCCTCTACGAACCCGAATCGCATCCCCCCGTCACGCTCCGCTCCAACCTCACCCGCGAACAGCACGCCACAATCATCGAACGCGCAAAAGATTATATCCGCGCCGGCGACATCTTCCAGGTCGTCCTCGGCCAGCGTTTCGAACGCCGAAGCCGCGCCGACCCCTTCGACGTCTACCGCGCCCTCCGCGCCGTCAACCCCAGCCCCTACATGGCCTACCTCCAGGCCGAAGACTGCATCCTCATCGCCTCAAGCCCCGAAATCCTCTGCCGAGTCCGCGCCGCCCGTGCCACCGATTGCTGCTCTGAGCAATCGGTGTCTTCAAGACCGCCCCTCACCGTCACCAACCGCCCCCTCGCCGGCACGCGCCGCCGAGGCCGAACCCGCGACGAAGACGCCGAACTCGAACGCGAACTCCTCGCCGATCCCAAGGAACGCGCCGAGCACATCATGCTCGTCGACCTCGGCCGAAACGACGTCGGCAAGGTCGCTCGCCCGGGCTCCGTCCGCACCCCGACCCTCCTCGCCGTCGAACGCTACAGCCACGTCATGCACATCTCCTCGACCGTCGAAGGCGAACTCGCCGAGGGACGCGACTGCTGGGACGCCCTCCGCGCCGCGCTCCCCGTCGGCACCATCTCCGGCGCCCCCAAGGTCCGCGCCATGCAGATCATCGACGAACTCGAACCCCTCCGCCGCGGGCCCTACGGCGGGGGCTTCGGCTACGTCGCCCTCACCGGCGAAATGGACATCGCCCTCACCCTCCGAACCATCATCGTCCCCACCGCCGCCCGCGACACCACCGGCTGGCTCTACCACCTCCAGGCCGCCGGCGGCATCGTCGCCGACTCCCGGCCCGACCCCGAGTACCAGGAAACCGTCAACAAAGCCGCCGCCCTCGCCCGCGCCATCGAAATGGCGGAATCCGCTTTCCGCGCATAACCCCCGGTGCGCGCGCAAACCCGCACCAATGTTCCACGTGGAACATCACACCCCGTTCCGCAGCGTCTCGCTGGCCGAGAAGCCGACGGTGGTGGACGCCCTGATGTCCATGGGCTGCTTGGTGACGGGGTTGATGCCGACGCGGGCCTTGCGGGTTTTTTTCTTGAAGGTCCCGAACCCGGTGATGGCGACCTTGTCCTCGCGCTGGACGCCTTCGATGATGCAGGTGAGGACGGTTTCGACCATGCGCGCGGCGCCGGCTTTGGTTTCGCCGGTGTGCTGCGCCACCAACTCGATCAGGTCGCCCTTGTTCATCTGGTGTTTCCTCCACGCGTGCCGCGACGGGGCGGGGTTGTCGGTCTCCAGCGGGGGGAATTTCGATCATGCGGGGCGTTGTGTCAAGGCGCGGGGGAATGCGGGGGATCGCCGGTGAGGGCGCGCCAGACATCGCGGACGACCCAGGACATGTTGCGGTGCGCGTCGGCGGTGGCGGCGCCGAGGTGTGGGGTGAGGCGGGCGTTCGGCAGGGTGAGGAGGGGGTAGTCCGGGCCGAAGGGCTCGGGGTCGTGGACATCGAGGGCGGCGTGGGCGCGCGGGTGGCTTTTGAGGAAGGCGGCGAGGGCGGCGGAGTCGAGGACGAAGCCGCGGCTTGCGTTGATGAAGAGGGCGTCGGGCTTCATGCGGGCGATGAGGTCGGCGTTGACGAAGCGGGCGTTGGCCGGGCGGTCGTCGATGTGGATGGTGACGATGTCGGCGCGGGCGAAGAGGTCTTGGGCGGAGACCGGTTGGGCGGCGGCGCGGAGGTCGGGTGGGATGTCGAGGAGGTCGTTGTAGAGGGCGTGCATGTCGAGGGCGGCGGCGAGCCGTGCGATGGCGCGGCCGACGCGGCCCAGGCCGAGGATTCCGATGGTGAGGCCGGCGAGGCCGCGAGGGGCGATGAGGGAATGGCGGAGGCGTTTCCATTCGTCGAGGGGGAGGGGACGGTCGAGGTAGGCGCGCGGGCGGAGCGAGTCGAGGATGAAAGCGTTCACAAGTTCGACGACGGCGCGTGTGTTGGCGTCGGGGGTGTTGACGACCTGGACGTTTCGTGCGCGGCAGGCGGGGAGGTCGATGTTGTCGAGGCCGACGCCCGCGCGGGCGACGACGCGGAGGCGCGGAGCGGCGGCGAGGAGAGATTCGTTGACGATGGTGTAGGTGCGGACGACAAGGGCGTCAGCGCGGGCGAGGGTCTCGCGGAACCGGGATGCGTCGGTCGATGGGCAGGCGACGATGTCGCAGCGCTCGGCGAGCCAGGCGAGGCAGACAGGGTCGAGTTCCTCGGCGATGAGGGCGAGGGGGCGGGGCATGGGGTGAGGGGGTGATGGGGTGAGGGAGTGAGGGGGTGAGGGGGTGAGGGAGTGAGGGGGTGATTTGAGATTTTGAATTTGGGATTTCAGATTTAAGATGTCAGAGTTGAGATTTCAGAGTTTGTTTTGACCGTTGAGTTCGAGGGCCGGTTTGGGGGTTGCGTGCTTGGGCGCGCGGGGGACGGGGATTGTGCGATTGGCTGGGGCGAGGGTTCGAGGGGATCGCGCTCGCCGAGGGTCCGGGCGATGCGGTGTACGAGGGGTTCAGTCTAGCCGTCGGGGGGCGCGGTTCCGGGCCACTGGTCTCATGCGAATCCCACAAGGCTTCCGGGCGGGGGCGTCCGCCTCTTCGCCCGCCACGGCGGGTCTTCGACTCGAAGACTCGCTCGGGAGCGGCTTCACTGACGCCCGGAAACCATGTGGGATCCGATTCATGCGGATCATCTTTCATTCTCGCGCCGGGCGACCACGAGATTCGTTGCGGCGACCCTTCGCTCATCCCGAGCGTGCGCGCGATTGGCCGACGATGCGCTTCAGGGCATCAGTGGGACCCGGGGGCACTGGTCTTCGAGTGCCTGCACAATGCAAGAAGTAGATGTGGTAGGGTCGCCCCGGCGACTGTTCCAGACGCGCATACCACTGAGACCTGTCGGCATTGAGTCAGGCACTCTTGAAGCCGACCATTGGCACCCCGGGGGGTCCTTGGGAACTGGGTTAGATGTCGGCGGTGGCGGGGGTTGTGTCGAGGAGGGGTGTTGCGGTGAGGGAGTCGATGGGTTGGCCGTCGGGCGAGCCGTTGGGGGATGCCGGGGGTGGCGGCGGCGGCGGGGGGTTGATGGTCATGGCGACTTCCTGCGGTGTTGCGCCGTCGAGGAAGGGTGCGAGTTTTCGGCTGCGGACGGGGTGCTGGAGTTTTCTGAGGGCTTTGGCTTCAACCTGGCGGACGCGTTCGCGTGTGACTTTGAAGATTCGGCCGACCTCTTCGAGGGTGTAGGTGTAGCCGTCGCCGATGCCGTAGCGGAGTTTGATGATTTCGCGTTCGCGGTAGGTGAGGGTTTTGAGGACGCCCTCGATTCTTCCCTTGAGCATGTCGTTGGCGGCGACGTTCTGCGGGGCGTCCTGGCGCTCGTCCTCGATGAAGTCGCCGAAGTAGGAGTCCTCGCTCTCGCCGACGGGTCGGTCAAGGGAGATGGGGTGTCGGCTGATCTTCATGACGCGTCGTGTTTCCTGGACGTTCATTCCGGCGGCCTCGGCGAGTTCCTCGATGGTGGGTTCGTGGCCGAGTTTCTGGAGGAGCATCTTCTGGATGTTCCGAAGTTTGCTCATGGTCTCGATCATGTGGACGGGGATGCGGATGGTGCGCGCGTGATCGGCGATGGCGCGAGTGATGGCCTGTCTGATCCACCATGTGGCGTAGGTGGAGAACTTGTAGCCCCGCTTGTACTCGTACTTATCGACGGCGCGCATGAGGCCGGTGTTGCCCTCCTGGATGATGTCGAGGAAGGACAGGCCGCGGTTGCGGTATTTTTTGGCGATGGAGACGACGAGGCGGAGGTTTCCGGCGGAGAGGTCTCGCTTGGCCTGTTCGTATTCCCAGAAGACGGTGTCGAGGCGTTTGACGCGGGTGGCGAGGTCTTCGGGTTCTTCGAGGACCATGGCGCGGAGTCCGGCGAGTTCCTCCTTCATGACGAAGAGGTCGTCGTCCTCGTAGCGTTGGGGGTTCTTCTCGAACTTCTTCATCTCCGCGAGGATGTCCTGGACCTTTTTGTTGAGGGCGCGCATCTTGCGGTGGAGGGGGATGATGCGGCTGGTGCGGAGGCAGAGTTCCTCGGTGAGGGTGGCGATTTTCCGGCGGCGGGCGGAGATGCGGTCGGAGATGAGTTTGAACTGCTCCCCGTCGCGGGACTTCTTGGCGATTTCGAGTTCTTCCCAGTCCTGGCGGTTCTTTTCGAGGAGTTGCTTGACGGTCCTGAGGTTGTAGGGGATGCGTTTGGCGATCTTCTCCTTGGCGTTGGTCTCGGCGGTGGAGATGCGCATGGTGCGGTCGAAGGGGAGTTCGCCGGCGTCGACCTGTTCGAGGGTGTCGACGGCCATGGCGACGATGTAGTCGCATTCGAGGGCGCGCCGGCGGAAGATCATGCGGGTGGTTTCGATCTTCTTGGCGAGGCGGATCTCCTCATCGCGGGTGAGGAGGGGGATGGTGCCCATCTGCGTGAGGTACATGCGGACGGGGTCGTCGATGCGCTTGGTGGAGGACTCGCCGGCGAGGATGGACTCGGCGGGGACCTGCTCGGCGTCGCGTCGGGCGAGTGCGGCGACGGCGGCGGTGGTGACGGCGGCCTGGGGTCCGGCCTTCTTCGCTTCGCGATAGAGGCGGGCGCGGAACTCGCGCTCGTCGATGAGTTCGATCGTGGACTCGTCGGTGCGGAGGAGGACGTCGTCGATGCGGTCGGGATCGACGAGGGCGTCGGGGAGGGTGCTGTTGAGTTCTTCGTAGGCCAGCCAGCCGCGTTTGCGGCCGAGTTCGATGAGATCCGTCACGGCCGGGTGCAGATCGCAGATCATGGTGTTCTCACTTTCTCTTCGTGGGTGCGTCCGTTGCTTTGCGGGTCCGCCTTCCGGGGCGTTGGCGAGGCGTCAGGTGCGTTGCCAGGCGTTCGGCGTCGTGCCGGTCCGATCTCCGCGTCCGAGTGTTGATGCGTGTGCCGATTGGTGTTCGTGCAGGTGTTCGTACTCCCCATCCGTCGCGGTGGTTCTCCTTGGCGTGGTCTATCCCGAGGGCACCCGGGGTCGGGGCATGGCCCGCGGGTTTCCGCCTCGCTCGACGTGGAGCCTGCGGAGGTGTTCGATTTTTTCATGTGGGTCGGTGGCGTTTCGGATGGTCTGTGTTGTTTTCCGTGTGGCGAGGTCGTTGAGGTAGGACTTCCATTGCTCGGCGACGAGTTCGTGCGAGCCATCGGTGAGGCGGTCGGTCTCTGCGGCGAGGGCGGCGGCGAGTTGCCTCGCGTCGTGGTCTTCGATGTCGGCGAGGAGTTCGCTGAGCGACGGGGGTTCGCCCTCGTCGATGGCCGCCGAGAACGCCTTGGCGACCGCCGCGAGAGGGGGGGAAGAGTAGGCGGCTTGTTCGAGGAGGTCGCGTGTTTCGTGGGGATGGCTGGAGGCCAAATGAGGTTCGACGAGGAGGCAGGCGACGAGGCTCTCCAACGTTTCCCGAACGCGGGAGGAGTCGGAAGTTGTTTGGGTTGGGGCGTGAGCCGGGCGGATTCCCGATTTTTTGAGTGTTTCGATGACCGCGGCGGCGTCGACGCCGGCGAGGGCGGTGAGGCGTGAGACGATTGTCTGGCGGCGGATGGGTGGGAGTTGGTGCAGGCCGAGGTCGATGAGCCTGGCGACTTCGTTCTCGATGGCGGCGGCGCGTGCGGTGGTGCCGATGTGGTGGCCGGCGTCGTCGAGGCGGCCGGCGAGTCGATGGAATCGGAAGGCGAGGAAGTCCGTGGCGTTGGCGAGTATTGTTTTGAATGATTCCGGGCCGTGGGCTTTTTTGAGGAGTTCGTCGGGGTCTTTGGCGTCGTGCATGATGGCGATGCGGACGTCGATGGGTTCGGTGAAGAAGGCTTCGAGTGCGCGGTCTGCGGCGCGTTGCCCTGCGTCGTCGGCGTCGAAGAGGAGGATGAGGGTGTCGCAGATTCCGCGGAGGGCGGAGGCGTGCTTTGTGGTGAGGGCGGTGCCGAGGGTTGCGACGACGTTGGTGAAGCCGTGCTGGTGGCAGGCGATGGCGTCGGTGTATCCCTCCGTGGCGATGGCGGTTCGTTGGGTCTGGATGGATCGGAGGGCCTGCTTGAGTGCGAAGAGGGTTGCGCCCTTGTCGAAGACCCTGGATTCCGGGCTGTTCAGATATTTAGGTTCGTCGTCGTCATTAATTCGTCGTCCGCCGAATGCGACGGGGCGTCCGATGCGGTCGAAGATGGGGAAGACGAGGCGGTTTCGGAGGAGGTCGAAGCACCCCGGTGCGGAGTCGCGGCGTTTGATGAGTCCGGCGTCGATGAGGGGCTGGAGGGGGAGGGACTTTGATTCGGCGTAAGCCGCCAGGCCGTCCCAGCGGTCGGGGGCGGCGCCGAGGGCGAAGGATTCGGCCATATCCCGCGAGATTCCGCGTTTTTCGATGACGGCGCGTGCGGCCGAGCCGTGGTCCGGGTGGTTGAGGATTCCGCGGAAGAAGCGGAGGGCGGTGGCGTTGGCGTCGATGAGTTGTTCGCGGGAGGAGGCGGGCTCGTTGTCGGCGTCTGGATTGTGTTTTCGGTGTTCGAGTTGGATTCCCGCGCGTGAGGCGAGCATTTCGAGGGCTTCGCGGAAGCCCATGCCGTGGAATCGGATGAGGAAGTCGATGGCGTTTCCGCCGGCACCGCAGACGAAGCAGTGGAAGATCTGCTTTGCGGGGACGACGTACATGGAGGGGTTGTGGTCGTTATGGAATGGGCAGATGCAAGCGAACTCTCGGCCTTTGGGCTTGAGTGTTACATGCTCGCCGATGAGCCGGACGATGTCCGTGGCATCGAGGACGCGTCGCCTGTTGTCGTTGTCCGAGCCGATCCTGGCCAATGGTCACTCCCGCGCCGCCGCGCCCGCATTCCGTGCCCCCCGGTAGGGCCGACCCCACGATGGGCAAAGACAATCACGCCGAACGATCCCGTAGGAACGCACTGAGGCATAGATAGGCCAGCCGAAGGGATGGCCTGCACACATGGACGATGCAGGCGGGGAGAGAGGCCACCCGTCTGCGGGCCGTTGCGGTGGGAGGCTTCAGGAGCCTATGACTTTGCCTGATCGGTCGATGTTAGGTATCGCCGAATAGCGGGCAATGGGAGGATCGCAACGGTCTCAGAGAACCCTAATCAGGTCTTGGGTCTGGTCAAATGGAAGGGTGAAAGAAAGGTAAAAATTCAGGAGTGAAATGTCCGGGATGCTGCCTTTCCGCAGGGGATGGTGCGCAAATCTTGTCGGATGGGTGGGGGAATGGGGCGTGCGGCGGCGGCGACACTCGCGTTGTTGGCTGTGGCACCCGGGGCGAAGGGCGCGCCGCCACGGCCGACTGCGCTCGAAGACTCGCTTCGCTGGCAGTGGCACCCGCGTAGGATGGAGACATGATTCGAGCGGAGGTGCGGTATTGCGGGCGTGTGCAGGGGGTGGGGTTTCGGGCGACGGTTCGGGAGATGGCGCGGGGGCGGGCGGTGGCGGGGTGGGTGCGGAATGAGGAGGATGGGTCGGTGTTTCTGGTGGCGGAGGGTGAGGCCGGGGAGGTTGAATCGTTGCTGAGCGCGGTCGGGGGGCGGATGAAGGGGTTTATTGTGGAGGTTCGTCGGCGGGATGGGGAGGCGAGGGGCGAGCGCGGGTTCGAGGTTCGGCGGTAGGCGAGGGAGAGGCGCGGCGTGCTGATTCTCTTTGATGTTGATGCGACGCTGATCACGACGTCCCGGACGGGGATCGCGGCGATGGGTGAGGCTGGGCGGGCGCTGTTTGGGCCGGGGTTCGATGAGAACCGGGTGGAGTACGCGGGGCGGCTTGATCCGTTGATCATCGGGGACCTGTTGCGTGCGCATGGGGTTGAGGCGAGCGCGGGGGCGGTGGCGGAGTTTCGCGGGGCGTACCGGGTGCATCTGGAGCGGCTATTGGGGCGGCCTGGGGTGGCGCGGCCTTGCGCGGGGGTTCTGGCGTTGCTGGATGCGCTGGAATGCGCGGGGGGGCATGTGCTGGGGTTGCTGACGGGGAACTTTCCGGAGACGGGACGGATCAAGTTGAGGGCGAGCGGAATCGATCCTGAGCGTTTCCCAGTCCAGGTGTGGGGGTGTGATTCGGAGATTGATCCGCCGGCGCGGGAGCATCTGCCGCCGGTGGGGTTGCGGCGGTTTCGTGAGCGATTCGGTCGTGAGGTGGAGGCGGCGGCGGTAACGATCGTGGGCGACACGCCGTATGACGTGGCGTGCGCCAAGGCGCACGGGTGCCGGTCGCTGGGCGTTGCGACGGGTCATTTCAGCGTGGAGAGTCTTTGGGCGGCGGGGGCGGATCGTGCTGAGGCGGATCTTTCGTCGACGGAGGAGATCGTTCGATGGCTGACTCAGGACGGGATGCGAGTGCGGGGGGGATAGTCGCGGTCTGCGTGGGGGGTTTGGAGCCGACGCGAGTGAGCGAGCGTTCGGCGACGATGGACGCGATCCGCGGGATTGCGGTGCTGGGGATTCTGGTGATGAACATTCCCGGTTTCGCGCTGCCGGAGTCGGACTTTTTCAATCCGTGGGTGGGCGGGTACGAAGGGGTGGATCGCGCGGTGTGGTGGTTCGGTCGGCTGTTCTTCGAGATGAAGATGCAGTCGCTGTTCTCGATGCTGTTCGGGGCTGGGCTTGTGGTGCTTGGGGAGCGGGCGGCGCGTGCTGGGCGGCGCCTGACGCCGGTGTTTTACCGGCGTGTGGGGGTGCTGGCGGTGTTGGGGCTCTTGCACGCCTATCTCTTGTGGTACGGGGACATTCTGTGGACGTACGCGGTGTGCGGGGCGGTGATCTATCCGTTGAGGCGGCTGTCGAGCCGGTGGCTTCTGGGGGTCGGCGTCGGGCTTTTCCTGATCGGTGCGGTTGCGAGCAGCGGCGTGGGGGCGGGGCTGGGGTTCGTGCGTTCAACGGCGGAGCGCGCGGACGCCGTGGTCGCGGCGGGGGGCACGCCGGATGAGATGGAAGCGGAGATGCGCGAGACGTGGGCGGAGTTGCGGGAGGATTTCGATCCGACGGCGGAGGATCTGGCGGAGGAAGCGCGGGCGAATCGGGGGACGTTTGTGGAGGTTGTGGCGCGGCGTGCGCCGGGCGCGCTGGGTTTGCAGATCGGGATTCCGTTCTGGATGTTCTCGTTCTGGCGGTTCACGGGGTACATGCTGATCGGGGTGGTGATGATGCGGTGGGGGGTGTTTTCGGGCGGGCTGGCGGGGCGGGCGTATGCGTGGATGATGGCGGCGGGGTACGCGGTGGGACTGCCGATCGTGGCGGCGGGGGGTCTTCAGGCGGACGCGAGCGGGTTTGATTTCGTTCTGACGTTTCTGACGGGGTGGCAGTGGAACTACATCGGGAGCCTTTTCGTGGCGTTCGGGCACGTCGGGGCATTGATGCTGGTGTTCCGTTCGCCGGTGATGGGGTGGATCGTGCCGGGGCTTTCGGCGGTGGGGCGGATGGCGCTGAGCAACTATCTTTTGCAGAGCGTGCTGTGCGCGGCGTTGTTTTTCGGGTGGGGCTTCGGGCTGTGGGGGAGGTTGACGCGGACGGAGTTGGCGGCGGTGGTGGTGGCGATCTGGGTTGTCGAGGTCGCGTGGAGCGTGTGGTGGCTGTCGCGTCGGAGGCATGGGCCGGCGGAATGGGCGTGGAGGCGGCTGACGTATGGGGCGGCAGGGGGAGCGGGTCGCTGATACAGATTCGGATTCTCCGAACAATGGGGAGCGAAGCCTGAGCCGTCTCGATGCAGCCTCTGCTTCATGCTGAAACCAAAGGCGTCGGGCAGGCCGGTCGCCACGGCGACTCTCCGAAAAGCCTGCCCCACCGATTGAACAGAGATCCCATTCGTAGGAATCGGCGCACGCCGAGGGTTCGAACGCCCTGGGTATCCGGTGCAAGGCCAAGCCGGGCGCCCCAGACGATGCGATTCTCGACTGAACGCGAGGACAATCGCATGATCGCCTCCGAGGTCGGCGGCGGCTGGATCGGTGCTCGGCCCGCGACGCGGGCTGCGAAATACATCGGAGCGGCAGTTCGATTGCCCTGGGCTGAACGCCAGGGCAATCGCATTATTGCGGCTGCCCCGGTCTCGCTGGCGTTGCAGCGAGGCCGGGCGGCGTTGCAAGTGCGTCCCGGCCTTGCCGCGGACGGCAAGACCGGGGCACCCTCTTGATAATGCGATTGCCCTGGGCTGCCCGCGGATTCTCACCCAGGCTCGGGTCGGGCTTCCTACAATCCGAGGAGGCAACCATGAACCGCGCACCGCTTGTCATCATCCCGCTGATTCTCGCCGCGTCCGCCGGCGCCCAGAACGCCCTCGACGCGGGGCAGACCAACCGAGCGGCCCGTCCCGAGAGGCGGGCCTCGCCCGTCCCGTCGCAGACCTATGTTGCGCGGGGGCGCGCCCTGGATGCGAACCTGCAACAGGGGGCCGGCGGGTTCAACGCCCCCGTGGCGAATTTTCAGCAGGAACTCGCGTTGCGAAACGCCATCGTCACCGGCAACGTCGCCGGCGGCAAGGCCTTCCGAGGCGACATCGGCTACACCGCCGCGGATGACTTCCGCGGCGACACCGGCTCGGATGACCTGTTCGAGTTTCAGCGGGACTCCGCCTATTCAGGCTTGGTCACGCAGAACATCCGCGGCATCTCCCCGCTGAAGTTGCAGATGACCCAGACAACCGCAGGCCAGACCGAGGGTTTCGCGGGGGGATTGATCGTGCGCCGTTCGGCGGCCGCGCTCTCCGCGGCGGAGGCGACCGGCATCGGCCCGGTCAAGGCGACGGTCGATCCCTTCGGCGAGATCCGCGGGTCGCTGCGCTCGACGAGCGACGCCCTCCTCCGCAACGCGCGCTTCCCGCTCGTGCTGGGGCCGACGGGGAGACCCGAGGAAGGGGCCGGCCGCCTCTATTACATCTCGAACCCGCTGGTCGGCGTCAAGCCCATCACCCTCGGCAACTCGCTGCTGAACTACCAGGAGCGTCCCGACCTGGTGCTCGATGAGAAGTTCCGCGGGCCGGGGAAGAAAGAGGAAGACAAAGCGAACGCCGAGCGGGAAGGCGTCGCCGAGCCGGTCGGCAGGCCGTTCGAGCCGGCCACGCCCCTTGACGCGGTTCGAAAAGACCTCGCCTTGAAGGCCGACACATTCGTCTCGCGCCGCTTCGGCGAAAAAGGCCCCGAGGACCTCGAGAAGGAGAAGGACGGCGAGAAGCCGAAGGCACCGCCGACCACGGAGTCCATCGAACAGCGCTATGACCGGATGATCGAAGAGTTACGGCAGTCATTCCGCAAGCGGCTTGAAGAGTCCGCCCCGCCCGCCGAGGCTCCGAAGGAGGCCAGCGAGGAATCCCCGGGCGCCGCGGAAGGACCCCGGGCACTCTCGTCTCAGGAGATCATCGAGCGTGCCCGCGGGCTCCTCGACAACGGCGAAGTCAGGCTGAGCAAACTCCTCGCCGAGGAGGGTGTCGACGACCTCTATTCGTGGCACATGCGCAAGGGCGAGGAGGCGACGCGCGCCCAGCGGTGGTTCGAGGCGGAGGAGCGATTCACCTCCGCGATCCGGGCCAATCCGGGCGACGCCATGGCCGCCGCCGCCCGCGTCAACGCCCAGGTCGGCGGGAGCCTCTTCCTCTCCGCCGCGGTCAATCTCCGCAATCTTTTCTCGGCGTATCCCGAGCTCGTGGCGGCGCGGTACGACGCCGCGCTCTTTCCTGGCGGAAGCCGGCTTGACGCCATCCGCCTTGCGCTCCGCGATCGACTGAAGGCCGACACGCTCTATGCCAGGGACGCCGCCCTCGTGCTCGCCTACGTCGGGTGGCAGACGCAGTCGTCGCCCGACGTTGCCGACGCCTTCGCCGCCCTTGACCAGTTCCACAAGGACGCGGGCGAAGAGTGGCCGGCCCTCGAGCTGGTCCTCAGAGAGGTCTGGCTCGATCAATGACCCGATGCGCCATGCCCGCGACCGCCGCGACGCCCATCCGCCTCGGAGCGGTCTCCTACCTCAACACTCTTCCCCTGATCGAAGGACTGGGGAAACTCAGCGACTTGTCCATCACGTTGACGGCCCCCGCCCGCCTGATCGACCTGCTGATGGAGCGTGCCGTCGAGGTCGCGCTCGCGTCGGTCATCGACGCCCAGCGCGCGGCTGAGCCGGTCGCCATCCTCCCCGTCGGCATGATCGGGTCCGACGGACCGACGCTGACCGTTCGGCTCTTCTCCCGCGTCCCGATCGAACGGATCACGCGTGTCCACGCGGACATCGAGAGCCACACCAGCGTCGCTCTTTTGCGCGTGCTTCTCGCCGAACGTTTCGGCCTCACGCCAACGGTCGTGGACTTCGACCCCGATCACCCGACCCCCGAGGCGGAGTCGATCCTCCTGATCGGGGACAAGGTGATCACGCATCCGGCCACCGCCGCGCTGTACCCGCACCAACTCGACCTTGGCGAGGCCTGGAGGGACTGGACCGGGCTGCCCTTTGTCTACGCCGTCTGGATGTGCCGGGCGGAGGACGCCGGCTCGGCCCGCATCCGCGCCGCCGCCGCCATCCTCGACCGCCAGCGCCGCCACAACGCGACGCGTCTCCCCTGGATCGCCGCGACGAGGGCGCCCGCGCGGGGCTGGCCCGTGGACGTGGCGTGCGATTACCTCGGTGAACACCTCACCTACGACCTCGGGTGCCGGGCCCACGACGCCGTCCGACTCTTTTTCGACGCCTGCGCGCGGCATGCGATTCTGGGCGAGGTCCGGAAGATCGCGTGGATCCCCCTCGTTCTCTGGAGGCCCCATGCCCCGGGGGCCTCGGCCGGCGCGTCTTGATTTCGCCCTCGACGTGATATCGTTCGAGCCATGGGACGGATCCTGTGCGCGCTGGCGATCATCCTCGCGGTTCTGGCCGCGGCCACCGCCGTGGACCGCCCCATGCCCCCGGCCGATCTTGTCTGGATCGAACCCGCCGATTTCAACACGCTCGACCCGCAGCAGATGTCTCATACGCCGGACATGCGCCTCGCCTCTGCCTTGTTCGAGGGACTCGTCCGGTACGACACGATGAGCGCCGACATGCGGCCCGTGCCCGCCCTCGCGCGCTCGTGGGAGATTTCGAGCGACGGCCTGACCTACACCTTTCATCTCGACCCCGCCGCGCGGTGGTCGAACGGCGACCTTGTTACTGCGGGCGACTTCATCCACGCCTGGAAGCGTGCCCTGCTCCCCGAGACTGGCGCCGACTACCTGAACATGTTCCACCTGATCCGCGGCGGGGCGGACTTCACCGAGTTTCGACGGGCCCAGTTGAAGGAATACGCCGCCCGCGACGCGACAGGCCGCACCGCGGACGCGGCCCGCGTGCTCCTCGAACTGGCCGAGACGCGTTTCCGCGAGGCCGTCGCCGTTCGGGCTCGCGGTGCGCACACTCTCGAGGTCTCGCTTGCCCGTCCCGTGCCGTATTTTTTGGACCTCTGCGCCCTCGCCGCGTTCCTGCCCGTGCATCGCGCGACCGTGGAGCGGTTCACCGACCTTGACGCCGGCACCGGCGCGCTGCGTCCGCGCCGCGGATGGACCAAGCCTCCCGCCCTCGTCTGCAACGGCCCCTACATCATCCAACGCTGGCGCTTCAAGCGAGACATGCGCCTCGCCCCCAACCCGCACTACCGCGACCCCGCCCTCGCGCGCTCGCGGACCATCGAGATCAGGATCATCGAGGACGCGAACACCGCCCTCCTCGCGTTCCAGGGCGGATCGGCGGATTGGCACAGCGACCTCGAAGCCGACTACATCGGCGATCTGCTGGAAGCCCAAAGCACCGGCACGCGCCACGACCTCCGCGCCCTCGACGCGTTCGGAACCTATTTCTGGAGTTTCAACTGCGCGCCGACCTTCACCGACGGGCGCGCAAACCCGTTTCACGACGCGCGCGTCCGTCGCGCCTTCGCGCTCGCGGTTGACAAGGACGCCATCGTGCGCCGCATCCGCCGCGGCGCCGAGCGCCCCGCCGCGACCTTCATCCCGCCCGCGTCGATCCCGGGTTACCGATCGCCGGCGGGCCTGGGCATGGACGCCGCACGCGCCCGGCGTGAACTCGCCGATGCCGGATGGATGGACCGCGATTCCGACGGCGTGCCCGAGAATGCGCAGGGGGAGCCCTTCCCGACCGTTGAGTTGCTGTGTACGCCCGTCGGGGCGCACAAGGACGTCGCCCAGGCCCTCGGGCGCATGTGGCACGGCGCGCTCGGCGTGCGCACCACCATCGTGATGCGGGAAACCAAGGTCTACCGCTCGAACCTCAAGCAGCGCGACTACATGATCGCCCGCGGCGCCTGGTTCGGTGATTACCTCGATCCCACGACATTCCTCGACATCCACCGAAGCGGCGACGGGAACAACGACCGCGCGTATTCCGATCCTGCGTTCGACGCGCTCCTCGCCGCTGCGGACTCGGAGAATGATGCCGGCCGCCGCATGACGTTGCTCGCGGAGGCCGAACGCCTCCTCGTGGAAGAGGCGATGCCCGTCCTCCCGATCTGGCACTACACGCAGTACTACCTCGCGCGTCCGGCCGAGGGGCGGAGGGGCCTGCGCGGGCTGAGCGTGCATCCACGCCTGATGCAGTACCCCTTCCTCCTGGAGGTGGCGCCGTGATGGGGCTGATCGTCCGCCGCCTTCTCCAACTCCCGCTGATCGTGCTCGCGGTGTATACGGCGACGTTCATGCTCGCGTGGGCCCTGCCCGGCGAGGCCATCGTCAACGACGAAGCGCGGCAGCCCCCGCCGGAGGTCCTCTCCGCGCTGCGTGCGCGCTACCACCTCGACGAACCGCTCCGCTTCTACGCCGAGTACCTGCACCGCGCCAGCGGCATGCGATGGGCGGCCTCGAAACTCACGGGCACGAACGACGAGGCCGGCCCGATCTTCGACCTCGGCCCCTCCTTCAGGTACGAAGATTGGAGCGTGAACGAACTCGTCGCCGCCTCGCTCCCGGTGTCGATTGTCCTGGGACTCTCGGCGATTGTCCTGGCCCTCGCGCTGGGATTGGCCGCGGGCGTCATCGGCGCGCTCCGGCCGAACTCGCTGTGGGACACGATCACTCTGGGCGTCTCCGTCGTGGGCATCAGCCTTCCGTCGTTCGTGATCGGGACGGCGCTGCTCCTGCTCTTCCCTGTGTGGCTAGGCATCGGGTCCGTCGGGTCATGGGGCCGACCGGGGGACATCGCGCTCCCCGCCCTGACCCTCAGCCTGCCCTTCGCCGCCTATATCGCGCGCCTCACGCGCATGGGGATGATCGAAGCCCTCGGCGCGGACTACGTGCGCACGGCCCGCGCGAAAGGCCTCGCGCCCTCCGCCGTCGTCATCCGCCACGCCCTGCGCAACGCCTTCCTGCCTGTCCTCTCCTACCTCGGCCCGGCCTGCGCCATGGCGCTCACGGGTTCCTTCGTCGTCGAACGAGTGTTCAACGTCCCCGGCATCGGACAGCACTTCGTCGCCGCCGTGAAAAACAAGGACCTCTTCGTCATCATGGGCATCGCCCTCATCTACTCGACGATGCTCGTGGTCTTCAACCTCGTTGTGGACGTGTTCTACGGCTGGGTGGACCCAAGAACCCGCGGCGGCGCGTAGCACCGGCCAAGACCGTTCCGAGGTCTCCGGCAATGCCCTCCAGGGCAATCGCATTATCAATTGGGTGCCCCGGTCTTGCCGTCCGCGGCAAGGCCGGGACGCACTTGCAACCCCGCCCGGCCTCGCTGCAAAGCCAGCGAGACCGGGGCACCCACCACCACGCGATTGCCCGGCCATGCCCTCTCCCATCAGCGGCGGAGCGGCGCACGCCGACAGTCATCGGCGTAAGCCGGTGGGACATTCCAACGGTGAACCCTCTGAAGCCGTCGGATGCACGGCGGAGTTCATGTTCCCTCTTCCCCCTCGCCCTGCTCGTTCATCGCGACGAGGCGCTTCTCCAGCGCCTCCATGCGTCGCACCAGCCGATCGATCTGCTCGTAGGCCCGCGCGAGTTCCGCCGACAGTTCCTCCGCCGTGCGCTCCGTGAAGGCGTGCTTCTCTTCGAGGCGCTGGATTCGTTGGTCGAAGTCGTTCATGGGGCGCGCCGCCGCGGGTTGCACAAGGGAGCAACCCGCAGCACACTCTAGGCATGAGTCAAACACACAGAGTCTCGCAGCACCGACAGCCGCCCAGCACTCGGCTCATCCCCGATCGACCCCAATGGCTGCGCCGGTCCCTCCGCGGCGGGGCCGGGCGATTCGACCGATCCTCCCACGCATGGACGCCCCGGCGTTCGCTCGCCTTCATTGCGACGGCGCTGGGCGTCCTTGTCAGTTCGGCGGCCTGCCGCGCGGCGTCCCCCCTCGGCCCGGCGACGCTGATGCTCGACGATCAGGCCGCCGTCAATCCCTCCGCCGTCCCATTCGGCGATGCCGGCGCCCGCTACTGGACCCTGCTGGCGGGCGTCGCGTACAACCACGACAGCACCGACGCGAACCTCTACGCCGGCCTGGGCTTCTTCCTCGCCGACAACTTCGAGTTCAACTTCGGCGCGGGCGCCTGGTGCTTCTGGCAGGAGGGCGAGAACACCGCCGGCGGGAATCCAACCCTCGGCTTCCGCTACCACTTCTCGCCGCATGAACCCTTCGACCTCTACCTCGACGCCGGCATCGGGCTGCTCTTCACCGCCGACGACGTGCCCGACGACGGCGAAAGCGTCAACTTCACGCCGCGCGCCGGCGTCGGAACACTCTGGAGAATCGGCGACACCGGCACACGCCTCGACCTCGGCCTGCGCTGGCATCACATCTCAACCGCCAGCACGTCAGGCTCGGACGACAACCCGTCCCGCGACAGCATCATGCTTTACGCGGGCATCGTGGTCCCGTTCTGATCGCGTGCCCTGGTGCCCCGTCTCGGTGTCCGCGGCGGGGCCGGGACGCACTTGCAACCCCGCCCGGCCTCGCTGCAAAGCCAGCGAGACCGGGGCACCCATATTAATGCGATAGCCTTGGCAATCCCCGCAGGGCAATCGCATGATCACCTCCGACGCTGTGGTGTGGCAGGATCGGTATTCAGCCCGCAACGCGGGCGCCGGTTCCTTGCCCCGGACGAAGTCCGGGGGGGCCGGAGTTCGCGGGCGCTGGGCCGGAGCCCCAGCGGGGCGAAGGAGGCGCGTTGCAAGCCGTTGCGCAAAGAACCGCAGTGCGACCGTCGCCCCGTCCGGGGCTTCAGAAGCGGCACCTTTTCGAAACCCCGGACTTCGTCCGGGGCAAGGGACCTGCGCCCGCTCCGCGGGCTGCGAAACACAAGGAAGCGATAATTCGATAGCCTTGGCAATCCCCGCTGTTCACGGGCTGGAAAGCCCGTGCCACGATATGATGGTTCCCCCGCGCGAAGCCTGAGCGGCCCGGCGCGGCGGGAGATTTCCGACCATGAACGAATCCAGACTCTGGCGTTGGGCGCTCGTCGCCAGCGGCGGGCTGATCGCCGCCTCGCTGTGGAGCGCCTCGCAGCCGACCGCCGAGGCGCGCCGCCCGGCTGCGGCCGACAAATGCTGTGTCGCGACGATCGACCTCAACGGCGTCCTCGAAACCCTCGAAGAGCGCCAGGTCCGCGAGAAGGAACTTCAGGAATACATCAAGTCCCTCCAGGCCAAACTCGACGACATGAAGAAACAGGGCCAGCAGGCCCAGGACGACCTCAAGATTCTCCCCGAGCGCGGGAAGGACTGGGAAGCCAAGCGCGAGGAAGTCGTGCGGATCGGGATGCGCCTCGAAGGCGAGGACAAACTCGCCAAGGCGCTCGTCGAAGAGAAGCGCAAGAAGTTGTCCCTCGACCTCTTCAACAAGATCAAGGACGCCGCGAGCCGCTACGCCCAGAAGGAGGGCTACGCCGTCGTGGTGAGCGACGACGCCGCGGTCGAGATTCCGCTTGACGCGCCCGAGCAGCAGGTCCAGGCCGCCATGGTCAGCCGCCGACTCCTGTACCGCGCCGACGCGTCGGACATCAGCGCCGCCGTGGCCCAGATGATGAACACGGAGTTCAAGGCGCGGTGATGCCAGGCGGCGTGCTCTTCACCTCGGGCGAACTGGCGGCGCGGCTGAAGGGAGAGTTGCGCGGGCCGCCGAGCATCGAGATCCGCGGCCTCGAGACTCTCGAAGCCGCGACATCGAGCCAACTTTCGTTCGTCCGCGAGGCCAAGTACTGGCCCGCGTGGTCCGCGTCGAAGTGCGGTGCGGCGTTGGTTTCGCAACGTGCCGCCGCCGCCGCCGCGCCGCAGCCCGGCGAACGCGCGCTGATCATCGTCCCCGATGCCGACGCCGCGATGATCCAGATTCTGTCGTCGCTCGCCCCCCCGGCGCGCTACGAGCCGCGGCGCCACGACTCCGCGGTCGTGGACCCCACCGCCATCATCTCGCAGGGCGTCCACATCGGCCCGGGCGCGGTCATCGGCCCGCGCGCCTTCATCGGCGAGGCCGCCACGATCCTCGCCAACGCCGTCATCGGCGCCGACGCCGTCGTGGGCAGGCAGTCCGTGGTGCATGCGGGCGTCGTCATCCACGACCGCTGCGTGATCGGGGCTCACGTGGTCCTTCACGCCGGCGTCGTCATCGGGGCCGACGGCTTCGGCTACTTCCCCGATCCGCGCACGCGCATGCCGATGAAAATCCCGCACATCGGCACGGTCGTCATCGAAGACCACGTCGAGATCGGCGCCAACACCGCCATCGACCGCGGCAAGTTCGGCGCCACACGCATCGGCGAGGGAACCAAGATCGACAACCTCGTCCAGGTCGGACACAACTGCCGCATCGGGAAGGGATGCATCATCTGCGGGATGTGCGGCCTGGCGGGGTCGGTCGTGCTCGCCGACAACGTAACGCTCGCCGGGGGCGTGGCCATCGCCGACAACCGATTCATCGGTGCGGGCGCAACCATCGGCGCCCGCAGCGGCGTCATGGACGACGTGCCTCCCGGCGAGACCTGGCTTGGGTACCCCGCACGCCCGGCACGCGAAACCATGCGCCTTATCTCCGCCCTGGACCGCCTGCCCGACCTGGCCGCGGAAATGCGACGCCTCCTCAAGCCCAGGCAAGGCCCGGATACCGAACAAACATCGAACTGAATTGCAGACAGGCTTAGTGTCTGCTAAAACTCTGTCGGTGATGGTCCAAGCCGTCAGCAATCAATCCCGCCAGCACACGATCGGCGCGGCGACGGAGGTGAGGGGCTTCGGGCTTTTCACCGGGTCCCCCGTCTCGGTCGTCATACGGCCCGCGCCGCCCGGCACGGGTCTGGTTTTCCGACGGGGCGACCTTCCCGACACCCCTGAAATCCCCGCTGCGGTCGACTTCGTCATCGATCGGCCCCGCCGAACCTCCTTGCAACGCGGCGACGCCTCCGTCGAAATGGTCGAGCACTGCCTCTCGGCCCTTGTCGGCCTCGGGGTGGACAACGCCTACGCCGACGTCATCGGTCCGGAACTGCCCGTCGGCGACGGCTCGGCGGCCCCTTTCGTCGACGCGATCCGGCAGGCAGGCGTCGTCGATCAGGGCCAGCCGCGAGACCCGCTCGTCGTCCGCGAGCCTGTAACCGTCCGCGACGGCGAAGCCACGCTCACGGCCCTGCCCGCCGAGGGGAATGAGAGCGAGTTTCTCTATGTGCTCGACTACGGCCCCGGCTCGCCGCTGGGCCGACAGGTTCATGCGTTCACGCTCACGCCGAGGGACTACGCCGAGCAGATCGCCCCCGCCCGGACCTTTTCGACGCTTGCGGAAGCGCGGGCCATGTGGGACCGCGGGCTGTTCAAGCACCTGTCGCCGAAAGAGATGCTCGTGATCGACGACAAGGGGCCGATCGAGAACTCCTATCGTTTCGAGGGCGAGCCCGCGCGGCACAAACTGCTGGACATGGTGGGCGACCTTGCGCTCGTCGGCCGCCCGCTGAAGGGCCGATTCATCGCCGTGCGGTCCGGGCACTCCCTGAATCACCGCCTCGCGCGCGAGTTGGTCTCGCGGTTCATGCCCGCGGGACGCCCGGCGGCGCCGGCGATACCTGCGGCCCCGGCCTTGGATATCAACGCGATCCTCGGGCTGCTGCCGCATCGCTATCCGATGGTCCTGGTGGACCGCGTGCTGGAACTCGAACCCGACCGCCGCGCCGTGGGGATCAAGAATGTAACCATCAACGAGCCTTATTTTCAGGGGCATTACCCCGCTTCGCCGATCATGCCGGGTGTGCTGATCGTCGAAGCGATGTGCCAGTTGGCGGGGCTGATGCTCCACAAGACGCTGGACCGGGCCGGAAGGGTCGCGGTTCTGGTCTCGCTCGACAACGTTCGTTGGCGGCGGGCCGTGACCCCCGGCGACCAACTGAGGCTCGAAGCCGAGGCGCTCCGCTGTTCCTCGCGTTTCGGCGAGGTCCAATGCCGAGCGCTCGTCGCCGGAGAACTCGCCGCCGAGGCCCAGGCCAAGTTCATGATGGTGGACGCGAAGTCAAAAGGATGACCACACGGTGCCGCACCGCATTCACCCAACCGCCATCATCCACCCCCGCGCGGACCTCGACCCCTCCGTCGAGGTCGGCCCCTACTGCGTCGTCGGTGAGCACGTCCGCATCGGCCCGCGCTCGATCCTCCGCAACCATGTCACCGTCATGGGCCCCACGACCCTGGGCGCCGACAACACCATCTACCCCTACGCCGTCCTCGGCGCCGAGCCGCAGGACCTGAAATACCACGGCGGCGCAACCTCGCTCCTCATCGGCGACCGCAACCGCATCCGCGAACACGCCACCATCCATCGCGGAACCGAAACCGGCGGCGGCAAGACCGTCATCGGCTCCGACTGCATGATCATGGTCGGCGTGCATGTGGCGCACGATTGCACGATCGAGGACCAGGTCATCATCGCCAACGGCTCCATGCTCGGCGGGCACTGCTGCGTCGAGTTCGGCGCGATCCTCGGCGGGGGCGTCGGCGTCCACCACTTCACCACCATCGGCACCCTCGCCTTCGTCGGCGGCATGGCCCGCGTCACCAAGGACGTGCCCCCCTTCGTCGTCGTCGAGGGCACCCCCGCCGAGTGCCGGAAGATCAACACGACCGCGCTGGTGCGGCGGCGCTGGAGCCCCGAGGCCGTCGAACGCCTGCGTGCCGCGTACCGCCTGATCTTCCGCGACGAGAGCATCCCGGCCATGGTCGCGATCGAATCCCTGCGCCGCGAGCCGGACCAGATCCCGGAGGTCCACCGCCTCTGCGACTTCCTCGAACGCACGCAGATCGGCATCCACGGGAGGCAGCGCGAGCAGGGCCGCACGGCGGGGGAGCGGGGGACGGGCTCTTTAGATTAGTTCTTGTATTGGACGCCGAGGCTGAGTGTGCGAAGCCTCGATTCGCTTGGCGACGCGGCTTCGCCGGTGCAGGGGAGGTGTCCCCTGCAGCCCCTCAAAAGCCCATGCCTGCTCAGAGCGGCGGGCACGCCACCCAAGCCAAGGGCAGAAAGGCCACCCGCCGAACGCCCCCGGGAGGAGCGTTCGCGGTACGATAGGGTCCGGAGCAAATGGATGACATCGAAGTCTCCCGCAGTCATTGCCGCGCTCAGGAAGGCGATCGAGGCCCCCAACCTGGCGTCCGCGCGCACACTAGAAGACGCGCTGCGTCATGCGGGGGCGAAGCCGATCGTGTTCGGACGGATGAATCAGAAATCGTCGGTCGAAGCCGCCTCAGAGAGCGACCGGGGAGCCACCGAGCGCTTGGCGAATGCGTTTGACGCGAGTCTCAAGGCCTGTCGGCTGGCCATGGGTGATGCCGCAACCAAAGACCTGACGCCGCGCGCGGCGGCCCGGAAATACTTCAACGGGACGGACGACTCGGCCGCATGGCAGCCGTCAGATAAAGATCTCGAAGGGGTCGGGATTCCCGAGGTCGAGTTCTGGACCGAGACGGAGACCAAGCAGAGATTCAGAAAGCACAACCCGCCCGATGGGCTGGCGACATTGGCCGTTCGGGACCACGGCGTTGGCCTTGGCCGCGAGGAGATGGTCCGGACGATTCTCGCGCTCAACTCCGACTCGAAGCTCCGAGACTTTGAGGCTATCGGCCAGTTTGGGCACGGCGGGAGCAGTGCGCTCCAGTTCTGCGAGTCGTGCTTGATCGTGACTCAGCCGAGGGCCGGTAGCACGAGCGATTTCTTCTGGACGCTGGTCGTCATCGAGAAAGACCCCGACGAATCTAAGCAGGCTCTTGTGCGCAAGTGGTTTGCGGAGTCGGATGACCTGCCGCTCATCGGAATGACGGCAGACCAGCCTGGCCTGACCGGGAAACTGCCGGGCACGGCTGTGTACCATTTTGGCTATCACCGGAGCAACTGGATCAAGCGGATCGCCGGCTCGGAACAAACCAGCCCTTGGGGCCGCTTGGGCCGCATGTTCTTTTCCTACCCGCTCTCTTTTCGTGTCGCTGGCGAAATGGCTGGCACCGACAACAGGCCGCACCGCGACTTGGTCGGAGCATACTACCGATTGACTGCGCAGGCACAAAAGGCGGCGAAGGACAGCCCCGTTGAATTCCGGCTGCCGATAACGCGTGAGCAACTTGTCGTTGAGGGCGTCGCCTACGGCGAGTTTCAGGTCAACGCCTTCGTCCTGCGCGACAAGAGCAACGTCCGTGACTACGTCGACCAATACCACCCCGTCATCCTCACGCTTCACGGGCAGAACCACGGGGAGATGACCCAAACCCTGATGAAGGACGCTGGCTATCCCGAATTGGCGGCGAGCACCATTGTCGAGATCCGACTTGACGGCCTTGATTATGAAGCCCTCGGGAACATCATCACCAACTCTCGTGAAATGCCGAAGCTAGCCGGCGTCTTCACGAAAGCGCTGTACGCTCGCGTGCTCGAAATCCTGAAAGAGGACACGGGTCTGCGGGCACTAGAGGTCGCTCGCCAGGAGCAGAAAGCCAAAAAGGCGAGCCGTGCGCTCGGCGAGGAAATGCAGAAGTTCCTCACGAGCATCCTTTCGGAAGCGACCGGCCAACCGGGCAGAGGTCCGGGCAAGGGACCCGGCGACACTCCGCCGGACGGCCCCGGCGACCCCCTGCCAGAGGTGCCGGCCGCCGATTCGCCGCACGTTTTCGAGTTCCTGTCAACCGAACCTCTCAGGGTTCCGGAAGGCACACGCCGAAGCTCTCGGGTCCGCTCGGACGCACGCCCACCCCGGTACACCTTCCACGGCGACAATCCGCGGTGCTTCTCGCGTGTGGACGACGCCGATCCTCGTGCCAAGGCCAGGATCTCGCTCGGCTACACGGACATCAACGATCGGGGCTACGGACGCATCGCAGTGACGGTGCTGGAGGATCCTGACGACCCGTTCAAATCCGAAGTAGTGGCGGGGACGCTCGTTGCGACCCTTCAAGCAGCGGATGGACGAGTGCTTGAAACGCGACGGCCCCTCCTAATCCTCCCCAAACCAGTGCCGCAGGAAGGGCAGCGGCAGCCGGGGGTAAAACCCGTCATCAACTTCTACGCGCCGGACGGTGCGGACATAGCGGCACTAAAGTCTCTGTGGGTGCTTGATGAGGATGTCCAGCCACTGGCACAGTCTAACTACCTGAGCGAGGCAGAGGATCTGCTGCGGCTTGAACCGATGGATGTGAGCTACCACAGCGCCAAGGGACAGCAAGACGGAATGGCGCTGCTGAATGTTGATGTCAATGCCGGGAACGCTGAGGCCGTGGAAATGCTAAACAAGTGCAGCACTATCGAGCAGCGGGTCAAGGCAAAGGATCTCTACATCAAGGACATTCTTTTGGATTGCTACCAACACCACTTCCAGATCAAGGAGGTTCCTGCAACCGTCCTTGAGTCCTTGGCCGATGCTTCAAACGTGCGCCTCTGCGCGGAATGCCACCTCAACCACGACAAAGCCCTACGATTGGCGCTCCAATACGCTCGTTGATCTTGTCTCATCATGAAAAGCGTTACCCCACTCAGATACCCCGGCGGCAAGACAGCACTCGCGGCTATCTTGCGCGCGATTCTCGAACGGAATGACCTTGAGGATTGCACGATCGTCGAGCCGTTCGCGGGCGGTGGTGGTGCATCTTTGGCGCTGCTCTTTGAAGGCGGTGTGAAGAAGATCATCCTCAATGACCTGGATTCGGCCGTTGCTGCGTTCTGGTGGGCGGCAACAAGGCGACACAACAAACTTCGTGCGCGCGTTCAGCGCGTGCCGCTGACGGTCGCGCAATGGAAGAAGCAACGTAAGGCGTACCAAGATCACGACCGATGCAGGTTCGACCGCGGCTTCGCCGCGTTCTACCTGAACCGCTGCAATCGGTCGGGGATCATTAAGAACGGCGGCTGCATCGGCGGCTTGGAGCAAAAAGGCGAGTGGCGGTTGGACGCCCGATTCAACCGCAGCGCTTTGGTTGAGCGGCTTGACAGGGTTGCGGCCCACCGGGACTACATACGGGTTCGTAGCCACGACGCCCGGCGGGTTATCCGGGTGAACACGGGGGAGGAGAGGTTTTTTTTTATCGACCCACCGTACTACCACAAAGGCCAAGAGCTGTACCTGAACAGCCTCGACCACGACTATCACGCCAAGTTGGCAGACCATCTAAAGGCGCTAGAATCGAAGAACTGGGTCTTGACGTACGACGACTGCCCGGAAATTCGCGCACTCTACCGCGGCTGGGCAAACATCCGCCGCTATTCCTTGCAATACTCCGCCGCACGACGGCGCAGGGCGGGCGAGTTGTTCATCACCCCCAAGGGGTTGATCATCCCGAGCGCGACCGAGGGTAAGGACGGGTGGCACAGTCTGCGCCGGAATCCCCGTTCGACCGGTGCCACGCAACGCCGTGAACTACGCGGCGTGTTTTCGTGATCGGAGTTCTTTGGCGGCGGGTGGGCGGGTGGCACAGTCTGCGCCGGAATCCTCTTTTCGACGGGTGCCACGCGTCGAGGCTTCTGAGACTCGACCGTGCTACTCCCCTCTCTCGGTTCTCCCATCCCTGAAGACACGGTCCAACTGAGGACAGTTGGGCCATGGCACCCGAGAAACTGTCCACTCCCGAAGACACGGCACCCGTTTCGTACTCTTGAGTCGTGGATCGTCCCATCCGAAAGACGCGGCGGCCGGCGCCTGGTCAGGCGTTTCGCCGCGCTGTTCGGCGGATTCCGCAAACGTGATGTTCCCGTGATTGATATCCGTGAGGTGAATCCCCATCCCTCGGAGTGCCGGCGGGTGGCCCCGATTCGCGTGCCACCGATTCCCTTCAGGAATCGGTGGGCGGCGCCGCGGTGGCTTGGAGTCCGCGGCCAACTCTCGTTGCGGCCAGGGGCGTCTCCGGTCCCCCTGAACAACCGGCACCTCGACGCCACCGATTCCTTAAGGGAATCGGTGGCACGCAACGCCGTGAACTACACGGGCGGGTGGCACTGACCAACGCCGCATCGTGCCACCGACCGTGGCTCTGCACGGTCGGTGTCCTCCCGGACACTGACACCGACCGCTGAGGACAACGGTCGGTGGCCCGGCGAGAGCCAGGCGCGTGGCCCCGATTCGCGTGCCACCGATTCCCTTCAGGAATCGGTGGCCGACGGCGCGGAGACTTCATACGAATCCCACAAGATTTCCGGGCAGGAGCATCCGCCTCTTCACTCGAAGACTCGCTCAGAAGCGGCTTCTCTGACGCCCGGAAACCATGTGGAATCCGTATCAGATCCCACGGGTGACTCCCGGGGCGGTCAGGGACGTGCCCGGAATGTCGAGACAACCGGCGCTGCCGAAGCCACCGATTCCTTAAGGGAATCGGTGGCACGGCGTCAGTCGTCGTGATGCACCGAGCGCTCGGCGCGTTCGCCGGTCGTGCGCGCCTTGTCGCCGAGCATCAACCTTTCGATGAGGTCGCGGACGCGGACGCCGCGGTCGTCCTCGGCGTGGCCGGGGATGCCGAGGGGCTCCATCATGCCGTAGCCGAGGCCCAGGTGGAGGAGGGTCCAGGCGGTGATGTCGGGGGAGTAGTACTTGCTGACCTGCCCCTCCTCCTGCGCGAGGGCGACCTCGCGGGCGACGAAGTGGTGCAGGGCGGTGATGTGCCGCTGGATGGCGGCGAGGATGTCGGGGTCGGAGATCTCCATCATGGCCTGGATGATGACGCGGTAGAACCCGCGGCCGCGCTCCATGACCATCGGGTTGGCGGCGATGAGTCGGCGGAGGCGCTGGGCCGGATCGTGCGCGGTGCGCATCGCCCGCTCCCAGGTCTGGGTGACCAGTTCGCTGGTGCGGTCGATGGTGGCGATGAAGAGGTCCTTCTTCGACTCGAAGTGGCGGTAGATGATCGGCTCGGTGACGCCCGCGGCGCGGGCGAGTTCCGCCGTGGTCGCCCCGCCGTAGCCCTTCTCCGCGAAGAGCGCGACCGCCGTGTCCAGCAGTTGCTCTCGGCGTTTGGCGGCAGGGAGGCGGGTCATGGGTTCGTTCGCGGTCGCGGGTTGACGGGCCGGGGGAAGCGCAAGTTAGTGAAAGGGGATCGGTGTAAATGTACGCTAACTTTCGGCCCGGTGCTGCATTGAATCGAGCGGATTTGTCCCCGATTGCGCACGATGGGGCGGCGCAATCGGACCTGACGGCGATTCGGTTTTTGGTAGGCGTTTCGAGCGGCCCGTCAAGGGCTGGGAAACGGGCCTTTCGTGGAATCGCTCGAGTCGGCTGGCGGGACCGGGTCGTAGCCGGTCCGCCCCATGGGGTGGCACGAGAAGACGCGTCGCAGGATGAGGGTGATTGCCCGCCGGGGGGTGTGTGTGCGGAGGGCTTCGACGGCGTATTCGCTGCACGAAGGAGTAAAGCGGCAATGCCCGCCGAGGAGGGGGCGGAGTGTGCATTGGTAGGCGCGAACGAGCACAAGCAATGCCGCGTTGAGCCAGCGGGAGGGCGGGAGCGTCATGCTTTGGCCTTTCGTGCTCGTTTGGTCCATTCGCGGTGCAGATCGGCGGCACAGGCGGTGAGGGCGCTCGAATACTCGTCCACGGTCAGGGGGTCGTGGGCGATGGCGGTGATGGCGTAGTCGTATGCGCCGGCGTTGTCATCGAGGCGCGGGAGGTCGTGCTGTCGGAGGCGGAATGCTTCGCGCAGGCGGCGCTTGATGAGGTTTCGTGTTACGGCGGGTCCGCAGCGGCGGCCGATGGAGAGGCCGAGCCTGGGGTGAGGGAGGTTGTTGGGGACGGCGAAGACGGTGATCGGGCCGCGCGCCTTGCGGGCTTTGGCGGCGTAGATGGCCTGGAACTGCCTTGCGTGGGCGAGGCGGTGGCGGCGGCGGAAGGTGAGTGATTGTGCGACGGGGGCGGGCACGGGCGAATCGTATCGCTCGCGGTAGGATCGCGGCATGGACTCGCGCGAGGCGAACCTGCTGCTGATCGGTCTCCGCGGGTCGGGGAAGACGACGCTGGGGCGTGGGCTGGCGCACGCCGAGGGACGCGGGTTTGTTGACCTCGATGAGGTGACGGCGGCGTTTCTCGGGTGCGATTCGGTGGCGGAGGCGTGGGGGCGGTTTGGCGAGGCGGAGTTCAGAGAGGCGGAGG
This sequence comes from uncultured Phycisphaeraceae bacterium, assembly GCA_964490785.1. Taxonomy (GTDB): domain Bacteria; phylum Planctomycetota; class Phycisphaerae; order Phycisphaerales; family UBA1924; genus JAEUIV01. Next base: position 28,478 of record CAZBDZ010000003.1, read on the forward strand.
CCCGGGCGCTTTCGGCGGTTCTGAATGACTCGGGGCGGATCATCGCGCTGGGTGGCGGCACGCCCACGGCTCCTGGGGCGGCGGCGGCCATCGCGGAAGCGGCGCGTCAAGGTCGGTGCGTGGTCGCGTATCTGCGGTGCCCGCCCGAGGTGCTGCGGGCACGGCTGGAATCGCAGGGGGCGGAGGCGCTGACGAACCGGCCGAGCCTGACGGGAGCGCCGGCGCTCGATGAGATCGAGGTGGTGTTCGCCGCGCGGGATGGGCTATATCGCCGGCTGGCGACATGGGTCATTGAAGATGTCGGGTCGGTTGACGAGGGGTTGCTGAGGCTGCACGGGTGGAATGAGGCGAGGGGTTGAGATGGCGCCTTCAGGTCGGTGGTGGTTGAAACGATCCGCGGGAGGCAGAGTGTGATGAGAAGAGAGGCAGGAGGGAGGAGGCAACGAGGCATCGAGGCGAGGAATGAAAGGCACCGATGAGCCGAAGGCGGGTCATCGGTGCCGTGGGTGTTCGTGATGTGTGGGAGTTCAGCCTTCGGCGCCTGGGTCGGCAGTCGCGGCGTCCACGGCTTCTGCGATCGCGGCGGATGCGGCTCGGCCGTGGGCGCGGATGCGTTCCGCGGCTTCGTCGGCGGCCATGCGGACGGCCATCTTGAACTCGTCGGCGGCGTCGAGCCTGTTGAGGATTCGGAGCGCGCCTTCCGTGAGTTTGCGCAGGTGGTTGAGCGACCGGGTGGTCATCGCGCGGACGCGCTCTTGAGCGCGATGTCCGGCGCGGAGGATGGCCTCGTCGGGGGCGCCGTTGGAGTCCATTCGTCCGATGGCCGTCACTGCGAGTTCCGTGAAGCGATGAAGGGCCTCGCCGTTGCGTGCGACGAGGTCTTGGACGGCGGCGACGTAGCGTTCAACGACTTGGGCAGGGGTCGGGGGGGTTTCGGCGGCCGCGAATGCTCGGGGGGCGAGCATTGAAATGGCGGCCAGGACCAGGAACGCAAAGCGAGTCATTGCCAACATGGTGAGGGTCTCCTCGTGGGTTGCGCGGGCCGATGACCCCGGTCCGCTAGGCTCATCTCAACTGATGACCCGCACATGCGAGTCTGAGGGCCTAACGGACTTGTCGTAACCCTATTGCGTTCAAGGGCTTGCAATCGTGTGGATCCGGATAATCCCTTGATCGTCGCGGGGGAGTCGTCGGTCATGAGTCTGGTTACACGGCGATCTGAGGGCGCTTGGGTTCGGGCCAGTCGAGGTGGAAGAACTTGCCGCGGGGCTGGTCGGTGCGTTCGTAGGTGTGGGCGCCGAAGTAGTCGCGTTGGGCCTGGAGGAGGTTGGCGGGGAGGCGTTCGCTGCGGTAGGAGTCGTAATAGGAGAGGGCCGAGGCGAATGCTGGGACTGGGACACCCTGGAGCGCGGCGCGGGCGACGACGGCGCGCCAGTTGTGTTGGGCCTTGTCGATCACGCCGGCGAAGTATTCGTCGAGGAGGAGGTTCGGCAGGTCGGCGGTGTGGGGGCGTTGGTAGGCCTCGGTGATTTTCTGGAGGAAGCGGGCGCGGATGATGCATCCGCCGCGGAATATGCCGGCGATCTCGCCGAGGCGGAGGTTCCAGTTGTTGGCTTTGCTCGCGGCCTGCATGAGGGCGAAGCCCTGGGCGTAGGAGCAGATTTTGGAGCAGTAGAGGGCGTCGCGGACGCAGACGACCCAGTCGCGGTCGCCGGCGCAGAGCGGATCGGTATTGGGCTGGGTGCGCGGCCCGCGGAGCACTTTGGCGGCGGCGATGCGTTCGGGTTTCTGGGCGCTCATGTTGCGTGCGAAGACGGCCTCGGCCATGGTTGCGGCGGGGACGCCGAGGTCCAGCGCGCTGCCGATGGTCCATTTTCCGGTGCCTTTCTGGCCTGCGGCGTCGAGGACGACATCGACGAAAGGCTTGCCGGTGGCGGGGTCTTTTTGGCGGAGGATGTCGGCGGTGATCTCGATGAGGAAGGAATCGAGGTCGCCCTTGTTCCATTCGGCGAAGGTTGCGGCCATGCGTTCGGTGGGGAGGGCGAGGGCGTCGCGCATGAAGTGGTAGGCCTCGCAGATGAGTTGCATGTCGCCGTACTCGATGCCGTTATGGACCATTTTGACGTAGTGCCCCGCGCCTCCCGGGCCGATGTAGGCGGTGCAGGGCACGCCCGCGGAGACGGGCTTGCCTGGGGCGGCGCCTTCGATCGGTTTGCCCGTTGCGGGGTCGACCTTTGCGGCGATGGCGGTCCAGATGGGTTTGAGGATTTCCCATGCGGCGGGGTTTCCTCCGGGCATGAGGGAGGGGCCGAAGCGGGCGCCGAGTTCTCCTCCCGAGACGCCTGAGCCGCAGAAGAGGATTCCCTTTTCCGCGAGCGTTTTGTCGCGGCGGATAGTGTCTTCCCATTGTGCGTTTCCGCCGTCGACGATGAGGTCGCCCTTGTCGAGGAGCGGGGCGAGTTTGTTGATGGTGGAGTCAGTAGGTTCGCCGGCCTTGACGAGGAGGACGATGCGGCGCGGGCGTTTGATGGCGGCGACGAACTTCTTGAGGCGATCGGATTCATCCTCCGGCTCCGCGAAGCCGATGAGCGCGCCGCCCGGGCCGAGGACGCTCTGGGGGTTCTCGTCGAGGAAGGGCTTGACCTTGTTCGGCGATCGGTTGTGGACGGCGACCTTGAAGCCGTGGTCGGCCATGTTCAGGATGAGGTTTCGGCCCATGACTTCGAGGCCTATGAGTCCGACATCGGCGATCGGGGTGGACATTGGGAGGCTCCTTCCTGACGTTCGCGCGTCGGCGGGGCGGCGTGCGGCGGTTCTATCATCGGCGTGTTCGGGGCGTGGGTCCACCGTGGCGTTACACTCGGTCGTTTGATCGCGGAATCGGCCCGGCGAGAAACCCAAATTCAGGGAACTCCATGACTCCACCCTCTTCGGGCATCTCGGGCCGGGGCGCCGGCGTCGCCGGGCTTCAGTTGGAACTCCAGCGGTCGGAGGCGCGGCGGGCGGAGATTCTGGCGGCGGTGTTCATCGTGCTGGGGCTGTCCACGGTGGTGCGGCACTTTCTGGGAGGGGCGACGCTCGGCGGAGCGGCGTTTTTCCCGACGGTTCTGCTGTCCGCAGGCAGCGTCGCGTGGGCGCTTGCGCTCCGGCGTTTCACGGAGCGCGCCACCGATCAGGGGCGCGTGCTCGCCACATGGATCTGGGCGGGCACGGTTGTTGTGGAGTCGTTCTTTCCGACGGCGGCGTTGCTGATTCAGATGCATCTCTCCAACGTCGGGCAGGTTGACGCCGTGCGGTCGCCCGCCGGGCTTGTCTACGGAGTTCTGGCGGTGACCGCGGTGCTGCGTCTGCGTCCGATCCTCTGTGAGTTGGGAGGGGTTGTGTGCGGGGTGCAGCACATCGTGCTCGCGAGCGTGGCGCTCTCGTCGATTTCAAGGGAGGAGGCGGTCCGCGTCGCGCCGATCCTCTACGCGTACTCGGTTTTCATCATCATCGGGTGGGTGGTCGCGGCGATGATCTCGCGCGAGTTGCGCCGGCACGTCGTGGCGGGGTTGCGCGAGGCGCAGGCGCGGGCGGAACTGGCGGAGGTTACAGGCGAACTCAATGTTGCGCGGCAGATTCAGCAGCGTTTGATGCCGCGGGGGCAGTTGGCGTTGCCGGGGTACGAGATTGTCGGGTGGAACCGTCCCGCGGGTCAGACCGGGGGGGACTATTACGACTGGATCACGCTGCCCAACGGGCGGGTGGCGGTGGCCATCGCGGATGTGACGGGGCACGGGGTTGGGCCGGCGCTGATCATGGCGGTGTGCCGGGCGTATGCGCGGGCGACGATTCCGGATGTTTCGCCTTTGAACGCGGGGCTGTCGCGGCTGAATCACCTGCTTTCCGAGGATGTGGATGACGGGCGATTCGTGACGAGCGCGTACGTGGTGCTCGATCCCGAGGCGGGGACGGTTGAACTTCTGTCGGCGGGGCATGGGCCGACGGTGTTTCGGCGTGCCGACGGATCGAGCGAAGTTTTCGGCGGGGATGGGCCGCCGCTCGGGGTTGTTCCCGGCATCGACTTCGATCCACCTCGGCAGTTCGAGATTCATCCGGGGGACGCGCTGCTGCTTGTAACCGACGGGTTCGTCGAAGCGCAGGACGCGGCGGGGAAGATGTTCGGGACCGAGCGTCTGCGGTCGTTTCTTGCGCTGAACAACCATCTTTCAGGGGGCGAACTCCTGTCGCGGCTTGATGCGACGGTGCGGGCCCACGTCGGGGCGGCGCCGCAGGCGGACGACATGACGGCGGTGATGATCAGGCGGGTTCCGGTGAATCACGCGTGATACCGATCCCGGTTGAGAATCGGGCGTGAGTCGGAGCGGTTGAGGAGGCGGAACTGGCGGCCGGGGGGCGGGTGGGGGAGAATGCGGGGGATGCCTCTCGACCGTTCATTCATTCTTGCGCGTCTGGATCGTTCCGCGTCGGTGATCTCGTCGTTGCGTTCGCAGGCCGGGGTGATTGAACGGCTTGCCGACGAGGTGAGGTCGTGCTTTGATCGGGGCGGTCGGCTGTACACGTGCGGGAACGGCGGGTCGGCGGCGGAGGCGCTGCATCTGGCGGAGGAGTTGATCGGGAAGTACAAGCGCGACCGCAGGCCGTATCCCGCCGTGTGCCTTGCGAGTGATCCCACGGCGTTGACGTGCATCGCGAACGACTACGGGTTCGAGCGCGTGTTCGCGCGGCAGATCGAGGCTCTCGGCAAAGCGGGCGATGCGCTCTTTGTGTTTTCGACGAGCGGGAACAGTCGGAATGTCGAGGTCGCGCTTGCCGCGGCGCGGGCCGGGGGGGTTCGCACGCTTGGGCTGCTGGGCAAGGGCGGCGGGCGGTGCCTGGCGCTGTGCGATGCGGCTTTGGTGGTTGACGCAGGGGAGACGGAGCACATTCAGGAGGCGCACCAGGTGGTGCTGCACCTGATTCTTGAGGGGGTTGAGGGCTGAGAGCCTGCGCGAGCACCGGAGAACGCGGGCTCCACGAGATAGGTTTTTGGCATACTGCCGGTCATGTCCATGCTGGCGTTGGCGTTGATCGTGATGGGATTTCTGGCGGGGGGGTACTTTGTTTACGGATCGTTCATCGCGCGGCAGTACCGGATTGATGACGAGCGGGCGACGCCGGCGACGGAGAAAGCGGACGGGGTGGATTTCATTCCGACGCGGCCGTTCTATCTGCTGTCGCAGCATTTCAGCGCGATCGCGGCGGCGGGGCCGATCGCGGGGCCGATCCTGGCGTGTACGGCGTTCGGGTGGCTGCCTTGCGTGTTGTGGATCGTGCTGGGGGTGGTGTTCATCGGGGCGGTGCATGATTTTTCGGCGCTGGTGGCGAGCGTGCGCCACGGGGCGCACTCGATCGCGGAGATCGCGCGGCGGCACCTTGGTCGGCGGGCGTACCTGGCGCTGGTCGCGTTCATCTGGCTGGCGCTGGTGTACGTCATCGTGGCGTTCACGCAGATCACGGCGGACTCGTTCGTGGGGAAGGCGGAGGAACTTGAAGGGCTGGGGGTGTCGTTCAACAAAGGCGGGGCGGTGGCGGCGGCGAGCACGCTGTATCTCGGGCTGGCGCTGGTGCTTGGGGTTGTGGAGCGGTTTCTCAGGCCGCCGCTGTGGCTGACGACGGTGATTTTCGTGCCGGCGACGCTGGGGTGCGTGTGGGCTGGGGCGATGCTCGACTCGTGGATGGTCTTCGAGGCGCGGACGTGGTTTGTCGTGATTCTCGGGTATTGCTTTGTGGGGTCGATGCTGCCGATGTGGATGCTGCAGCAGCCTCGGGGTTACCTGGGCGGGTTCGTGCTGTACCTGGCGATCGCGGTGGGGCTGATGGGAGTGCTCTTCGGCGGGCTGAGCATCCAGCAGCCGATGATCACGCAGCAGGCGATGGAGACGCTGTACCCGCTCAGCGCGCTGAAACTGGCGGATCCGAAGTCGGGGGTGGCGATGACGGGGCTGGTGTTCCCGTTTTTGTTCGTGACGATCGCGTGCGGGGCGTGCAGCGGGTTCCACGGGCTGATCTGCGGCGGGACGACGAGCAAGCAGGTGTCGAAGGAGTCGCACTGCCGGCCGGTGGGGTACGGGGCGATGCTGCTGGAGGGGCTGGTGGCGATCATCGCGCTGTCGACGGTGATGATGCTCTCGCCGGCGCAGGCGAAGGGTCTGGCGCCGGCGCGAATCTACGGGGATGGGCTGGCGTCGTTCCTCACGCTGGCGCTGGGGAAGGATGCGTTCGTGTTCTGCGCGACGTTCGGGGCGATGGCATTCAGCACGTTTGTGTTCGACACGCTGGATGTTTCGACGAGGCTGGGGAGGTACCTTCTGACGGAGTTGTTCGCGGGGGCGCACGAGCACCGACCGTGCAAAGCCACGGTCGGTGGCACGGTGGTCGTGGCACCCCAGCACCGACCGTGCAAAGCCACGGTCGGTGGCACGGTGGTAGCGGCGGGGTTGACGGCGGGGGTGCCGTTGGCGTTGCTGATGCTTGCGGACCCGGCGTCGTACCGGTTGTTCTGGACGCTCTTCGGCACGTCGAACCAGTTGCTGGCGTCGCTGACCTTGCTCTTGGTGGGGGTGTGGCTGAAGCGGAGCGGGAAGCGGGCGTGGTATGTCCTGTGGCCGATGGGGTTCGTGATGACGATCACGGTGTGGGCGTTGGTCATCCAGGCGGGCGTGGGGGTGCGGGACGCGCTCCGCGGGGCGTTCACGACGGAGCAGGGCGGGATGAATCCGACCGTGGTGAACGCGGCGGTAGCGCTCGCGCTGCTGGGGCTGGCGGTGGTGTTCGTGGTCGAGGCGCGGCGCGCGACGCGCGGGGGCGGCGGCGGCCGGACCGATGCGGATTCCAGATGATTCCGGGCGGGATTCGCTCGGTCGCGGAATCTCGCGTGGTCGAAGACTAAGTCGGGTCAGATTGGGCGTCGCTTGCGAGCGACGCAGCGGAGGCCGGCGAGGCCGAGGAGGCCGACGGCGGCGGGGGCGGGGATGTACTCGATGAAGATCGTGGAGCTCCACTGCCCGTCCGCGGCCCCCGGCCAGTCGTCGACGGTTTCGTAGAAATAGAGGTGCAGCCCGGTTGGCCCGAGAACAAGGTCAGGAATGTTGTAGTTGGCGAGGCGCAAGATAAGGCCGCTCGAATTGAAGGGCGTCGGCCCGCCGGAGGTGTTGGAGAAGCCTGGGAAAAGGTCAAAGCCAATCCCGGCGGGGGTCGCGGAAAACCGGATTCCCATGTGCGAATGCCACGACGGAGCATATGCGGTGAGATGAACATCCCAGCCGATCCCGGTGATAATGGCATTGGCCAGGGAAGGGACAGGGAGATTGACGTTGGTCCCACCAGTGTTGGCGAAGGTCTCGTTGCTGTTGACCCCGGCAATCGGAATGGGGACCACCACATAACCGGCACGCTCCGACGTGGGCGGCGTCGCTCCCCCGATGCTCCCCGTCAGGAACGGTGATTCGCCGGTGAATGCTGCCATGGCGGAGCCGGCGATGACGAACAGGATCGACGCGCCACTGAGTTCGGCCTTCATGTTGTCCTCCCTTTTTGAATGATCCGCGGATCACACCACGCAGGCGGGATCGTCGATCCGGGGGGCACGGCTCGCAACGCGACTGGGACGTGTCTTCCCGCCGACGGCTTCCGCTACTTCATTGCAAGGTAATTCAAGAATGGGCGTTGTCAAGCGCAAGGCGGGGGGATTCGCATGGTGTTCGGTGTGTGAAGGGGCGATTCTTCGTGCGATCGACCTTGCGGGGTGTTACCGCGGGATTCGTTGCGCGGAGCCTTCGCTCGTCCCGGGCGTGTGAAGGAGCGAGCGGAGGAGAGAGATGCAGCGCCCACTTTCGACAGGCTCGCTCTGTTCACATGGCCCGCGCGTCGCGCACGAGCAGCACCTCTTCAGGGTGCGGCCAGAGGTTTCGAGGGTGCGACTTCCGGGGGCGGCGCCCGCCGCGGCGGATCTTCGACTCGATGACTCGCTCTGCCCCCGGCTATTGACTACAAGCCTTTCAGGCTGATGAGAGGGCATATCAAGAGAGCAAGGCCGGCACCGAGAAGCGGCTTCTCTTACGTTCGTATATCAAGAGGGGCCGGCAGGATTGGCGCCGTCGGCTGGGGCTTCTTCCTCGGTCGGTTTCAGGGCTGAGTCGCCGACGAGGTCGTAGCAGGTTGCGAGGAGGCCGACGAGGGGGAATCGGTTTTCGGTGAATGGGCTGGGGCCGAGGCGTCGGAGGAGGGCGTGGGAGACGTCGGGCTTTCGGATGGGGGTTTCGAGTTCGGCGAGTCCCGGGCCGGCGTCCCAGAAATCGTCGATGACGGCTTCGAGGGGTGGGGAGGTCTCGGCGGTGGCGGTGCCTGGCTCGGCGCCCTGGACGGCGGCGGCGGCGGTGGCGGCGGAGCGTTTGTCGCGGATGCGCTCGATGAGTTCCGCGGGAGGCAGGCCGCGGAGCGTCATGATGTGGAGCGGGTGCTTTTCGAGCATCTCCGCGACGAGGAGGGCGACGCAGCAGGCGTGCTTGCACCATGGGCGTTCGTTCGGGGCGGCGCATGCGGCGACGAGGTCGTTGTCGCCGGTCGGAAGGAGCGAGACGCCGACGCCTGTGAAGACGTCGGCGAGGTCTTCGCTCGCCTCGCCGGAGAGGAGCCGGCCGCCAATGAGGGCCTGGTCCGCGATGGCCTGGATGGCGCGCCCCCACTGCTCGTCGTCGAAGGTGCGCACCTGGAAGGAGACGCGGTAGGCGCGGACGGCGCGGCCCTGCACGAGGGCGGTGATGCGGCCCGGCTCGATGACAAGCCCCCGCGCCTGGCCGGCGCGCGCGTAGTCGAAGCCCTCTTTGAGTTCCTGCTCGCGGGCGTGGCGGCTGACGGCGTCGAGCCAGCCTTGGCCGATCCATGAGAGGGAGAGCGGGTATTGCTTGGAGATGAGGCGCATTCCGCCGCGGACTCGTCGCGGGCGGTCGGCCATGTGATTCGGGTTGGGGTGGAAGGTGGACACTGAGGGGGATCGGAAGTGTAGAGGCTATCCCGGGGGCGAGTTTTCAACGCGGAAGTGGGCATGGGCAATCGCAAGATCAATCGGGTGCCCCGGCCTTGCCGTCGGCGGCAAAGCCGGGACGCACTTGCAACCCCGCCCGGCCTCGCTGCAAAGCCAGCGAGACCGGGGCATCCACGATGATGCGATTCGCCCCGGCTTGGATTCGCGCCGGATCGGTTTCAGCGCCGCCGTTTGCGCGGCAGGGCTGCCGATGCGACGACGGCGAGGGCGAAGGCGGCGGGGTTGGGCACGACCTGGATTTTGAAGCGGACGTTGCTGCCTGCACCGGCTTCGTCGCGGAAGTTCACGATGAAGTTGTAGAGGCCCAGGTCGGCGAGGTCCGGGGTCCAGTTGAGGTTGATGAGCGCCGGGTCGCCGGGCGACATGATCGAGACGTTGAGGCCGGCGGTCTGGGCGGCGTCGAGGTCGATGAACGAGTCGATGGTGACGTGGTCGCCGAGTTCCGGGCCGATGAACTGGAGAAGGGCGTCGAGGGTGTCGCCGGCGGCGGCGTCGAGGAGGTAGCACTGGTTGTCGGGGATTCCCACGGCGATGGGGGGTTGGTTCTGGACGCCGGTGGCGTTGAAGCAGAGATCCAGGCCGTCGAGGAAGGACACGCCATCGGTGAGTCCGCCCGGGCCGTCGTAGTCCTGTCCTTCGTGGTCGAAGAGGCCGATCTGGAAGAAGTTTGAGCCGTCGCCTGCGTTGACGCCGACGGTTGCGGGCGTGCCGCCCAAGCCGTTCGATCCGCCCGAGGCGTCGCCGGTGGTCCACTGCATGTCGTCGTAGGAGAAGCAGACGTTGTTGCCGAGGCCCATCAGCGGGTTGGACCCGTCGGAGATGGCGACCTGGAAGGTATTGGTTTTGTCGGCCTGCTGGTTGAAGTATCCGGCGTTGTCCCAGGTTACAACGAGGGTGTCGAGGTCTGTGTCGGCGTCGCTGTCGAAGAACTTGTAGTGGGCGACGCCGGAGGCGTTGTTGCGTGTATCGACGTCGGCCCAGAAGGGGGCGACCATGGGGAAGGCGAAGACGGGGAATCCTGTCGCGGTGAAGGTTGTGAAGCCTGAGCCGAAGGAGAGGTTGCCGTTGTTGTTGATGAAGACCTGGTCGCCCGAGTAGTTGCTGCCGTAGAGGTTGAAGGTGAAGGGCAATGTCGGCATGCCGAAGCCGAGTTGTGCGTAGTCGTCGTCGTTTCGCTGGAGCGGGTCTCCGCCGAGGGCCGGGCCGCTGCCCTGGGGTCCGTCGGAGGCGAAGGGGACGACGGTCCACGATGCGTCAAGGGCGAACATCAGGTTCGCGGCGTCGCCCGCCCACGCGCGCGCCGCGACCGCGCTCGCACACCCCACGGAACACAGCAGATGGATGCTTCTCATCTCTCCTCGACTCCCTGTCCTTCCGTCGAAGTTCCCTCGACCAACGAGGGCGCGGGCGGAACACACGGCCGCAGGGCATGAGCGCGCGTCCCCAGCGATGCGTGGGCATGACATCGCCAAGGACGCGCTTCATCCCGAGTTCGACGGATCGAGCCACCCTGTGCGGGCGCCCGAGTTGACTCCAAGAGGAAGCGTACCCCAGATTCGCGGCGGGGCAAACGGAATTGCAGGAGTTCCCGCGATTGGGCGGCGGGCTTGCACGCCGTGGCGAGGGGCGGATCGGGGGGGCCGCGGAGTTATTCGGAAACCAGACGGAACTCGGGGGGAAGCAGGGAAGGTCGACGGGGGAGCACGGGGGTGGGGTTCGTGTGCCACTGGCTGCCTGTCAGCCAGTGCGAGGGGCGTGGTGCGTCGGCACACCCTATGGACCCCGAACGTGATTCGCACTGGCGGGCAAGCCGCCAGTGGCACGGGGACCGGGTTCGTGTGCC
>CAZBDZ010000003.1:39505-68386 GCA_964490785.1 uncultured Phycisphaeraceae bacterium
GGCGCATCGTGCGTCGGCGCGCGAAACGGACGCCGAGGGTGATTCGCACTGGCGGGCAAGCCGCCAGTGGCACGGGGACCGGGTTCGTGTGCCACTGGCTGCTTGTCAGCCAGTGCGAGGCGCATCGTGCGTCGGCGCGCGAAACGGACGCCGAGGGTGATTCGCACTGGCGGACAAGCCGCCAGTGGCACGGGGGGCACTTGGGTCCGTGTAATCCGGCATTTGTCCGGGTTCGGTTTTCGGTCGTGGCATGGGCATCGCGCCGGATCACCACGGGATTCGCTGGGGCGACCCCTCGCTCATCCCGAGCGTGCATGCGAATGGGCGACGATTCGTGTCGCGGACGGCGCGATGCCTCAACTGAACACGATTCCCTGCGCCAGCGGCAGGTCCTTGCCGAAGTTCACGGTGTTGGTCTGGCGGCGCATGTAGGCTTTCCAGGAGTCGGAGCCGGATTCGCGGCCGCCGCCGGTTTCTTTTTCGCCGCCGAAGGCTCCGCCGATTTCGGCGCCGCTGGTGCCGAGGTTGACGTTGGCGATGCCGCAATCGGAGCCGGCGCAGGAGAGGAACTGCTCGGCGGTGCGCAGGCTGTCGGTGAAGATGGCGCTCGACAGGCCCTGCGGCACGGCGTTCTGAAGGGCGACGGCGGCGTCGAAGTCGTTGACCTCGAAGACGTACAGGATCGGGGCGAAGGTCTCCTCGCAGGCGACGGCGGGCGACTTGCCCGGCGGGACTTCGATGATCGTCGGCTCGACGAAATGTCCGCCTCCCGGCGCGCCCTTGAAACGTGCGATTCCCGCGAGACCGCCGCAGAGGACCTTGCACCCTTCGGCCTCGGCACGTTCGACGGCCTTGGTCATCGTCGCGACGGCGTGGTCGTTGATCAGGGGTCCCATGAGCGTGCCCTCGGCGAGCGGGTCGCCGATGCGCACGCCCGCGTAGGATTTCACGAGCCTCGGCAGGATTTTCTCCTTCGCGCCCTTCACGCAGATCAGTCGGCGGGTGGTGGTGCAGCGCTGCCCGGCGGTGCCCACGGCGCCGAAGAGGGCGGCGCGGAGGACCAGTTCCATGTCGGCGTCGGGCATGACGATCAAGGCGTTGTTGCCGCCCAGTTCGAGCAGCGATCGGCCCAGACGGGCGGCGACGACCTGCCCCACGCGCTTGCCCATTCGGCATGAGCCCGTCGCGCTGATCAGCGGCAGGCGGTGGTCGGCGATCATCGCCTCCCCGACTTCCGCATCGATCCCCATCACGAGCGGGAACACGTCGGTCGCGTCGAACCCCGCACCGGCGGGGGGGACGAAGATGTCCTGCTCGCGCATGACTTTGTGCGCGACGCGCGTGCCCGCGATGGCGACCAGGGGGGTGAGGAGGCTCGGCTTCCAGATCACCGTGTCGCCGCACGCCGCGGCGAGCATCGCGTTCCATGCCCAGACGGCGATGGGGAAGTTGAAGGCGGTGATGACGCCGACGGGCCCGAGCGGGTGCCATTGCTCCATCATGCGGTGCGATGGCCGCTCGCTGGCGATCGTCAGGCCGTGCAACTGGCGCGAGAGTCCGACGGCGAAGTCGGCGATGTCGATGCACTCCTGGACCTCGCCCTTGCCCTCGGCGAGGATTTTGCCCATTTCGAGGGTTACGAGCGCGCCCAGGTCGTCCTTGTGCCGGCGGAACTCCTCGCCGATGCGGCGGACGATCTCGCCGCGCTTGGGCGCGGGGACGAGGCGCCAATGTCTGAAGGCGTGTTCGGCGCGGGCCGCGGCCTTGTCATAGGAGTCGCGCGTGTCAAGGCGCACGCCGGCGATCGGCCGCCCGGTTGCCGGGTTGGAACTCACGGCGAGGCCCGGGGGCGCGTCGCCCTTGGGGAGTTTGGCGACGGGGATCACGCGCGGATCATCAAGGAGTCCAAGCCGTTGGAGGATCGTCTCAGGCGTCATGGCCCGCATGGTAGCCCGAGGCGCTGGTCGCGGCCCGAGGTCCCCGGCCCATTTCGTGCCTGACCCTCCCGCGCGCCAACTCCACGGCTGCTTCCTTCACATCAAACCCGAGCGCCCCGCGCCCCAGCCGTCCCGCCGCGACCAGAGTCGTTCCGCTGCCGCAGCAGGGATCGAGCACGACGCCGTCCGGCGGGCAGCATGCGCCGATGAGAAGCCCCAGCAGGGCGAGCGGCTTTTGCGTCGGCCAGCCGATGCGTTCCTTGGCCATGTTGTTGATGGAGGGGACGTCAAGCACGTCGGTTGCCTTTTTCATCTCGCCGCGCATCCGGGCGCTGGTTGCGGGGACCATCGGCGGGTCGAACCAGTAGAGGTCGGGGTTCAGGCAGTAGAAGAGGATGTCGTCGTGCTTCCGCGCGAATCGGCGGGGTGAGGAGCCGCCCAGGCCGTAGGACCAGATCAGGTGATTCACGAACCTGTCCGGGCCGAGGAGTTCGTCGAGCATCAGGCGGAGGTGGTGGGAGGTGCGCCAATCGACGTGCAGCAGGATGTTCGCGCTGGGCTTCAGGGCCGGCAGCGTCGCGGCGACGCGCTCGCGCAGCCAGGCGATGTAGGCGTTCATAGTTGGCCAGCGGTCGTCGAACGATCCCGCCCTGTCCTGCTGCACGTCGCCCGTGTTGAAGGGCGGGTCGGCGTAGAGCAGGTCGATGGACGCGGGAGCGAGGGAGCGGACGCCGTCGAGCCAGTCGCAGCAGCGGATGCTGGCCGACGTGGATACATCCTCGGCAATGCGCATTGACACAGTGTACGGGTGCGACGGGAGCACACGAAGCCGCACGCCGTGCCACCGAAGGCGATCGCATTATCGCTTCGATGTGCCTCACAGCCCGCGGAGCGGGCGTGGGTTTCTTGCCCCGGACGAAGTCCGGGGTTGTGAGCAGACGCCGCCTCTGAAGCCCCGGACGGGGCGACGGTCGCACCGCAGTTCGGCGCGCAACGGCTTGCAACACGCCTCCTTCGCCCCGCTGGGGCTCTGCCCAAGTACCCGCGAACCCCGGACCCCCCGGACTTCGTCCGGGGCAAGGAACCGGCGCCCGCGTTGCGGGCTGAGTACCAATCCAGCCGCCCAAGTCCTCGGAAGTGATCTTGCGATTGCCCTACCGTGCCACCGATTACGGCTTTGCGTAATCGGTGCGACTCGCCTATTCGTCCTCGTCTTCTGGCTCGTAGTAAGCCGCACTGAACACGCCTTGCTCGTCACGGTGAAACTCCGACTCCTGAACTCCACCCCCGAGATGCCACACCGGTTGCGCAACCGCCGCCGCTGCTGAATTGTCAGTGTAGGTCCGCACCTCAAGCGTCAGTGCCGGGCAGCAATCGCAGAACTGAACCTCCGCGACACGCCCATCCTTGACTTGAATGGTGATTGTGTGCCTGTCCGCCATACGCGATGCTCCTCATGCCGACCGCGCCACGCGAAGCGGCGAATCAGCACTTGAATAATCCCCACTTCTGCGCCGCGGTCTACGGACTATCAGTATCATTTGCACAATGGCCACATCGCCGCGAAAGCCGCTGCTCGAGACAAGCGCACTCATCGTCGGCTATGCAATGAGTCGCTTGGATAGGGCGTAATTGAATGCCCGCGGGATCCAGAGTTGGAAGGCCGCGTTCGCCGACGCGGGCCGACGGCTCAACGTCCGTCCTGCATCGATCAAGAACCTGCGAGACGAGTTCGATCCGGTTCATGGGAATGCGCGACGCGGGTGGAAAGACCGACCCATGCGCCCCAATCGTCAGCGCGTGATGGGGGAGTTGTGCGACGTGAGCGATGCGGCGCTGCTGGAGATGATCGATGGCGTCCTTTCCCACGACCCGGAAGCCCTGCGCGATGTTGTAACACCGTTGAGTCAGCCTGTCGAGCGCATGCACAACGTCGCGGAGCGGCTCCGCACGGGCCGGATCGCTGAGGAGTTTCTCCTTGCCAACTCCGAGGCCATCGCCAATGTGACTCCGTCCGTTATTCTCGATCACCGCGCCTTGGCACGTGGCTACGACTTCGGCGTGCGCCACCGTGACGGCATTGCATTCGAAGTGAAGGGTCTCAAGCAAAGGCGCGGAGGCATCGCCTTCACCGACCGCGAATGGTCGGAGGCTGGGGCGAGACGCGCGGACTACTGGCTGGTCGTCGTCGGCAACATCGAAGAAAACCCGATCGCGCGGCTCATCCCCGACCCATCGGCGGCTTTCAAAGCCGAGTGCAAGTACCAGACCACGATCGCGGCGTCCTGGCGCGCGACCGTGGCGGTCGCCTGAACTGGCGCTTCTGACGCCTCGACTCAGGTCCGCCTGAAAAGATCATGCTGCAAGTGAGCGTTTTGCACGAAGCACATGGGCCGTTGTACGACGCCGCCGATGGTCGAGTGAGGGCACACCCTCACGCGGCATCGAGCATCCTCGCGTGCGCCAACACCGCGGGCCGTTCGCTCGGCGGCACGCCCCCGAGCAGAGTTACATGAACCGTCCTGCCGAAAAGTTCGGACAGGTCCATCTGCAATCCGCCGAGCGCGAACAGCCCGGACGGACGCCGCGGATCGGTCTCGACGAGAACATCGATATCGCTATCGCCCCGGAATCGATCGGTGAGGATCGACCCGAAGAGGAACATCCGCTTCACGCCCGCCCGGCGGCAGAGCGCGGCGATCCGCGTTTCGTCGAACTCGATGCCGTTGAGTGTCATGGGCGGCGTCATTGTAGGTTCCGCGGTCGCCGCATTCCTTCACTACACTCCCGACCCTAGGGCTATCGCATTATCGTGGGTGCCCAGGTCTCGCTGGCTTTGCAGCGAGGCCGGGCGAGATTGCCAGTACGTCCCGGCCTTGCCGCGGACGGCAAGACCGGGGCACCCGATTGATAACGCGATTGCCCTGACTCCCGACCCTTCCGCCGAGGACCACCCCTTGAAGCGCACCACCAAGCCCCGTCGCCCCACCATCGCCTCCCGCCATGACCGGCATGATCTGTACCAGCGGTCGGTGCAGTCCGTCGATCTCGAGATCGACTTCATCGACGACACCTTCAAGAAACTCCGCGGGCGGCTGCCGCGGTCCATTCGGGAGGACTTCTGCGGGACGGCGAATACGTCGTGCGAGTTTGTCCGTCGGCGGCGGGGCAATCGGGCGTGGGGGGTGGATCTCGACGCCGACACGCTGGCGTGGGGCATCGGGCACAACATCGCCCGACTCAGGCCCGAGGCGCGCGGGCGCGTCGAACTGGTGCGGGGCGACGTGCGCGTCGCGGCGACGCCGCGGGTTGACGCGGTGCTGGCGATGAACTTCAGTTACTTCGTGTTCAAGGAGCGTGCGGTGCTGCGTTCGTACTTCCGGCATGCCCGCGCGATGCTCAAGCCTGGGGGAGTGTTCTTCCTCGACGCCTACGGCGGGTCGGATGCGTTCCGCAGGCTCCGCGAGAGCCGGAGGATGGCGCGGGGCATCACCTACGTCTGGCATCAGGCCGACTACGACCCGATCTCCGGACATACGACCTGCCACATCCACTTCCGGTTCAAGGACGGGTCGCGGCTGCGCAACGCCTTCACCTACGACTGGCGCGTCTGGACGTTGCCCGAGATCCGCGAAGTCCTCGTCGAAGCGGGGTTCCGAAGGGTTACGGTGTACTGGGAAGGCTGGGACGAGAAGGAATGGGAGGGCAACGGCGAGTTCAAGCCGGCCAAGCGGGGGGACCCGGACCTGGGGTGGATCGTGTATGTGGTGGCGGAGGGATGATGCCTTCGGGTGCCTCGATACTCAGGAGAGCAGGCCCGTCGGTGTTGTCTCAGTTTGAAAGTGGCATGGGCCTTCCAGCCCATTTCCCCCATGCCACGCTCTGGAAGAGGCGTGCCACACTCAAACTGCGAGACCAC
Source organism: uncultured Phycisphaeraceae bacterium (assembly GCA_964490785.1). Lineage (GTDB taxonomy): Bacteria > Planctomycetota > Phycisphaerae > Phycisphaerales > UBA1924 > JAEUIV01. Next base: position 45,362 of record CAZBDZ010000003.1, read on the forward strand.
CGATCCGTCAATCCGGTCGCTGGCCAGCCAGATGCTTGTGAACGACATCAATGATCCGATTGACGATGACCTGAGAGATTCGGCCCGGCCAGGCCAGTCGGTCAGCATTGAGCGGTGGATCAATCGCTTCTCGTCGCAAACCGCCCAGCACCTTTTCGGCAATCCCGTTGTGCAAGCCGGCGAATCCTCCCCGCTGGGAAGCCTTACCTTGTAGATCGAAAGCGTGGATGTCGATGCGGGCACAACGAGGATGGCGTGGTCGCGGATTCTCTCATTCGGGTGTATCACCAATACATACCGTGGCTTGTCGGCGTGCCCATGCAGCCCGGGATAGTCCTGAACGTAATACACACTGCCCTGCGCAAGTTCGCCTCGGGTTGGGGGCATGCTCAGGCGGCCTCGGGCCGCGATTGAACCACGCGGTCCCAGTTGTCGAGGAGCCACTTATTGGATGCGGCGATCGCTTCCTCCGCTGATTTCCGCATGAGCGCCCTCGAAAGAGGCGCCTTGCTCGGCATCTCCTCTCTTGTGCGCCCGCGTGCCTTGATCCACGGCTCCTCTTTGTGGGTCATCCTTGAGAGTTTGGGGCCGCTGAAATCACGGCACGAGCACCAGAGGGATTCGATGATCTCCTTCTGCTCGTCGTTGAGTTGCTCGAAGTACAGGTCGTCTCTCGGAATAATCGGAGCGCGCCCTGAATACGCCTTCCATACCACTGGGACGACAGGCCCCCACGTCCACGCTTGGATCTCGTCATCAAACAGGGGCTGGTTCTGCTCCGCCAGGCTCCAGCATTGGGCGTCGTAGAGGATCTTCTGGAGCATGAGCGGATCGAGGAACCGATTCTCCACCGACACGCGCATGATCAAGTAGTTTGCGACGTCCAGAGCGCTCGTGTTGACTACTGGGGTCTTCATGCGGCGTAACTCTTCAGCGAAATGCAAAGAGCACCAGTCTGGTCATTCGGGTCCGAGCTGAATGCCCTCGCTCGTGTGGCACCCTTTCAGGGTGCGGAAGAGGTTTCGGGGTGCTTTTTTCCGGGGGTGGCGCTCGAAGACTCGCTCTACCCCCGGCTATTGACTACCAGCCCTTCAGGCTGAAAACTAAGGCTCTTCAACCGCGCACACGGGTTCTTTTGCAAACGGCTGAAGAGATACCATGCGGCTATCCCTAACAATAACCAAATATACTCTCTGCCGAAGCGATGTCAAGGAATCGACAAAAAAAAGGTAGTCCACAATGATACCCCCGGACCTCTTTCGATCAGTTTTCATTTCTTTCTGAAACCATTGACCCGGACACGTTTGGGTATTACCCTCTTCGGACCATGCCTGCCCTTGCCGCGCTTCGCGCTCGATCACCGATTGCCGCCGTGGTTGAATCGGCGCTGGAGCGCGTCGGCGTGGCGTTTCGGGACCAACTTGAGACGCCCATTGTGCCGGTAGCGCGGCTGTGCGACCACGTCGAGCGGTACCGGGGGAAGATGCTCCGGCCGACGCTGGTGATCCTCTCTGGGCTGGCGACGAATCCGGCGCTCGGCGAGCCGACGGAGGAGCAGATCGTGGTCGCGGCGGTCATCGAGATGATCCACGTCGCGACGCTCGTGCATGACGACGTGCTCGACGAGGCGACCGTTCGGCGGGGCGGCGACACGGTCAACAAGCGCGATGGGAACGAGGCGGCCATCATCCTCGGGGATTACCTGCTCTCCAAGGCATTCCATCTCTGCTCGACGCTTGACACGCAGCGCACGGCCCTTCGGGTCGGCGAGGTGACGAGCGTGGTGTGCGAAGGGGAGATGATCCAACTGGCGCATCGAGGCGACTTCACGCTCAACGAGGCGTCGTACTTCGACATCATCCGGCGCAAGACCGCGGCCCTGATCGGGCTGGCGTGCGAACTCGGTGCGCGGCACGCGGGGGCCGACGCTTCGACGGCGGGGCGATTGGCGGACTTCGGCGACAAGATCGGGACGGCGTTCCAGATTCAGGACGACATCCTCGACCTCGTGGGCGACGAGCCGACCGTCGGCAAGTCGCTCGGGCGCGACGCGGAGAAGGGGAAGTTGACGCTGCCGTTGATTCACCATCTCTCGCGTGTTGACCCCGCGGGGCGTGGCGGCGTGGTCGAGGCGCTGAGCCATGGGCGCGACGGCGTGGCGGGGATTCTGCGTGAGCTGGAGCGCACCGGGTCGATCGAGTACGCCCGCCGGACGGCGCTCCGCCTTGTCGGCGACGCGAAGGCGCTGCTTGCGGCGCTTGATGAATCGCCCGCGCGCGGGGCTCTGCTTTCGCTGGCGGACGCGGTTGTGGCGCGGTCATTTTGACGTGGGCGTATCGCGGGATTCGCCGTGCTCATCCCGATCGGGCGGCGGTCAACTCCTGAACATGCCCTCGAATGCCCATTCGCCCACGGGTTTTCGCGGGCTTGGCTGCTCCATGGCGCGCAACGCCTCCGGCAGGTCTTCGGCACGGCCCGGTTTGCCGACCGCGATCATCGCGGGGATGTCGAAGTCGTCCGGCACGTTCAGCCCCGCGCGGGCCTTCGCAGGGTCGAAGCCCGCCATGCCGTGCGCGACCAGGCCCATCGCCGTCGCCTGGAGCGCGAGGTTCTCCCACGCGGCCCCGGCGTCGAAGAGGTGAGACACATTGGGCTTCCCGTTGCGGGTGAACGTCTTCCTGGAGCACAGCACGAAGAGCGCCGCCGCCGACGCACACCATGCGCGATTGGCCTCGACAAGGAACCCGAGGAACGTGTCGAAGTGGGCCGTGCCGCGCTTCGCGTAGCAGAAGCGCCAGGGTTGCTCGTTGTAGCCCGACGGGGCCCAGCGCGCGGCCTCGAGAAGCGTCAGGATCTGATGGTCCGCCAGCGGCTCCCCCGACATCGCCCGCGGCGACCAGCGATGCACGAACAGCGGATCGACGGGATGGTCCGGACGGCGAAAGTCGCTCACGATAGTCGGCATGGGCTGCTCCGGGGAAGAGAGTTCATCACGAAGGGCACGGAGGGGCACGGAGAGGATACATGGCGGGGAGGACGCGGATTCGTTCCGACGGATGACGCGAATCGGCGGACAGTTCGCGTGCTTGCGCGTGCGGCTCGTCGTGTTGGGGGTCGCCTACACTCCGGGCATGCGTGATCTTCGCGTGCTGCTGGGCGGTTGCGTTGTGGTTGGCTCGATGGCTTTCGGTCAGGCGCCCGATGGACCGGTGCCGGACGCGGTTCCGCCGCAGGTGCTTCTTGGGCGGCGAGCCAATGCGTTGCGCGTGAACCTGAAGGTGCGGCCGACGGTTGTGATTGTGTCTTCGCGCGACGACTTTGTTCGCGCGGTGGGGCGATGGACGCTGGCCGAGCGGTACCCGATCCTCATTGATAACGGCACCGACCGTGCGCGCGAGGACATCGCGCGATTCGTCCGCGCATTCGAGCCGAAGGCGCTGGTCCGCTGGAAGGACCCTGGGGCGGCGAAGATTCCCGGCGATCCCGATCAGGCGCGGGGGGCGATTGACGGGGCGTTTCATGCGTCATGGGGGGCGAAGGACGCGGCGGGCCTGGCGGGGATCTGGAAGGAGGCCGGGTTCGTCCCGTTCGGGGCGGTCGTCGCCTCGCCGCACGATCCGGCGTGGACGGGCGCGCTGGCGCTGGCGGCGGGGCGGGGCCAGCCGATCCTGTGGCTCGACACCAAGTCGGCGTCCGTTTCCCACTTCATCAGCGAGGAGCAGGCGCGGGCGATCGACCGCACGCTCTGCGAACGGCTCGACGGGCTTGAGCGCCCATGGCGCGCGTCCGGCGATGAGATCGAGGCTCTGACGATCTGCGCCAACATCGGCGCGAACATCGAATCGAAGAGCGGGCGTCTGGCCCTGACCGATTTCGTGTGCCGGGGCGAAGGCGGCGTGCGGGCCGTGTACGCGGCCATTCTGCCCGGCGACGAGGCCCAGGCCGCGTACCGCGCCATGTGCGCCTTGTTTCTTCAGCCGAGGAAGGCGTGGCTGTTCGACGGCTACAAGCAGGACTTCGCGCCGCCCTACGCGCTGCCCCCCGCCGCGAAACTCCTGAACGATGCGGGCTTTGACGTTTCATCGAACATGCCCCCGCTCGGCGGGCTTTCGCATTGGCGGCAGCGGGCCGCCCTTGGGGTCGGGGCGGATTTCATACATGTGAACTCAAGCGGGAACTCGGACTTTTTCGAGCTCTCGCCCGGCCGGGGATACGCCGGCGACGTGCCGTTTCTGAACCACCCGGCGATGGTGAACATGATTCACTCGTTCTCCGTGCAGTTCGCGGGGAGTCCCAAGTCCATCGGCGGACGATGGCTTGAGAACGGGGCGTATTGCTACTACGGCTCGATGGATGAGCCGTACCTCGGCGCGTTTCTTCCGGCGCAGTTGGTTGCCACACGGCTGCTGCTCGGCGCGCCGTTCGCCGCCGCCGTGCGACTGGATGATGCGAAGGTCTGGAAACTGAATGTCTTCGGCGACCCGCTGATGACGATCGGGAAATCCGCTCCGCGCCATGACGAGCCGGTCTCGCTCGAAGGGGGCGTCAGCGTCGAAACCGAGATGAAGGAGGCGCTGAAGGCGGGGCGGCTTGATGCGGGGATCGGTGCGCTCGTTCTCCTGGGGCGCGACACGACTGCGGTGCAACTGGCGCGAGCGGCGTTGAAGGATGACGGCAAAGCGGTTACGCCGGCGGTCGCGCGGATCGCGCTCGCGGCGGCATTTCGAGAGAAGGACAAGGCGTTGTTCTACGATCTCTACGAACGTCTGCCGCCCGAGGGGCGGGGCGATTGGCGTGCCGCCGACATGCTGTGGCAACTGGCGCGGGACGAGATCAACTCGACGGAGGACACGCGCGTTCTGAACTGGCTCCGCGCCGCCGTGCGCGATGAATGCCCGTGCGAAGACGCCGAGGCCCTTGCGCCTGCGCTGCGGCGGGCCTTCGGGGTCGAGGCGGTGCGGTCCATGTACGGCTCGCTGCTCGGCAAGGTGAAGTCCGACAACGTGCGTCAGCGGCTGCAGAAGGAGGCGGCGAGGTACTGAGGCCGGGGCTCCCGCCACGGCCCGGAGGTGGCATGGGCTTTCCAGCCCATGCCGAGGGCGCACGCCCTGGAAAGGGCGTGCCACGGCCGACTTCGCTGGCCGTGGCACCCCTACACTGACGGCATGGCCACGGTCGTTGAACCATGTGCGCTTGTGATCGGCGGGCTTGGGTTGCGCACGAATCTTGTCTTGGCGCCGGTGGCCGGGTATTGCGATCTGGCGTGGCGGATCACGTGCCGGGAGCAGGGCGGGGTCGGGCTCGCGTTCACGGATCTGCTTTCGCCGCAGGGCCTTTTGCGCGGCACGGCTCATTCGCTCGATCTTGCGCGGACCAACGAACTGGACCGGCCGCTCGGCATGCAACTCTACGGGTGCGACCCGGACATTCTCGCGGAGGGCGCGCTGTGGGCTGTGCGGCATGGGGCGAGCGTCATCGACATCAACATGGGCTGCCCGGTGGACAAGGTTACGAAGAAGGACGGCGGGTCGAGGCTGCTTTGCGATCCCGATCGGGCGGTGGCGCTTGCGCGGCGCGTGGCCGAGACGGTCGCACACGCAACGCGAGGGCGCGTCCCCGTAAGCGCAAAGCTCCGGTTGGGGTGGAGATCGGGGGACCTTGTCGCCCCGGACCTTGCGGCGCGGCTCGCGCGCGCGGGCGTTGCCGCGATCACGGTCCACGGACGTTACGCCGAGCAGCACTTCAAGGGCGGGGTCGATCTTGCGGGGATCCGCGCGGTGGTGGAAGCGGTTCGCGCGGAGATCGCAGGCGTGCCGGTCATCGGGAATGGCGATGTCGAAGGCGCGGGCGATGCGCTGGCGATGCTCCGCGCGACGGGCTGCGATGGAGTGATGATCGGGCGGGGATCGTTCGCGCGTCCGTGGGTCTTCCGTCAGTGCTGGGAGGCGCAGCGCGATTCGACCTCCGAACCGGCCGAGCCGAATGAAGCCGAGAAACTTGCAGTCATTCGGCGGTACTTTGCGCTGATGCTCGAATACCGGGACGAGCGGTACGCGTTGAACCACATACGGCGGCGGATTTCGTGGCTCGGTAAGGCGCTGGGGCCTTGCAAGGCGATGAAGGAGCGCGTGCGGCTTGCGCGGACGGCGCGGGAGGTCTGGGTGGCGCTTGAGGCGTTTGAATCCGGTGCATTGCGCGGCATCGAGGCGGAGTTGCAGGAAGCCGGGAACAGGAACACGGAATGGCCCGCGCATCGGGGGCGAGATTCAGAGCAAGGGGGCGGGGGCTGCCGGCCTGCGCCGCTCCGCGGGTGAAGTCGCCGCTCGCTCGCACAACTCCCAGAAGTGCTCGAATGAGCGGGCGATGCCGCGGGTCGCCATCATGGCGGCGGCGGCGGATCCCATGCGTCTGCGGCGGCCAGCGTCGCGCAGCAGGGTCGCCATCGCCTCGGCCCAATCGCGTTCGCGCGCGGATGCGACGACGACGCCGGTCTCGCCCTCGCGGACGATGGTCCGCGGCCCGCCCTTTGCGGACACGATCGCGGGCAGGCCCGACGCCTGGGCTTCCATCACGCTCTGGCCCAGCGTGTCGGTGAGCGAGGGGAAGACGAAGAGGTCGGACGAGGCGTAGATCGCGGAGAGTTCGGCCCCGTGGCGGAACCCGAGGAAGCGGGCCGCACCGCCGTGCAACTCCCGCCGCATGCGAGGCAGATACGGCCCATCGCCGACGATGACCAACTCCGCTGGGGGCATGTCCGGCATGGAGCGGACCATCCGCCACGCCCGCGCCAGCAGCGGCAAGTTCTTCTCCACGCTCACGCGGCCGACGTAGAGCGCTCTCACCGGCGTCCCGTGAGATTCCAGTCGATGCCAGGTTGCCTCATCCCGGTACTCGGGCGAGAACTCGGCGAGGTCGATGCCCGCGTTGATGGTGTGGATGCAATCGCGCGGGATTCCCAGGGCCGCGATCGGCTCGACGAATCCGGGCGATCGGGCGAAGACCATCGCGGCGCGCGAATAGAACGCCCGCATGGTCCATCGGCACGCGGCCGTCAGGGCGGCGTCGTCGAAGAGGTGATCGACATAAGAAGGGAAATCGGTGTGATAGGTGGCGAAGAGCGGGACGCGCAGCCGCTTCGCCGCCATGAGCGCGACCAGGCCGACCGGTCCGGGCGTGGAGGCGTGGATGGCGTCCGGCCTCAACTCCCGCGCGCGGCGCAGCAGCCGACGCGCCGGCGGAAGCACGATCTCCAGGTGCGCGTATCCCGGCATGCGGCAGGACATCACGGGCGCGATGTTCACGATATTCGCCCGCGAGGGGACGGGGACCGCCGAGGAGGTGATGACGATCAGGTCGCGTCCCCGGCGCGGGGCCTCGTCGGCCATGTTCCGGATGAACCGCGACACGCCGTTGACGTCCCCGAGCGTGTCCGTGAACCACAGGAGGCGCATGGGTGAAGGGTACCGGCACAAAAGCCGCGGCCCGCGGCGGTGGAGGCTTCCGCCGCGGGCTTGGCGATGAGTGGCGAGTTGATGGACCCGCTCCAAGGTGCAATTCAGAAGCCGCCCAGGGCCGCCCGGCTCGGGGGAATTCGCGCGGTCGCTTCCGTCTGTGGCGGCTGGGTAGACTCCGCCGCATGGCCGCCGCCGCGACTCTGCATATCGCGTGTTATCCGGGCTCGTTTGACCCCGTGACGTTCGGGCACCTTGACGTGGTCTCTCGCGGGCGGCGGCTGTTTGACCGGCTCGTCGTCGGCGTCGGACAGAACCCGGCCAAGGAGACGCTCTTCACCCTCGAGGAGCGCGTCGGCATGGTCCGCGAACTCGTCGAGAAGATCGTGCGCGACGAGCCCGCGGGCGCGGCGGTGGAGGTCCGCCCCTACACCGGGCTGACGGTCGATTTCGCCCGCTCGGTCGGCGCGACGGTGCTGCTGAGGGGCATCCGCAACCTCTCCGACCTCCAATCCGAGGTGCAGCAGGCCGTCACTAACCGCGAGGTGGCGGCCATCGAGACCGCGTTCGTCGTCGCGGGGCAATCGTTTGCCTATACGTCTTCGAGCCTCATCCGGCAGATCACGGCGATGGGCAGCGATCTTTCGGTCCTTTCTTCGATGGTGCCCGCGACGGTGATCGAACGGCTCCGCCGGAAGAAGTCGGAGCAGCCGGCGGTGCTCGCGCGGTTGATGCAATAACTCATGGACTTCCGCATCATCAGCATCGGCTGCCTCGACGCGCACGCTTTGTGGGGCGAGAAGGAGGCCGTGCGCTCGGGGCATGCGACGACGACGCTTGTCCGATCGCGGGGGCGGACGATTCTTGTTGATCCCGGGCTGCCGGCGCCGATTCTTGAGGCGCGGCTGGCGGAGCGCGCGAACCTCACGCCGAGGGACGTTACGCATGTTTTTCTGACATGTTTTCGGCCCGATGTCCGGCGGGGGCTGGCGGCGTTTGAGGACGCGGTGTGGTGGATCAACGGGCCCGAGCGCGAGGGCGTCGGCGTGGCGCTGGTCGAGCAACTGCGGAAGGTGAATGAACTCGACGAGCCGGAACTGTCGCGGGCGCTCGAACTCGATGTCGCGATGCTCAAGCGGTGCGAGGCGGCGCCGGACCAACTGGCCGACGGCGTGAGCCTGTTCCCGCTGCCTGGGGCGACGCCCGGGATGTGCGGCGTGCTGCTCGCGGACCCGCGGCACACGACGCTGATCTGCGGCGATGCGATCCCGACCATGGAGCATCTGGAGCAAGGTCAGGTCGTGCGCTGGGCGGCGGACGCGGCGCGGGCGAAGGCGAGTTTCGCGGAGGCGATCGAGATCGCGGACCTGCTGGTGCTGGGGCGGGACAATCTGGTGGTGAACCCGGTGAAGAGGCCGTTCTGAAGTGTGGTGTCGGGCCGGAGCGAGGGGGCGCGGAGCGTGGACGTGCCTTCGCTCGCGCGAAGGGCTCGTTAGGCGTGCGACTTCATCGGGTCGAACGCCGCGTCCTTGGAGAGGCCGGGGAGCGAGGGGAGTTTCTCGTTCTCGTCGTTGTAGTAGGAGAGGATGAAGTCGAGGGTGCCCTCGCGGTAGAGGTCGGTGAACATCTCGACCGCCTGGCGGTCGTAGCGGGTGCCGATGCAGGCGTTGAGTTCGGCGAGGGCCTTTTCCGCGGCCTGGACGCCGACTTCCTTGCGGTAGTGGCGCAGGCTGGTGAGGGCGTCGAAGGAGTCGATCACGGCGAAGTAGCGAGCGACGAGCGGGATCGCCTCGCCCGCGAGGCCGTCGGGGTAGCCCTTGCCGTCCACCCGTTCGTGATGGTGGCGCACGAGGTCGAGCAGGATCGGATCGTCCTCGCCCATGCGCTTGAGGCGCTCGTGCCCGAGCGTGGTGTGGGTCTTGATGACGGCGAACTCCTCGTCCGTCAGTTTGCCGGGCTTCTGGAGGATGTGGTCGGGGATGTCGATTTTGCCGACGTCGTGCAGGGCGGCGCCGATGGTGAGGCGCTCGATGAACTCGCGGGCCATCCCCGCCTTCTCGGCAAGGGCACGGGCGTAGAGCACGACGCGCCAAGTGTGGGCGGCGGTGCTGTGATCCTTCAGTTCGATCGTCCTGACCAGGGCTTCGACGATGTCCGGCGACATGAAGTCCTTTCGGAGAGAGGGCCATCCGGCCTCCGAATGGTAGGGGCCGAGGCCGCGTGCTTCGCATCCTCCTCCACGACCATACACGATAGCCCGCGGATCGGCCCGGGTCATTCCGGGGTTACAAGAGGGGAATTAAGGACTCAGATGGAAAAACAGGGCCGACTCACCCCTCAGAGGACGCGGGCGAGGACGATGGTCTGGTCGTCGGCCTGCGGGCCGAAGGAGCGGACCTGCCGGAGGAGCGAGCCGAGAACCTCGTCAATGGGGCGATCGGCGACGTCGAGAATCCGTCGGCGGAGTTCGTCGAAGCCCAAGGACCGCCCGTCGGGGCCCATGACCTCAAGCAGGCCGTCGGTCAGCATGACCAGAAGGTCGCCCGGCGCGGCGTTGGTCGAGCCGACCGGGAACGCCTCCGCCGCATCGATGCCCAGCGGCATGGATTCGCCCCCAAGTTCGACGAGTTCGCGCGTCGCGGCCCGGTAATGCAGGATGGGCCAGTGCCCGGCGAGGACGTGCGTGATCCGCCGATCGCGGTCGAGCCGGAGGGCGGCGAAGGTGGCGAACATGTCCGGCTCGGCGACCTGGGCCAGCACGCGGTTGAGGGTCGAGGCGACGGCGCTGAGAGGCGGCGGGGCCTCGCCGGGCGTGTCCAGCAGCACGGCGCGGAGGGCGCTTTTGAGCATCGCCATGAGGACCCCGGCCCGCACGCCGTGGCCGGAGACGTCCGCCAGATACACGTCCGCGGCCCCGTCGCGCACGACGAGGTCGATGAGGTCGCCGCCCATTTCCGACGAGGCATCGGAGCGGCCGAGAACATGCACGAACGGAGTTCGGCGGTCGATGGTCGGGACCAGGGTCCGGTGGATCCGGGCGGCGAGGTCGAGTTCCGTGCGCAACCGGGCCGAGCGGCGCTCGTTCAGCGCCATGACCCGGATAAGGATCGTGAATCCGACGGCGAGGCTCACGACCGCCAGGCACATCAAGAGGATTCGGCGCGTGAGCGGATCGGCGGAGTATCCGACGGCCCCCAGCCCGGCCTGTGCCAACGGTCGAAACAGCCACCACCCGGAGGTTGCCGGCGCGACGAGGAGGATGGGGATGGTCCAATACCGCCGTGTCTGAAAGGACCATGACCAGCCGACGGACAGGAGTCCGCCGAAGCCGCTGCTGAGGAGCCCCATCCCCCAGCCCCAAGGGTCCGCCGGCATCAGGCCGAGCAAAAGGCCGATCGGGGCGAACACGAAGAAGATGCCGACGTAGACGGGCCAGCCGGGGGTCTCTCGACCGGAGGCGTGCGGGTTGATCGGCATTCGACGGAGTGTACGGCCCGGCGATAGCGGTCCGGGGCGATAACCCGCGTGCATGCGATTTGTTCCGGGGTGATGCAACCGGGGGGCGGCGAATTCGCACCAAATCGTTCCCCGGTATTCGGTGCGTTCCTTGCGAAGGGCGCGATCCGGGCGATGCGTGCAAGGCGAATGCCGGAGTGGATTCTTCCGTCTCGATGGTGGGGGCCTTGGGCTGGGGGGTCGATGCTGAGGGCGGTCGCCGGCCCTTGTGGGGCCGAGCGTGGAGGAGAACGCATGAGGACGATCCGGATTGGGGAAGTTCTGGTGAACCGGGGGACTCTCTCGGAGGCCCAGGTGCGGGCCATTCTTGAGGAGCAGGCGCGGAGCCACCGGCCGTTCGGGGAACTGGCCGAGAACATGTACGGCGTGGACCCGACCGATATCGAGCAGGCGTGGGTGGACCAGTACGCGACGCTCACGCGGCACGTGGACATGGGCCGCGAGAAACTCGACCCCCGTGCGGTGCGGGCGATCGAACGTCGGCAGGCGTGGCAGTTCCGGGTGGTCCCGATGCGCTTCGACGGGCAGGAACTGATGGTGGCGACGACGCCCGACAACCTGTGCCGGGCGTTGCGGTTTGTCACGCGGTGCCTCGCCGTGCCTTGTTATCTGGTCCTGACCGAGGCGAAGATGCTGGGCGAGACGCTGGAGCGGTTCTTCCCCCTGCCCGGGATGTCGGCGTCGTGGTTGAGCCAGAAGCACCTGAACCCCATGGCACTCCTTGCCGCCGACTGAGCGGACCACGGACGCCGAGGGACACCCAACCTGGGCGAAGTGTTGGGCACGGTCCTATAATGGCGCGTCGATGGAAAGAGTCCGCATTGGCCCGCCGCGCAAAAAGAAATGAAAATATTGGTGGTGGCGTCCACCACGATTCCGATGCATTGTGGTACGTGAGGGATCAATCGAGAGTCCGGCCCGTATGGCTGCAAGTTCATCATCCCGAGTCATGGTTTCCCCGAGGCTGACGCGCACGCATGTGGTGTGGGGCGCGCTGTTGGCATCGATGACGCTGGTGGGCGGGTTGTTGCTGGCGCTCGACCGCTCGGCGATCGCCGGGCCGGCGTTGGCGCTGGTCAACGTGGATCGGGCGGCGACCGCATCAAACCTCGACGCGATCTTCGACACGAAGACGCCGATCAAGCCCGGCGCATGGACGGGCATCGTGATCCACCATTCGGGCGGCGCGGTCGGCTCCGCCGAGACGCTGACCCGGGCGCACAACGCGCGAGGGTTCAAGGGGCTCGGGCACCATTTCGTGATCTCCAACGGGCAGGGAGCCCCCGACGGGCAGATCTTTGTCGGGTATCGCTGGCCGATGCAGTTGCCCGGCGTTCACGTCGCGGGGGCGAAGGCGGAGGCGTTCAACCGTCAGACCATCGGAATCTGCCTCATCGGCGACGGCGAGCGGCGCGAGTTCACACAGGCGCAGGTCGCCCGCCTCACCGAACTTGTCAATGCGCTCCAGACGAGGTTCGGCATTCCCGATCGGAACGTGTTCCTGCACCGGGACATCGCGCCCACGGCCAGCCCGGGGCGGCTGTTCCCGGAGGCGGCGTTCCGGCAGATGCTGGCGGACGCGGGCTGAAGCGCGACTCTGCGAAAAGCCCATGCCACGGCAGGGCAATCGATTTATCGTGGTTGCCCCGGTCTCGCCGGCTTTGCAGCGAGGCCGGGCGGTATTGCAAGTGCGTCCCGGCCTTGCCGCGGACGGCAAGACCGGGGCACCCCGTTGATAATGCGATTGCCCTGCATGCCACAGGCCGATTGCTCCGATCGCCGGCTTCCGCGATACTCTTGGGTTTGCGGCGGGGTGGTTCCGCCGGGTGTTTGTATCTCCTGTATTGGCTAGGACTTAGCCCGATCCCAACCGACCCTTGAAACCCTTCGAACCAGCCAAACCGGGCACGACCCTTGCGGGGTTCAGCGTTCTCGCCGAGATCGGGCGGGGGGCGGCGTCGATTATTTACCTCGTCCAGGATCCGAAGACCAAGCGGGTCTGGGCCCTGAAGCACGTCGAGAAGGGCGACGCGAAGGACAACCGCTTCTTCGAGCAGACCGAGCGCGAGTACGAGATCGGGAACAAGGTGAATCACCCGGCCGTCCGGAGGATCGAGAGGATCATGAAGACGAGGGAGATGCTGGTCTCCGTCAAGGAGGTCTTCCTCGTCATGGAGTACGTGGACGGCGTGAGCATCGAGAAGAAGCCGCCCAAGACCTTTGAGAAGGCGATCGACATCTTCATGCAAGTGGCGTCGGGGCTGTCGGCGATGCACCAGGCGGGATTCGTGCATGCCGACATGAAGCCGCAGAACGTGGTCGTGATGCCCGACGGGAAGGTGAAGATCATCGACCTGGGCCAGGGGTGCAAGGTCGGGACGGTCAAGGAGCGCATCCAGGGCACGCCGGATTACATCGCGCCGGAGCAGGTGCATCGGCGGGAGATCACGCCCCGGACGGATGTCTACAACCTCGGAGCGACGATGTACTGGGCGTTCACGGGGAAGAACATTCCCACGGCGATGCCGAGGGAGAACACGGGATCGCTGGTGTCGAGCCTCGATCCGGAGTTCATCGAGAAGCCCAAGCCGGTGCGGGAGTTGAACGCGCGATGCCCCGATCTGCTCTCGGACCTCATCATGGCGTGCGTGCAGATCGACCCCGACGCCCGGCCGACGGACATGGACGAGGTGTACCAGAGGCTGGACCTTGTCAAGGCGAAGATGGTCGCGGCGGCGAGCCCGCAGGCGCCGCCGTCGCTGGATGACACGTCGATCTGATTCGGAATCATGGGAATAATCGCGCGGCAGCATCCGCCACTTCCTCGATGACTCGTCAGTGGCGGCTTTTTCGGAGCGCGGATTACTTCTGGAATACGTGCGAGTCGCGCGAGGGGCGGCTATTTCTCGAAGACGCCGATCATCTTCGTCGTGGAGAGCAGGCCGCGGGATTTATAGGGGATCCAGAACGCCTCGCGCCAGCCGGCGGCGGTGAGGTCTTCGTGGAGGATGCGGTTGTCGCGGACGCGTTTGGCGAAGCCGGGGAGGAACGTGAGCGCGGGAAGGAGGAAGTCGTGCTTGCGGAAGTAGCCGCTGGCGACGACGAGCCATCGGCTCGAGACGCGGCGCATCTCCTTGAGGATTCGGCGGCGCGGCTCGCTCGGGACGAGGTTGAAGAAGCGGACGCTGAGGACGGCGTCGAAGGCGTCGTCGGCGAAGGGGAGGGCCTCGCCGTCGGCCTGCTGGAACTTCGCCTCGGGGCGGTCCTTCCATTTCTCGCGGGCGACTTCGAGCATCGAGGGGCTGAGGTCCGCGCCGGTGTAGTCGAGGCCCGCGTCGAGGAGCAGGCCGGAGAGGCGGCCCGTGCCGCAGGGCAGGTCGAGGAGACGCTTCACGTCGGGGAGTCGGCGAAAGGCTTCGAGGATGGCGTTCTTGGTCTGCTCGTCGCGCCGGGCCTTCGCGGGGTCGTCTTTGTAGCGCGTGGTGTCGTACTGCTTCGCGTAGCCCGGCTGGTCGTACATCGAGCGGGCTTTGTAGGCGGGAGAGTTGGCGGCGGGGGCGGTCATGCGAGGTCGGCAGGGGTGAGGCCGGTGCCTTCGAGCAGGCGGGCGCAGGCGGCGCGGACGCGCTCGTCATCCTTCGCGATGCGGGCGCGCCGGGCGAACGGGCCGGGGCGGACGAAACGATCGATGTCGAACAGGACGAGCGGCTCTTCGGGCGAGTATATCAGCAGGTTCGCGGCCTTGAGGTCGATGCGGGCGATGTTGTGCGCGTGGAGGCGGCGCGCGAGGGCGAGGAGTTCGCGGGCGCGGCCGATTCGTGCATCGGAAGTGAGGGTGCCGTCGCGCAGCGCGGCGTCGATGGTGCGTGCGCCGATTGGCGAGCGCGTGATGATGAACGAGGCGGGTTGACGGAACGGGGACGACGGCTTGAGTTCCCCCGCGGCGATGAGCGGCGCGACGCGCACGCCGAGGGATTCGAGGGCGCGTGTCCAATGGAGGTGGCGGCGGGCGGGGGTGGGCCAGATGGCGAGGCCGGAGCGCCGGCGGAAGGAGAAGCGGTCCTCGGGGAAGAACTTCAGGTAGTCGGCGGAGGCGGAGGCGGCGCGGCGGAAGACGCGGCGCGGGCCGGGATTGGGGATTGCAATCCAGGAACTGGCTGCGGGCGGGGCGGATGCCGATGGATCGCCGATCGGAGCAGGCAGAGTTTCGAGCACGCCGTCCGCCGACGGGGCGAGAAGCCAGCGGATGGGTGCGTCGGAGAGCGGCATTCGCGGGGCCTGGGTCTTCGAGAACGCGCGGTCTGATCGAGACGCTGTTGCCGGTTCGAGAATTGTAGAGAACGTAGCGGGCAGAGCCCTCACCTCAATCCTCTCCCGTGCGGAGCCACGGGAGAGGAGGCCGGATTGCTCCCTCTCCCATATGTACATGGGAGAGGGAGTGAAGGCGACTGTTCCTTCCTCTTGTCTCTTCTCTGCGTCTTCGCGTCTCTGTGGTGAATGCCTTTCAGACCGCCGCGGCGGCGAAGAGGTCAGCGAACTTGCGGGCCTTGCGCTTCTTCCAGTCGCCGCGGTGGTAGGCGTCGGAGGCGAGGATGGGGAGGAGGGCGGTGAGTTCGCCGAAGACCATCTGTTCGTGGACGACGTCGACCTTGCCCCACGAGCAGGCCTCGCGGAGCGTGGAGCCGGAGAGGGCGCCGTCGCGCGAGTCGGCGACGGTCATCTGGATGGCGTACTTGTGCATGCCGATCTCGCCGCGGGCGCTGCCGCCCTTGGCCTCGTGCAGGAGTTCGGCGGCGACGACGATGTCCTGGGCGAAGTTCTTGGGGACGCCGCCGCCGAGCATGAGCAGGCCGGTGTCCTTGCAGGCGAGCTTGATCTGGGTGAGTTCGCGGAAGTCCTTCCCCGAGTCGAACGACACGGCGGGCTTGCCCGCCTCGGCCCGCTCGACCTGGTGCAGCACGATGCCGAAGCCGGCGGAGCAGTCGCTGAACGCGGGGACGAAGATCGGCACGCGCGTGCGGTGGCACGTCAGGACGATCGACTCGTTCTTCGGATGGTTCGCGGCGAGGTAGGCGCCCATCGCGTCGATGAGTTCGCGGCTGGAGTATGCGCCGGCTTCGAGCGAGTCGAAGACCTGTTTCGTCGCGTCGTCGCAGGCGCGAAGTTCGTCCTCGTCGATGTAGGTGTCGTAGATGCGGTCGATCATGAGGTTGCGGAGGGTCATGTCGTCCACGGGCGGGGCCTCGGGCGAGCCGGGGGCGATGTAGTGGGTGAAGCCGAGGCCCTCGAAGAAGTCCTGATCGACGATGTTGGCGCCGGTGGAGACGATGGCGTCCACCATGTTGTTCTCGACGAGGGTGATGAGGGTCTTCTTCAACCCCGCGCTGACGAGCGAGCCGGCGAGGGTGAGGACCACGGCGCACTCCGTGTCCGCGAGCATCATCGAGTAGATGTCAGAAGCCTGGGCGAGCGTGCGCGACGAATAGGCCATGTCGCGGTAGGCGTTGATGACGGGGCGGGCGTCGATCTTGGTGATATCGACGTGCTTCACGGGGCGCGAAAGCAGTTCCTTCTTGGTCCACTTGTGGTTCGACATGATGGGTCTCCTCCGGCTGGCCCCCCTGGCCGGTGAAGAGAGTGAGAAGCCCCGGGGGTGGCGGGGCGCGAGAATTGTAGACGGGAGGGAACGGGCCGTAAAGGGATGCCCTCGATCATCCGACGGACGTATGACCGTGCCGATGCGCCACCGTCGCCTCGCTGGGGCTCAGAAGAGATTCAATCGGGCGGTTTCCCCGGGCTGCGCCCCGGGGCAAGGGACCGGCGCCCGCTTCGCGGGCTTGAGGATTCGCGGGATTCGGAACTTCGCGGGCCTGGAGAGACGCGGGGCTGGTGATTCGTGATGAGCAGGCGCGTAGCGACGCGGAGGAAAGCCCGCGAAGCGGGCGGTGGTTCCTTGCCCCGGACGCAGTCCGGGGTTGGCGGGGCAATCCGCGCTCTGATGAGCCCCGGCGGGGCGAAGGTGCGCTGCGGTCAAGTCCAGATGTAGTCCGGGTTGTAGTCCACGCCGTGGCGTTGGAGGAGGGCGATGAATTCCTGTTGGAAGGTCATCGTCTTGTGATGTTCCGCTTGATTTGCGATGTAACGCCGCACGGCATCGATGTTTGATTTGCTGACGGAGAATCCGCCGTAGCCGTTCTGCCAGGCGAAATCGTCGTTTGCAGGATAGGTCTCTTTGATCCAGGCGGAGGATCGGGCCTTGACGACCCGCATGAGGTCGGAGTGCGACTTGCTCGGGTGGAGCCGGATGAGGAGATGGAGGTGGTCCGGCATCCCACCGGCGCAGAGGAGTGAAGATTCCTCGGCTCGGATGATGCCGCCGATGTACTCGTGGAGACGAGAAGTATCCTCCGGCAGAATTGGAATGCGGTCCTTTGTGGAAAAGACGAAATGGGTGTAGATGGCGGTAAAGGAGTGCGCCATGGTCGCAGTGTAATGACATCACCCTCGCCCCGCTGGGGCTCAGAAGAGATTCAATCGGGCGGTTTCCCCGGGCTGCGCCCGGGGCAAGGGACCGGCGCCCGCTTCGCGGGCTTGAGGCGAATGCAGGCTCGCAGCGTCATCCTCTGCACCACAACGTAAGTCCGCTCTGCACCACCGCCCGCACCGCTCCCGCCTCCGTTCTCGCCGCGAGTTCGGTGCCGGGCGCATGCAGGCCCCACTTCACGGCGGCGAAGCAAATGATGGCGTCGCCCAGCATCGGGCTGCGGGTGGAACTCGTGACAGCGCCGATCGTCTCGGTCTCTCGCTCACCCGCTTTCGTGATGACGGCGCCGCTGCCCGGCTGACACTCGCGGCCGCTGCCTTTCTGCGCGTCGGTGGGGTAGAGGCGCAGCGCGACCAGGGTCTGTTTGGGATGGCCGAGGGACTTCATGCGGGCGACGACTTCCTGCCCGAGGTAGCAGCCCTTGGTGAAGGAGACGCGCTCGTCGATGATGCCGGTCTCGGCGGGGAGGGAGTTCGGGCCGAAGTCGATGTTGAAGAGGGGCGTGCCGGCCTCGATGCGGGCGATGTTCCAGGCGTGCCAGCCGGCGGGGCGGAGGCGGTATCCCTGCGGCGTAAGGGGCGGGACATGGCCGATGAGGTGGGGGTCCATGCCGTTCAGGCCGCGCTCGAGGAACTGCTCGTACACGGCGGGTGCGTCGGCGACGTTCATCAGGAGTTCGAGGCCGACCTCGCCCGTGGTGTCGGCGCGGTCCACGATGACGCGCCGCCCCGCGATGCGGACGACCGCGGCGAGGCCGGGCGCGAAGTCCTCGAGCGGCGCGCCCTCGGCATGCTCGGCGACGGCGCGAAGGAGCGGCAGGGCCGTCGGGCCGTGGAGCGCGAGGCGGTGCATCGACTCGCTTTCGTCCGTAAAGGCGACGCCTTCACTGAAGACAAACTCGGTGAGCGACGCCGCGGCGGGGGCGGCGGCGAGAATGTCAACATCCGCGACCATCTCGTCATTCAACTGGATCAGGCGCATGTCGGCGTCGATGCGGCCCTTGCGGTTGAGCCAGAAGGTCCGGCGAGCGTGGAAGGGGGGCAGGTCCTTGAGGTCCTGGGTGACCATGCGGTTGAGGAACTCGATCCGGTCCTTGCCCGTGATGCGGATCGTGCCGCGGTGCGGGAGGTCGAGGAGGACGCAGCCCTTGCGGATGGCGGCGTACTCGCCCTCGATCTCGCCGAAGGTCTCGACGACCTGGGCTACCGGGGGGTTGCCCTCGCCCCTGCCGTAGGGGAGGAAGGAGGCCTCCGCTTGTTGATGGAGCGAGTTGAGGGGAGAGGTGGTGGCCACGGGTGGAATGGTAGACGGGGAAGGGGAGAAGAGTCCCGAGTACCAAGTACCGAGTCCCGAGCGAACAGCCATAAACCGGAGGCTCCGGCTCTCGCGGCACTGCTCGGGACTCGGTACTTGGTACTCGGTACTCTCTCTCCCATGAACTTCGACCTGCTCAAGCGGCTGTGTGAGACTCCCGGCATCCCTGGGCGCGAGGAGCGCGTGCGGGAACTCATCAAGAAGGAGATCAAGGGGCTGTTCGACGACGTGGCGACGGACCCGATGGGGTCGCTGATCTGCCGACGGGCCCCCCGGACTGCGGGGGGGAAGAAGAAGGAAAACGAGCAGGCGACGCGGGTGATGCTCGCGTGCCACATGGACGAGATCGGGTTCTATGTGAAGCACATCGACGAGGACGGGTTCATCCGCGTCAACCCGGCCGGCGGGTTCGACACGCGGAACCTCTTCTCGCGGCGGGTGCTGGTCTGCACGAAGAACGGCGGGGACATCAAGGCCGTGATGAACCCCGGCGGGCGGCCGGTGCATATCGCGTCGGAGGAGGACAAGAAAAAGGTGCCCGAGGTCAAGGAGTTCATGATCGATATCGGGCTGCCCGCGGCCAAGGTGCGGAAACTGGTGACCCTCGGCGATATGGTGGTGATGGACGAGCCGTGCATCGAGGTCGGGGACAAGGTGGTGAGCAAGGCGCTCGACAACCGCGTGGCGTGCTGGTTGGGGATCGAGTCGGTGCGGGCGATGGAGAAGGCCAAGGCGGCGCACGCGTGCGAGGTGTACTGCGTCTTCACGGTGCAGGAGGAGGTGGGGCTGCGCGGGGCGCTGACGGCGGCGCGGACGGTGAAGCCCGACATCGGCATCGGGCTGGATGTTTCGCTCTCGTGTGATACGCCCGGAGTGCCGAAGGACGAGGCGGTGACGGTGCAGGGGGATGGGTGCGGGCTGCACATCATGGACTCATCGATCATCAGCGACCACACGCTGATCGATGAACTGGAGGCCGTGGCGAAGAAGAAGCGGATCAAGCATCAGCGCACGATCCTGGCCCGCGGCGGTCAGGACGGCGGGGCGCTGCAACTGGCGAACGAGGGCTGCCGGGCGGCGGGGATCGTGGTGGGGACGCGGTACATCCACACGGTGACGGAGATGATCCATAAGGGCGATCTGGAGGCGGCGCGGGATCTGCTGGCGGCGTGGATGCCGGGGGTGGAATGAGGCTCTCCGGTATCATTTGTATCTAGACGAGTGAACGAGTCGGAGGATACTGCATGGCCACTCAATTCATGCGCCCGCTCAGTGAGTGCGAGACGTCTTTCTTGGAGGTGCTTCTAGACCGATTCGAGTTGACTCGAAACGGAAAGGGCGTGCGCCTAGATGTGCGGTTTGGCGATAGCACACAGGCTGTTTGGAATCGCAACGGAATACGACAGGTACGTCGTGCGATCAAGCGGTTTGATCGCCGCGCGGACGTGCTTCAACAGCGACTCGACGAGTTTCTTCTCCAAGAGAGGAACCGGCGGCTCGTTGTCGATGAGCCTGGATTCCCATTTCGCTACGCCAGCGGCGGCACGCTGCCTGTAGTTCGAATGGGTGGGCAGGACTTTTACTGCCTGTTCTACAGGGACATCCATCCGGTAGGTTGGAACATCGCAAACGGCGGTTGTGTCTCTCGCGCGGAGTTGCGACAGCCATTGCGTGCGGCGGAGCGCGAGCTCCGTGAAGAAGTGGTGATCTACGACCAGAAGAACCGGCTTCGATATGTGTTCGCTGGCGAAGCAGGCCAACCGATCGATCTGCCTGAGTTCGCGACTGCACGGCAGGTTTGGGCCGACCTACTTCGGATCGATGTGTCCGAGTACGCAGAACATCAGGTTCCACTCAAATGGCTCCCCGGACCTGACGAAGTGCGCGTCGAAGCGGACGGACTCTCGCCATCGAAGTCCATGGGCTGCTTCCTCAATATTAATGCGCTGGATTTCGGCATAGAAATCGACCGAATAGCCAAACTCGGCGTCGACGAAGACGCGGTAATCCTCGATGGAGAGTTGTGCAACGACCAGCCAATTAATCAAGTTGTTGGGCTGTTTGATGTCGCGCGTCTTAATCGCGAGATTGCGCTCGGCAACACACAGTTCCTTCCCGATCGGATCTACTGGAATGGGCGGCGGTATCCATCGCGCCTCTTTGAACGAACTCTGCATGATGGCTACTTCAAACAGCGGCGCTTCCGGAAGGCAATGGCGTCTAGGCAGGAGTACAAGAAGGCTAGAGAGAAGTTTGACCTTTGCCCGGTCACCAGGAGAATCATCGCGCGATACATGGGGATTGGGAGCGACGAGCAGCCCTCTAGATGTGATGTTGGGGTCTTCATTAGTCATCCTTCCGAGGACGTGCGTCCGGCGCGGTGTGTTTTCGAGTGGTGCGCGGGCAGAGGGCTTCAGCCGTTCCTGAGCGAAGAGTCAATCAACCGATCCAATTTCGGTGCCGTCATTGACGATGCGATTGACAGTGCACAACACATGATCGTCGTGGCCAGCCGTCCGGAGCGGCTGCTCAAACAATGGGTGCAATTCGAATGGCGGCGGTTTCAGGGTGATATTCTGAATGGTCGAAAGCCGTATTCGCAGATTGTCCCATTCATCTCTGGATTCGATCCGAAGGATCTGCCCGGGGCTCTCCGGAGCCACAATGCGGTTATTTTTAGTCCAAAGCGACCGCAGCACGCGCTGCCACAGCTCGAACGATTCTTCCGTTAGCGTGTGTTCAGAATCGCCACGCGTTCCACCGAGGTACGCGCAAACCGATTGGGATTCCCTCACTGAACAGAGAATAGGCCTCATGTGGGGTAACTGGCGGCGAGACGGATCAGGGCAGATGCTCGGTTCTAGGTTCTTCAAGCACCACGTGCTTCATCCTCGTCCGAAGCGTCTGCATCAGGCCTTCGGCGGTCCCGGTCTCCGGCTGGGTGATGCGGACCGCGACGGGGAGTTCGAGGGACATTTCCGCGCTCACGGCCCGGCCGGCGGTGGTGTCGAAGGTGGTGGTGGCCTCGCCCGAGCCGGGGCGCATCTCGATGGCTATGCCGGGGAGGAGGTTTCCGGCGGCGCCGGGCGGGGCGTTTGTGGGCTGGATGTTCGCCTTGCTCTGGATGGTGGCGATGAGGGCGTTGCCCTTGCGCTCGATGCGCTGGAGCATTGAGTCCCACGTCGTGGTGAACTTGCCGACGATGGGCCAATCGTGAATGGTGTTCGTGGACCAATGCTCGCCGCGGGAGACGGGTTCGCGGGGGAGCATGGAAGTGCCGGTGCTGAAGAGGGAGTCGAGGCCGCCCTCCCGGCCCCTGAACTGCTGGAGCAGGATGTGGCCGAGGGCATCGTCGGATTCGAGGAGGGTGAGGGCCTCGGCGAGGGCGTCGATGCCTGTGGTTTCGCGGATGGAGCCGTCGCGGGCGATGCGCATGGTGATGGTTCGGCCGACGAGTTGGGCGAGGCGCGCGGCGCGGTCGGATTGGATTTGCGCCTTCTTGGCCGGCTGCGCGCTGTCAAAGGTGAAGCGTTCGTCGTCGGCGAGGTCGGCCTCGGCGGCGAGGCGGTCGATGGTCATGTCGATATGAGCGACGCCGTCGGCGTTCACTTCGACCACTTTCTGAGTGAGGTCGCAGGTGAGCGAGCGGGCGCGGGTGCCCGAGTCGAGGCCGAGGAGATCGGGACAGTCTTCGGGGCGGGCCGCGGGTTTGCCCTTGGGTCGAGCGGTATCCGCGGTGAGCGGCGCGGTTTCGCGCTCCTGCGTGATGGTGAGGCGTGAGCGGACGGTCTCGCCCGGCTCCCAGCGATGGATGAGTTCGATCGGCTTCCCGTATGCGGGGAGGGCGAGGGTGAAGATGATGACGAATCGAGCCAGAATGCGGCACCTCCGAACGACCGGCGCTCATATCCTAAGACTCCCAGAATGAAGAGAGGTTCCGGCGCCGGATCCCGGGTTGGAACGCCAACCGCGTGCCACTGGCTGCTTGTCAGCCAGTGCGTACTCCGGGCACCCCCGATCAGGATTGGCACGTCGCCGACACCCGACACTGGCGGACGAGCCGCCAGTGGCACAGTCCGCACTGGCGGGCGAGCCGCCAGTGGCACAGTCCGCACTGGCGGACGAGCCGCCAGTGGCACAATCCGCACTGGCGGACGAGCCGCCAGTGGCACAGTCCGCACTGGCGGGCGAGCCGCCAGT
>CAZBDZ010000003.1:68486-100938 GCA_964490785.1 uncultured Phycisphaeraceae bacterium
TCCGCACTGGCGGGCGAGCCGCCAGTGGCACAATCCGCACTGGCGGGCGAGCCGCCAGTGGCACAGGGCTAATGCACGAGCGAGTGGACCTTTTCGATGGCTTCGATGACCTGGCGGACCTGGAAGGGCTTTTTCAGGAACATGTCGAAGCCCTGCTGGCGGAGGTTCATGGCCTGGCCGTCGGTGAGTTTGCCGCTCATGGCGACGACGTGGGTCATGGCGAAGTCCTCGAACTTGCGGACCATGGCGGCGACGCTGCGGGCGTCGCCCTCGGCGCCGAGATGGAGGTCCAGGAGCATGACGTGCGGCTTGAAGCGTTCGCACTCGACGCCGGCCTCGAAGCCGTTGGCCGCGGTGCGGACGTCGTAGCCGGCCTGCTCGGTGAGGAGTTTGTTGAGGGCGTCGGTGACGTCCTTCTCATCGTCAACGACGAGGACGCGAGTCTTGCCCGACATGACGCCGTCGAAGGGGATGCCGTGGGCCTTCATGAACTGGACGAGGTTATTGAGCGGGATGCGGCGGTCCTTGGAGCCGGGGATGCGGTATCCCTTGAGTTGGCCGCTGTCGAACCACTTGCTGACGGTCCGCGGCGCGACGTTGCAGATCTTGGCGACCTCGCCCGTGGTCAAAACGTCTTTCTCAGGGTTCATGCACACACCTTCACGAAGGACAGCCGGATGACCAAGGGCCACGGACGCTCCGCGGGCGCTCCTCCGGTGTGGTGGATCGACCGAAAGACAGCGCGGCTTGATGCAAGCGCATGCTCGCACCGGAATATGGCGGGAGAAATCGGGGGATATTGAAGGTCCGGCAATGGTCGTCGCGGCGACGGCGGCGGCTGATTTCTCGCGTGGTTTCTTCGCGGTCCGCGGCGCGCGGAGGTTGATACCCTCGTTTTCCACGCCACCGGACCGAAGCCGAACATTGACACTGTTTATCGGGGGCAAGTAGATTGCGGAACTCTTGGCCGCCGGCCGTCGCATCTCATCGACCGCCACGCCGAATTATCGAGGAGACCCACGTGTTCGACGGACGCCCGCTCCCCACCACTCTCGGCCGAATGATCCTCACGCTCAGCCTCGCGGCGGGGACGGTCGCCGCGGCGACGCTTGAGACCCGCGCGCAGGCCCCGACCCGCCAATCCGACGCCCAACTCGTCGAGGACTTCAACCACTATGTCACGGTCGCCAACGTCGAGATGGCCAAGGCGACGGCGCAGGCGCTCATCGATCGCCAGATCGCGCCGGAGGCGTTCCTCGGGATCATCGAGGACTCGGCGAACATGCAGGAGCGGTTCCAGAGGGCCTACGGCCGGGCGATCCTGATGCCCGACCTTGAGGGCGTCGCGGCCCAACTCAACGCGCTCTACGAGGAGGGTCGGCGTGCGCGGGCGCGGGATCCTAAGGAGATCGAGCGGAACATCGCGCTGCTGACCGGCATGACCCGGGGCCGGCTCTTGGCGCAGCAGCGGCTGTCATTCGCCGGCGAATACGCCGTGCCGCAGATGCTCGGCGTGCTCCAGTCGCGGAAGGATCAGTTGCTGTCCACGGAGGTGTCGGCGTTGCTCGGTGTGATGGGTCGGCAGGCGGTGCAGCCGTTGTGCGCGTCGTTGCTAGGGGTCGATCCGGCGACGCAGGAGATGATCGCCCGCGTTCTGGGGCGGATCGCGTACCCGAGCGCGCTCCCCTACCTGACCGAACTCGTCCAGACGACCGCACATCCGCAGGTGAAGGCGGCGGCGGCGGCGGCGATTCAGGCGCTCGGTGGCGGCAACGCCGAGGGATCGCCTGTCGCCCCCCTGTTCCGCGACCTCGCCGAGGAGTATTACTCCGAGCCGAAGAGCCTGACGTCGTTCCCCGGCGAGAAGTTTCAGTTGGTGTGGTCGTATGCGCCGGAGACCGGGCTGCAGGCGACGGCCGTTCGCACCGAGGTGTTCCACGAAGCGATGGCGATGCGCCTCGCGGAAAAGGCGCTCCGCCTCGATCCGTCGGATCAGGAGGCGATCTCCCTCTGGCTCGCGGCGAACTTCTCGCGTCAGATCGACCAGGCCGAGGATTACGAGAACCCCGCCTATCCCCCGTCGCGGCGCGACGCGATGTACTACGCGGTCGCCGCCGGCGCGGAGGCGACGCAGCGCGTGCTGGCGCGGGCGCTCGCCGATCGGGACACGCCGCTGGCGCGACTGGCGATCGATGCGCTTTCGCGGAGCGCCGGTGTCTCGGGCCTCGTGGGCGCGGAGGGAGTGCCGCTGGTTGATGCGCTGACGTACCCGGAGAGGCGGGTGCGATTCGAGGCGGCGCTGGCCCTCGGCCGGGCCAAGCCGCGCGAGGCGTTCGCCGGCGCGGACCAGGTGGTGCCGACGCTCGCGGGGATCATCCGGGAAGCGTCGAAGCGTTACGGCGTGGTGCTGGCGAGCGAGATGGACCGGCAGCAGTCTCTGCGGAAGATGCTCGAGGGGATGGGGTATGTCGTTCTTCCGCCGGGGGCGTCGCTGGATGGCGTGCTCCCGTCGATCGCGGACACGGCGGGCATCGACCTCGTCGTGGCGGATCTCACGACCGACGCCGCGATCGGGATGATCGACCAGGCCCGGAACAACGCGCGCCTCCAGGCGACGCCGATCCTGTCGCTCATGTCCGCGTCGGGCTACACGCAGTACGCGGGGCAGTTCGAGGGCGATCGGCTGACGCAAGTGCTGCGGCAGGGGGTGAGCGACGCGCAACTGAAGGAGGCGATCGGTCAACTCGTGGTGCAGGCATCCGGGCCGATGATCGAGAAGGAGGAGGCTCTCTCCTACTCCATGGCCGCCCTTGAGGTGCTGCACGATCTGGCGATCGCGTCGGGGGGCGGAGGCGGGGTCGTGAGCGCTTTGGACATCAACGATGCGGCAGTGCCGCTCATCAACGCGCTGGCCGACACGAAGGACGAGGTGCGTCTGCAGGTGGCCGACGTTCTGTCGTTCATCGGGCAGGAGCGTGCCCAGGTGGCGCTGATGGACGCGGTGATCAACGCCTCGGGGGCCGACCGTCTTGTTCTGATGACCAAGATGACCAACTCGGCGAAGCGGTTCGGGAATCTCCTTGAGGCGCGGCAGGTCCGCTGGCTCGTGGACCTCGCCGAGAAGGGCGAGGGCGAGGACGCGACCCTGGCGGCGTCCCTGATCGGGGCGCTCAACCTGTCGAACGAACGGCTCGTGCCGCTTATCCTGGGCCGGGATTGAGAGCGTGTTTTGCTCTGTTGAAATGGCCGCGCATCGCGCACGGGTCGCACCCTTTCAGGGTGCAGACAGAGGGCTGGAGGGGGCCCGTACCGGGGGCGGTGCTCGAAGACTCGCTCTGCCCCCGGCTATTGAATGCCAGCCTTTCAGGCTGAGGACGGGGCATTTCAACAGAGCATGCGTGTTTGAGACCGATCAAGGTGCCGCGGCATCCTGCGGCGGGGACTCGTCGGCCTTTCCGCCAGCAGGGCGCATGGATGTTGTCGGGTCGGGTCCTCCACCATGTGCGCCTTGCACGTTGCGCCGTTCAGCAGGAATCGGCTTCTCGGACGCGGCACTTCCGGGATTCGATCGTTCAGTCCGAGAGCGGCTCTCTGAGGGTGCCGGTTGGGTTGTCTCTTCCGTTCGATGAGGGTCTTTCCCGCCGAACCGAAGGGGGAGGGCTTCACGGCGGTGGGATTCAATCCGATGTTCGAGCCGTCCCTGTGTCCAGGGGCGTCGGTTGCAGCCTCGGACGGTCCGGGCGGCCGACTTCATCGGATCGCGGTCGGAGCCGGTGTGTCCGGGCTGATCGCGGGCGGAGGAAGCGGATCCCCGGCACGCCGGGACACGCCGCGGTAGTTGAGGCGGCAGCCTCGAGGAGTTTGACGCCATGCGCAATCGTCGGACAAGCGGGTTCACTCTGGTTGAGATTCTGATCGTGGTCGTGATCCTTGGCATCCTGGCGGCGATCGTGATCCCGCAGTTCACGAGCGCCTCGCAGGAAGCCATCAAGGGGGCGTTGTCGAGCCAGTTGCAGACGATCTCGAGCCAGGTCGAGTTGTACCGGGTTCGCAACGCGGGCCAGTTGCCCGACACGGACGCCTCGCCCGTGGGCGGCGCGGCCGAGAACGGCTGGGGCGTGCTCGTCGCCGGTCAGTACCTCAAGGAGCAGCCCTTCAACGGGTTCACGGGCAGCAGCGAAACCATCGTCGGCACCGAAGGCGATCAGATCGCCGCCGGCGCGCCCGCGGGCGGCACCGAGGGATGGGTCTTCCACGACGATTCCACGAGCGACTACGGCGTGGTGTTCGCGATGGGGTTCGACGGGACGTTCCTCTCGACGGAAGCCGGCTACACCCCGGCGAACACGATTCCCTGATCCGTCGCGCCACGCATGCATGATCTGAGTTTCATCGCGGGCGGGCTCTTGACCGAGCCTGCCCGCCTTTTCCGGGGTGCGCCGCGGGGCGCACCCGGCCGCGCCACGCCCGAGACCGTCATGGCCAGACCCCTTCGCAACGCCGGATTCACTCTGATCGAGATCATGATCGTCGTGGTGATCCTCGGGATCCTCGCGGCGATCGTGATCCCGCAGGTGGCCGGGGCGAGCGGCGAGGCGCTCAAGGCCTCGCTTCGCCGGCAGTTGCAGGTCGTGGACGACATCATCGAGTTGTACCGCGTCAACAACGCGGGCATCCTGCCCACGGACCACGCAACCCAGCCCTTCGGGGGCGGCGGCGGGTGGGGCATCCTCGTTTCGAGCGGGTACCTCAAGGAATCGCCCTTCAACGGGTACACGGGCGGAACCGTCGTCGGCGCGGGGACGACTCGCGCGGCGGCGGCGGCGGCGCCGCCCGGGACGCCGGAGGGATGGCAATACGTCGTCACGGGAAGCCGACTCGACGTCTACGCCTCCGGGTACGACGAGGTCCTCAACAAACTCAGCAACGAGCCTTGATCGGCCGTGAACGCCGCGACTCGCACGCGTCGCGCCCCGACCCCACGCCCGAAAACCCCGTTCCGCGCATGCCGGTTGTTCATGCGGTTCACGAGCCGCGAACGCCCGCGTTGCTCAGTCGGGGTTGCAAACAGGTCGATTCCTTAAGGACCGGCGCGGAGGCGCCGGGCGCTCATGCCGCGCCCGGCCCGGCGAAGGGAACACCGATGGTACGCCCCCAGCCCATTCATCGTCCGCATCGCCTCCGGCCGGCCCGCGCGTTCACGCTCATTGAAGTCATGCTCGTCGTGGTGCTGCTCGGCATCGCGGGGGTGCTTGTGATTCCATCGATGTCGCAGACAGGCGTCCTTCGCGTTCAGGCGTCCGTCCGGACGCTCGTCGCCGACATCGGGTTTCTGCAATCCGACGCCGTGGCGTTCCAGTCGCGGCGGGCGGTGATGTTCGGCGTCGTGCCGCGCTTCAACGCCGAGACCGGCGATTGGGACTTCGTCGAAGGCAACGGCTACACGCTCGCCGAAGTCCGCGGCGCGGAGCTCAACCTCGCCACCGACGCCCTGCCCGATCCCGACGACCCCGACCGTCCATTCGGACGCGACTTCGCGGACCCCGAGTTCGGCGGCGCGGTCCTCTCCGACCCCGCGTTCAACGGCACGGCGCTGCTGATCTTCGACGAACTGGGAGGCCCGGTCGCGGAGTTGGACGGGCCGGACCCGGGCGCCGGCGGATCGGTCCGCATCACCGGATCCGGCGCCGTGTTCCAGGTCGATGTCCAGGCGTACACAGGCCGCGTGCGCGTTGCACGAGTGGAGGACGCGGGCGAAGAGCCATAAACCGATTCACGTCCGGCACAACAACCATCCCGCCAATAGACATGCACTCACTCGCATTCCTCAACCTGAAGCCGCTTCCCATCGGGATTGACCTGGGATCGTCGGGCATGCGCCTGCTGCAACTGCAGCGCGTCCGCGGCGGGCTGGCGGCGGCGGCGGCGGCGAGGATCGACCTGCCCGAGGCCGCCGATCAGCCCGACTCGGATGCGCGCATCCAGGCGATCTGCGAGACGCTTCGGGTCCGTCTGGCCACGAGGGAGTTTCATGGCCGGGAGTGCGTCGTCTCGCTCGACGACCGGCTTCTTCGGGTTCGCTCGATCCGCCAGCCGCGGATGCCGGACGACGAGGTGGAGCGTGCGGCCGCGCTCGATGCGCCGGGCCGACTCGGTTTTCCGGAGGCCGTCCCAGCCGAGGTCGGATGGGTTCGCGCGGGCGAGGTCCGGCAGGGGGACGAGTTCCGCGACGAGATCATCCTCGTCGGGACGGCCCGCGCGCCGGTCGAGCGTCTCGTCATGGGGTTGGCATCGATCGGACTCAGACCCATCGCCGTCGAGCCCGGGTTCATCTCGGCCGCTCGGGCATACTCGCGCACGCTTCGCCGGGCCGAGGACCAGGACACGATCAAGGTCGTCGCCCACATCGGCATGCTCACCACGGGCATCTCGATCATCCGGGGGCAGCACATCGCGTTCCACAAGCCGGTGGAGATCGGCGGCCAGGCGATGACCAAGGCCGCGGCCGAACGGCTCAACCTGCCGATCGACTCGATCATCGATCTGCGCCGTCAGCGGATGGCGGGGGCGCCGATCGATCCGCGGGTTGACCGTGCGATCTTCGAGGCGATCCGGCCGACGATCATGGACATCGCCAACGAGATTTCGTTGTGCATCCGGTACTTCAGCGTGTCGTTCCGAGGGTGCCGCGTCGAGGAGTGCATTCTGTCCGGCGGTAACGCGCCCGAGCCTCAGATGGCCGAACTGATCGGCGAGACCCTCCACGTTCCGACGTCGCAGGGCCATCCCCTTGGCGGGATCGACACGTCGCGGGTTCGATCGGCAATCTCCGAAACGCAGGACGCTCCGTGGGCGGTGGCGGCGGGGCTTGCGATGCGCGCGCTCCGTGGCGCGCGGTCGAACGCGCCCGGGCTTCGCCGCCGGGCCGACCCGGCCGCCAAGGAGGCGCCGCAGCCGGACGCCGCGAGGAGGGTCGCGTGAGCCGACCCATCGACCTCATCCCCGCGAAGTGCCGCGACGTGCTCAACCGCCGGTTGATGGTCCGGCGGTGGACGCTGGTCTACGTCCTCACGGCGACGGCGCTCTTCGGGACGCACTGGTTCATGTCGCTGGCGAACCGCGCCCGGGCGCGCGAGCGCGACAGCCTCGCGGTGAAGGTCAAGATCAACTGGAGCCGAAGCGAGATCGTCAACCGCCTGCTCGAGGAGATCAGCACGATCGAGTCGTCGATGGCGCGGTTCAACCGTTTGGCGTGGCCGATCCGGGCGACGGAGGTGGTGGACGCTGTCGCCTCCTCGACGCCGACGGCGGTCGCGCTGACGGCGCTCTCGGTCACGCCGCGGGAGGAGAAGCCCGCGCCGACCGGCGGTCGGAAGAGGGAGTCGAAACAGGCCGAGCCCCCCCCGCCGCCGCGGACGCTCATGGTCATCGAGATCGAGGGCATTGCGCCGGATGACGCGGCGATCGCGGCCCTCGTCGCGGGATTGGACGCCAACCCGCTGTTCACCGGCGTGCGCCTCGACTACACGCGGGATCGTGAGGCCGACGGGATGCGCGCGCGGGGGTTCCGTGTCACGTCCGAGATCGATCTCTCTCACCGGTACCTCTTTGTTGACGCCGCGGAGGACGCCGAGTGATGCAGGTGAAATCCTCTCATTTCCTGATCGGGTGGATCGCGCTGGCGGCGCTGGGCGGCGGCGGGTTCATCGCCAAGCCCCTGAGCGAACGGGCGCGGCTCGGGCGCGAGATCGTCTCGCTCCAGGCCGAACTGGCGAAACCGGCGGACGATCCGGAAGCCCTCGAACGGCTGACGGCGGACCTCCAGACGCTGCGCGAACTGGGCAAGGGACGCCTGACGCCGATCCCGGTCGAGAGCGACATCGCAGGACTGATGACGGCGATCAGCGGGACGCTGGATGAACTGGGCTTCCAGCAGCGCGATATCACGACCAGGCCGGTCAAGTCTCACGGCGATGCGCAGTCCCTGCCCGTCACCGTCGCGCTCGATGGGCCATTCATCAGGATCTACGAGGCGGTGTCGCGGATCGAATCGCTCCCGAGGCTGGTGCGGATCGAACGCCTTCGCGCGAGCACCGACCCGGCAAGGCGAACAGAGGCACACGCCGACGGATCGGTGCATGGCGAGTTCTCGATCGAGGCGTTCTTCACCCAGGAGACCAAGGAGGCGGCGGCGCCCGGGAAGGACCAACCTTGAAGAGCCGCCTGGTCATGCTCAAAGTCCTGCTGGCGCAGGAGCGCAAGAAGGCCGCGACGCTCGGCACGCTCCTGGTGCTGCTGGCTCTCGTCGGCGTCCGCGGCTGGCTGAAGATGAGTCCGAGAACCGGGCGTGCGGCCCAGGCGACCGATGCGCCCGCGATGTCCTCGCTCGCCAGCGCGGGCCGGAACGCGGTCGATCGCGCCAAGGCTTTCGATGATGCGCTCCGTCCCGGGCGGACCATCAGCGTGTCCCGTTCGCCCCGTCTGACGCGCGACCTGTTCATCCCCGACCCCGCATACTTCCCCCTGCCCACACAGCCGACAGAACCGGAAGCCCTGAACGCCGCGCCTCCGCCGGAGCCGGTCGAATCGCCCGCCGAGAACGCCGATGACGACCCGAAGCGTCGCGAGGCGCAACTGGTTCAGGAAACGGCAGGGTGGAGGCTCTCGAGCGTGGTTCTCGGACATCAGCCCACGGCGGTGGTGGAGACGGACGGCCCCTCCGGCCGCGCGTGCGTCGTGCGCGTCGGGCAGTCGGTCCGGGATTGGGCCGTGATCGAGATCACGTCGTCCACGGTGGTCTTTGAGAAGGAATCCATCCGCGTCAGGTTGTCGCTTTCCAAGCACGATCGGTAGCCCGCGGCGGGCCGATGCCCGTCGCACGATCAAGGAGTGATTAGAGATGAACGATTGCCGCACGGGACACACCGATCGTTTCGCACTTGGCGCCTGCCTTGTGCTCGCGCTCGCCGCGGGGACGACCGCCCAGACCACCGGGACCGGCGCCGGAACGTCGACTTCGACGACCACAACGACGCCGTCGGCGACCGGCTCCACGCCGACCTCGACCACGACGACGACCACAACGCGGGCGCCTTCCAAACCCGGGACATACACCAACGCCGGATCGAAGGCCGCCCAGGATGCCGCCGCCGCGCAAGCCGCGCCACCCGCCGAGGCGTCGGCGGCCGGCGATCAGCCGGGGACCATGCCCCCGCCGGCGGCCGCGCCGCATGCGCCCGACGCCGTGCCGACCTACGACCAGGCGCCCGCCGAGGGCGATCCCGCCTCCGAGCCTGACATCACCGTGTCCGAATACCAGACGGTGGACATGTTCGTGCAGGACGAGGACCTGGCGAACGTCCTCCAGATGCTCTCGCTCCAGAGCCACCGCAACATCGTCGCCAGCAAGGACGTCGCCGCGCACGTGACGGCGAATCTCTACGGCGTCACGCTGTACGAGGCGCTCGACGCCATCCTCCACGTCAACGGCTATGGGTACATCGAGAAGGGCAACTTCATCTACGTCTACACGCTCGAAGAACTCGGGCAGATCCAGGCCCAGGACCGGCAGGTCGTGTCCAAGGTGATCCATCTCAGTTACCTGAACGCCAACGACGCCGCGGAGTTCGTCTCGCCGCTTCTCTCGGACAAGGGACAGATCAAGACCAACGGCGATGTCGGCTCGTTCTCGATCCCCGAGGATTCGCCGACGGGCGACGAGCAGTTCGCGCTCGCGTCGACGCTCGTCATCTTCGACTACCCCGAGCAACTCGAGGAGATCGAGAAACTCATCACGAGCCTCGACACCAAGCCGGCCCAGGTGCTCGTCGAGGCCACGATCCTCCAGACGACGCTGACCGAGGCGAACGCCTTCGGCGTGGACTTCGCGTTCCTCAACGGCGTGAACATGACCGACTTCCTCGGCCTCGGCGGCGTGCTGTCGTCGCCCAACGTGCTCAACACCGGCGAGGACTTCGTCCCCGGCGACAACCGCGGCTCGGGCCTCGCCTCGACCCCCGGCAACACGCAGGGGCCGGGCACATTCAAACTCTCGATCCTCCATGACGACATCGCCGTCTTCATCAAGGCGCTCGACGAGGTGTCGGATGTTTCGATCGTCTCGAACCCGAAGATCCTCGCCCTGAACCGCCAGAGCGCGAAGGTCGACGTCGGGCGCAAGATCGGCTACCTCAAGAGCACGACCAACAACGGCGTCACCGAGCAGGACGTCGAGTTTCTGCCCACGGGCACGTCGCTCGCCTTCCGTCCCTTCGTCTCGAAGGACGGGCTGATCCGCATGGAACTCAAGCCCAAGATCTCCGAGGGCATCATCAACGAGTTCACCGACAAGGACGGGCGCACTGTGACCGTCCCGGACGAGGTCGCGCAGGAGATCACCACCAACGTCATCGTGCCCGACGGCTCGACCATCGTTCTCGGCGGGCTCTTCCGCGAACGAACGCGCCAGGCGCGCAAGCAGGTGCCGGGACTGGGCGACATCCCCCTCATCGGCGCGGCGTTCCGCGGACACGACGACAGCACCGAGCGCCAGGAGATCATCTTCATGATCAAGCCCACGATCATGAACGACCAGGTCCTCCTCTCGCAGGGCGAGAAGGCGATCGGGTACACCGAACACGTCCGCACCGGGTCGCGGCAGGGGCTGCTCCCCTGGAGCCGCGAGAAGCAGACCGCGCAACTCAATGTCCGGGCCGAACGCCTCGCCGCCGAAGGGAAGAAGGACGAGGCGCTCTACCTCCTCCGGCGGTCGCTCGAACTCAACCCCTCCCAGACCGACGTTCACAAGATGCAGGCGGGTTTGTCCGGCACGCCCGCCGCGTGGCCCACGCGCAGCATGCTGAGCGACATCATCGGGAATGAGGCGGCCGCAAAGGCGGGCGCGAGCGCGCCGCCGCAGCCCGGCAACGAGGCCGAACACCCGGACGCCGCGCCGACTCAGGCCTCGGCGTTTCTGAGCGACTTCCTCAACTTCGTGCAGTCCGCGACGGATGAAGCCCCCCCAGCGAACGACTCGGGCGTCGCCTCGACCCCGACCGATGAGTGAGCCGCCCGAATCGCGGCCTGTTCGCCCGCCGATCCACGCAACCAGGAGCCGATCATGACCCGCACCCGTCATCGCGCGCACCACGCAGCAACGACCGCGGCCCTTGCCGCGCTCCTGGCGCTCGCCGCCTGCCAAGGACACGGCAAGCACACGCAGGCCTTCAAGAATGAAGCCGAGGCGCGGATGAACAGCGTCAAGGCCGCCACGTCATTCGACATGGCGCAGCAGCAGTTCCTCTCGGGCGACCTTGAGAAGTCGCTCAAGAACATCGAGCAGTCGATCGCGCTCAACGAGAAGGTGGCCCGCAGCCATGTGTTGCGAGGGCGAGTCCTGATCGAGTTGGGCCGGCTCGAGGCCGCCCTCGGCTCGCTCGACGCCGCCCTGGCCCTTGAAGAGAAGAACGCCGACGCTCAGTATTACAAGGGCATCGTCCACGAACGCTTCAGCCAGTTCGGCGAAGCGCTCGGGTGCTACAAGGCCGCGGCGGAGGCCGATCCATCGAACCCGCAGTTCGCCGTCGCCGCCGCCGAGATGCTCGTGGACGAGGGGCGCTTCGACGAGGCCGAGACGCTCCTCTCGCCGAATCCCTCGCCGTTCCAGCACAACGCCGGCGTGCGCCAGACGCTCGGGCACATCGCCTCGCTCCGCGGGGAGCACGTCTCGGCGGCGCGGCACTTCGCCGAGGCGCTCCTCCTCGCGCCGAACGATCCCTCGATCCTCGAGGACCTGGCGCGGGCGCGCTTCGCGCTCGCGGACCACGCCGAGGCGGAGTCGGCCCTGCGTCGCCTTCTGATGCAGCCCGAACACTCCGGCCGGGCCGACCTGCAGCACCTGCGGGCCCGTTGCCTCGTCGCGCTTGACAGGCCCGTCGAAGCGCGGGAAATCCTGATTCACCTTGCGTCGAATCAATCCTCCGCCGGCGATGCTGATGTGTGGCTTGATCTCGGGAACGTCTCGCTGCTTCTCAAGGATGGTTTCCGTCTCCGCGAGGCGGGGCAACGGCTCATCGCCCTCGCACCGACCCGGGCCGAGGGATACATGTTCTTCGCCCTCTGGCAGCGCGACAACGGGAAGCCCGACGCCGCCGCGAAGACGCTCGAGCGGGCCCTCGCCCGCGTCCCCCGCGACCCGGCTCCGGCGGTCCTTCGCGGCATGATCCTGACCGACCTCGGCCGCGCCGATGAAGCGCGCCTCGCCTACTCCGAAGCCCTTCGCCGCGATCCGAAGAACACGCAGGCCTCCCGTCTCGCCGAATCACTGAACACACGTCAGACCGCCGAACTCGCCGGCGCGGCGGACGACCAGTAAGCCGAAGCCTCATGTGTACGACACGCTCCATCTTCGCGATCGTCGGCGGCGCAGCCGCCCTGGCGTGCGCGTGCGCGGCGTCCGGCTGGTGTGTCAATCGTCTCGCGCTCCCAGATGACTCCTGGCGCTGGCCCGCGGTCGCGGCGAGCCATCTCGTTCCGATCGCGGGCGCCTTTGCCGTGTTCGTGGGCATGCGCCGACGGACGATCCAGCGTATGACCGCGGCGCTGTCCGTCGATGGGCCGCCGTCGCTCGACGTTGCGTCGGCGCCCGTACTCCTGGCCCCGTTGGCGCGCGTGATCTCCGAGCGCCTGAACGCCGCCACGCAGAAGCAGGACCAACTCAGCGTCCGCCTGCGCGAGGCCGAGATCCGCCTGAGCATCGCCGAGGCCGAGCGCCGGCACGGCGAGGCGATCCTGCATTCCCTCCGCGACGCCGTGCTTGTCACCGACCAGTTCAACGAACTGACGCTGGCGAACGCCTCCGCGGCCCGGTTGCTGGGCTTCGACCCGGGCGACGCCGCCCACAAGCCGATCGACCATATCGTGAAGGACGAGGGGCTGTCGCGCCTGATCAAGGAGGTCCGCCAGTCCGGCATGGTGTCGAAGCAGCGCCACGTCGAGCACGCCATGCCTCCCGCCTCATCCACGACCCCCGCGTCGTTCGATGTCACCATCGCCTGCCTGCCCGGCGCGGGCGCCCAGCCGAAGGACGTCGGCGGCGTGGTCACCATCCTCCGCGATATCACGCGCGAGAAGGAAATCAGCCAGATGAAGTCCGACTTCGTCTCGCAGGCGTCGCACGAACTGCGCACGCCGATCGCGTCGATCAACGCCTACGTCGAGATGCTCCTCGACGCCGAGGCCCAGGACGAGGCGACACGGCAGGAGTTCTACGGCATCATCAAGTCCGAGGCCGAGCGGCTGTCGCGCATGATCGACAACATGCTGAACATCAGCCGGATCGAAGCGGGCATCATCTCGGTCGAAGCGGTCGAGGTGGACTTCGCCAAGGTGATCCGCGAAGTCATCGAGACGATGCAGCCCCAGGCGAAGGAAAAGAAGATCATGCTCCTCGAAAAGATCGGCCCCCTCATCTACACCGCGCAGGCCGACCGGGACATGATGCACCAGGTCATCCTCAACCTGGTGTCCAACGGCATCAAGTACACGCCCGAGAACGGCCGGGTCACGGTCTCCGTCGAGAACGACGACGCATCGCGCTCGGTCCTCGTCGCGGTGCAGGATACCGGGTTCGGCATCCCGCCTGAGGCCCTCGACAAAGTCTTCGGGAAGTTCTACCGCATCGAGTCCTACAAGCGGATGGCCAAGGGCACGGGCCTGGGCCTGAACCTCGTCAAGCACATCATCGAGACCGTCCACCGCGGGCAAGTCGGGGTCTCCAGCCAGGTCGGCATGGGGAGCCGTTTCTGGTTCACCGTCCCCTTTGAGTTCCAATCAGGAGGTTGAAGACATGGCGACGCCCACTTCCGGCAGGCTCATCATCGCCGACGACGAAACGCACATTGTCCACGTGCTCGCGTTCAAACTGCGCAACGCGGGCTACGACGTCCGCACCGCCGCCGACGGCGAGGAGGCCTACGAACTCGCCGTCCAGGACCCGCCGGACCTCATCATCACGGATCTTCAGATGCCCTACATGAGCGGGCTGGAGATGTGCGCCAAACTCAAGACCAACCCGGCGACCTCGAACCTGCCGGCGATCATGCTCACCGCCCGCGGGCACGCGCTCGCCCAGACCGACCTGGCGGCAACGAATATCAAGATGGTCCTCAGCAAGCCGTTCTCTCCGAGGCAGATTCTCGAGGAGGTCGAGCGCATCCTCGGCCGGCCTTCGGAGGGCGCAAGCGTCAAGGAAGCCGCGTGATCGAATCGACCGTTCCATCCCCTGAATGTCCGACGCATCTCCTCCTGCAGGACCGTTGCCGCGTGCTCGGCATCCCGACGTGGCGCTTCGACGGCGAGGGCCGGCGCATCGCGGGACCCGGCGGCTTCGGCAGCGCGGCGGCGTGGCTGGACTCGGGCCCCGTCGAGCGACTTGTCGCGGAGGCCGTCGCCGCGTGGCTCGCCTCGGACGAGCCCGCGACGGCGCGCGTCGCCGACGGTCTGTGGATGGCGCCGCTGATCGACGGCCCGCGCCGACGCCGCCGCGGCATCACGGCGGCGATGATCCTCGGCCCGGAGTTCCTTGATGGTCCATGCTTCCGCGAGACGTGCGGCCGCGCCGGGCTGGACTTCGCCGCCGCGCGCGCCGCCGTGGCGCCGCTCGCCGTGTTCACCGAGCGCGACGCCGAACGCACGGTCATCGTCCTCGGTTGGCATCGTCAGGACCTCGAAGCCTTGTCGATCGCGCAGGATTCCGTGTCTTCTTTCAGCCTGCGCCTGGCGGAGTCCTACGAAGAAATCACGCTCCTGCAGAACCTGGGGCGGTCGATGAACCAGGTCGCGCATCCGCAGAAGTTCGTTTCGCTTGCGTGCGACGAACTCCAGAAGACCCTGCCCTACGAGTGGGTCGCCGTTCGGTTCGCGCCCGAGAGGCGGCTCGCCCGCGGCATGGCCGGCCGGATGCACCTCAGCGGGCACGCGCCGTGCTTCGACGCCGACCTTGAGCGCGATACGGCCCACCTGCTCGAAGGACTGAGCCCGAAGGAAGCCCGCGTGCTTCAGCCCCAGGAGCGCGGCTCCCTCGGCAAGGGCGATTCGCAACTCCTCATCCAGCCGGTCGCCCGCGAGGGGCAGATCGCCGCCGCCATCTTCGCCGGATGCAAGAAGGGCGACGACCCGCAGGTCAGCAGCACCGACATCAAACTGCTCGAAGCCGCGAGCGCCTACCTCTCCATCCTTCTCGACAACGCCATCCTCTACGACGACCAGCAGATCATGTTCATGGGCACGCTCGAAGCCCTCACTTCGTCGATCGACGCGAAGGACCCGTATAC
Source organism: uncultured Phycisphaeraceae bacterium (assembly GCA_964490785.1). GTDB lineage: Bacteria > Planctomycetota > Phycisphaerae > Phycisphaerales > UBA1924 > JAEUIV01. The sequence goes on from CAZBDZ010000003.1 coordinate 83,819, forward strand.
CTGCGGCCACTCGGAGCGCGTGGCGGAACTCGCCGCGGCATTGGCGCGGGCTCACGGGCTTGATGACGAGCCGTGCGAGCGCGTGCGCCTCGCCGGCATCATCCACGACGTCGGCAAGATCGGGGTTCCCGAGGCCGTCCTGTGCAAGACCGGCCGGCTCACCGAGGAGGAGTTCGCCCTCATCAAGCAACACCCGGAGATCGGCTACCAGATTCTCCGCGACATCCCGCAGTTCGAGGACCTGCTCCCCGGCGTGCTCTATCACCACGAACGCTTCGACGGCCGGGGCTATCCGAACCGCCTGAAGGGCGCGGGCATCCCGCTCATGGCCCGGATCATCGGCCTCGTCGACGCCTTCGACGCCATGTCGTCCAACCGCACCTACCGCTCCGCCATGCCGCGGGACCGCGTCTTCGAGGAACTCGCGGACAACGCCGGCGCCCAGTTTGATCCCGAACTGGTCGAGGCGTTCCAGCGCGTGGACCTCGCCCGCTACGACGAACTCGTCGAGAAGCACCAGCACGCCGGCACGATGCAGACCGGCGGGCTGCGCATCCGCCGAACGGGGCTCGCCGCATGAAGATCTCGTTCCAGGACTACGAGACCGTCAGCGTCCTGACGCTTTCCGGCGACTACACCGCCGACGACGTCGATCATTTCAAGCGCGTCGCGGGCGAGCGGCGAAACGCGGGCGTCAGGCACGTCGTCATCGATTGCGAGAACCTCGAGTTCGTGGACTCCGCGGGACTCGAATCCTGGCTCAGGCTTCAGGAATCGCTCGGCGAGAGCGGCGGAGAGATGAGGCTCCTCCGCCCCGACGACACGCTCAAGACCATCCTCGCGCTCACCCGTCTGGACCTTGCCTTCGAGGCCCAGCCGACCCTCGAGGCCGCCGTGAGGAGCCTCCGATGACCGCCCCGGCGCCGCTCCACGACACGAGGCACGCCGACGCGCGCCGGCCGGGCCAACCCGCCGCCGTGTCCACCCGCGGCATGGGCGCCGCGCCGCGCCTTCAACTGGGCGACCGCCTCGTGCAGACCGGCAGGCTCACGCCGGAACAACTCCGCCAGGCCCTCGACGAACAGGCGTCGCGAGGGCACACGAAACTCCTCGGCGAGGTCATCGTCGAACTGGGGTTCGCCCCAGAGCACGTCGTCATGGAGGTCCTCGCGGAGACCTACGGCGTGCCGTTCGCGCGCATCACGCCGCGCATCGCCGATCCGCGCGCCATCGAGGCGCTCCCGCGCGAGTTCATCGACTCGCACGGCGTGCTCCCGCTCTTCTGCGTGGACCACACGCTGACCGTCGCCGTCAGCGAACCCGCGAACCTCTTCCTCGTGGAGGAGACCGAGCGCGTCAGCGGGAAGAAGGTCCAGATCGTCGCCTCGACGAGCCAGGACATCCGCGCCACGCTCCAGGCCTACCTGCCCTCCGCCAATGTCTTCGTCATCGACGAGATCTACGACGACGTCGACGTCCGCCAGTTCAGCACGCAGGACCCCGAGGCGCTCGACCTCTCGCAACTCGAGGCCGTGGCGGGCCAGTCGCCCGTCATCAAACTCGTCAACTACATCCTCTACCACGCCATCCAGGACCGCGCCTCCGACATCCATATCGAGCCGGAGGACCACCGCTGCCGGGTCCGCTTCCGCGTGGACGGGCGGCTCCTCGTCAAACTCGTTCCGCCGTACCAGATGCACCCCGCCGTCGTCTCGCGCGTCAAGATCATGGCGGGCATGGACATCTCCGAGCGCCGGGTCCCGCAGGACGGCGACATCCACGTCGTCATCGACGGCCGGCCCGTGGACCTCCGCGTCTCGACCATGCCGGGGAAGCACGGCGAGAAGGTCGTCATCCGCATCATCGACAACCGAAACGCCATCATCCCCTTCGAGAAGATGGGCATGAGCGCGGAGATGGTCGTCCCGTGGCGCGAGGTCATCCGCGCCGCCAACGGCATGGTGCTGGTCACCGGCCCCACAGGCTCCGGCAAGTCCACCATGCTCTACAGCGTCATCGGCGAGATCGCCGCCGACGACATCAACATCTCCACCGTCGAGAACCCCGTCGAGGCGCAACTCCCCGGCATCAACCAGTTCCAGGTCAACGACAAGGCGGGCTTCACCTTCGCCAAGGCGCTCCGCTCGCTCCTGCGCCAGGATCCCGACGTCATCATGGTCGGCGAAGTCCGCGACCTCGAAACCGCCACCATCGCCACCCAGGCCGCGCTCACCGGCCACCTCGTCCTGTCAACCCTGCACACGAACGACGCGGTGTCCGCCGTCACGCGCCTTCACAACATGGGCATCGAACCGTACCTCATCGCGGCGATGCTCCGAGGCGTGCTGGCCCAGCGCCTGGTCCGCAAGATCTGCCCGCACTGCAAGGAGGCGTTCACGCCCGATGCCGCCGCCCGCGAATCCGTCGAGGCCGTCGTCGGCGAATGCAAGGAACTCCACCGCGGGCCGGGCTGCGCCCGCTGCCGGGGAACCGGGTACGCCGGGCGGCTCGGGATTTTCGAGTTGTTCGTTCCGTCCGAGGCCATCCTCGAACAGGTCGCGGCCGGCGCCACGCTCCAGGAACTCCGCGCCATGCTCGCCCGCACGGGCCACCGCACGCTCCGCGACGACGGGATGTTCAAGGCCGCCGCAGGCCTCACGACCGTCGAGGAAGTCATCCGCGCCTCCGCACTCTGATCGCACCCTCCTCCCCAAACCGCGCCATGCCGACCTTCACCTACCGAGCAAGGAACATGTCCGGCGAACCGGTCGAGGGGGCCATCGAGGCCCGCTCGCAGTCGGAAGCCCTCCGCCTGCTCGACCGCGAGGGCAAGACCGTGACCGACATTCACATCGGCGCAGCGCAGATCAGCCCGGAGGAGGCGCGCGTCCGGTTCGCCGCGGGGTCGGTCCGCCGCGAGGAGGTCATCGCCTTCGCCGGCCAGTTGTCCGTCATGCTCGAAACCGGCGTGCCGCTCGCGGACGCGCTCGATGCCTTCGTCAAATCGGCCAAGAGCGGAGGATTCCGAAAAATCGCCGAGGTCGTCACCGATCAGATCCACGGCGGAGTCCCGTTTTCCGCGGCCATCGCCGAGTTCCCGAAGGTCTTCCCCAATCTGATGGTCTCGCTCATGACCGCCTCCGAGGCTTCGGGCAAGATGGGCGAGATGCTCGGGCGCGTCTCGGAGTACCTCGCCAAGGAACGCCGCACCGCCCGCCAGATCAAGGGCGCACTCACCTATCCGCTGGTCATGGTGGGCATCGCCGTCGTTGTCACCGGCTTCCTCGTTGTCTGGGTGCTCCCGCGATTCGCCAAGATTTATGAATCCCGCGAGGCCGCGCTCCCCGCGCTCACCACCGTGGTGCTCAAATCCAGCCGATTCCTCATCGCCAACTGGCCCGCGTTCCTCGCGGCGCTCGTGGGGGTCGTGGTGGGCCTCATCGCCCTTCGGCTCACGCACGCCGGGCGACGCATCATCGACACCACCAAACTCAAAGCGCCGGTCATCGGCCCCATGTTCCGCCTCTTCTACCTCACGCGCGCCACGCGGACCCTCGGCACGCTGCTCGCCTCGGGGGTCCCGCTCCTCGACGCCGTCCGAATCGTCCGAAACGTCACCCAGAACGCCCACTGGTTCGACCTGTGGACCGGCATGGAGCATTCCATGACGGGCGGGCACACCATCGCCGAGGTAGTGCAGGAGACCTGGCTCATCCCGCCGCAGATCGGTCAGATGATCACCGCCGGCGAGCGCTCGGGCCGGCTCCCCGAAGTCCTCGAGAAGATCGCCCGGTCCACCGAAACCGACCTCGACGAAGCCGTCAAGAACGCCACCCAACTCATCGAACCCGCAATGATCGTCTTCATGGGCGTAACGATCGGCGGCATCGCCATCGCCCTGCTGCTGCCGATCTTCAACGTGGCGAACGTCGTCGCGCACTGAGAGAGCGTGTGAGAGTAGCCGATCAAGGTGCCGCGACGTCCTGCGGCGCATCGGGGATTCGTCGGCCTTTCCGCCCGCAGGGCGCACGGACGTTGCGAGTGGCGCGGCGAGGCTCGGCGAGCAAGCCACTCGTTGCGAATCATTGAGACTCTCTCTGTATTCCCCCTCGCCCCTTGGGCGCGCGACGATCGCGGCGACCTTCGCCGCGCCACTCGCAACGTCCGAGCGCCCCGGGGGGCGAAAGCCCTTCGAGACCGGGCCCCCGGCCACCCGCCGCCCCGCGTCCTCTACCACGGGTGCCTTGCACGATGCGACGCTCGACCGGAATCGGTTTCTCAAACATGCACTGCGAGCGCCGCTCAGCGCCGGGGAACATGCGCGAGCGCCTCGCCCGCTTTGCTCCACTCGCCGCGCGCCGCCGCCCGAATCCAGGCATCCCAGCCGCCGTGCCCCGTGCGTGCCTCATCCGTCGGCGGAAGGCTCACTCCGGTCAGGAGTTCGTACGCAATGCCCGCCGCGGCGCTGAGGTCGGCTTTCTCGGCCGCGTCCTGCGGCGGAGGGCAATCCGTCAGCGCTCGCTCGACTCCCGGCAACTCGATCAGCGCCCGCCCGCGCGGATCGACGATCACATCATCCGATCGAAGCGAGCCGTGCGCAAGGCCCGCCCTTTGGCCCGCGGCGAGCGCCGAGAGAATCTGCACCACCGCATGCCGCGCCTCCTGAGGCGCGACGCGCCCCCCCTCCTTCTGCGACAGCAACCCCGCCAGCGAAAGCACCCCGGCGTGCGTTCCGGGATAGTCGGCGACGATCCACAGCCGCCCCTCCGGCTCCATCTCCATCCGGCGCAGCCGAAGGATATGTGGGTGCGTGATCGCCGACAGTCGCTCGATGCGGCGCGCGACAGCCTGCGTCGCCCCGTCTCTCCCGCCGCCGAGCCGGTAGAGGAGGACCGGCGCGCCCGAGACCGATTCGACCGCCGCGAACCGCTCGCCGAGCGGATGGGCCGGCAGCCGCCGCCGGACGATGCAGCCCGCCGCGAGGACCGGCAGGCCCGCCGGCGGCATGGCCCATTCGTGGCGCCGTTGAACCGCAGGGCTGGATACGGTTTCGTTCGAGTCCCGCAAAGACACCCCATCGACACGCTCCCGCGCTACGCCGCGGGAGACCAAGCGGATCACGGACAGGATATCACCTCCGCCCCGTCATCGTCGCGGAGCGGACCTGCACGCCCTTCAACCGACTCGAAAGCACCTCGCGGCTCGGCGCGTACTCCATCGCCGTGGCGATTGTTACGGCCTCGGTTTCGACCAGTTCGACAAGCGAATCGACGAACGAGCGCATGCCTTCCTGGCGCGCGGAGCCGATGATCGCCGGGATGTTCGCGTCCTCGCCTTGCTTGATCGATTCGCGCACGGACGGATTCGCCAGAAGGACCTCGGTGGCGGGCACCGCGTTGACGCCCACGACATCCTTGTTGGCGGGCAGCAGGCGCTGGGCGCACACCGCCTTGAGCGTGCCGGAGAGCGACGAGCGGATGAAATCGTGCTCGTGCTGCGGGAAGAACTCGACCAGCCGGCTGAAGCACTGCATCGTGTCGGCCGTGTGCAGCGAGCCGAAGACCAGGTGCCCGGTCTCCGCGGCCTGCACCGCCGCCATCACCGTGTCGTGGTCGCGCAACTCGCCGATGAAGATCACGTCCGGGTCCTGCCGGACGATGAACCGCAGCGCGTCCTTGTACGACGACACATCGATCCCCAGTTCGCGCTGCGAGACGACGCTCATCCGCGGGTGAATCTGGAACTCGACGGGGTCCTCGACCGTGATGATGTTCACCGCCCGCGTCGCGTTGATCCGCTCCAGCATGCACGCCAGCGTCGTGCTCTTGCCGGACCCCGTAACGCCCACGACGAGTACCAGCCCTTCCGTCGTCTCGTCCGCGATCTTGCGGTACACGTCCGGCAGACGGAGCGACTCGAACGACGGGATCTCGGGCTTCACGCGCCGGATGGCGGCGTGCATGTTCCCGCCGGCGCGGAACACGTTGCATCGGAACCGATCGGGCCTCCGCGCCTTGGACGGGTCTCCGCTCTCGTCGGTCTCCTGAAACGTCGAGAAGTCCAGATCGCCCGTGCGGTCGTACCGCTCTCGAAGCGACGCCGGCATGATCTCCGTGATCAGTGATTCCGTTTCCTCCGCCGAGAGAGGCGTCAGCCCCTGGGGCAGCCTCAGATTCCCCGCGACTCGATAGATCGGCGGCATCCCCACCTTCAAGTGAAGGTCCGACGCCTCCACCTTGCGCATGTTGTGGAGCAGTTGCTTCATCGTCGGCTTGATCGGGGCCATGCGGGGGACCTCTCCTGTCAGATCGAAGCGTCGCCGGGGCGACAAAAGGGAGAACATCCTACGCGACCGCGACCCGCGGCGTGCAACTTCCTGCGTGCCGGTCCGGCGCGCCTAGAGCAGCGGATTCCTCGCCCCCCGCACGTACTCCCCGGCCGGGCTGAGGTTCGGCTGGGGATTCATGTACACGTCGCTGTAGAGTTCCGCCGACGGGTCGGGCGCGTCGCTCTTTTCCGCGAAATCGACCGCGTCGCGCACCTCTTCGCGGATGTCCTTCTGCATCTCCTTGTACGCCTCCTCGGTCAGCGTCCCGCGCCACGCGGGAGTTCCACTCGCTTGCGCGTGTGGCTCGTCGGGTTTGGTCATCAGGAGGTGCGCCAGCCGGTCGATCGAGTCCCGCTCCTGGTACTTCGCAACCTCTTCCTTGGTGCGGTACTTCTGCGGGTCGGACATCGAGTGCCCCTGGTACCGGTAGGTCTTCAGGTCCACGAATCCCGGCCGCTGCCGCTCGCGGAGGTTGTCGGCGAAGGGCTTGAACGTGTCGTAGATCTCGCGGATGTCCATGCCGTCGATCTCGATGAAGTCGATGCCGTACGCCGCCGCCTTCACCGAAAGGTCGTGCGCCATCGTGGTCCCGCGGTCGATGGCCGTGCCCATCGAATAGCCGTTGTTCTCCACGATGTAGATGACGGGCAGCGAGTACAGCCCGGCGAGGTTCAGCGCCTCGTGGAAGACGCCTTGGTTCAGCGCCCCGTCGCCGAGATAGCAGAGGCAGACCTTCTTCGACCCGGTCGTGAGAACCTCCCACTCGTAGCGCGTCGCGAAGGCAAGCCCCACGCCCAGCCCCGTCTGCGCGCTGACGATGCCGTGCCCGCCGTAGAGATGGTTCGGCCTGTCGAACATGTGCATCGACCCGCCCTTGCCCTTGGCGCAGCCGGTGGTCTTCCCGTACATCTCGGCCATGCACGCCCGGCTCGACATGCCGCGCGCCAGCGCGTGCCCGTGGTCGCGGTACGCCGTGATGATCGGATCATCGTGGTTCACGCACGCGATCGTCCCGACCGCCGTCGCCTCCTGCCCGATGTAGACGTGGCAGAACCCGCCGATCCGGGCCTGCTGGTACGCCGCCATCGTCCGCAACTCGAACTCGCGGATGAGCATCATGTCGCGGAGCCATTTGGTGATGGTCTCGGCTGGGAGCGAATCGCTGAGTCGAGCGGCGGCCTGGGCTTTCGGAGAGGCAGTCATTGCGGGAGAAACCATGTCTGGACAAGCACCCTACTCAGTCCGGGAAAGTGGCATGGGCTTTCCAGCCCATACCGGAGGCGGCACGGCCCCCAAGGAATCTGCCACATTCACGACTGTCCGGGAAGGATTTGGTCGGGAAATGTCAGGGGGCGAATCCAACGGGAGTCTAGGGGCCGAACCCCGTGCCAGCAAACGCCGAGACGATCGACGACCGCCACCCGTCGCCGAAGGGCCGGACTTCCCATTTTCGACGCGATTGTCGCCCAATCTCTGCGACGCCGGCGCGGATCGGGCCGTATGAATGTGGGTGCCTCGGCCCCGGGGCGACGCTTAACATTGGAGGATAGGGATACTTCAACGATGAAACAGGTGTGGGTCATGATCGGGTTGGGGGTTACGGTCGCGGCAGGCGCGGCGGTGTTGTTGCCTTCGCGATCCGCGCCGCCGACCGAGGATGTCGCCGCGGAATCTCCCGCCCCCCCGGCCCTCAACTCCAAGCCGGCCAACAGCGCCTCGCCATCCGCCGAACCGTCCAGCCCGCCGATTGTTCACAACAACTTCGCCCCGATCGACCGAGGCAACGTCCCGAGCATGCGCAACCGCGAGGGGCCGCTGCGGGCCCCGGAGCCGACGCGCACCGCCGAGGTGCGAAGGCCCATCATCCCCAGCGCGGCGAACGAGTCGGCCGCGGCGAAGGAAGTAACCAGGCCCGTGCCCGTGACCCCGACACCCGCGACCACAACCACCACCGGCACGCCGCGCCACGCGGCCGGCAGGAATCCGGTCACGAATCAGCCCCAGGGATCCGCCGCCGCCCAGCAACAACTCGAACAGCGCCGACAGGACCTCGAAAACGCTCGGCGACAGCGGTTGTCGCAGGCCCAGAATCGCGCGGCCGGGGGCAATATCACCGCCGCGAACCAGCGCGCCGCCGCGAACACATCGACGCAGAACGCCGGCGAAAGCGCCTCCAGCGCCAACAACAACGGCGCGCCATCGCTCGACGACATCCTCAGCCAGAACCCCTGGCTCCGCGACTACGCCCCCGGCGGCCGCTACGCCAACAGCACAGGCACGCGCAACAACACCTCCCGGTCCACTCAGAACTCGAACGGGACCACCAACAGCGGGAACAGCGGGACGAACACCGGCGGCTCCAACGGCGCGTCGGACGGCACCACCGGCGGCGGGACCGTCGTGTCGGGCAACGGCGGGGCGCTCGCCACCGCCACCGCCGCATCGTTCAAATGGATCCCCGTCGACAACCGCGCCTGCGGCTCGACCCTCGCGGGCTTCCGAACGAATGACCTGTATGTCCGCCTCGACGCCGCGGCGCCGATCCTCGGCATTTCGACGGAGGAGAATCCGCTCACGATCGTCGGCGGGACATTCTTCCAGGCGAGCGGAACGGGAGACTCCCCCCCCACCGCCGCCGCGCTCGCCTCGAGCCCCTGCACGCAGTTCGACACCTACCTGCACGCCACCGGCGCCACCGGCTTCTCGCTCCTCGGCGGAACCACCAACAACCCCATCTTCACCCCGACGCGCATCGCCGGCTCGCTCTTCAACTTCACAGGTGTCGTCGGCGCCAAGGACGCCGCGAAATTCGGCGACGAGGGGTACTACGTCTTGTTCGGCCGACTCACCGCGGCGACCTCCATGACCAGCCTGACGGGCAAACTCGCCGTCGAAACCGGCGTCCCGGGGACGAACTCGTTCCGCTCGTTTGTCGTCGATCTGACGTTTGATTCGACCGTCTGGGCGTTCAACGCATTGTTCGGCTTGCCGGGAACGGGCAGCGGCGTGCCCCTGCCGGGGGCGTTCAGCCTCACGTTGCCCGCGGCGGGAGCAACCGACCAATCGCTCACGCCGGCGCTCGCCTGGAGCGCGGCGGCGGGGGCCGTGGATTACGAAGTAACAATCGATACGGATGCCGCGTTCACCCTGCCGAACACCTTTCGCACCACGACAACCGCGACGACGCTCGTGATCCCGGGATCGACGCTGGTCAACGGCACGCCGTATCACTGGCGCGTCGTCGCGCGCAACGCCGCCGGCACGGCGAACAGCACGCCGGCCTCGGCCACCTTCACCACCCAGGGCACGCCCCCGGACGATGGCTCATCCGGTGGTGGCGACGATGACGACGACGGCACGCCCCCGGGCGAAAACCCGCCGGGAGGCCCGCCCGACCCGTGCGCAACCCAGGCCCCCGGCATCACCGCCGTCTGGCGTCCCCTCGACAACGCCGGATGCACCGACGAGGAGTTCGAATACAACCTCGCGCCGTTCGCCACCGCCGACCTCTACATCCGCATGGCGACGACGAACTCCCAGAGCAGCACCGCCCCCTTCAGCCTTCAGTTCGTCAGCGCCGAAGTCTCAGGCTCCCCGCCGGTCGCGCTGGGCAACGGCTTGTTCTTCCAGCACGAAGCAGGCGGAAACACGCGCCCCGCCGCCTCGCAGGTGGCGAGTTTCCCATGCCTCGCCTTCGACACCTATTACGCGATCGATACCGGCGCCACCGAAACCCCGCCCGCCGGCACGCCGGCAGCGCAACCCGTCCCGCAACTCATCCTCCCGCCCGGCATCGGCGCGTTCACCGCGACGGGCATCCGCGGCCTCTGGGTCGTCTCCGGCTTCGGCGCCGGCAGCGCCATCCCCGCCGCAAAGGACGCGACGCGATTCCCGAACGACCCCTGCGGCTATTACGTCCGCATCGGACGATTCACCATCTCCCGCGGCGCAACTCTCGGCGGGACGTTGCTTGTCGCCTTCGTCCTTCCCGGAACAGGGACCACCACCACCGCCGAGGTAACCGTCCCCAACTGCACCGCCTGCTGGGGCCAGCCCGCGCCCGCCCCGCCGACCAACTGAACAAAGCGGATCTCTCGCTACACTCCTCCCTTCGCGTCCGCGGCTGGGGCGGGCGCAAAACAGGAGAGGCCGCGCATGCATGTCCTGCGTTCCGTCGTGTTGTCGCTGTCCGTATTCGCGCTCGCGTCGTCCGCGTTGGCGGACCAGAAGCCATCGTCGAAAATGCTCCAGTTCCCCGACGTGAGCGCGAAGGACATCGTGTTCATGTACGCGAACGACCTCTGGCTCGTCTCGCGCGAGGGCGGGATGGCCCGCCCGCTCGCCTCGCCTCCCGGCCGTGAACTGTTCCCCAAGTTCAGCCCCGACGGCAAGACCATCGCCTTCATCGGCAACTACGAGGGCAACCGCGACGTCTACACCATCTCCGCCGAAGGAGGCACCGCGACGCGCCTCACCTACCACCCCGACAACGAGATCGTGACTGACTGGACCCCCGACGCCAAGGTCATCTTCTACATGGCGGGGCTCAGCGGCCTGCAGCGCTTCCAGCAGATCTTCACAGTCTCGCCTGCCGGTGGTCCGCCGACGCGCCTCCCGATCCCCTACGGCACTACGGGCACGATCTCGCCCGACGGCCAGTGGCTCGCCTACACGCCATCCACCACCGACTTCCGCACGTGGAAACGCTACCGCGGCGGGTGGGCCCAGGACATCTGGCTCTTCAACCTGAAGGACCACTCCTCCAGGAAGATCACCGACTGGGAAGGCACCGACACCACGCCCATGTGGCAGCCCGGCAAGGGCGACGTGCTCTATTACCTCTCCGACGAGGGCGCCTCGCACCGTCTCAACATCTGGTCCTGCAACGTCAAGACCGGCGAACGCGCCCAGGTCTCCGACTTCAAGGACTACGACATCAAATGGCCCTCCATCGGCCCAGGCTCCGACGGCAAGGGCGAGATCGTCTTCCAGAACGGCGAAGACCTCTACCTCATGGACCTCCCCGGCGGCAAGACCCGCAAGGTCGAGGTCATCATCCCCGGCGACCGCCCGCGCATCCGCGAGCAGGTCATCGACGCCGCGAAGTTCATCCAAAGCCTGACACCCTCGCCCAGCGGCAAGCGCGTCGCCATCGAAGCCCGAGGCGACATCTGGACCGCCCCCGCCTCCGAAGGTGTTACACGCAACCTCACCCGCTCCAACGGCGTCGCCGACCGCGACCCGATCATGTCCCCCGACGGCAAATGGATCGCCTACCTCTCCGACCAGACCGGCGAATACGAGATCAACCTCATCGACGCCGACGGCAAAACCGCCCCGAAGCAACTGACAAAGGACGGCGGCGCATACCGCTACATGCGCTCCTGGTCCCCCGACTCCAAGCACATCCTCTTCGGCGACAAGACCGGCACCTTCTACCTCCACACCCTCGGCGGCAAAACACACGACGGCTCGGAAGAGGGAACAACCAAGGTCATCGTCAAGGAACTCTGGGGGTATCTCCAGCCCGCGTCGTGGTCGCACGATTCCGCGTGGATCGCCTTCGCGCTCGGGCACGAGAACACGCAGAGCCAGATCTGGCTCTACGAAGTTGCGACCGGCGCAATGACCCCCGTCACGAACGAGATGTTCGACTCGAACTGGCCCGCCTTCGACCGCAAGGGGGACTTCCTCTACTTCACCTCGAGCAGGAACTTCGAGCCGACCTACAGCGACCTCGACAGCAGTTGGATCTACCACAAGAGCGAAAAGGTCTTCGCCCTGCCGCTGCGCAAGGACGTGAAGAACCCCCTCGCCGTCAAGAGCGACGAGGAAGAGGACAAGAAGAACGACAAGAAGGAAGAGAAGAAGGACGGCGAGAAGGCCGAGAAGCCCGCCTATGCCGGGTCGTGGAAAGGCACGGTCAAGCCGGAAGGGGCCGAGGGATTCGAGGTCGCGCTCCGTTTCGAAACCGGTGAGGACGGCGCGATCACCGGGACCGCCACCGCGCACGGCGAGGAGTTCAAAATCGAAAACACCTCCTGGGACAAGGACAAGAAGACCCTGACCTTCGACGCCGTGGGCAAGGACGCGACCTACAAGGTCGTCGCGACGATCGAGGGCGAATCGCTCAAAGCGACATGGACCGGCCCGGCCGGCGAAACCGGTTCGCTCGAAGCCCAACGGGACGCCGACGAGCCGAAGCCGTTGAAGATCGACCTTGAAAACCTCGAACGCCGCGTCATCGAACTCCCGCTGAAGCCCGGCAACTTCTCCGACCTCGGCGTCAACGACTCGAACAAACTCGTCTACATCCGCGCCACCGAGCGCGAAGACGACGACGGCCCGCCCAGCGCCGGCGACATCAAAATCTTCGACCTCCTCGAAGACAAGCCAAAGAAAGAGGAGAAGACCGTCCTCGCCGGCGTCCGCGGACTCGACATGACCGCCGACGGCAAGAAACTCCTCGTCCGCAAGGGCGAGGACTATGGCTACATCGACGCCGCCGCCGAGCAGAAGTTCGAGAAAAAGGTGCCTCTGAACGCCATGACCGTCATGGTCGAGCCGCGCGAGGAGTGGCGCCAGGTCTTCACCGACTTCTGGCGCATCTTCCGCGACTTCTTCTATGAGCCGGGCATGCACCAGGTGGACTGGAAGGCCCAGAAGGACGCCTACGGCAAACTGCTCGACGACTGCGCCAGCCGCGAGGACCTCACCTTCGTCATGGCGGAGATGATCAGCGAACTGAACATCGGCCACGCCTACTACCGCACCGCCGACCTCGACCAGGGTCCGACCCTGAGCGTCGGCCTGCTCGGCGCGGAATACGAACTGGTGACCCAGGACGGGATCACGGCGTACAAGATCATCCGCATCCTCCAAGGCGGCCCGTGGGACGTGGACGCCCGCAGCCCCCTCGCCCAGCCGGGGATCGACGTGAAGGAGGGCGACTTCATCCTCGCCGTCAACCGCACGCCGATCGACGTCTCGAAGGACATCTTCGCCGCGTTCCTCGGCACCGCCGACAAGCCTACGTCGATCACGGTGAACGAGCAGCCCGTCATCGACGACAAGGCCCGCGAGTTCGTCGTCAAGCCGATCGGCGGCGACGGCGGCCTGCGCATGCGCGACTGGATCGAGCGCAACCGCGCCTACGTCGAGCAGAAGTCCGAGGGCAAGATCGGCTACATCTACGTCGTGAACACCGGCGTGCCGGGACAATCGGACCTCGTCCGCCAGTTCTACGGCCAGCGCCACAAGGCGGCCCTCATCATCGACGACCGCTGGAACGGCGGCGGGCAGATCCCGACCCGCTTCATCGAACTCCTGAACCGCCCGCGCACCAACTACTGGGCGCGGCGCGACGGCAAGGATTGGGCCTGGCCCCGCGATTCGCACCAGGGACCCAAGTGCATGCTCATCAACGGCCAGGCCGGCTCCGGCGGCGACATGTTCCCCGCACTCTTCAAGCAGGCCGGCATCGGCAAACTCATCGGCCGCCGCACATGGGGCGGCCTCGTCGGCATCTCGGGCAACCCGCAACTCATCGACGGCACCGGGCCGAACGTCCCAACCTTCGGCTACTACGAACACGACGGCACCTGGGGCATCGAGGGCCACGGCGTGGACCCCGACATCGACGTCATCGACGACCCCGCCAAGATGATCGCCCCCCTCGGCGTCATCGCCGACCCCCAACTCGACACCGCCATCACCCACCTCCTCGGCGAAATCGAAACCACCGGCTACCACCCGCCAGCCAAACCCGCCGGCCCGGACCGCAAGGGCATGGGCATCAAGGAAGAAGACAAGTAAACCGAGCCGCGACCGTCAGGTCGAAAACCCGCCGCGGCGGGGAGGGGCCCGTGCGCCTCTGTGCTACTGTTGAGCCATGAGCGCCGGATTCCATTGCCACTCTGCCGAACAGATGCGAGAGCTGGGCGATGACGCTGTCGCCCTCACAGTGACTTCGCCGCCCTACTGGAACGCGATTGACTACGACCGCCACGCAGCGGATGACAAGCAGAACTACCGCACGAGGAAGTACGCCAAAGGATTCGGCGGATACGAGGACTACCTCGCGCTGATGGATCGGGTATTCAGCGAAGTCTTTCGTGCCACGAAGCCCGGTGGGTTCGCGGCCGTGGTCATCGGCACGGTCCTGATGGACGCACGCCCGATCGCCGTGCCCTTTGAGTTCACGATGCGGATGCTCCACCTCGGGTGGCAGTTCCACCAGGACATCATCTGGCACAAATGCACCGCCGGGATCAAGCGCGCCGGCGTGACGATCCAGAAGCCCTTCCCGGGCTACTACTACCCCAACATCATGACCGAGTACATCCTGATCTTCCGCAAGCCGGGAGATCGGATCAGCAAAGACCGGCCGAAGACCGTGATGGAGTCGGCCCGGTACCCCATCAACGCGCTCTTCACGAAGGACATCGCCAACAACGTGTGGCACATCGCCCCGGTCCCGCCGGGGCACCTCGATCATCCGTGCCCGTTCCCGGAGGAGATCCCGTACCGCCTCGTCACGCTTTACTCATTCCCAGGCGACCTCGTGCTCGACCCCTTCCTCGGCTCCGGGCAGACGACGAAGGTGGCGAAGGCGCTCGGGCGCGAGGTCGCGGGGTACGACATCGAGCAGCGGTACGTGGACTATGCAAAGAAGCGGCTGAAGGAGCCGCTGGCGGTGCGGCCGATGCAGCTTGTGGTGGAGTTCGCGAAAATCGGGCTGCACCAGCCGACGGGAGTTGGGGCCGTCGGCCGGCGGAGCCGTCGGCGCGGCCCGGGCGCGCCGGAGGCCCTCAATGGGCACTCGCTGTTCGCGGGGTGACCCGCACGCCGGCTTGAGGGGCATCGATGGCCAAGCGCAGTCGAAACAAGCCGCCTCCGGAGGAATCGAGAGCAAACCTGCTCGCGAACCACCCGTGGATTTGTGAGCGCGACCTGCCGATGGTCGTGGGCACCGACCTCGACGCGCTCATGAGCGCCTTGTTCCTGCACCATTCTCGAGGCTGGCGGATCGTCGGGTTCTACAACCTCGAATCCGTCTTTGCGGTCGAAAGTGAGACACTGGACAGCCTGCGGCGGGCGGTGTGGGTCGATCTTGACATCGCGCAGGCGGACATCCGGAGCATCGGGCACCACATTGTCACGCAGAACCGGGATCAAGTGCCCCCTGTCCTCGCCTCATCGCTCAATCCCAATCTGCATCGCCGCATCAGCGCCGGGCAGTTCGCTCGGAAGTATCCGTTGGCGACCGTCCACTGGCTCGCGTGGCTCCTCGATCAACGGATCGATTGTGGCGATGCGCTTCAGCGCAGCCTGCTCTGGCTGCCGGACTCTGCATGGATTGTCGCGCAGAAATACCGCAAGAATGTGGACGACTGGCTCGGGAACTTCATGCCCCATGCCTTGTTGCTCGAAACCGTTGCCGAATGCGAGACACGGGGATTCGAGGCCGCGATGGCGAAGTTGTTCGCTCGGCTGGCGCCGCTCGAAGGATTCCGCCAGCAGAAACGGGGCCAGATCAAGTCTCGGCACCTCGGCCTGCAGGGATTCCAGTTTCGCATCGAAGATCCGGCTGCCGAGCACCCGCAGATCCAGGCGGCGCTTCGGGAGCTGGGCGCGATCATGGGATGGAAGGCGCCGACACTATCGCCCATGCGAGAGTTGATCCGCGGGACCACGAATCCTCACAAGACTGATCTGGCGAGATTCCTGGAGCGAGAGCGCGTCTTTTCGTACGCAATCCGCAACGCCGAGGTGGTGGTGTACACCTCGATTCCCGAGCTCTACCGGGCGCCGTGATTCGGCGCTCGCGTTCGGCCGCGACAGGCGGCACTCCACTTCCATATCTCTCACGGATGATTCGGGCACGTCCCCTCCACGGCAGGGGGAGCGTCAAGGCAACGGCGGCCTGCGGCGGCGCTGGTCGTCGCGGGCGAGAGCGGCTTCGATCAAGGCGGGCTCGATGCGATAGTCGGCCGGGCGCCGTTCGATCACGTCCCTGAAGTTCAGCAATCCCCGCTCCGCGGCACGCTCGATAATCCCGAGCAGACCGATGACCGCGACGCCGCGCTGCAAGGCGACCAGGCGCGCAGCCCTTTCATCAACCAGCAGGAAGTCCGCGTTGGACTCGAGGGCCAGCGCCATGGCCGCGGCCTCGCCAGCGGCGAGCCTTGGGTGCGTGATGACAGCCGAGGGCACGCGGATCTCCAGCCACGCGGGCGGGGCAGTCATAAAGCAGCGAACGACTTCCGGAGTATTTGGGTGGGACAGCTCGATCTTGACCTGTTGAGGGATCAACACCCGGGAAAACAGCGTGGGCAACACGCTGATGCACTGCATCCGAACGAGGAAGTTCAGTGGAGACGCGTCAGAGACAACGAGCATCAGCCCGACTTCCCCAGGAGTCGATCAAGCGTCCGCCGATCCGCTTCCAGATCTTCGATGGTGTAGTTCATCGGCACATGGCGGTCGGCCAGCCATTGATTGACCGCCCATCGGTCACCAAGCCCGAGAATCTGGCCCACTTGAAACGCGCTGAACTTCCCCCCGCGATACCCCTCGATCACCAGCGCCTCAAGAGCCGCCCGGCTCAGATCGTCGCCCCACGCCTCGCGCAGCGCGGGTTCGAGGTCGGCAGGAATGTCAATCCAGAGTCCCATGGCTTGCTCCCCCGCAATCATAGGCCGCCCGCCGAGCCGCATCCGACAAAAACGCAGGGCGTCAGGGCAATCGCAAGATCACTTCCGAGGACTTGGGCGGCTGGATTGGTACTCAG
>CAZBDZ010000004.1:0-72956 GCA_964490785.1 uncultured Phycisphaeraceae bacterium
TCCTCAGGGCTCATGCAATCGATGTCGAAGCCGTCAGTCGTCTCATTGATCCTGATGCCCATGGCTCTCTCGCAAAGGACATTATTTCGAGCCAGCTCGACGCAGATCGCATGGATTACCTGCTGCGGGACTCATACTGCACCGGTGTTCAGTACGGTTTGTTCGACCAGGAGTGGATTCTCAATGCGCTGTGCGTAGGCGTAGATCCCGATGCGTCGGATCCCGAGAGTTCGGAGTCGCTTCGGCTGTGTTTGGATGCCGCGCGCGGAAAGGAGGCTGCAGAGCAGTTCATTCTCGCCCGCGCGCATATGAATGAGCAAGTCTATTTTCATCGAGTCACGAGGGGATACGAAGTGCTGCTTCTGCGACTTTTCCAAGTCGCAGCCGATGCCGAGAAGAAGGGGACGCTTCCGGCCGGCACACCTGAATCTGTCAAGGCTTTCCTATGTGGATTAAGGCCTCCTATTGAGTTCTGGACGAGCTTCGATGAAGCCGAAATGCTCGCCGCATTCCATGTTTGGTCGAGATGCAATGGCTCTGACGGCCTTCGGGAATTGAAGCGATTCTCAGATGCCTTTCTCAATCGAGAGCGCATCCTCGATTGCGTTGTTTCGGGAGGACTGGGGCCCGCGGACATGGCGCGACTCTTTGGCTTGCTCCACGCAGCCGGTTTGGCCCAAGATCGTGATTGGTTTCTGGATGATATTGAGGCCTCAATCTACAAGGGGGTGTTGTATGCGGCCGGGAAGGCCGGGGATCCGGAAGAGCGTCGGATCGAGTCCATCCTCGTTGCGTCGGGCGAGCCGACGGAGCGGGCTTGGCCCATTGAAGCCACGGACAAGCTGCTCCAGCACCTGGAGCAGGAAAAGCGGTCCATTCAGCGCATCTATTTTGAGCGATCAAGAGCGAGCGAGTTCCACCCGGTGTTTCAGAAGGTGAGATTGGTGCCTTACTCGGAAGGAGGACGACAATGAATAGCGTGTTGGGGGTTGCTCGTCTTATTGATGTCTGCGGCAGCATTGACGGTCGCAAGAAGCTGCAGAAGATGGTCTATCTGCTTCAGCAGATGGGGTATCGGGACGAGTTTCCACAGGAGTTCGGCTACCTTCACTACGGTCCCTACTCTCGAGAGTTGAAGCGCGAGATCGACTGGCTGTGTGCTTCGGACACGGCCTTGATTGAGGAGGAATCTCACCCCGGACCCAGTCCCGAGGCGGTGTCCTACTCGTACAAACCGAAGGCAATTCTAGAGAGTTTGTTCACGGAGCTTGGGATCTCTGGGCAGCCCGGCTGGGCCGGTCATGCGCGCGATCTGGCAACGAAGGATGCGCCCTTCCTTGAAGCGATCGCGACCGTCGTCTACCTTCGAAAGAAGGGACGAAACGAGGAATCCGTCCGCAAGGAGTTCGCCGTTCTGAAGCCGAGTCTTGTTGGTCGGCTCGACGCTGCGGAGAAGGCTGCGAAGTCGCTGGTTCCTATGTGAAGGAGCCGGAACATCGCCCGCTTCTTCAAGCACGAGTCCTGCGGGCAATGCACCCCCTGCCGCGAAGGCTCCGGCTGGCTCTACCAGGTGATGACCCGCATCGAGCAAGGCGACGGCCGAACCAAGGACCTCGACCTCGCCCTCGAAATCGCCACCAGCATGGGCGCCATGCCCGGCACGACGATCTGCGGCCTCGCCGACGGCAACAACTGGGCCATCCGCACGATCATCAACAAGTACCGGGAGGAGTTCGAGGGGCGGGTGAAGGCGACGTATGTTCCGGTGACGGTGGGGGCGGGGGCGTAGTTCCCCGCCGAACCCGGGATTTGGGGGCGATTCCCACGCAGACTATCGATTTGATAGACATTGATACTCGACTGATAGTCGGCTACTGATCAACCCGATCAGAACCACTCGGAGTCCCTTTCCCGTCGCTCCACCTTTCACAAGCACCGCGATGAGTTCGAGGGGCAGGTGAGGACGACGGCCGAACCTGATAGTTTCCCCCGATGCGGCTGAACCCCTTTGCCGGCCTTGCCAATGCGCGTCAGGTCTGGGCCTGGGGGATGTACGACCTGGCGAACCAATCGTTCACGCTTCTCGTGGTGACTCTGTTCCTCCCGATCTACCTGCGGGACGTGGTGCTGGGCCAAGGCGCGCCGGCGGGGCGGGCGGAGTCGCTCCTGGGATGGACCACGGCGGCGGCGAGCCTGGTGGTCGTCGTCTCAAACCCCGTGCTCGGCGCGCTGGCGGACTTCTCCGGGAAGAAGAAGGTCTTCCTGACCTGGACGGGCGTCGGGTGCGCGGCGTTCACGTGCGGGATGGCGCTGACGGGGCCCGGGCATGCGGCGGCGGCGCTGGGCATGTTCGCCTGCGCGAACATCCTCTTCATGTTCGGCGAGGCCTTCCTTGCCGCCTTCCTGCCGGAGTTGAGCACGCGGGCGACGATCGGCCGCGTCTCGGCGATCGGCTGGACGATGGGCTACGTCGGGGCGCTCGTCTGCCTGCCGCTGTCGCTGCTCCTGCCGGGGCTGACGCAGCAGACGGCGGGGGGGTATCGAAACCTGTTCCTGTTCGCGGGGCTGTGGTTTTTCGTCAACGCGCTGCCGACGATGATCATCCTGAAGGAAAAGAAGGCGCGGGAGCACCTGCCGAAAGGGGCCTCGTTGCTCTCGGTCGGATTCATGCGCGTCGCCGCAACGGCGCGCGAGGCGTCGCGCTTCCGGGAACTCGGCGTCTTCCTGCTCTTCTTCCTTGTCTATTGCTGCGGGATGCAGATCATCATCGCGTTCTCGGGGCTGATCGCCTCGCAGTATTTCACGGCGGCGTGGCTGATCGTCTTCGTGCTTGCCCTCGCACTGATCTCGGCGATCGGGTCGGCGATCAGCGGCCTGTACCAGGACCGCATCGGCCAACGGCTCACCGTACAGATCTCGCTCGCAATCTGGATCGGAACGAGCGTCGCGGCGGTGTTCTTGCCGACGGCGAGCGCGCCGATGTGGCACCTGTGCCTCGTCGGCGGGGGGATCGGACTCGGGCTTGGGCTGACCGGCGCCGCCAGTCGGGCCTTGGTGGGCGTGCTGACGCCGGCGCACAAGACGGCGGAGTTCTTCTCCCTGTGGGGGCTCGGCTATCGGCTTGCGGGCGTCATCGGCCCCCCCATCTTCGGCGAGGTAGCACAGCGCGCGGGTCAACCAGCGGCGATGGGCGTTGTCGGCGCCTTCTTCGTCGTGGGGTTGGCGGGGACCTTCTTCGTCGACGTCGAGAAGGGGCGCAAAGCCGCGGAAGAGGCCGAACGCGAGTTCGCCGGCCGGCCCGACATGGCGGACATCGCCGCCGCCGCGAGAATCTCCGCGCGGGAGTTGGAGGAGGTCAAAGAAGTCCGACGCTAGGCGACGATGCGGGGCGCGTTGGCCGCGGAACTCCGGCTCTGTTTCACTTCACATCGCGCCAGGATTTCCTCCACTTCACCTTGTAGATGGTCTTGGGGTCCACCTCGTACCACTCGGCGAGTTCGCGGGCGGTGGAGAGGGACTCGCGGATGTGGCGCACCGCCGAGGGCGTGAGTTTGGCGAGGGGCCGACGGGGACGGCGCTCGATGGCGTGGAGCGACGCCCGCGAACGCGAGACCCACATCAGGTTCGCGGCGCGGTTGTCGCACCGGCGCTGATTCAGGTGGATGAGTTGGTGGCCCTTGCGAGGCCGCTTACCGAGGAAGGCATACGCGACGAGTTCGTGGACCATGTAGGTCCAAAGCCGGCCGCGGCGCGTGCGCAGGCAGAGGACGTGGTAGCGGAGGCCGGAACGGTACTTGGTGAGGCTCGGCTTGCGAAGGCGGGGCTTGGCGCCGATCGTGGACTTGGGGCCGATCGTCCAATACGAGCGCACGCGGCCGAGGTCCGAGACCTCGTACCCGCGCAGGACCTTCCCTGTGGCGTCGATCACGGGTCGCCATGTTTCGCGGCATCGCGGCGGCATGGCAACAGTATCGCGCGCCCCGGCGGCATCACGCCACTGATGCCGATTCCCCATGACCTCCGGGTGGGAACATCGGCTCAGAGCCTGTGAAAGCACCGGGAAAGCGGGTGCCACGGCCAGCGCAGTCGGCCGTGGCGGTGTACCGGTTGCAATCGACTCCCGCAAGACCGCCGCAAGGCGGGCGCACAGGGCATGCCGCCACGGCCGACTGCGCTCGAAGACTCGCTCCGCTGGCCGTGGCACCCGCCGACGGGTCATCGGTGAGACGAGTGCCACGTTCAGGGCGGGCCTGGGGGTTCGGTACTCCGTGTGCATCGCTGGAGGAGGATGCGGTCGGCGTCGCTGATGAGGGTGTCGCCGGAGAGGTCGCAGGCGGGGGCGTGGGAGGGCCGGAGCGCGTGCCATCGATAGAGGTCTTCGATGTCCGCGCGCTCGTCGCCCGTAAGATCGAAGAACGCCTCCCGCGGGCGAACGTCCGCCGCGGCGGAGATTTCGGGTGAGATTTCGCCGATGGGCCCGGCGATGTAGTTGACGGCGTTGGTGATCCTGAGGAAGTCGAATGCCGCGATGCCCGCGGGGGCCGCGGTCGTCGGGTCGATGGCCCACGCGATGTCGAAGGCGTCCCCGCCTCCTGACGCCGCCGTAACGCCGACGCTGAAAGGACTATCCGGCGAGGTGTAGAACTCCTCCGCGGTCATGGCGGGGTCATCAACGGCGTTGTCCGCGTTGAGGTCGCCGAGGATAAGCGTGGGCGAGCAATCGGCATAGCCGTGGACCCCCTCGATGGTGGCGCTCAGGCCGTTGGGGTTTTGGAGGACGAGAGTGTCGAAGAGCGCCGGGAGGGCGAAGGCAACCGTTACGAACGAAGCCGGCGCGCCCGCCGGGTACCACGCGAGGTTCGCGGGAGGCGTGCTCGTTCCCGAATCGTTGTCCCACGGCTGCGATTCCGTAGTTACGGCGTTGTGCGAGCCCGGAATCACGAACCACGGGTCGTCGGGCAGACCGTTGGCGTTGGCGTCCCGGCAAACCTCCACGACGGCGGCCTCGGCCCATCGGCGATTGGCGTTGCCGCCGACCCAGAACGCATTGCCGAAGACGATGAAGTCGAGGCCGAAGGGGTTGCACGGGTCGTCGAGGACCGGGTGATCGAAGGCAAGGACGATCGATCCGCCGAACCCGCCGAGGGTTACTACCTTGGTGTTGTCGCCGGTGAGGGTTCCGCCCGCGGCGGGGGGGCCGAGGGCTCGCCCGGGGTCATTGTAGGCGGCGTTGTTCACGAACTGACCGGGCGCGGGGGCGTAGGAGACGACGGCGACGGCGAAGTCCGATCCCGATGCGGCCGTCGAAATCAGAATGGAGATGCCGCCGAGCGTCGCCGTTCGCAGGCGCGAACGGATCATTGATCTCCTCCTGCCCGGTTCCCAATCGTCGTGTGCCGGCGTCGGCGCGGCGCGCAGGCGATCGCGGCCAGGCCGATGATCCCGGGTTCCGGGATCGCGTACCTGAAGACCGTCGCGCCCGGCTGGAAGGCGGAGTTGTCGAAATACGTCACCAGCAACTCGTTGGTGGCATGGTTGAAGCGCGTGAAGTAGGAATCAGTCAGGGTGTGCGGCGAGAGCCGCTCCTCGGCAGAATCCGGCGCGGCGGGGCCTCCGGCGAGCGCCGCGGCAACCGCCGCCCCATCCACGACGGAAGCAAACCCGAACTCCCCGCCCGGCGTGAAGACGTCGCCGCCGCCGATGCAGAGGTTTCCGAGCGGATCGAAGTCCAGCGAAGCGCCGGAGAGCGCGGCCGCAACCGGAATCCCTGAGGCGAAATCAAGGGCGCCGGTGGAGGAGGTGATGTCAGACCACGCGAATGCGCGGACCTCCCCCGTCGATGAAGGGCCGCCGCCGAGGTCAAAGCCGTTGCCCGCGAAGAGATGGGTTGACGAGGAGGCGACTCCGCCCGCCGACAGCCCGATGTTGTTCAGCACGACGCGCGACGATTCCGCCGCGATATTTATTTCCCGCACCTCGCCCCCCACGCCCGCGCCGGAGACGTAGAGCCGCGATTCGCTCGCCCAGTGCGCGTCGAGGTTCGCCGCCGGCCAGGCGGTCGTCGCGCTCGCCCCGTTCGGGTCGAGCGACGCAAACGCCAGCGTGTGCACGCGCGCTCCCGCGCCGAAGTTGTTGTCGCCCACGGCGACCGTCGCCCCGTCCGGGCTGACACGCACGAACGACGCTCCGAACGACGAGATCAACCCCGCGCCCAGCGAACCCGCGCGCGTCCACGATGAGGAGTTCACCGCGTCCTGCGTCCAGAACGAATCGCCGACGATGGTAATCACCCTGCCGTCAGGCAGCGGGTCGAACGCGCTCACCGCCGCGGGCAACTGGTACGACCCGAGGAGCGTGTACGAGGGCGGAGCGGCG
The DNA here is from genome assembly GCA_964490785.1 of uncultured Phycisphaeraceae bacterium. Lineage (GTDB taxonomy): Bacteria > Planctomycetota > Phycisphaerae > Phycisphaerales > UBA1924 > JAEUIV01. The sequence continues at coordinate 6,376 of CAZBDZ010000004.1, forward strand.
GCGGCGACCGCGGATGCAAGAGCGACGGCCGAAACGAACAAACAGCACGATTTCATGCAAGACCTCCTGCGTTCCGATTCGCGCGGAACGTCTCCCTGTGGCGAAGTCCCCCGGGACGGGAGGGCGCGAGGGTGGACGAGCCGCGGGGAGCGCGTGGTGGTCCTGCCGTCGCCCCGTTCCGCGGGGGCGTCCAGATGCATGTCGGTGGCAGGTCTTCCGGCTTCGGGCTTCACCGGCCCGCCTTCCCAGTCGCGTGAGCGACCAGTGGCTGGTGGGCCGGACGATTCGCCCTTCACGGCGGCGCGTCCGCGGCGGCATTTCACCGCACTTCCCGTTTTCACCCGTGCAACACTCCGGCCGCTGGCGCGTCCAAGAGCATCCACGGACACCATCGACGGCCCCACCATAGCATCCCCCATGCGCGGCCTGCAACTCACCATCATTCCCGCGGCGTTTCTCGCATGCTCCCCCGTGTCGGGACAATCAAACCCGCGCCGCCACGCGAAGCCGGCCGAACCCATCGCGGTCCTGCGGCGCGACGAAGCCAACTCCCGCGACTGGACCCTGCACGTCGAAGTTCGCCTGCACGCAACGCAGCTCCGCGGCGACCCTTCCGGCGTGCTGCCCCCATCGCCCGTGTTCGCGCTGAACAACATCGAGTTTCTCTTCCCGATCCTCGACTCGAGCGCGATGCATGAGGTCTATCCCTCGCGCATGACCAGCGTGTTCCAGGTGGACACGCGCCCCGTGGACAAATCGCCCGACATCCTCCACGGCTACCAGTCGCTCTCATCGATCGGCATCTGGAAGGCGGAGAAGGTCCTCGACGACTACCTCGTCTTCATCATGGAAGTCCCCATGACCTGCTGGGAGACGCGGATCGACGAATCGGCGGCGAGGCGGCGCGATTGGCCGGGGGCGGCGTGGTCGGCGGAGATGGCCCTGTGCCTTGAGCCGCAGCTCTTCGTCGAGGCGGGCGACCCCGCCGTCCACGATCTCGTCCGGCAGTGGACGCGCGGCGATCCGCGCGCGAGGAAGCCCTACGACCTGGCGAAATGGCTCGCCGCCCGCGTGATCGAGCACATGCGCATCACCGATCCGCCCACCGCGTCGCAGGCTCGCGGCGTGGCCCTGGGCCAGACGACCGCCGTGTTCGTCGAGGGATTCGTCGTGCATGGCGCCGCCGCAACCGCGCGAGCGAAGCAAGGCTCAGTTTTCGACATGGCCTGCCTGCTTACCGCCGTCTACCGCGCCGCCGGGCTGCCGGCGCGGCTCGTCATCGGCTATGACGTCAAGCCCAGCGAGGAGCGCTCCGGCCTGCTCTTGCGATCCTGGGTCGAGTTCTTCCTGCCGCGGAATCCGCCCCCGGCCTCGTCGCCCGACAGCAGAGCCGCCGTAACCTCGCGCGACGGCGAGTGGATCCCCGTGGATATCACCCGCCAGTGGGAGTTCTCCTCCCGCGCTCCGCGCCAGGAACTCCGTTGGGAATACTTCGGCCACAACGAGGAGTTCGACTTCGTCGTCCCCATCGCCTTCCACTGGCTCCCCCCCGAAGACTGCACCAACACCGGCCCGCCCGGCTTCTGGGGCTGGCGACCCAGCCCGTCGAACCAGGCGGGGGACTCCGAGATCAAGATATGGGCCTATGAAACCCCGCACAAGGGCGGCGTTGATCCGAGACCAAAGAACAAATAGATTATACGATATGGAATGGTGCGTATAGCCATACGCTCGGGATGAGCGCCGCGAAGCCCGTGGTGCCCTCGGGTGCGCCGCCCACTTACCCCCGAGGCAGCGGCGAATCCACCGGCAGCCTCGGCCCGTCCCCCAGCGCGCTCGCCGCGATCAGCCGCGCCGCCTCGTCCACGTCCTTGTCCCCGCGCCCCGACAGGCACACGAGCACATGCTCGTCGCGCGTCAGCCGACCCGCGATCGAAAGCGCCTCGGAGATCGCGTGGGCCGACTCGAGCGCAGGGATGATCCCCTCCGCCTTGCAGCAGTCCTGAAACGCCGCGAGCGCCTCCGCGTCCGTCGCCACCGTATAGCGCACTCGCCCTGCGTCCCTCCAATACGAATGCTCCGGCCCGACGCCGGGATAGTCCAGCCCCGCCGAGCATGAATGAACATCCGCCGTCTGCCCCTGCGCGTCCTGCAGCACATACGACAGCGACCCGTGCAGCACCCCCGGCGAGCCGTAGGTCAGCGGCGCCGCGTGCTCGCCCGGCCCCTCGCCGCGGCCGCCCGCCTCGACGCCGATGAGGTCCACCTCCGCGTCCTCGATGAACGCGCTGAACATCCCCGCCGCGTTCGACCCGCCGCCGACGCACGCAACAACGCACCGCGGCAGGCCGCCCAGCGCATCCATGCACTGCCCCCGCGCCTCGCGCCCGATCACGCTCTGGAAGTCCCGCACAATCATCGGGAACGGGTGCGGCCCGACCACCGATCCGAGGATGTAGTGCGTCCCCTCGACGCTCGCCATCCAGTCGCGCATCGCCTCGTTCGTCGCGTCCTTCAGCGTCCGCGACCCCGCGTTGACCTCGATCACGCGGGCCCCGAGCAGCCTCATCCGCACGACGTTCAGCCGCTGCCGGCGCACGTCCTCGGCCCCCATGTAGACGTCGCACGCCAGCCCGAAGTGCGCCGCCGCCGTCGCCGTCGCCACGCCGTGCTGCCCCGCGCCGGTTTCCGCGATGACGCGGCGCTTGCCCATGCGGCGCGTGAGCAGCGCCTGCCCCATCGTGTTGTTGATCTTGTGCGCGCCCGTGTGCGCGAGGTCCTCGCGCTTGAGCCAGATCGTCGCCCCCCCTTGCGACGCCGCCCGCTCGCGCGCCAGCCGCGTCAGCCCCTCGGCCCGGTACATCGGCGTCGGCCGACCGACAAACGACCGCAGCAGATGATCCAACTCCACTTGAAACGCCGCGTCCGCCCTCGCACGCGCATACTCCACCACCAGTTGATCCAGCGCGGCAACGAGCGTCTCGGGGACGTAGCGTCCGCCAAAGGAGCCGAAGCGGCCGGCGGAATCGGGAAATGAGCCGAGAGCGGGCATGGGGGAAGTCTACGAAGCGAGCCTCGAACCCGAGACACCCATGGGAACAGGCACCGGAAAGGCCCGGAAGCAGGGAGAGTAGACTTGCCCCGGCAGTCGCATGACGGACGAGCACCAACATGGCATTGGCGATTCCATCCTACGACGATTTCAAGACGTGGTGCCAGAGGGCCGGAACCAAGGCCGCCCTTCGGGCCATTGAGATCGCGGAAAACAGAGATCAAACGAACCGAACCGGCCATATGCTGCGCGGGTATCTCGCCGCCGCGCCATTCTTGCTTTCACACCCGGAGATCCGGCGGAAGATCGTCGAACAGGGATTCACGGTCAAAAAGCCGTTGAATCTCGATGCCGTTGGATTCACGAAGCCTTGGCGTCTGTTTCTCAAGCAGAACAAGAGCCGCCACGAAATCCTCCGGCACATCCTGCCTCGGTCGCTTGGCGGAGTCATCACAACCGGAGGAGGCGGCGCATACCCGTTCAAACTCGCGGTTCGATTGGCCGCCCAGTTCCTCGGGGACCAACCGCCGACCACCGACCCGGTCAGCCCCAAGTATCAAATGGTGCGGCGAAGGGAGTTTGATCGAGATTCCGACATGGTCCAGCGGCTGAAGGAGCTGTACGATTTTCGTTGCCAGGTCTGCGGGCAACGGATCGAGATCAGGCGTAACAAATACTACTGCGAAGGGCATCATCTGCGCCCGCTCGGCGGAGCCCACGGCGGCGAGGATGCGCCCGACAACGTCGTCATCCTGTGCCCCACTCACCATGCGGAGTTTGACTTCTTTCTGATTGCCATTCTCGACAAAAGGAAGCAGGCCCGAACCTTGGAGCACATGAACCGGACCCTCGGTCCGGGTGAATCAACAATGACGGTCAGGCATCCGCTGAACCCCTCGAACGTCGACTACGTCATCGAGCAGTTCCTGATCCGGCTTGATCTTCACTTCCCCAAAGTCGCATGACCCGGAGCCGTTGCCAGAATTCGTATTTGATCGACCTCGCTGAAGCGCGCCGCGCCGAGCGAGGCTTGGTGCTCGCGGACTGCCGGGCGTTCCTCCCAAGCCTGCCAAACAACTCGGTGGCGCTGACCCATACGAGCCCGCCCTACAACATCGGCCGCAACTACCGCGGATTTCGCGATCGACAAGACGTCGACGAATACAAGGAACTTGTCCGAAGCGTGTTTTCCGAGCTCCATCGCGCAACCCGTCCGGGCGGTTCCGTTTTCTGGCAGGTCGGCTACACGACTCTCGGTGAGAACGGCGCGGCACAGGCCGGCGGCATCACAGCATTGGACTGCCTCTCACTCCCGCTGGCGATGGAGGCCGGATTCGTCCTGTGGGACAGGATCATCTGGAGCTACTACGGCAGCATGGCGTTTCAGACGAAGTTCACGAATCGGTACGAGACGATCCTGTGGCTGACCAAACTCGGCTCGGCGTGCAAGACCCCGGCCTTTGCCTTGGATGAGGTGCGAGAGAAGAGCAAGTCCTACGACGGCCGAAATCACCTGCTCGGAAGAAACCCCGGGAATGTCTGGAGCGCCGAACGTGTCGCGTTCGGATCAATCGGGCAGACAAGCCATGTCGCGGTGTTTCCCGAGGAGGTCAGCGAGAAGATCGTCCGCTCGTGCAGCAAGCCGGGGGACCTCGTGCTTGATCCGTTCTCCGGCAGCGGCACGCTCCCCAAGGTGGCCTTGACAACCGGAAGGCGCTTTCTCGGCTCGGAGATCTCCGACCAATACCTCGCGGAGGCCGACCAGCGCTTGCGGTTGTGGTGCCCGACCGAAGCGGAGAACCTCGCCGTGGGACTTCTCGTGAAATACGTGTTCCACTCTCGAAACGGGAAGGCTTCCGCGTCAAAGGCGGCGCTGATCCTCGACGGATTCCTGAGCCGATCGAAACTGAAATCGGAGATCCAGCGCATCAACGAGGTCGTCAAGGAAGTCATCGAAGCGCCGCGCGTGACGAAAGCCTTGAAAGCTCGCAAGGATGAGATCTGGCGGAAGTACGATTCGCTGATCGACGCCGGCGACGAATCAAGTGAGATCATCGCCGCGGACCGGGCGCTGGCATTCTGCTTTGCCCACCGAAGACGCTGGAACGGGCTTCGCCGGTATCTCAGCGCTGCCCAGGGACTCGCCGCGCTCCAGGCTGCTGCCGAGGAAGCGCCATCACTGGAGAGATACGTCAAGGACCTGTGCCAATGCGCAAGTGCGCGATTCAGGACTCAAGGCAACACGATCGAGTGCATGCGCCCGGACCCCGGCCTGGGTTGCAATGGGGAAAGCCAACCGGCTCGATCACCGCGCGCCGAGGAATCCGATCAAATGCCGCTGTGGGACGGCGACACCGCCAGAATCAATGGAGCGTTCTGACTCTCACTGCCTCCCCCCACCCCCCGGCATCGGAAATCCCCCGCAGAACTCCCGAATCTCCTGCCTCACGCCCGCGCACCCCTCCGCCGCGCCGGAGGCGTCCATCACGCGGTCGATCCACGCGGCCACCTGCTTCATCTCCTCCTCCTTCAGCCCGCGCGTCGTCAGCGCCGGCGTCCCCAACCGCAGCCCGCTCGTGACCCGAGGCGGGCGCGGGTCGTTCGGGATCCCGTTCTTGTTGCAGATGATCCCCGCCGATTCGAGCCACTTCTCCGCGTCGGCCCCGGTCAGATCCTCCCGCCTCGCCCGCAGGTCCACGAGCATCAGGTGGTTGTCCGTGCCCCCCGTCGTGATGCGATACCCACGCTGCATCAGCGCCGCCGCCAGCGCCTGCGCGTTCTTCACCACCTGCTTCGCGTACGCCTTGAACCCCGGCGTCAGCACCTCGCCAAACGCCACCGCCTTCGACAATATGACATGCATCAGCGGCCCGCCCTGGACGCCCGGGAACACCGCCTTATCGATCTTCTTCGCGATCTCCTCATCGTTCGTCAGGATCAGCCCGCCCCGCGGCCCGCGCAGCGTCTTGTGCGTCGTCGTCGTTACGACGTGCGCGTGCGGGAACGCCGGCGGATGCACCCCCGCCGCCACCAGGCCCGCGATGTGCGCGATGTCCGCCATCAAGAGCGCCCCGCACTCGTCCGCGATCTCGCGGAACCGCTTGAAGTCGATCACCCGCGGGTACGCGCTGTACCCGCAGAGCAGCATCTTCGGCTTGTGCTCCAGGCACACCGCCCGCACCGCGTCGTAATCAATCCGCTCGGCCTCGGGGTGCTTCAGGTCGTAGTGCAGCGGGTAATGCACCGGCTTGTAGTAGTGCCCGCTGAAGTTGATCTTCATCCCGTGCGACAGGTGCCCGCCATCCTTCAGCACCAGCGACGCGAACGTGCTCCCCGGCTCCATCAGCGCCATGAACACCGCCGTGTTCGCCTGCGCCCCCGAGTGCGGCTGCACATTGGCGAACCGGCACCCGAACATCTCCTTCGCCCGATCCCGCGCCAGGTTCTCCGCCTGATCATGAAACTCGCACCCGCCGTAGTACCGGGCCCCTGGGTACCCCTCCGCGTACTTGTTCGTCAGACACGTCCCCATCGCGTGCTGCACGGCGGGCGACACGTGGTTCTCGCTCGCAATCAACTCAAGCGTGGTGGCCTGACGCGCCGCCTCTCGCCCGAGAATCTCGGCGGCGGCAGGGTCGGTGGCGCGAATGAGTTCGGCAACGGCGGTATCAAGGGGATGGGCCATGGGCGCTCCTGAGGTCGAGAAGAGAATACTCATACCCACCCACATGATCCCCAACTCCGGGAGATGCCGCCTATCGGCGGATATCCGAGCAAAGACGCGGATGCTTCCGCCCGGAAAACGCTCGCCATACTCATGCGCTGCCGCCCGAACTGGATAGCCTGAAAGGCGACGCTTTGCGCTCAAGATGCATCGCCATCGCGGTCTTCACCAGGGTTTCATGCCTTTCGCCGCCATGCGGCGCGCCCGCTGCAGCGGCGACACCCTGCCGGCTCACCGGTTCCGCTGCCGCTCCCTCTGAATATCCCGCAGAATCTCCGCGCCCGATCGCGGCTCGACGGAGGCGCCATGATCCCGTGAAAGACGCGCCAACTCCGTCTCGGCGGCGATAAACCCGAACGCGGGCCACGGCCCCGCCTGGACGCACTCGCGGAATCGGCCCGCCGCGCCGGCGATGTCGCCGCGGACCAGCGCCAGCGCCCCCAACCCGTGGAGGAGCGTCGCCCGATCCGTCCCGGCGCCTTCGACCCCCTCGGCCCCTTCTCCCAGGGCCTGCGCTTCGGTCATCTCCCCCTTGGCGACACGCAGCACTCGCCAATACGCCCCGTTCTCGATGATGTCGAGATCAGGCGTGATCGGCCCCAGCAGCGCGGCGGCCCGCGCCGGTCGCCCGCTGCGCGACTCCGCCAAGTACAGCCAGAAGGTGTACGCCACAAGCATGTCGTCGTTGGGCTTCACACGCTCCAACCCCGCGCGCCACGCCTCGGCGGCCTTCTCAAACTGCCCCCGCAGATACCGCGCCAGCGCAAGGTGGTAGTAGACATTGTCGTGCAGCGTCGACAGGGGGATGTTCCGCGCGTTGGGCAACCCGTCGGGCTCGATCTGGTCCGCGACGCTGTCCTCGCGGATGATGTCCGCCGCTCGCTGGAGGTCGCGGACGGCACGGTCGAAGTCGCGGATTGTGATGAAACGGTGCCCGCGGTGGCGGAGAAGTTTGACGCTGCGCGGATGGATGCCCAGGCCGCGGCTGTACGTGTCGACCGCCTCGCCGTAGCGCCCGAGGTACGCGAGGCGACGCCCAAGCCAGATGATGGCGTCCTCGTTCCGCGGATCGGCGTCATAAGCCCCCCGCGCGGCCGCGAGGTTCGCCTCGAACTCGGTACGCTTTTCAGGAGCGAGGGCGACATCGAAACTCGCCCTCCCCGCCGAGACCCCGGGCCCATCAGACGACCCCTGCGGGGACGAACACGAAGCCACACAGGCCGCAAGAACGAGCACGATTCGCCGTTTCATGCGCCTATTGTCCGCCACGGAGCCATGCCGGAGCAAGTCCGAAAAGCACCCGTGCGTCAGCACCCGCGTCAAAGCGCCTGCGTGAGAACGGCTCGTGGCCGGATGCCACGGCCAGCGGAGCGAGTCTTCGAGGTCGCCGCCGCGACTCGGCCGTGGCGGCGCACCGGTTGCAATCGACACCCGCGAGCCCGCCGCAAGAGCGGGCGCAAGACGAGGCCGGGCCGGAAATTACGGCAAATGTGTCGTTTTTTCCGCGCCAACGCGGGAATCCGGGGCATACTCTTTGATGCGGCCGGGCGTGGAAGGAACCCCGCCGAGGGAGGAAGGCACGCGATGCGGCGGCCCGAGTTCTGGTATCGAAAGGCATGGCTGGCCTTGCTGGCCGGCTCTTGGTGCATTGCGCCGCCGGCGACGGCGCAGAACCTCATCGCCAACGGCGGGTTCGAGGATCCGCCGGTCCCCGCCAACGACGCCGACGGCGGGGTGCTCATCACCGCGCCCGCCACGCTCCCCGGCGGATGGGACCTGACCGCCGGGTCCGCGGACGTGCTCCGCCGCAACGGCGCAACGCAGTATCAGACCGTCGAGGGCCTGCAGGCGCTCGATCTCAACGGCATATCGCGCGGCACGATCCGCCGGAGCATCGCGACGCCGGACTACGCGGTCTACCGCCTGACATTCTGGATTGCCGGCAACCCGACGTGCGAGGTCGGGATCAAGAGGGTCAACCTCCTCATCGAAGACACCGTCTTCTCGCAGATCAGTTTCAACACGACCGGCCGATCGCCGACCAGCATGGGATGGACCATGTACGAGTTCACCTTCCCGGGACTGGTCGAGTCGCGTGTGCTGCAGTTCCAGAGCACCGCCGGGACGAACTGCGGCCCGATGATCGACGATGTCCGCCTGGAGAAGTGCCTCGAAGTCCTCACCCAGCCCATGAGCCAGACCCGGTGCGAAGGGACCACGGCGGTCGTGTCGGTCGCGACCGCGGGGGCGGGCGTGCAACACCGTTGGCGAAAGGGGACTCAACCGCTGATCGATGGCGGACGGATCAGCGGCGCGGCAACGCCGACGCTGACAATCACGGACCTCCAGAGCGCCGACGCCGGAACCTATTCGTGTCAGGTCTTCAACGATTGCGGCGAGTTGGCGTCGCTTGAAGCGACGCTGACAATCGCGCCCCCACGGTGCCCCGGCGACGCGAACGGCGATCACGAAGTCGAGTTCGGCGATATCACGCGCGTCCTGGAGTTCTGGGGCGCCGACTACACGCCCGACACCGGGCCGGGCGATGTAACGTGCGACGGCGTCGTGTCGTTCGCCGACATCACGCGAGTCCTGGAAAACTGGGGAATCTCCTGCCTGTAGCCGAAGACGCGCCTTTGGTTATAACCATTCGCAGGTTAGCGAGAACCAACCGGGCTGAGGTCCGCCGTTTGACTCTCGCGGTGCAAGATGCCGCCGACACCGGACAACTGATTGACGGAATGCCTTGCATCGGCCGATGTTTGGTGTACGTTTGAGCGGTCGCGCCACGCAGGTGCGCGGACGGGAGATGCTCCATGGATAAGCGTTCGTTCATTGCCACGCTGTGTGTCTGCGGCACCGTTGTGACCTCCGCGGTGCTCTTCTCGAACGCCGGCGCCCCGACGCCGGTCGTGCCCCCGGATGCCCCGGTCATCCAGGCCGGCGGGCCCCTCTGCCCCTGCCCGGGCGACGCCAACTGCGACGGCGTGGTCAACTTCGCCGACATCACCGCCGTCCTCGCCAACTGGAACCGCATCTGCTGCCCCCCCGGCGCCGCCTGCGACGACGGCGACCCGTGCACCATCGGCGATACCTGCATCGCGGGCCAGGGGTGCGTGGGCATCCCGGTCGTCTGCGACGACTTCAACCCCTGCACGCAGGACATCTGCTGCCAGGGCATCTGCATCCACATCCCGATCCCCGACTGCTGCATGATCGACGCCCAGTGCGACGACGGCAACATCTGCACGCAGGACCTCTGCAACCCGACAACCAACACCTGTTCGCACATCCCGATCCCCGGCTGCGGAACCTGCCAGACCCACGCCGACTGCAACGACAACAACGCCTGCACGATCGACCAGTGCCTCGGCGGCCTGTGCCAGTACATCCCGCTCGCCTGCAACGACAACAACCCCTGCACCACCGATGCCTGCGATCCCGTCGTCGGCTGCGTGTACACCACCATCCCCGGATGCGGGCCGTGTACGAACAACTCCGAGTGCGACGACGGAAACCCCTGCACCAACGACTACTGCGATCCCATGTCGCTCCTGTGCGCCCACACCCCGATCCCCGGCTGCGGACCATGCCAGGCCGCCGTGGATTGCGACGACGGCCTGCCCTGCACCAACGACACCTGCGTCATGGGCGTCTGCCAGCACATCCCGGCGCCCGACGGCACCGTGTGCAATGACGGCAACCCCTGCACCGTCGGCGATGTCTGCGTCAACGGGCAGTGCCAGCCGGGGGCGCCGATCAACTGCAACGACAACAACCCATGCACCCAGGACGCCTGCGACCCGATGAACGGCCAGTGCATCCACACCCCCCTGCCTAACGGCTCGGGCTGCGACGATTCTAACCCCTGCACCGTCGAAGACACCTGCGTCAACGGCGTGTGCCAGGGAATCCCGATCAACTGCGACGACGGCAACCCCTGCACTCAGGACTCGTGCCAAGGGGGCATGTGCTTCCACACACCCATGCCCAACGGCTCGCCCTGCTCCGACGGCAACGCCTGCACCCTCGGCGACGCATGCTCCAACGGCGTGTGTATCCCCGGCAGCCCCGTCCAGTGCCCCCCAGGCTCGTTCTGCAACCCCGCCACGGGCGGATGCGAAGTCCCGAATCCGTAAACGCGGCGGAGGAGCGTCGCAAGCCCTCATCCGCTTTCCCGCATGAACTCGCGCCCTCAGCCGCAGAGCGGCGCAAGCCGATTGCCCCCGGCGTCAGCCGGGGGTAAACGAAACGACGCCCTTCTCTGGAGGTCGCTGCGGCAACCGTCTCCATACCTACTGCGACTTGCATGGTGTCATGCGGATCGTCGGTCAATAGCGCGCGCGCTCGGGATGAGCGGAGGGTCGCCGCAGCGAATCCCGTGGTCGCCCGGCGTGAGAATGAAAGAGAATGCCTATTATTTGACGTTTCTTCTACTGAACAACCAACCGCCCATGCGCGTCGATCGCCGCCTCTCCCCGCCCGACGCATTGCCGGATCCCCTCATACACCACGCCGCACACCACGGTCGCCACATTCAGCCCGCGCTCGTGCGGGATCATCGGAAGCATGACCACGCGCCCGGCGTGCCGCTCAAGAATCTCCTCCGGCAGCCCCGCCGTCTCCTTCCCGAAAACCAACGCGTCCCCGGCCCGAAGGTCCGCGCTCCACGCGGGGACGCCCCGCTTCCCCGACGTCAGCCAGAGGCAGGGCGGGCGCGCGCCGGCCCGCGCCGGCAACGCCGACCACTCGCGCGCCAGCCCCGCCACGCACGCCGCCCAGCCATCATGCTCATGAACCCGTAGCCGGGGCCAGTAGTCCAGCCCCGCCCGCCGCAGACCCTTCTCGGAGGTATCAAACCCCAGCGGCCGGACCAGGTGCAGCACGCACCCCGTCGCAATGCACGTTCGCCCGATGTTCCCCGTGTTGTTGGGAATCTCGGGCTCGTGCATCACGACATGGAACAGCGGCGGGGCCATGACCGGAGTATTGTGGAGGACGGGGAGACGGAGATCCTGTGGCGACGGAGTTGACGGCACAACAAAAACGAGCGCTACGCGAACAGGCCAAGACCGCCCTGGCCGCCATATCCGACCGCGAGCGCGAACTCCGCTCGCGCTCGCTCTGCTCCAAACTGGCCGACCTCCCAGGATGGTCGGCGGCCAAGACCGTGATGGTCTACCTCGCCATGCCTGAGGAGGTGGACCTGGCCGCTGCCATCGAGAAGGCCGTCAAAGCCGGAAAACGAATCTGCGTCCCTCGCATCGACTGGGCCGCCAAGACCATGTCCCCCATGGTTGTCGACTGGAAGAAGATGAAGACCGAGGTGCGGGAGCATGGGGTCTCCGAGCCGGTCGGCGGCGCGGTCGCGAAACTGGAGAAACTCGACCTCGTCCTCGTCCCGGGCCTCGCCTTCGACCTCAAGGGCCATCGGCTGGGACGCGGCGCCGGCTTCTACGACCGATTCCTCGAAGAGTACAAAGCCGCCCGAGGCCCGGCTGCCGCCGCCCTCGGCGTCTGCTTCGAGGCCCAGGTCGTCGGGCAAATCCCCGCCGAGGAACACGACCAAACCGTGGACGGCGTGGTCACCGAACGCCGGCTTGTCCTCTGCCGGAAACCCGCCCCCCAAGCCGATAAAAAGAGGAGTCGAAAGCACTGATCCGACTCCCATGTGAACGCCGGCCGGCAGCATCCGCCTCCCGCCGCCGGACTCGCATCAGAGCCGGCCTCTCGTCATGGGATTCGAACAACCCCCGAAATCACTCGGGTCCGCGGATCGTCGTCAGGAGTGTTGAGTCATGCCTTTGCCGTCCCAGATGCCCCGAACCGCTCGCCAAGTCTCGTTCCGCACGAGCGGCACGGCGCGCGGCCGCGTCCCCGGTGCCATCGTCGTCTCCGCATTGGTCGTCATCTCGGCATTGTCGGCGTGGGTATGGGTATGGAAGGGCGGACCCGCCTCCGCCCCGGCAACCATGGACGCACCGCCCGAAGCCGCCGTCCTTCCAACCAGCGAGCGCATCGACCTCTCCCTCGGCGAGCCCCGCGGCCCGATCGTCCCCGCGCTCGAACGCCAAACACCTCCCGCCCTCCCGCCGTCAACCGCCTCGACCACCGAGCCGCCCCGCCCCGCGGCGTCGAGCGCCGCTGATCCCCAACCCGGCACAACCGCCCCCTCAAACTCCCAACCCGCGCCGAGCGCGACGCCCCCTGTCGCCGGCCCCGCGCGCGACGCCGCCGTGCAGGCGCTCATCGCCGCCGCGGACAACGCCGCCGCGACCGGCCGCCTCGCGGAAGCACGCGTCGCCCTGAACCGCGCCCTCTTCGATCCCCGAGCCTCCGATACCGATGTCGAAATGCTGCGCACGCGCCTCGCTGAGATGAACCGCACCATGATCTTCTCACCCGCCGTAACTCCAGGCGACCCGCTCGTCGAGACCTACGCCATCCAACCCGGCGATCGCCTGATCACCGTCGTGAAAGCCTCGGACCTCAAGGTCGACTGGCGCTTCATCCAGCGCGTCAACGCCATGAGCGACCCCGGCCGCCTCCGCGTCGGCCAGAAAATCAAACTCGTCAAGGGACCTTTCCACGCCGTCGTCTCCAAATCCGACCACCGCCTCGACCTCTTCGCCGACATCACCGACCCCGACGACAACCGCCTCTTCATCCGCTCCTTCCCGGTCGGCCTGGGCGAGGGCGGCAGCACCCCCACGGGCAAGTGGGTCGTCCGCCCAGCCAGCAAACTGGTCAACCCGCACTGGGTGAACCCGCGAACAGGCGAACGCTTCGCCGCCGACGATCTGAAAAACCCCATCGGCGAGCACTGGCTCGGCCTCACCGGCGCGGACTCCCAGACCGAAGTCCTCAGCGGCTACGGAATCCACGGCACCATCGAGCCGGAAACCATCGGCCGCGACGCCTCGATGGGCTGCGTCCGCATGCTCCCGGAGGACATCGCCGTCATCTACGAAATGCTGGCTGAGCAGTATTCGACCGTCGAGATCAGGCCATAGAATCGTCCCATGCAACGACGCAGCCGCAAGAGAACGATCCGGGGGATTCCGAAGTCGGGAAAGGCCGGGGGCCGCTCCGGCGCACCGATGCGGCAGGTGTTCGTTTCGTGTTCATGGCAGGACTCGTCCATTGCCAGAGAGATCAAGAACGCTTTGAATGAGGCCGGTTTTCGAGTGTGGCTCCTCGAAGACGAGGCGCTTCCGGGAACCGATTTGCTCGAGGAGGTTGGTCGGGCGCTGGAGCAATCCGATGCATTGGTTGTTGTCCTATCCCCTCATTCCGTTGGATCGCCATGGGTCCAAAACGAGATCAACATCGCCCTCACCACGCCTCGGTTTGCCGGGAGACTTGTGCCAGTCGTTGTTCGGGGAACGCCGCTCGGTCAGATCCCCTGGATTCTCAGCACGATGAGGATGGTCCAGTGGGATCCGAGTGATGCCAAGAGGGCCGTCCGCGAAATCGCACATGCGCTGACGCAGTCTGCCGGGGCTTCGGCCGCATGAGCCGCAAGCACGCCGCCACCGAGGTGTTCCTTTCCCATTCGAACAAGGACCACGCCTTCGCAATGCGGGTCGTCGGCGTCTTGCGGCGGAACGGCCTACGAGTCTGGTATGCCCCGTCGAATCTCGTCGCGGCCGACGAGTGGCATTCGCGAATCGGCAAAGCGCTGGAGAGATGCGACTGGTTCCTGGTGCTGCTGACGCCGGATTCGGTCAAGTCGAAATGGGTCGAAAGAGAACTTGTCTTCGCGCTTGATGAGCCCAGATATCACGGACACATTTTGCCCGTGCTCCTTCGACCCTGCAACGTGAAGAGACTTTCATGGACGCTTCCCGGCATGCAGCGGGTTGATTTTCGGGATCCGGAGAATCGAGATTGGGACAAACTCCTCCAGGTGTGGGGCTTGCGGTACCGGGCCGGCAAGCGGACCCGGCGACCATGATCCGACGGACGAGTCATACGGATTGTCGGTCAATCGCGCGCACGCTCGGGATGAGCGGAGGGCCGCCGACGCGAATCCCGTGGTCGCCGAGCGCGAGAAAGAACGGTGAACCGTATCAATCGCGGATTGGCGGAAGACTCGAAGCCCGAAAGCGGCGATGCGAAAAGCGTCGTGAGGTCGCCAGGCCGACATGACCGATTCGGAGGGTCGTCGCCCCTTCAATCGCTCGTTCGCCGTGCCGCTCACCGGCGGCGGGCGGTCCCGGACCGAACCGGCAGGCGCTCGCCCTCCTTGCCCATTCTCCACCGTCAACGGCTCATAGTCCCAGGCCCGCGCGAGTCGTGGACCACCCCTTCACCCTGCCGTTTCGCCCCACCCTTGACGGCCCCGCCCGGCTTCGGGACACTCCTGACCCCCCTGCGTGGACCCGCCCGCAAACCGGGGGCGTATAGACGGTCCCAGCCTGTGCCCCCCCAGTTCGACTTTCGGAGACAGAACCTATGGCAGCCAAAACCAGCGCCAGCGTCGGCGTGCTCGTCTTCCTCAATGTCTCGTGGATTGTCGCCGGCATTCTTTTGGTCCTCTGCATCGTCCTTTTCGCTCGCGTCCAGCGCCTGACCAACGACGTGCAGTTGCGGCAGAACGACCTCGACGCCGCCGTCCGCGCGGACGAGCGCGACGACCGCTGGGAGGAACTGAAGTCCCTGGCCGGACGGCAGGGAGTTGTTCGGTTCCTGGACACCAAACTTCAGGACCTCTCCGCTGTCGTCGGCGGCTCCCGACGCGACGACCCCGCCTCGCTCGTCGAGAAGATCAAGGCCGCCTCACCCGAGGGCGCGCCGCTCCTGTCGCTCCTCGCGAGCAAGGACGGCGAGATCGCCGCGCTCAACGGCAGGCTCGACGCCGCGGAAAGCGCTCGCGAGGCCGCCAACGCCGACCTCCTCGCCACCGTCGACCGCGTCAAGGCCCTCGAAGAGGAGCACCGCAAGACCGTCGCCTCTCTCACCACCGAAATCGACGACTACAAGGGCGGCACGAACGCCTACCGCGACAACCTCGAAACCACCCGATCGGACATGAACAACCGCGTGAACACCATCCGGTCGGACGCGGAGTCCACCATCTCAGGCCTCGAAGGGCAGGCGCGGGACCTCGAACAGCAACTCCTCATCGCCAACGATCAGTTGCGCCGCCTCAAGCAGGAGCAGGCCGGCCAGAACCTCCGCAGCGCCGCCGAGGAAGCCCTCGTCGATGGCCGCGTCGTCGGCCTGAACGCCGCCGATCGACAGGCCTACATCGGCCTCGGCCGCAAAAACCGCATGGTCCTCGGCATGACCTTCGAGGTCTACCAGGATGCCTCCGCCATCGTCCCCGACGAAAAGGGAAACTACCCCAAGGGCAAGGGCACCGTCGAGGTCATCCGCATCGACGAAACCAGTTCCGTCGCGCGCATCCTCCGCGAAGCCCCGGGAGCCAAACTCTCCAACGGCGACGTCATCGCCAACGCCATCTACGATCCGAACAAAACCTACACCTTCACCGTCTTCGGCAACTTCGACACGAACAACGACGACGCCTTCACCCCGCAGGAAATGCAGGACGTCCAGGGTTTGATCGAGTCCTGGAACGGCCGGCTCACCGACGACATCACCGGGGACACCGATTTCCTCGTCCTCGGCACGCGCCCCGTCCTCCCGCCGCAGCCCCGGCCCGATGACCCGGTCGAGTTGATCCAGCGCTGGGTCCAGTTGAGCCAGCAGGCGACTCGCTACGACGAACTCTTCGAAAAAGCCACGCGCGCCGGCATCCCCATCCTCAACCAGAACCGCCTGTACACCCTCACCGGCGTGTACGCGCGCCGATGAGCGGACCCGCCATTGAAGGGCGCCCGCCGCAAAAGCAAAATCCCCGCCTGGGCTCACGTCCCGGCCTACGGCACCATCCGAGCGGTCGCCGCCGCCGTCAACATCGCCGGCGCGGAGCCTTCGATGAGATTCCTCCGAGGCTTGGGCGGCCTTTTCGCCGCGCTCCCCGCGAACCGCCGACGGCTGAGCCGCGCCGTCGAGAACATCGCATGGTGCTTCCCGGAGTGGGATTCCTCGCTCGTCCGCGACTACGCCGTCGAAGCCTATCGGCACATGTTCTGTCTCGCCGCGGAACTCGCCCTCTCGCCGCGACTCCTCAACGAGGACGGCTTCGCCCGCCACGTCGAACTGGGACGCCTCAGAAAGGGCCTGCTCGCGCTCGCCTCGGACCGCCCCTGCATCCTCATCACCGGGCACTGCGGCAACTGGGAACTGCTCGGCGCCACCCTCGCCATGCTTGGCTTCCCGATGCACGCCCTCTACCGCCCCCTCGACCTCGCGCCGCTCGACGCCTGGGTCCAGGAAACCCGCCGCCGGCAGGGCATCCTCCTCGTGGATAAGTTCGGCGCCGCGGAGGCCCTGCCCACCCTCCTCGAACAGAAGAAACCGATCGGCTTCATCGCGGACCAGAACGCGGGAGACCGCGGCCTGTTCGTCCCCTTCTTCAACCGCCTCGCCTCAACCTACAAGACCATCGGCCTGCTCGCCCTTCGCTTCAATGCGACCATCATCTGCGGGCACGCCCATCGGCTCAGCGGACTGAACGCCGCCGCCACCGGCGCCCTCTCAAAAGAAGCCCGCGAATCGCAGTCATTCCGCTACCGCGTCGATGTCGCCGACCTCTTCGGCCCGGAGGACTGGCGCGAACAGCCCGACCCGCTCTTCTACATCACGGCCCGATACCGCCGCGCCATCGAGCAGATGGTCCGCAAGGCCCCAGAGCAATACCTCTGGATGCACCGCTACTGGAAGAGCCGCCCCCCCCACGAACGCCGAAAGAAGCCCTTCCCCGCGCAACTTCGGGAGAAAATCGCCTCGCTCCCCTGGATCGATGACGACGACGTGGACCAGATCGTGGAGCGATCGAACCGGGACGCCGCCATGACCCCCTGACCGGCGACTCCCGTCGATCCCCTATCCTCTGTCCCCGGAGCCGCACCGTTGAGCCGATCCCGCCAGATCCTGCTTGTGAAAGTCCTCAAGACGGAGGAGGAGGACGTCCCGTCGATCCTCAACGCCGTCCCCCTGGGGGATTACAAGCGCGTCGTAGCCGACCTTTCGCGTTTCAACACCTACCCGGACGGATCGAAGAGCATCGAGTCTTTCGGTGTGCTCTATGGGCCGGGATTCACCCTTCAGATGCCGATGGTCGGCCCGGATGACCCCGTGGCCCAGGTCATCGTCTCGATGCAGGAGGAAGACGTCGCCTGGCCCGTCCTGCTCCGCATCTGCCGAAACCTCGGGTGGAAGATGATGGACCCCCAGTCGGGCCGAACCTTCGGCGGAGGATGACATGTCCCAGCACGATCAGGTCCCCCTTCAAGGCCTCGTGGTGTCGCGCGAGGACGAAGCCGCTCTCTTCGACGCCCTCGAAAAGGCCTTCGACTACCGCGGCGACGTCGCCCTCACCCTCCTCGACGGGGCCGTCGTCTCGGGCTACATCTTCGACCGCCGACTCGGACGCACGCCCGCGGACTCCTGCCTCCGCCTGATGTCGGAAGGCTCGAGCGACAAGCGCACGATCCATTACGACCAGATCGCCCGCCTCGAGTTCACGGGCCGCGACACCGCCGCCGGCAAGTCCTTCGAGACCTGGCTCAAGAACTACGCCGAGAAGAAACGCGCCGGCCAGAAGGCCGATATCGACTGCGACCCGCTTGAATGATCGTTACTTTGCGTCTTTGCGCTCCTCGCCGCCCAGCATCGCCTCGATGCGATCCGCGAACGCCCGCTTCAGCCGCTCGTGCGCCTCGCCGGTCGCGGGCCCGCTGAAGCCCGTGTACACGCCGCGCACCGCGCCCGAGGCGTCGATGAACAAAAACGTCGGGTAGCCGCGAAGTTTGTCGATCACGGGGAACTTCCGCTGGATCTCCTCCTTGTCGCGCTTGCCCGCGACGAGGATCGTGTAGGGCACCCCGTGCCGCTCGGCATAGAGACGCACCTGCCGCCGATCGCGTTCGGCGTCGCCCGTCAACTCGAACGCCAGCCCGATGATCGCAAGCCCCCTGTCCGCGTAGCGCCGGTGCAACTCGCTGAGCACCACCGTCGCGTCAAGGCAGTTGGGGCACCAGGTCCCGAAGACTTCGATGATCCTCGGCCTTCCCGCGAACTCGGAAAGCGAGCGCATCTCCCCCTTGCCATCCGGAAACGCGAGCGCGTCGATCGCCGCGGACGTTCCCGTGAACGTGGTCAACCCGAACGGATCGGGCAGCGACGCCGAGTCGTCGCGCTCGGCGGTCCATGTGTCGTGCCCCGCCGGCCCGGACCAGAAGTCGCCCTTGAGCGACCCGTCGGGCTGCAACGCCGCCTTGAACAGGAACGCGTGCGACCCGTCGAAGCAACTGAGCGTCATCTCGAGATCGCTCGCCGACCCCGCGAGGAATCGGTAATCTCCGGTCGTCGTCAGGAAGGTGCCCCGCAGATCGCGCCGGTCATGCCCTGAAAACACCGCGACGGCGGGGTCCGTATCCTCGGCAAACCGCACGCGCCACCTGCCGACGAACTCCCCGGGCATGGGGCGAATGTCCGCCGTCCGCAAACCGCCGGGGGTCGCGCTGAAGGGGAGCGTGGTCCACTCGTCCTTGGACCGCCGCTTGCGCCACTCCCCCGTCATCACGCCCGCCGGATACACCGCGGCCGTGATCTCCGAATCGTAGTAGTCGAAGCGGAACACGATCTCGTTGCCCTTGTCGACGACCATCGGGACGGGGATGGACTCCTCGCCATTCGTAACAAACGCGCGCGTGCCGCGACCTTTCCCACGCTCAAGGCGCAGCCCAAAGCAGATTTCCCCGCCCGGACAGTGCAGGGCCGCATCGTAGACGACCACTTCGCCTTCCTTCGGACCGGTCTGGGCCTGCGCCAAGACCGACAACGCCGCCAACGCTGCCGCGAATGCAACGGTTCTCATCCCGTCAGTCTATTGCAGCGCCCGCCGCCGGAGTGAAGATTGAACACCGCCGCAGGGAGAACGTATCATCGTGGTTGCCCCGGTCTCGCTGGCTTTGCAGCGAGGCCGGGTGGGGTTGCAAGTGCGGCCCGGCCTTACCGCGGACGGCAAGACCGGGGCACCCGGTTGTGAAAGCGCAACCTGCGCCGCTACTCCGCTTTCTTCGCCTTCTTCGGCTTCGGCTCGCCTTCGGCCTTCGGGGCCTTGGCCTTGGGCTTCTCGTCCCCCTCGGACTTGGCCTTCTTGCCCTTGGGCTTCTCGGCGACCTCGCCCTCCGCCGCCGCAGCCGCGGCCGGTGCCGGGGGATGAGGCTCCTCGACCTTATGCAGATCGAGCGGCCGGTCCGACTTCACATGCAGTTTGACCATGGCCTCGAGATCCGCCTCGGGCTTGATGGTGATGTCGTAGTCCCCGATCCGTTTGATCGTCTGCGTGATGCGAACGTCGCGCGGCCGGACGCCGAACCCCGCCGCCCCCAGCGCCGTCGCCAGGTCCTGCTGCGTCACCGACCCGTACAGCAGCCCCTGATCGTTCGTCGCGCGCTCGATCGAGATTTCGTACCCCTCCAACTTGTGCACCATCTCCTCGCGGTGCTGGCGCATCTCGGCGAGGTGGCGCTCCGCCTCGGCGCGCCGCGCCGCCAGCGCCGCGATCTTCTCCTCGCTCGGCGTCGTCGCCAGATTCCGCGGCAGCAGGTAGTTCCGCGCGTACCCGGAACGAACCGTCACCACGTCCCCCACGATCCCCAGAGACTCCACGGATTCCGTCAGCAGCAACTTGTACGTCTTCGGCATGATCGCTGTCCTTTCTGTCTTGTGAAAGTTCAGGAGCCCCGCCATTCCGGGAACCCCAACGTCTTCTCATTTCAACACTCAACTCTCTGCACTCGGTACTCAGTACTCAGTACTCAAAACGGGATCTCCTGATCCGGCACCGGCTCATACGTCGTCGGCGCCGGCCGAGCCACTGCCGGCGCCGATTTCGCGCTCGCACCTCCATCGCCGGACTCCTTGCTGTCGACGAACTGAAAGTTCTCGACGACCACCTTGAGCTTGGACTGCTTCTGCCCCTCTTTCTCCCACGTGTCCAGCCGCAGGCGCCCCTCGATAAAGACGGGACGCCCCTTGCGCAGGTATTGGCTCATCACCTCCGCCGTGCGCCCGAACGCGTCGCAGTCGACAAAGGTCACCT
Source organism: uncultured Phycisphaeraceae bacterium (assembly GCA_964490785.1). GTDB lineage: Bacteria > Planctomycetota > Phycisphaerae > Phycisphaerales > UBA1924 > JAEUIV01. The sequence continues at coordinate 27,334 of CAZBDZ010000004.1, forward strand.
CTTCCCGCAGTTCGCCGTCGGGCGCCTTGTAGCGGTGGTTCACGGCGATGCCGAACTTCGCGATCGCCGTGTTGTTGGCCCCCGCGTGGCGCAGTTCGATGTCGCGAGTCAGATTCCCAAGCAGGATCACTCGATTGAAGTTCCCGGCCATGATCGCCTCACTTTCTCAGAGGTCATGAACTCGTTCACGCTCCGCTCGTCTCGGCCGCCGCCGCCTCGGCCGGCGCGGGCTCCGTCGCCCGTGCCTTCCGCATCGCCGCCTCGGTCTCCAGTTCACGCTGACCGTCCGCCGCCTGCATCTCCTCCGGCGTCAGGTGGTCGACCCGCAGGATCAGCGTCCGCAGAATCTGCTCCGACAAGTTGCAGTCGCGCTCGACGATCTGCACCTTCGTCGGATCGCTGGAAAAATACGCCAGGATGTAGGTCCCGCGCTTCTGCTTCCGGATCTCGTACGCGAGCCGCCGCTCGTCCCACTTCCGCATCGCGATCAGCGTCGCGCCCGCCTTGGCGATGATGCCCTTGAGATGCTCCACCGCCCCGCCCAGGTCGGCCGCGACCGATTGGCTCAGGAGGAACATCGCCTCGTAGTTGTACGTACGCCCTTTGCTGCTGCTCATGTGTGAGTATCCTTGGATGACTGGGTTCGTCGTGTGTCTTGCGGCTTGAGTCTTGAGTCTCGCGGTTGGAGTCTGAAATCCGGCTTCTCAAACCTCAGATTCCAGATCGCCGGGTTTCGGGTCTTTCCTTGTCTTTGTCTCTTCACCAATCCCCTTCTTCCCGTCTTCCTCTGCGTTCTCCGCGCCTCCGCGGTGAATGCCTTCGGGCTTCGGGTTCCTGGGCCGGGCCGGTTCCTTCGCGTTGAACTTGTTCGCCGCCGAGGCCACGCCCCCGCGCACGAACTCCTCCGCCGCATCCGCCGCCTTGGTGATCGCCGGGTTCGCCAGCGCCCACTGCTCCTCGGTGAAACGCCCGAGGACGTAGTCGGCCTGGTCGATGAAACCCGCAGGAGCCGGCGGATCGACCCCGATCCGGCACCGCGCGTACCGGTCGGACCCGAGCGCACGCTCGATGTCCGCCAGTCCGTTGTGCCCCGCCGACGACCCGCCCTCCCGCAGACGAATCTGCCCGCAAGGCAGGTAGATGTCGTCCACGATCACGAGCAGATCGGCGGCGGGATCGACCTTGAAGAACCGCACCGCCTCGCCCACCGCGAGGCCCGAGCGATTCATGTACGTCATCGGCTTCATCAACAAACACCGTTCCTCGCCGGCCTTGCCGGACAGGTTCGCCTCGAGCGTCAGCGCGTTGAACCGCGACCGCGCCACGGCGGCCCGCGCATGTCGATCGGCCAGACGGTCGATCGCCATGAACCCCGCGTTGTGCCGCGTCCGCTCGTACTGCGAACCGGGATTGCCCAGGCCGACGATCAACTTCACTTCTTCTCCTTCTTCTCCGCGGCGGGAGCGGGGGCCTTGCCCTTCTCCGCCGGCGCGGCGCCCTCGGCACCGGGCTCTTCCTTCTTCGCCGTGATGACCTCGGGTTCGGCCGGAGCCCCCTCGACCGCCGTCGCCTCGGCGACCACGACCTCTTCCTTGACTTCGCTCACCGCCGCGACGACCGCGTCCGGATCGCTCACCAGCTTCATCCCGGCGGGGAGTTTCACGTCGCGGGCCTTGACCTCCTGGTTCATGTCGAGGTGCGAGATCTCGACATCGAGATGGTCCGGCAGCGTCCGCACCGTGCATCGGATCGCGATCTGCGTGATCGGGTGCGTCAGGATCGCCCCCGCGTGCTTGAGACCGACCGCCTCGCCGATGAGGTTGATGTGGACGTTCGCCGTGATCTCCTCGTCGAGATCAACGCGCGCCAGGTCCACATGCACCACGTTCGTCCCGAGATGGTCGAACTGCAGGTCCTTGAGAATGACCGTCTGCCCGGATCCTTCACCCGCGAGGTCGATCGTAAAGACCTTCTCCCCTTCATGGAAGAAGCGGAGCGCCTCCCGCGCGTCAAGGGAGATCGACACGGGCGCCTGCCCGTGCCCGTACAGCACGGCCGGAAGCCGCCCCGACGCCCGGTCCCGCCGGGCATACCGCGACCCCATCCGTTCACGCCGCTGGGCCTTCAGTGTGTGTGCGCTGAGCATGTGAAGAAGTTCCTTTCGATGACTGTCCTATATCTGAAATCTGAAATCTCAAATCTGAAATCTGCAATCTCAAGTGCCTTCAGGTTATGAGTACTGAGTACTGAGTCCCGAGTTGGTCAAAATCCGCTTTTCGCTTTCCGCTTTCCGTTTTCCGCCTTCCGCGTCCCCTCACCTCTTCGACTCCTTCCACCGGTTGAAGAGCGCGCTCACCGACCGGTCGTGGTGGATGTGGTTGATCGCATCCGCCAGCAGCCGACCGACGCCGAGGACGACCAACCGCTCGCGGATGGGGTCCAGGCGCGGGTCCGAGGTACCGATGCTGTCCGTCACGATGATCTTGCTGATCTTGCTCTTCCTGATCCGTTCCACGGCCGGGCCCACGAGCACGGCGTGGGTCGCGCACACCATGCAGTCCTTGGCCCCGTGCTCGAAGACGACGCGGGCCGCCTCGCACACCGTCCCGCCGGTCGAGATCATGTCGTCCACCATCAGCACGGTCTTCCCCTCGACGTCGCCGACGATCGTGTTCGCCGAGACCTCGCTCCCCGAGATGCGCTTCTTGTGAACGATCGCCAGGTCGCCCCCCAGTGCATCCGCGTACATGTTCGCGATCTTCACGTTGCCCACGTCGGGGCTGACGACGACGAGGTTGCGGATGAGATCCTTGTGCTGCTCGAAATACTCGCCGAACACCGGCGCCGCGGGCAGGTGGTCCAGCGGCAGGTCGAAGAACCCCTGCAACTGAGCCGCATGCAGGTCGAGCGCCAGCACCCGGTCGTACCCCGACATCGTGATCAGGTTGGCGACGAGTTTCGCGGTGATGGGCGTGCGCCCCTTGTCTTTGCGGTCCTGCCGCGCGTAGCCGAAGTACGGGATCACCGCCGTCAGACGCTTCGCCGACGCACGCCGAAGCGAATCGGCGTAGATCAGCAACTCCATCAGGTTGTCGTTCACCGGCCGGCTGGTCGAGAGCACCACGAAGCAGTCGCGCCCGCGCACGTCCTCCTTCAACTCCACCAGCAACTCACCGTCCGGGAACTCCTCCACGTGCGCTTCGCCCAGCGGCATTTGCAGGTGATCGCACACGCTCTTCGCCAGGTGCATCGTGTGCCGACCCGCGAACACCTTCAACTCGCTTCCGTTGTATCCGCCGGCCTGGCTCATCCTCGCCTCCCTGCCGCAGCCGCGGCCGTGCCCCGACGGGCCATCAGGATCCGCTCCACCTCCGCCAACTGCTCCGCCGTGTTGATCGACAGCACATCCTCCGCCGGCACCGCGTCGATCACTTCCACCCGCCGACCCGACTTCATCAACAGCGCCGGCACGTCGGTGATGTAGTACTCCCCGCTCGCCGCGTCGCGCGTTACACGCTCCAGCGCCACGAACAACTCCTGCGCGTCGAAGCAGTAGTAACTCGGGTTCACCTCCCGAATCCGCAACTGCTCCGGCGTCGCGTTCTTCTGCTCCACGATCCCCACGAATCCCCCCGCCGAATCCCGCACGATCCGCCCGTACCCCGTCGCGTCCGCGATCACGCTCGTCGCCAGCGTCGCCGCCGCCTGCGACGCCCGGTGCCGCTCCAAGAGCGTCGCCAGCGTCTCGGCCCGGATCAAAGGACCATCCCCCGCCAGCACCAGTACCTCATGCCCCGCTCCGCCCCGCTCCCGCCCGAAAAGCCCCTCCGCGCACCGTACCGCATGCCCCGTCCCTAGTTGCTCCCCCTGCACCGCGAACTCCAGCCCGCACCGCGGCTCATTCCACCCCTCGAAGATCTTCCTCACCACCTCCTGCTGATACCCCACCACCAAGACCACCCGCGAACACCCCGCTTCGACGCACGCATCAACGACCCACTCCACCATCGCCCTCCCCGCGACGTGATGCGCCACCTTGGGCAGATCGGATTTCATCCGAGTCCCTTTGCCCGCCGCGAGGATGATGGCCGATGTGCTGCGCTTCATCGGGTCGCTTCTAAAGCCTGCCTTCTCCGCCTTTACCCAATTCCATTGTCTTTCTATGCGTTCTCTGCGTCTCTGCCGTGAATGTCTCTAACTGGCCCGCATGGATTCGAACCATGACTAAGGGTTCCAAAGACCCCTGTGCTGCCATTACACCACGGGCCAATGGTGGCACAGGCTTTCCGGCCTGTGGCTCTTCCGCCTTTCTCTACTCCTTCTCGGTGGGACGGATTTGCAATCCGTCTCTACACCCTCTACCGCCTTTCCAGCCGTCCAAACGCGACCACCGCCCGCCTCTACGACGGGCACGAATCCCAAGTTTGACGGTTAGGCCCGATGCCCGACCGCCAGCGAACCGCAACGCGGCCCGCCGACGGTTCTCGTGGCACGGGCTTTCCAGCCCGTGCCCCAGGGAATCGAAGGCGACCGCGGCAACGCTCCTCGGGAGCCGAACCCTCCATCAGCCGCGATGGGAAGGCCCGCACCCGCGCCGCCTGACAGGCCGTCGCGGGAGGCTCCGCTCGTGAGAAGCGGAAACCCCATTATACCATCCTCTCCCCTGCCTCGATGCCCGCTGCCTTGTTGCCTTTCTTCCCAGGACCACCCGCAGGAGCCGCGAGTGCCAACCCGAGCCAGACCACCGACATCCGACCCCTCGGCCCGGTTCCGCCGGACCCGCGACGCCCACGCCTCAGAGACCGCCGAGGACTACGCCGAGGCCATCGCCGACCTCATCGACACCCGCGGCGAGGCCCGCGTCCGCGACCTCGCACGCCTCATGGGCGTCAGCCATGTAACCGTCTCCCGCATCATCTCCCGGATCGCCTCCGCCGGCCTCGTCAACGCCGCCCGCCACCAGCCCATCACGCTCACCCCCTCAGGCCGCCGACTCGCCGAACGAGTACGCCGCCGCCACGAGATCGTCGTGCGGTTCCTCCGCGCCATCGGCGTCCCCGCCCGGCAGTCGCAGATCGACGCCGAGGGCATCGAACACCACGTCGGCGCCGCCACCCTCCGCGCCATGGAATGCACCACGCGCCGCCTTACCCGCCCCCAACGTTGAACGAATCCTCCTCATGCTCCCACCACTCAGGCGATTCCTGCGACTCCGCCGCGCCGCCGAACATCCCACCGCCGCGGACTTCGACCACATGCGCCGCGCCCTGGCTTTGGCCCGCCTCGCCGCCGACGCCGGCGAGCCGCCGATCGGCTGCGTGATCTACGAAACCGCCGCCGGCCGCATCCTCGCCGAGGCCCGCAACACCCGCGAGGCGTCGAAGGACCCCACCGCCCACGCCGAAGTCCTCGCCATCCGCGACGCCGCCCGAACCCTCGGCGACTGGCGGCTCAACGCCTGCACCCTCGTCGTCACCCTCGAGCCTTGCTGCATGTGCGCCGGCGCCATCGTCAACGCCCGCCTCGGACGAATCGTCTACGCCGCCGACGATCCCAAGGCCGGGGCCGCCCGTTCCCTCTACCGCATCCTCGACGACCCGCGCCTCAACCACCGAGCCGAAGTCATCCGCGGCATCCTGGCCACCGAAAGCGCGACCCTGCTCCGCGACTTCTTCCGAGCCAGACGCACCGGCTCCTGATGGGGTGAATCCCCTACCCCAAAAACAAAGCGACCCGCAGAAGGTGATCCGCGGGGCGCTGGAGGAGAGAGAGATGATTCGTCTGACAGCCCCATAAGGGCCATCTTGTTCGACTATACGATTAATACCGGACGCCAGTTCGCATTCTTAGTCAAATCAGTCCGCTAACGTCAATCAAAACCGTCAACCAATGGGGGATCGATCAGAATCAGAGGCCTGATTCCTACTATCTATTGGGTCAGGCACCCGTTTCCGATCCAGTTCCATTGTCAATCAGGGGAGCGAGAACCCACCAGAAAACCGGCGCGAAACCACACAGGTTCGTGTTTTGATTGGTAATCGCCGTAAATCGACCCAAATCTAATCCAGCCACGCTCGGGATGAGCGTAGGCTCTGCTCAGCGAATCCCGTGGTGCTTCGCCTTGGAACAAACGGAAACCTAGGGCGATTCACGACGCCTTGCGGAACGGCCAGATCTTTTTCGCAGGCTGTTCGGGTTCCGATGCCGCCGCTTCGGTCGGCGGAACCACAAGCCGGGGCAGCGTTTCCGACATCGGCTCGCCCGTCTCGGCGTTCGGATCGGCCTCCTCGAGGATTGCGTTCAGTTCCGCCCCGATCCGGTCGGCGAGGTTGGAGAACCGCATCCGGGCGCTCCCGATGCGGACTTCCAGCCCTTCGCTCACCGCCACGGCGCGCACGCGCTCACCGCGCACCACGCACCCGTGCGTCGAGTTCATGTCCTGCAAAACCCAGCCGTCCCCGGCGGGCTGCAGCATCGCGTGCTCCCTCGAGACATCCATGATCGGCACCTGGATGTCGCATACCGACCCCCGGCCGACATGCAGCGGCCGCGAGCCGACGAGTTCGTAACGCTTGATGGTCTTTCCGTCTTTGGTACAGATCGTGACTTCGAGCATGCGCTATCTCCCCTGTGCGCGCGCTCCCGCTTGCTCAACTGCCGGGACTCCAATCCGGCACCCTATTCTTCGTTCTGAAACCGAAGGATGCAAGGGGAAAGTGGGACTAAATATCAGCGATATTGCGCGAAGAGAGCCACGGGCGGTCGCGGGTTAGCATCGTGTTCGGTCCTGGTCGCTTGCCGTTCGGGTAACGGGTTACGGAACGAGTAGGCACCAACCCCATCCCCCCAAGGCTCGGCAAAAGCGGAGGCTCCACACGGCCAATCCCATGTCATCCGGCGCGAGGTCGATTGAGGATCGATGTCAATCCGGCATGCGACGAAACGTCGCGCTCTCGCCATCCAGGATGCGGAGCGCCCCCGGGGCTGCATCGTGCTCGGCGAGAAGGCGGTCGATGGAACTCGTAAGGAGTAGCGTCCCTTGTTCTTCGCGGCGAAGGGCAGCACCAGGGTCCGTGGGTTGATCGGATCGGCCATCAAGCCAGCCTGCTCCGGGAACCCAGGCGACGGAGACCGGAGCACCGATAGTGAGAGTGTCGCCGTCAAGCCTGATTGGGAAGAAGCGGTGAAGCGGGAGAGCGAAGAAGGCACCGCCGGCCAGATCGAGTTGATCGGCGGTGATCTGCACGCCAAGTGCCAGTGTTTCGTCGAACTGAACGGGGTAAGCGAAGAGGTTCAGGTCCGTCGGCTCATCGGATTCGACACAGATGTGGATTTTGTAGACTGTGGTCGTTTCGCGGGGCTGGTAGAAAAAGAAGCCGGAAGCACCCGCGCGACCATCCCGGACGGCGATGTTGCGCGGCTCGATGACCATCTCCATCCGTTCATCCCAGTCTTCCTCGCCCGGGGGCGCGACAGCCTCCCACCGGCCGAGGAGCCTTGGCTCGAAGGCAAGACGCTCGACGGGGTACTCAGGTTCGGACGTACAGGCAGCGGTCACCGCGATGAAGGCAATTGGGAGATGATGGCCGATCTTCATGACCTACCCACTTTATGAGATCGCCGCGACGGGGCAGCGTTGCGGCGCGCCCTTGTGGCTCCACATGACCTGACACAGTGCTGCAGACGCAGATTCTGCCCCTTCGGCCAGCGGTCGTCAAGAGGCTTGGCGGAGTGCCGCAGTTCGCATGTAGTCGGAGATGGAGCGGAACCCGGCCCGCCGCGCAGCCTCCTCGATCTGCGTCTTCTCCTCCGCGTTCATGCGGATGTTTACTTGGGTTTCGCGCTTGCCGGCTCTGGCGGGGGCTGGGGGGCGTTCGCCCAGTTCGAGCATGACGGCGACCGAAGTCGCAAGCGCTTCGCGGGTCTCGCGGATGCACGCCGCTTCGGTCCTGGCGTCGGCCATGACCAACGGCATTTCGAATGAGCGCCCGAAAAACCCAACCTCCGGTTCCGGTTCGATGATGAGCGTGTACTGATTCGCGATCTCACGGGCCTTGTCGAGGATCGCGGGAGCGAAAGGGCGGTCGATGCGCGGGCACGCACCTCGTTTGTCCCTAGTTCGCGGTCGAGCGCCGGCCTTCGATTGCTTTCTTGACTTTTCGCTCGTAGACACGCTTGACCTTTCCGCCATGAACTGGCAGAACCATCTGCGGCTCTCCGGCCTTCGTGAACACATGGTGCGATCCCCGCACCCTTACCAAGGCCCAACCCGCTTCTTCGAGACGGCGACGGAGGTCGCGGAATGGAAAGCTGTCGGACATCGAACGCTCCTGAGGTAAAGGAGGCGCACCAACACTCAGCGCGCGTCGCTCCTGACCTCAGGCCTCCCTGCCCGCCGCGGCTTCGCCGCAGGAAGCACCTGATAGTTCGATCCAACTCCGTGCATCTGGCGGGCCCGGGATGCAGGGATCATCCTTTCCTTTCATGCGCAAGCCCGACGGCAATCAGCAGAGTCCGAATCGCCGACAGGCGGCACGGCCAAAGTATAGCCTGCCCTTTTCGCGCGTCAACCCGCCGCTATACGGCTCCGGAAGGGTCGCTCCGCGTGGTGCACGTCAAACAGCACCCTCCGTGAACCTCTCCGCTTGATCGTCCGCATGGTAACTCGACCTCACCATCGGCCCCGACTCCACCACCTTGAACCCCCGCTCCACCCCGTAGGCCCGGTACGCCGCGAACTGGTCGGGGTGGACCCAACGGTCGATCGGCAGGTGGTTCCGGGTCGGCTGGAGGTATTGACCGATCGTCAGAATGTCCGTGGCCGCCTCGGCACGCACGGCGTCGATCAGCGAATACACCTCGGCGTCCTTCTCCCCGATCCCGACCATGATCCCGGTCTTTGTCACCAGCCCCGCCTCTTTGCACCGCCTCAGCAACTCGAGCGAGCGGTCGAACTTCGCACTCGGCCGCACTGCCGGGTACATCCGCCGGACCGTCTCGAGATTGTGATTCAGGATGTCCGGCCGGGCGTCGATCACAACCCCCAGCGCCCCCCAGTTTCCCTCGAAATCAGGAATCAGCGCCTCGATCGACAACCCCGGCGAACCCTCGCGGACGCACCGGATCGTCTCCCCCCAGACGCCGGCCCCGCCGTCGGGCAGTTCGTCGCGGTTGACGGATGTCACCACGATGTGCCGAAGCCCCGCCCCCCCCATCAGGGCCACCGACTCCGCCACACGCCGCGGCTCATCCCGGTCCAGCGCCGCCGGCCTGCCGGTCTTCACGTTGCAAAACCCGCACGCGCGCGTGCAGGTATCCCCCAGGATCATGATCGTCGCGATCCCCCGCGACCAGCACTCGCCCATGTTCGGGCACGATGCCTCCCTGCACACCGTGTGCAGCCCGTGATGCTGGAGGATCGAGTCAAGCCTGAGGTACGCCTCGCCGCCCGGAACGCGGGCCCGGAGCCACTCCGGCTTCCGCCGCGAGGACAACTGCTGCACCGCCCCGGGCGCGTTGTTCAGGACCATCCCCGTCAGGCTGAACGCCGGCGCGTCCATCCGCCGCAGAGGATCGCCGCCGGCCGGCCGAGGATGCCGGGGGAGAACGCCGTGCCCAACCGATGAGTCCGCCGAGGAATGCATCGGCGGGAGTGTAGAGCCATCGCACTTGGCTGATCCAGGATCAGCCGACCACCCCAAGGCAATCGCAAGATCATGGTTGCCCCGGTCTCGCCGGCTTTGCAGCGAGGCCGGGCGGGGTTGCCAGTGCGTCCCGGCCTTGCCGCGGACGGCAAGACCGGGGCACCCAGTTGATAATGCGATTGCCCCGGCGACCGCCCAGCCCCGAGGGCACCGCTCGCCAGGCCGCCATCACGCTCCCGTCGGCGGCCCGGGGTCCTTCGGCTCTTCCTCCGAACTCGGCGATTCCGTCGGCGTGCCCGGCGTGGGCGGCGCACTCGCGGGCGAAGGGTCCACATGGCTCGGCCTGTTGTTCACCTCGAGCCTCCACTCGTACCTCACATCATCAGGCGTCGCCGCCACGCCATCCGGACCCATCGAAAACAGCCGATACGCTCCCCCGTTCTGCGTAACCTCGTAAACGTATCCATGCCCCCACGGGTCCGTCGTCTGGGATTCGCTCAGCCCCAGGCCCGCCGCTTCGAGCGACGCGGGTAACGCGCCGCCCGCCTGCTGGATCTTCTCCTCGACATTCGTTGAGATCACGAACATCTCAACCTGCGACTCCGCCTGCGGCCCGGCGATCGCCGCCAGCCCCACCGCCGCCGCCGTCAGGCCCGCCGTCGCCAGGATCAACGCCAACGCCACCGGCACCACCACGATCGCCAGGATGATCCCGCACGACCCCAGCGCCCCGATGATCACCCCCGCAACCGCGAATCCCCGCGGCTGCTTCCCTAATGCGATCAGGCTCAGGATCAGCCCGATGGGGCACAGCAACCCCCCGGACCCGCACAGCCCGACCAGCGAGATGATGAACCCCGCGATGCCCAGACCGTTGGTCCCGTTCCGCCTTGGAAGCGCCTCGTCCATGCCCGACACTCCATACGAGTCAATGCCCTACTCGTCAGGGGCACACCACCCCAATTATTCCGCGGCGGTGATCCCCGATTCCATGCATCATGGAGCCGTCGAACCGCCTTTCACGCCGAAGTGCGCCTCCATCATCCGGCTGATGGCACCCTGCACTTCGTCCATGCTCATCGAACTCGTCAGCACAAGATCATCCGCCGTCCCGAACTGGCCGTCGAACGACGCGACGGTGAGCGTCCAGGACTTTCCATCCTCAGTCCTCTCGTACTTATAGTCGTTCCCCCACGGATCCTTGAGTGCCTCCGGGCGAATACCCGCGCTGGCCAAGTCCTCCGGCAGCGCGCCGTCATGGCTCGACGCATGCACCGCGACGGCCGCCTTCATCTGCTCGTATTCCGCCATCACCTCGTAGGTCTTGACAAAGGCGTCGCCGAACTTCACGTAAACAAACCCAGCGCACCCCCACACCAGCGTCCCCAGGACTCCGATCGCCGTCCCCGCCACGGCGAATCCCCGAGGCTGCTTCGTCAACGCCACAAGGCTCACCAGCAGCCCCAGCGGACTCAGGCAAAACGACAGCCCAAACCCGACAACCCCCAGCACGTTGGTCTGCGGCCCCTGTTCTTCCGGCCATTCCATCTGCGGGTCCGTCTGCATCCGTCAGCCTCGCTTTCTCGTCGTATTCCGGGGGCCGACCTCCCCCGTGCCACTTTCGGCTTGACCGCCAGTGCCTCGCCGATTACCCCGACTCACCGACCATGGCCCTCCCCCCCATCCGAGCGTGGCCGCCGCTTTGAACTCGAAGCCATTGGCCCCCCTATACCCCGGCCTCCCGCTCGCGGCAAATCCGGCCCGATCCACCGCAATCGGCGTTCAGGATCAATTCGGCAAACAAAATCCGAAAGTCATCCTTGACAACCTGCCGATACCCGTACATAATCCGCAATAACGGATACCGATCAAACTGACCTTAGCCGCCAATTAGGGAGACAAATCATGCTGAACCTTCCGCGTCTCGCCCGCCTCGCTGTCGCAGGGGATTTCGAGCGGATCCTCGAAGAGGTAACCCGTAACGGCAAGCCCCTGCCCCTTCCCGTCCGCCTTCGACTGTCGGAGTCGCGAGGTCTCCCCGCCGCGGCGCTCGGCCTGGCGCTCCAGCGCGTCACCCAACTCACCTACCGCCCCACACCGGTCGCGATCTCCCTTGCCCGGGGAATCGTCGCTCTCGCTGACCCCTCTGGCCTCTTCGGCACCATCGCCGCGACAGCCCCCGCGCTCGCCGGCCTGCTCGCGTTCACCGATCAACTGCGATCGCTTCCAACCTCCGCTCACCCCGACCCCGAACTCGTCCGATCAATCGACCTGGCCATCGCCAACTCGCTCCACAGGCTGCACCGGGCGCAGGAGGAGTCGCCCGCTGCACGCCTGGGAGAACCGCCCACCCTCATCGGCGACGAACTCGACTCCGCCATCGTCCTCTGGCAACTCGGCCTCGAACCGCGCTTCACCTCGCGCATCCGCTTCGAGGATCTCCTCAACTCCATCGGCGACACCGCCGCACGACCGCTCCTGACCCGCCTCCCGGCCATCCGCCCCGCGGCCTAGAGACCATCTCAAGCCCGGTTTCACCGCTGAGAGCCTGCCCGAGGACCGATTCCAATCGAGCGTCGCATCGTGCAGCACGCACGCTCGGGATGAGCGGAGGGTCGCCGCAGCGAATCCCGTGTCGCCCAGCGCGAGAATGAAAGATGATCGCTATTACTATGCCTCCGGCCGGCGCCATGCTCGAAGGCGCAACGCCTACCATGCCACGACCCAGAGGCCCCGCTGATGACCACCCACGCCACCCCGATCCGGCCTGCGCCCGCCGAACACGCCCTTGCCTTCGCCGGCGCATGGGATTACTCGCCCGCGCCCGAGACGGCGAAGGTCGCGGTCGCGCCGAAATACGGGTTATTCATCAACGGCGAGTTCACCAAACCCGCCAAACCGTTTCCCACGATCAACCCCGCCACCGAGGAGACGCTCTCCGAAGTCTCGCTCGCGTCGGCAAAGGAGGTGGACACCGCCGTCGCCGCCGCGCGGCGCGCGCTCCCCCAATGGGCCGCCCTCCCCGGCGTCGAGCGCGCCAAGTACCTCTTCCGCATCGCGCGGCGCATCCAGGAACGGGCCCGTGAACTCGCCATCCTCGAGACGATGGACGGCGGCAAGTCCATCAAGGAATCCCGCGACATCGACGTTCCGCTCGCGGCCCAGCACTTCTTCTATTACGCCGGCTGGGCGGACAAGTTGAAATGGGCGTTCCCGTCGGCGACGGTTGCGCCCGTCGGCGTCTGCGCCCAGGTCATTCCCTGGAACTTCCCGCTTCTCATGGCCGCATGGAAGATCGCCCCGGCGCTCGCCTGCGGCTGCACCGTCGTCCTCAAGCCCGCTGAAACCACGCCGCTTACGGCCCTGCGCCTCGCGGAGATCTTCGCGGAAACAGGCCTCCCGCCCGGCGTCGTCAACATCATCACCGGCGACGGCTCGACGGGGGCGGCGCTGGCGAATCACGGCGACATCGACAAGATCGCCTTCACCGGCTCGACCGAGGTGGGCAAGCGGCTGGCGAAAGTCGCGGCGCAGAGGGGCATCCCGATCACCCTCGAACTCGGCGGCAAATCCGCCAACATCATCTTCGACGATGCGCCGATCGACCAGGCCGTCGAGGGCATCATCGCGGGAATCTATTTCAACCAGGGACACGTCTGCTGCGCCGGCTCGCGGCTCCTTGTTCAGGAGAACGTCCTCGACGAGACGGTCGCCAAACTCCGCATCCGCATGAAGAGCCTCCGCGTCGGCGACCCGCTCGACAAAAACACCGACGTCGGCGCCATCAACTCGAAGATGCAGTTCGACAAGATCCACGAGTACCTCCGCATCGGCGTCGATGAGGGCGCGACGCTCGAACAGCCCAACTCCTGCGACCTCCCCACGCGCGGCTGGTTCTGCCGGCCCACGTTCTTCACGGGCGTCCAGCAGGCCCACCGCGTTGCCCGCGAGGAGATCTTCGGCCCGGTCCTCGCCGTCCAGACCTTCCGCACTCCCGAAGAAGCCATCGCCAAGGCGAACAATACCCCCTACGGTCTCGCCGCCGGAGTGTGGACAAGCAAAGGCTCGAAGATCTTCGACATCGCCGGCAAACTCAAGGCGGGCGTCGTCTGGTGCCAAACCTACAACCAGTTCGATCCCGCCAGCCCCTTCGGCGGCTACAAGGAATCCGGCTTCGGCCGCGAGGGAGGGCTGCACGGGCTGAGGCCGTATGTGAGGCTGTGAACTCACCGCCCCTGCGCCATCTGCGGGTAGACGATGTACCGATCATGGACCTGGAGCACCAGATCGGCCGTGCCGTCGCCGGTGAGGTCGGCGAGGATCGCCGCGGAAGGCTCGAACTCGCGGTCGTCGCCGCGCCCGAAAAGGCGGGACTCGAAGACCTCGAACTCCGTCGCGAGCAGCATGCGCCGGCCGCGCGTGAAGGCGAAGACCTGGCACATCTGCTCGCGCGCGTCGAGGCAGATCATGTCGAGCATCCCGTCGCTGTTAAGGTCCGCGACTTCGACCTCGTGCTCCAGGCGATCGTCGTCGTCGTTGCGGAACGCCGCGACCTCGTCGAGCGCGTGCCGACCGCTCCCGATGTTGATGAGCGCGAACGCGGAGTCGCTTGACGCCAGGATTCCCGGCGTGCCGTCGCCCCCGAAGGCTCCGGCGAAGAGCGACGCCGCCTCAAACGCCGGGAACCGCAGGCGCTCCTTCGCCGTCCACCCCTCCGGCGACCGCGCCATCAGGACGACGCGCTTGTTCGCCTTGTCAAACCCGACGATCGTTGCGCCGTCGTCCGTCTTCAGCACCGCCAGCCCGGAGAGCGACGCCGACGCATCCGGCAGGGTGATCTGCTCGATCACGCGCCACCCCGCGTCCGCCTTGAACGCGCACGCGCGGACGTAGTTCTGATCCGCCAGCAGCAACTCGTCGAACCCGTCGCCGTCGACATCCAGCAGGGCCGTGTTGTCCGGCCCGGCCGCCTGCACCAGCCCGAACTGCGGCATCGACTTGTCCGTCAGCACCTGCACCTCTTCGGCGGGACCATCCAGCGACCGAACCATCACCAGCGGCTCGCCCGGCGTGAAGAGGGCGATATCCGTGCTCCCGTCGTGGTCATAGTCGGCGGCGAGCATCGACTGCGGCGGTCGGCTGACCCCCTCGAGTTTCACCATGCGCACCTCGCCGCCCGCCGACGCCTGATGCACTTCGAGCGTGTGGTCGCGCTTGTCCTTCGCGATCACCGTCAACGCCGGCCCTGATTTCAGCCGCGCATACGCCATCGCCACGGGCGACGCTCCCGCCGTCGCCAGGGACACCGGCCGCGGGAACGACAGCCGGCCCGTCGCCGCGTCGTAGTCGCTGATCCCCACCACCTTGTCCGCCTCGGAAAGCACGAACAACTCCAGCGGCGCATCGTCGTCCCACTGTCCGACGCCGATCGCCTTGGGATCCTTCAGCGCGCTGAACCGCTTCTCGGAGGTCAGCCCCACGCCGCGCTCCTGCCGGTACAGCAGGATCGTGTTCGCCTGCTGATCCGTCGCGATGAGGTCGAGCAGCCCGTCCGCATCGAGGTCCGCGACCGCGGCGCTGCGCGACTTGTTGGCGGCCCCGGAGAACGCGAACGCCTCGAACGACGCGTCGCGTTCCCCGCCCACGGCGCCAAGCCCGTTCCCCGCGTCCGGCTCCGACCTCAGGTCCGCCAACACGATCCGCCGCGTCGGCCTCTCGATGATCACCAGCGACGCCGCCGCGCGACCCTCGAACCGCACCGGCTCCAACTCCCGCAGCGCCGGCATCTCGAACCGCAACTCCGGGCCCAACTGCCCTTCGCCGGCCGCCGCACCGCCCGGCGACTCCTGGAGCCACATCCGCACGGGCGCCGCGTCGTCCGGGATCGCCGCCGCGATGTCGCCGCGACCGTCGCCGTTGTAATCCTCGACGAAGAACGCCACGATCTGCTCGTTCGTCCCGCCCGGCCCCAGCATCACCGGCTCGCCCGTGATCGCGCTCTTCGACAGCCCGAACACCGCGATTCGCCCGCCGACAATCGCCAGAACCTCCGGCCCTGCGTCCCCCCTCACATTCGCGATCTCGATCCCGTCCTGCGCCACCTGAAGGTCCTTCACCCGGCGCTTCGAGAGCACCTCGAACTTCAGGCGATCCGCCTGCCGGAGAAGCACCAACTCCGACGCGTCGCCCGCGTAGCAGATGTCGGCCTTGCCGTCGCCGTCGATGTCATGCACGCGGAACCCCGACACACGGTGCGATACCGAGACATCGACCCGGTCGTAGTACGGGCTGGGAGGCAGGTCGTTGACCTTGTACTCGCGCACGATGTCCTGCTCGCTCCGCGGCGATTCGCGCTGCACGTGAATCTCGATCCGGCTCTTCGCGTTGTTCACCGCCACCAGGTCGTTCAGCCCGTCCCCGTTCATGTCCGCCGCCACCGCCGGACCCGCGCCCTTGTCGCACACGATGATCCGCGGCTCCTGCCAGCCGAAGTACCGCGCCAGATCGCTCGCGGCGTTCTGCCCCCACGCCGCCGACGACCCCACCAACCACACCGCCGCGGAAACCACGCTCATCAGTCGCATGTAAGGCCTTCCTCTCATCAGAACCCGGTTCCAACCTGCCCCAACCGCGCTACTCTACCGCACCCGAGCCGCCGATTCCCCGTCCTCAGGGAAAGTACGCCCCGGGGGGTGCCCGTCCCACGGGGAAGCGACGCTTACCCAGGGGCCGCGCGGTAGCGCGTGCAGGAGGTTCACCGTGAAACGACTTCTGATGATCGCCGCTCTTGCGTGGTGCGCCGTGCCTGCGTGGGGGCAATGCCGGGTATGGACGCAGGCGTTTCCGGGGACCAGTCCGGCGGCCCGCGCCGGGCACGCGATGGCCTTTGATTCTCGCGACGATCCGCTGGCCGGGTCGGTCATGTTCGGAGGGAGAAACGGCGCGGGGACGTATTACCCGGACACCTGGGTCTACGACGGGACGAACTGGTCGCAGCGGGCGACGGTTGGGCCTTCGCCGCGCGAATACCACTCGATGGTGTTCGACGAGGCGCGGGGTCGCGTCGTGCTCTTCGGGGGACAGTTCAACAACACGCGGTACGGCGATACCTGGGAGTGGGACGGCGTCGCGTGGTCGCAGGTGGCGACCGTCGGCCCCTCGCCCCGGCAATGGCACGCGATGGCCTACGACAGCCGGCGGCAGCGCACGGTTCTTTTCGGCGGGTGGAGCGCCGGCGGCTACGAGGGCGATACGTGGGAGTGGGATGGCGCCTCGTGGACGGAGGTGTTTCCGGCGACGATCCCCGCGCCTCGGGTCTATCACGCGATGGCGTTCAACCCCGACTGCCGCGCGGTCGCCATGACGGGCGGGCAGACGGATTTCGGGTACGAGACGAACACGTGGGAATACGACGGCCTCGACTGGCGTCCGGTGCTCGGAGTTGCCCCGTACGATCCGCGCCTGGTTCACTCGATGGTGTACGACGCGGCGGGGCGGCGGCTTGTCGTGATCGGCGGGTTCATCTTCCCCAGTGCCGCGATCGGCACGTGGGAATATGGCGACTTCGCGTGGCGGCTCGTCAGTTCCGCCGGGGCATCCAACCGTTTTCTCGGGGCGGCGGCGTTTGATTCGCAGCGCGGGCGGGCCGTCCACTTCGGCGGGTTCATCAACGACACGTCCGTGGTCTCGAACGAGACGTGGGAATACGCGCCCGTCGGATCGGCGGTCTCCATCACGACGCATCCGATCAACCGAATCGTTCTCAGCAACCAATCGGCGACGTTCAGCGTGGTCGCGGCGGGAAGCGGGCCCCTGACCTACCGGTGGAGGCGCAACGGCGTGCCGGTGCTCAACGGCGGGGGCATAACGGGGGCGACGACGGCGACGCTCTCGATCGCGTTCGCGCAGCAGGGGCACTTCGGGGCGTATGACTGCGTGGTGAGCGGCGCGTGCGGGTCGGTCGTCAGCAATCCGGCGGCCCTGAAGGTGCATTGCTTCGGCGACAGCGACAACAGCGGCGTGGTGGACAACGCGGATATCACCGCCGTGCTGGCGAACTGGCTCTTTGCGTGCCCGTGAAGGGGGGCGGGGGAGACGGCAGCGCCGCAGGTCTCAGAGCCGGCCAGCGGCATCCGGGGCGGTACAAGCCGTGAAAAGCCGCGGTTCGCGGCGGGGCGTCAGGTTGGATGGGGAATAGCCGATAATTGGGGGGCTGACCTTTGGAGCGCTCCATGGCGAACCTTGCTGCTTCGACGCTTGAGCCGGATCCGTGCGTCCTTGTGATCTTCGGGGCGTCGGGGGATTTGACGCAGCGGAAGTTGATTCCCGCGTTGATGGAGTTGGATCATCAGGACCGTCTGCCGCGGGGGTTGTGCGTGCTGGGGGTCTCGCGGACGGGGATGAGCGATGAAGAGTGGCGGGCGAAGCTGAGGCCGCACGCGCAGAAGCATGTGGCGAACTTCAACGACACGCACTGGCATCACTTCGCGCAGCGCCTGCACTACCAGCCGGGATCGGCGACGGAGGCGGGGATGTATCCGGGGATGATCGCGAGGATTCACGAGATCGCGAAACGGCACGGGGCGATCAAGCCCGGGGCGGAGCATCCGAACCTCTTGTTCTATCTGTCGGTGGCGCCGCAGTTGTACGAGGGGATCATCGAGCAGGTCGGGGCGTCGGGGATGGTGCTGGAGGGAAAGCGGTGGTGCGCGTTGGATCCGTCGAGCGTGCCGTGGCAGCGGATCATCGTCGAGAAGCCGTTCGGGATCGATACGGACTCGGCGGTGGCGTTGAACCGCACGCTCGGGCGCGTGTTCGAGGAGGAGGCGATCTACCGGATCGATCACTATCTGGGGAAGGAGCTGGTGCAGAACCTTTTCGTGATGCGGTTCGCAAACACGTTGTTTGAGCCGGTGTGGAACAACCAGTTCGTGGATCATGTGCAGGTGACGGCGGCGGAGAGCGTCGGCGTGGGGCGGCGGGCGGGGACGTTCTACGATTCGGCGGGGGCGACACGGGACATGGTCCAGAGCCACCTGTTGCAGGTCGTGGCGCTGGTGGCGATGGAGCCGCCGGCGGCGTACGACCAGCACGCGATCCGGCGGGAGAAGATCAAGATCATCCAGGCCGCGAGGCCGATCGACATGGAGGAAGCCCACCTTCACGGGGTCTTCGGGCGCTACGGCGGGACCGGCGACATCAACGACGAGGACGGCGGCCGCGGGTACGAGGAACTGGATGGGGTTGACACAGCGCGGCGCACGGAGACGTACGCGGCGATGCGCGTGCACTTCGACAACTGGCGCTGGTCTGGGGTGCCGTTCTATGTGCGGAGCGGGAAGAAGATGGCGCGGAAGTTGACGGAGATCGTGGTGCAGTTCAAGCAGCCGCCTGTGGACCTCTTCCGCGGGATGACGGAGATCGGGGCGCGCCCGGCGAACCGGATCGTGATGAACATCGCGCCGGAGGACGGGGTGTCGCTGCGGTTCGAGGCCAAGGTGCCGGGGCCGAAACTGAAGATCGATTCGGTGAAGATGGACATGGACTACGCCAAGGCGTTCAACGCGCAACCGATCGAGGCGTACGGGCCGCTGATGCTGGACGCGATGCGCGGCGACCAGACCCTGTATAAGCATCGCGACGAAGTTGAAACGGGGTGGCGGATCGTGCAGCCGGTGCTGGACTCGGCGCGGGTGCGCGAGGGGATCCAGACGTACCGCGCGGGGAGTTGGGGCCCCGACGCGGCGGACGAGATGCTGGCACGCGACGGGCGCCGGTGGCACAACCCGGCGCGGGGGGAGACGCGGTAGCGACGAAGCGGGCCCGTTGCCTCAAGGCATGTCGCTTCGCACCGGAGCGAGCAGGGTGTGAACCTGATCGACCGCTCGCGAAGGCTCCAGCCCAGCGCAGATTTGCTCGGCCTCGGCGGCGGATGAGCGCGCAATGCTCAGGAGTTCCCGGCCGAGCAGGTCGTGCGTCAAACCCGAGCGATAAAGAGCGATGGCAGCCCTTGCCAAATGCGCCTTGGCCACGGCAACGCGGCCTTGGTGCTGCCATGGGCTCCCGGATTCGGGGGCCAGCGACTCGATGACCTTCTGGGCATCCTCGATCGCTTCGATGGAGCGAAGATCGCCCACGGCCGAATACGATTCGCCCTGTTCAATCAGCGAGAGCATCAACCCGATGTGCATATTCTGACGCTGGGGAAACCGTCCCACGAGGCCGCGCGCAACGGCGACGGCTCGGGCGGATGCCTCGGCCGCATCGGCGCTGCGCCCGAGCGATGCCAGGCTGAGCGATTCCTGGCGGAATGTGTCCAAGTAGTCGAGCCAGCGATCCGGATCGGCGCCGGGCGACTCCAGCCACCGCTCGATGAGGGGGCGGGCGCGCGCGCAATTGTCCGGCACGCCTTCGAAATGGCCCGACCTGTTCGCGGCGATAGCCAGCGTCAGCCACGCCCCGCCGAGAGACCCGGACTCAACGGCCGGGGCGCCCGCGCCCTCCATCGACAGGAGGCGCTCGCGCACTCCCGCCAGCATCGGCGGGACTTCATCCCCGCGGCCCGTCATGGAGAGGCGCGTGGCGCCGTTCTTGATAGAGAGCATGTGCAGGTTCAGCCACTGGTCCGGGTCCGTTCCTCGGCGCAGCCACTTCTCGGTTGCGACGATCGCTCCGGCCACTTGGCCGTCCCCCTCCTCAAGGCGATTGGAATACCAGAGCATCTCCTCGAGGAGGTTCCAGGCGCGGAGCGCGGCGGCGGCGCACTCCTCGTCCTCGACGTGGTCCAGGCCGAGCGGCGCGGCAACGGCCACGGCGCGTTCGAGAAACTCGATCGCGCGGCTGGTATTGCCCCGGTTGGGCGTATAGAAGTACCCCTCGACCAGGGCCGTCTCGGTGTAGTACTTCGATGCCAGGGATCGCACCCCCGGATCGGCGGGCGATGCGGCCAGCAACTGCTCGACGGCCGGTCGGACTTCTTCCAGCGCGCCGGCCCGCACATCCAGCGCGTAACGAGTCCGGCTCAACGCTGACACGACCTGGTCGAGGACGCTCCGAACGGCATGGCGCAAGCGCATTTCGGTGTCGCGGGCGCGGATCCACTGCGCTGTCGCAACGGCCATGCCGATCGCGAGCGCCGCGATTGCCGCGGCGACCGCTCCCACCATCGCTCGATTCTGGGCGGAGAAGCGGCCGAGCCGCTCCAGCGCCCCCGGCTCGCGGGCATGGACCGCTTCGCGTCGCAGCCAACGCAGGAGTTCATCGCGCAGGGCCGAGGCGGACTGGTACCGCCTGGCGCGCTCCTTGTGCATCGCCGTGGCGACGACCGCCTGAAGATCGCGGTCCGCTTCGCGGCATCGGCGGCCGATCGGCACGGGATCCTCATTCTCGACCGCGCGGGCCAGTTGAACCACGGACTTTCCCTTGGCGTCGAGCCAGGGACGACCGGCCAGCAGTTCATACAGCACGGCCCCCAGCGAGAAGACATCCGTCCGCGCATCGACTCGGGACGGTTCCCCCGTCGCCTGCTCGGGGCTCATGGTCGCCCACTTGCCGAACACCTGCCGCCCGGTCGTCGCGAGCGACGCGGTGAGATCGGCGCCGGTCATGGCGGCGACCCCGAAATCGACAACCTTGACCGCCCCTCGTTCATCGACCATGAGATTCGAGGGTGAAAGATCGCGGTGGATGATCCCCGCCGCGTGCGCGTGCGCGACCGCGTCGCACGCGTCGGCCATCAGCCGGACAATGTCGCGGGTTCCCAACCCCGCGTCCCGCGCGTGGTCCGTGATCGCCCGGCCGCGGATGAACTCCATCGCGATATACGGCGTGCTCTCCGCCGCTCCGTCGGGCGTAATCATCCGCGCGTCGAGGATCGTCGCGATGCCCGGATGGTTCAACCGGCCGAGCGACTCGGCTTCGCGCCTGAAGCGCGCGAGGTCGGCCGGCGAGTGGGGCCCGGGCTTCATCACCTTCAGCGCCACCCGCCGCCGAGGCCGTTCCTGCTCGGCCTCGTAGACGA
This sequence comes from uncultured Phycisphaeraceae bacterium, assembly GCA_964490785.1. Lineage (GTDB taxonomy): Bacteria > Planctomycetota > Phycisphaerae > Phycisphaerales > UBA1924 > JAEUIV01. Next base: position 48,997 of record CAZBDZ010000004.1, read on the forward strand.
CGCCCATTCCTCCCCGGGCGATCTCGCGCACGATTGTGTACCCGCCGAGCCGGGCGCCCGGGCGCGGCCAGGCGAGGCCCTCGACCCCCACGTCGCCCCGCGGATCTTCGAGGTTTAGCACGGGCCGATCGAGGAACGTCGGCGAGAGGTCCAATACCCGGAGGAGCGAGCGGGCTTCATCCGCGAGCGCCGCGGGGACGCGGCCGAGCGCGTCGTCTCTCAATGAGGGCGAGAGGGGCGCCAGTTGGTCGAGCAGCCCTTCGATCTCGGGGGCGATCATCCTCCCGTCTCCAGGCCGGGCAGGCGGCCATGGTCGCGGAGCCAGCGGATGAGCCACGCCTGCGCGAGGCGCATCCTGCGGCGGACCTGGTCCTCGCTCTGCCCGATGATCTCGCCTATGGACGCGGCCGATTGCTCGCCGAAGACCTTGAGCGAGATGATCTCGCACAGAGCGGGGTCGGCCTCCTCCAGCGCGACGATCGCCTCGTCGAGGTTGAGCAGGTCGATCTCGATCGGGCGCGACTCGGCCCCGGCCACGACGACGAACTGCTCGACAATCACGATGCTCTTGCGGTGGGCCTTGCGCCGGCGGGCCTCCTCGACAAGAATGCGGCGCATGGCGCGGGCGGCACAGGCGAAGAAATGCCCGCGATTGGCCCATTCAGGACGGTCCGCCTCGAACTGCCGCAGGCGCAGCAGCGCCTCGTGAACGAGCACCGTGGTCTGGAGCACGCCCCGGTCGGATTCGCGGGCCAGGAGGTGGCCCGCGATCGTCTTCAGATCGGCGTAGACGCGCTCAAACCCCGCGCCACCCGGATCGTCCGGCCCACCAGCCGGAACCCGTACGGCGTTCAACAGCCGCGTCACATCGCCGGGATCAGCCTCGGCCATGCAAGAAATATAGCACACAAAACGCCAATTCGCCGCCGGATGCCCGCCCCCCGCTCGCATGAAGACCGGACGCGACGTGGCGGCGTCCGGCTTCGAGGTGGGACTGCGTCGCGGGGAACGAAAGGAGAACGCGCATGATGCTTCTTCGCGAAAAACGGGTGACATTGGTGGTGACCCCGATCGGCCATGCGGCAATGTCGGGGGCCATCGCGGCATGCCTTGCGATCGGCCTTGCGCTCAGAGTTGGCTTCGCGCAATCGTCTCCGCCAGCGGGTGCGACCCCCCCTTTGTTTGCCCCCCCATCCGTCGCGGACGTCTCGGAGAATGCTCCCGGTGTTGCCTCCCGCTGGGCGCCCTCCGATCTGCACGCCGCCGACCTTGACTCGGACGGCAGCATGGACCTCGTCATGCACATCGACGGGAACATCGCAATCGCTTTTGGCGACTCCAGCGGTCGTTTCGTGGAGTTTTCACAGGTGCAGTTGCCTCGTGGCTGGGATTCCTCGCGCATAGCCTTGGGCAGGTTCGTCAGCCCAACCGCCACAGATATCGCTTCGCTCGAAGGCCTGACATCGAAAGCACTCATTGCTCGCAATGGTTCAGGTACTTTCAGCCGGACGATCCCCCTGGACGACCGCGCCGCCATTGCCCTCAACGGCGGCCCTCTGAGCGCGGACGCGATCTTCTCTCATGATCTGAATGGAGATGGGAGGCACGAAATCGTCCTTGGTGAAGGAGAGCGGGCGCACGTGTTCACACTTCACAGCAATGGAACCGTGGCGCAGTACGAGGATGTCGATGGCGGCGGTGGTGGTGGTGGCCCGCTCGTGGCGATCGCGGACGTGGATCGAGACACATTCCCCGACTTGGTCTTCCAAGCATCGTCTGGACTTCACGTTGTTCGGCATCTGGGACGCGAAGCGAGTCCCGACGACCTGTTCGAGGCAGTTACAGGTACAATCCTCCTGCCTGCGCCGGTTCCCAGCGGCGGACGTTTCGACCAAGTCCTTATCGCGCCGTTGCGCTCTGGCGGCGATCTGATTCTGCGCACCGGGTCGGATGTCTTCGTCGTGTTCAATGTCGCGGATCCCGGCGCCGTGGGGGCGGTCTATCTCAGTGGAAGCGCGGAGGCCGTTGCAGTCGCGGAGCTCACGGGCGACGGTCGCAGCGAAATCATTGTGTTCGACCCGCCGTCAATGCGTGTCTTCGTGAACTCAGGTACCGGTGCATTCAGCGTGCAACCGGACATTCTCTTGCAGGTGTTGGACGCTGCAGGCGTGCCTGTACCGCTGGCCGGCTTCAACTTCGCGGCGGACGTCGCGGACGCTGACGGCGACGGGCGCTTGGATGTGCTGATCGCGAACGAGGACTGGATCTCGGTGATTCGCGGGCGTTCAGCGAACGCGACCAACAACCCGAGCAAGCCGCAGCTCCTGTCGCCGTCGGCAGGCTCGTTGGCCACATCGCGTACGAAGTTCGAGTGGTCTCCTATCTCGGCGTCTGGAAGCGAGTATCGCCTGGAGATTTCCGACAGCCGCGACTTCACAACGATCAGGCACACGGTCGTTACGCGGAGCACCTCAACTTCTGTCCCGCTGAACCGGCTGCAAGAGGCAAGCGAGTGGTTCTGGCGTGTGTCTGCGAGCAGCGCCGGGCGCGTCGTTGGGGTCTCGGATGTGTCCAGTTTCAGGGCCGGAAGTCCAACGGATGTGAACGGTGATTCCCGGATTGACCGCGCAGATATCGTCGAGATGCTGCTGGCTTGGGGGGAGTGCCCGCGATTGGGTTCATGCCCGGCGGATGTCGACGGCGACGGTTTCATCGGCATCAACGATCTTGCCGACGTGCTTCGTGCGCTCAGCATCCCCTCGAGGGCGTCGTTCAAGAACCAGAAAGCGTATGTGAAGGCATTAGGTAAGGAATACAAGCGCATGGGCACGCTCTTTCCGACCCCGCGCACCAAGCCGGAGCGGAAACAAGACGTTCGGCGGCTTCAGGACGCCGGCCGGGCCATCAACTAGCGTCGCCGAGGCGCTTCGCTCGCGACCTGCTTCCACAATGAAAGGACGCACCATGAATTGGCATCTGCGAATCCGCCTTGTCTCCGCCGCCGCCGTCTTGCATTGCATCGGGTTTGCCGCTGCAACGGCCGACACCTCCCCATTCCACATGTCGAGATTGCTTCAGATCGAGCGCGGGTCCGAGCGTGTGATCGAGGTATCCAACTCCCCCACCGCGCACGACGGATCGTTCTTCTTCTATGAGCGACCGACATACTGCGTGACCCGCGCGTCGTTAGTCGAGGGGATTGTCTATACATGGGGTTCGAGGCACAGCGGATCAACAGGAGTCTCGGTGGACACCTACAACGCGGTGTATGTGTACTTGCTTCCATGCGAACGCGACCCTGACTGGACGGGGCCGATCGAACCAACGGCAGGACGGGCACAGTGTCGCACGAGCTTCCCGTTCGTTGTCGGTGAATCCCCATGGTCGCTCAACATGACGATCACGGGCTACGTGTATGCTGGGTATCCGGGGCCTGCATCCGGTCGGATCTCAGTTGAAGATGCGGGAGGCAGGATCTGGTTTGATTATCAGATTCCTGTGGCCGCTGACGAGGTCGTTGTTCAACGGAGCGTAGAATTGCCGGAAGGATCGTACGTCCTGCGGACCCACGTCGAGTGCAGCGCTTCGGTCATGCCCTACGGTTGGGATGCGGCATCCGTTCGAGCCAGAACTACCGCGCTGCTGCCGCCCGTGGAGGAGTGCAGCCCCTTCTGTGCCGGCGACGCGAATGGCGACCGAGTCGTTGATTTCCGCGACGTTACCAAGATCTTGGAGAACTGGGCGGTATCTTGCCCGTAGGCGCGATACGGAATTCGGCCTCACCAACTTCAAGCCGACCGCGCCGACGTTCCCGTGCCAGTGGTCGCGGCCGACCGGCTTCCAGGTGGCGTTCACGCTGCGTTTCGCGACCGAGCCGACCTTCGCCGCGCCGGTGCTCGAGGTGCCGGGGCTGAGCGGCCTCTCCCACTCGCCCGCCTCATCGCTCCTCATGCCGAACACGCGCTACTACTGGCAGGTGACGGCGACGAACCCCGTCGGCGCCGTTCCGGCGATGAACGGCCCCTTCACCTTCGTCACCCCCCTCGCCGGCGACGCGGACGACAACGGCGTGGTCAACTTCGCCGACATCACCAGCACGCTGACGAACTTCGGGAATGCTCCATAGTCCACGCCGCCCGCCCCCGGGGGGAGTGCCGCTCACAACGCCCCCGCCACTTTGCGCGGCCCGCTCTATGCCGCGTCGGTCAGCCGCATATGCCGGTTCAGGTACCGGTGGAACGCGCGGCGGGCGGAGGGCTTGTGGTCGAAGTAGTCCTCGAAGAAGCCCGGCTCGTTCAACTCCGGCGCGTAGGCGTACTCGACTCCATCGTCCCACTCGCTCACCCAGTGCGATGGGCGCGACGGATCAACAACCTGGAACATCTCCGGCTCGAACAGGTACGGCCGCCCGGTGTCGTCGAGGATGCGGTAGTTCCCGGCCTCGATGCCGATGACTTCGTACACGCCGCCGACCGTCAGGTCGTTGGCCACCTCTTCGTGCTCGTTGCTGGTGCAGAGGACTTTCATGGGCTCACCGTGGCAGGTCCACTCGCTTGACCTCGAATCGCCCGAGGCCGTGATGCTCGTACCAATGGTATTCATGCGGGCCACCGGAATCCTCCAGCACCGGTGTTGAGCGCTTTTTCCAGCCTCGGCGAGTCCCGCCATAGGCGGCCAGCAGCCGGTCAAGATCGCGGATCCGCTTCCCGTCCACCATTGTGCGCGACCGACTGAGGATTTCCTTGGTGAAACGGAATCCCCATCGGTCGCTCGGCGATTCGGGCGGCGTCTGATTCACAGGCACGGAGCATACTTGTTGTTCACACCCCCACCGCCCTCCTCGACTCGTTCAGGATCTTCCGCAGCACCGTCTGGAGGATTCCGCCGTTTTCGTAGTAGGTCACCTCCACCGGCGTATCGATCCGGCAGAGCGCCTCGAACTCCTTGGTCTTGCCATCCTTGGTCGCGCGCACCTTGATCGTGCATCGCGGCTCAAGCGGTGTGGGCACGAGCACGTCGAACACTTCGTGGCCGTCGAGGCCGAGGGTGGCCGCGGTCTCGCCCGGCTTGAAGCACAGCGGCAGCACGCCCATGCCCACGAGGTTCGAGCGGTGGATGCGCTCGAAGGACTCGGCGATGACGGCGCGGACGCCCAGGAGCATCGTGCCCTTGGCGGCCCAGTCGCGGGACGAGCCCATGCCGTAGTCCTTGCCGGCGAGGATGATGAGGGGGGTGCCTTCCTTCTTGTAGTTCATGGCGGCGTCGTAGATGGGGACGATCCCGCCGGATGGGCCGCCGCCCTTGGAGGAGAAGTCGCGGGTCCACCAGCCTTCTTTGATGGGAGAAGAAGAAGTAGAGGGGGTAGAGACGGGTTGCAAACCCGTCCCACCGGATCCAGTAGAAGGGGTAGGTTCCACGGCGAGTTTGTTCTTGATGCGCACGTTGGCGAAGGTGCCGCGGGTCATGACGCGGTCGTTGCCGCGGCGCGAGCCGTAGGAGTTGAACTGCGACTTCGCGACACCGAGCGAGAGCAGGTACTGCCCCGCGGGGCTTTTCTCCGCGATGTCGCCGGCGGGGGAGATGTGGTCGGTGGTCACGCTGTCGGCGACGGAGACGAGGCAGCGGGCGCCCCGGATCGGTTTCACCCCGGCGGGCTTCTCGGCCATGCCCTCGAAGTAGGGCGGGTTCTGGATATAAGTGCTCTTCTCGTTCCAGCGGTACTGTTCGCTCTTCGAGACGGGGACGGCGTTCCAGGTGGGGTTGCCCGTGAAGACGTGGGCGTATTGAGTGCGAAACTGATCCGGAGTCGCGCACTGCTTCTTGATGGCCTGGATTTCGGCGTGGGTGGGCCAGATGTCTTTGAGAAGGACGGGCTTGCCCCCCTCGCTTGTGCCGATGGGATCCTTGCTCAGATCGATGTCCACGGTGCCCGCGATGGCGTAGGCGACGACGAGCGGCGGACTGGCAAGATAGTTGGCTTTGACGGCAGGGTGGACACGCCCCTCGAAGTTGCGGTTGCCCGAGAGGACGCTGGCGGCGACGAGGTCGCCCTCCTTGATCGCGGCTTCCACGTCCGGGGGGAGCGGGCCGGAGTTGCCGATGCAGGTGGTGCAGCCGTAGCCGACGGTCTGGAAGCCGAGGGCGTCGAGGTCGGCGGAGAGTCCCGCGCGGTCGAGGTAGTCAGTGACAACGCGCGAGCCGGGGGCGAGGCTGGTCTTGACCCATGAGCGCTGGCGCAGGCCGAGGGCGCGGGCCTTGCGTGCGACGAGTCCCGCGGCGATGAGGACGTCGGGGTTGCTGGTGTTGGTGCAGGAGGTGATGGCGGCGATGACGACGGTGCCGTGGGTGAGTGTGCGCGGGTTGCCGCTGCGGCAGGCGACGGTGCCCGTCGCGCCGAGTTTGTCCGGCGAGAGGCCGAAGCCCTTGTTGCCCATCGGCGCGGTGAGGGCGGCCTTGAACTCCTTCTGCACGTCGGTGAGCAGCACGCGGTCCTGAGGGCGCTTCGGGCCGGCGAGGGAGGGACGGACGGCGCCGAGATCGAGTTCGAGCACGTCGGTGAAATCCGGATCAGGCGATGCGGTGGTCCAGAAGAGGCCCTGGGCCTTGCAGTATTTCTCGACGAGTTCGACAGTCTCCTCGTCGCGGCCGGTGAAGCGCATGTAGTCGAGGGTCACGGCGTCGATCGGGAAGAAGCCGATGGTGGCGCCGTATTCCGGGGCCATATTGGCGATGGTGGCGCGATCGGGAACGCTGAGGGCCGCGATGCCGGGGCCGAAGAACTCGACGAACTTGTCCACGACTCCTTTCTTGCGGAGCATCTCGGTTACCGTGAGGACGAGGTCCGTGGCGGTGGCGCCCTCGGGAAGTTTGCCCGTGAGCCTGAAGCCGATGACCTGCGGCGTGAGGAGGTAGACGGGCTGACCGAGCATGACGGCCTCGGCCTCGATGCCGCCGACGCCCCAGCCGACGACGCCCAGGCCGTTGATCATGGTGGTGTGCGAGTCGGTGCCGACGCAGGAGTCTGGGAACGCAACCGGATCGGTCCCTCCCTCACGGTCGGGGCTCGTCCAGACGGCCTTGGCGAGGTATTCGAGGTTGACCTGATGCACGATGCCCGTCGCGGGGGGCACGGCGCGGAAGTTCGAGAGGCTCTGCTGCCCCCACTTGAGGAACTCGTAGCGCTCGTTGTTGCGCTCGAACTCCTTCTGGGCGTTGATGGTGAGCGCGGTCGCGGAGCCGAAGGCGTCCACCTGCACCGAGTGGTCGATGACGAGGTCGCAGGGGACGAGCGGATTGATGGAGTTCGGGTCGCCGCCGAGGCGTTTCATGGCGTCGCGCATCGCGGCGAGATCCACGACGCAGGGGACGCCCGTAAAATCCTGGAGGACGACGCGGCCCGGCATGAACGGGACCTCGGCCGCTTCGGGCTTCTTCGCGTTCCAGTTGGCGAGGCCGATGACGTCGTCGTTGGTCACGACGAAGCCGTCGAGGTTGCGGAGCATCGCCTCAAGCAGCACGCGGATCGAGTAGGGCAGACGGTCGACATGGCCGATCTTCTGCTCCTTGAGGGCGTTGAGGTCGAAGTAGGTGTACGAGCCTTTGGAGGTCTTCAGGGATCGGCGGGCATTGAAGGGGTTGGCGGGCATGGGAATCTCCGGGAGAACGAAGGCTGGGTGCCACGGCCAGCGCAGCGAGTCTTCGAGCGCCGTCGGCCGTGGCGGACCGGATGACGCGTCGGAGCGCCTCGACGACGCCCGTGAACCGACACACTGTACGCGCCGCCTTCCATGAATCCAATCAATCCATTTCACGTGTTCAATAACCCGCGTTTATCCGCTCCTCACCCTCCGTGCCCCTCCGTGTTCCCTGTGGTGAATGAACCCGAGCAACCCTCGCTCGAAGGCGGCGACGGCGGCACTGGGGATCCGGTCCCGCCGACGGATCAGCGCGAGCCGCCGCGACACGCGCCCCTCCCGGCACGCCAGCCCCTCGCCCTCCTTGAGCGCGAAACGCGAGATGAAACCGACGCCGATGCCGGCGCCGACCATCTGCTTGATGCAGTCGATCGAGCGCAGTTCCATCACGACATTGAGCGAGACACCCGCCGCCGCCGCCGCGCGGTCGATCACCTCGCGCACGGCGGAGCCGGCCTCGAATCCCACCATCGACTCACCCGCGAGGTCCTTCCAGCGGAACGCCCGCCGCGCCCCGAGCGCCGACTTCGGCGGCACAATCAGGCGCAGTTCATCCTCCACCCAGTCGGTGACCAGAAGGTCGCCCGCCCCCGGGTTCTTCAGCGGCAGCGTAACAATGCCCAAGTCGAGTTCGCCCGCGAGTACGCTCGCCCCCACTGCCGCGGACCCCGCCTCGCGCACATAGAAGCGCACGCCTGGGTGCTCGCGGCGGAACTTCGAGATGGTGCGCGGGACAAGATGCGTGATAGCCGTTGCGCCGCCGCCGAGACGGATCGACCCGCGCTCAAGCCCCATGAGTTCGCGCACGGCGGCGCGGGCCTCCTCTGCCTGGCGCAGCGCCTGCTCCGCGTGCCGCAGAAAGACGCGCCCGGCATCGGTGAGCGCCACGCCGCGGCCCGTGCGGTGCAGGAGCGGCGCGCCGACCTCGTCCTCCAGTTTGCGGAGCATGGCCGAGAGGGCCGGCTGCGTCACCCCCAGCGACTCCGCCGCCCGGCTCATGTGCCCCGCGGCGGCGATGGCGGCGAAGTAGCGAAGAGGGGTGAGTTCCATGCCCCGCCAAGGGTGCCACGGCTTGACCCGCAGGGCAAGCCGTGCGGGCGCTACCGCGCCCGCACCACCTCCGCGATCAGATCCCTCTCCCCCTCGATCCGCACCAGCCTCGGCACGCGCGGGCCGCCGTCGTAGGGGATGCGCTTTGTCTCCACGCGCCCGCCGAAGGTCAAGATGAACTCCACGCCCTTCGTGCGCGGCGTGTCTCTCACGGCGTCTTTCGCGCGGTCTTTCGAGTACTCCCACCCGTCCACGGCGAGGATCTTCATGCCGTAGGCCAGCCCCGCGAGATCGGCGGGGGAACCCGGCACGATGTCGGTGATCTCCGCGTCCTTTGACACGCGCACGCCGAGGCTCGTGCGGAGGTTCAGCGTGTCGCCCTCGTCGATGAGTTTCTTCTGCTCCGGCGTCGGCTCATCGGCATAGTCGATCCGCCAACCGAGCAGCGCGAGGATCGGGCCGAGATCGAGCGACGGGGCCGGCTCCTCGATCCGGGCGCGGATCAGCGCGTCCCAGTCGGTCGAAGGCTCCACGGCACCAAGCAGACGCACCACATCCGCCCGCGAATACGTGGCCTGCGCACCGACCGGGTTCACGGGCACGTCGAAGAGCGCCCGGCAGAAATCATCAAGCGATCTCGCCCCATCCGTCGCCCGACGGATGATCGCGTCGGCCTCGGCCCAGAACATCCCTCCCTCGCCGTAGTACTCCTGCCCGCGGCGCTTGTCGTACCAATAGAGCCCGCGGTTACGGAGCATGCGTGCGGCGACCGCCGTGTCCTCGACGCTGCGCCAGAGCCGCCCCGAGCGTTGCTCAAGCGCCACTGCAAGTTCCAGCAGTTCCTGCTTGTATTCCTCGGCGGTGATCAGCCCGCCGCGGGCGGCGAGGATGTTGTCGTAGTACGTCGTCAGCCCCTCGTAGACCCAGAGCAGTTCCGTCCGCGCCGGCGTCGAGAAGTCCGGACGCACGAGGCCATCCGGCGCGGCAAGTTTGCCGCACCACGCGTGGAAATACTCATGCGCAAGGACGACGAGCGACGCCCCGCCGCCCTTCACGCTCTTCTCGTCAGGCTCCTTGGCGTCCTTGAAGGTGCGCGGGCCCATTGAAGTAAGGGTTGATTCGCCGTGTTCGACGGCAAAGCCGAGGGCGGAGTCCGCGGGAAGGAGGAACTCGTAGCGCTCGCGGGGAAACGGGCGCGTCGCGTTGCCGCAGAGGAGCATGGACTGGCGGCAGGTCTCGGCGATCTTCGTGAGGAGCCAGGCGGGAACGTCGGCAAGGTCTGCTTCGGCGGCGGCCACATTGACGCGGTGCGGCGGGACCGATTCCATGCGCTCAAAGACGAGCGGGAAGGACTTGATGTGTCGGCCCATGATGACGGGCGAGTCAACGAGTTCGGCAAGAGGGACGGTCTCGAAAGTGATGACGTTCACGGGCCGGGCGGGATCGAGGGCGCGAAACGTGGCGAAGCGCTCCCCGTCGGTGGCGGCGGGTTCGAGGGCCGTGGCGTAGGCCCATTCGCTCGGGAGGGCGAGCGAAGCGCTGACGGTGATCTCCTGGTGCGATGCGCCGGCGGGGTAGAGGAGGACGGTGTTCCAGTTGAGGACGGCGAGGGCGGGCCGACCGTAGGAGTCGGTCGAGCGCGAGTTGGCGTTGGGCTGGCCCGCAATGTAGGTGAGTGAAACCTGGATGTTGTCGCAGCCTTGGGGGACGGTGAGGGAGAACTTCTCCATCCGGTCGGCGTCGCGGTTCCAGTCGAGGCGCTGCCCCTTGCAATCGCTGATGACGAGATCGACGAGGTTCTCGACGGGGCCGCTGGGTGTGTGGTTGCCCGGGGACCAGAGGACGAAGAGGAGGTCCATCGGGCCGGGGTTGGCGGCGATGCGCTGGGTGGCGCGGGCGAGGTTGCGCGGGAGGTCGGTGGCGTCCACGTCGAGGTGGATGGTGGGCGCGGCCGAGACAACCCCGACGCCGCCGTATGCTGAAAGAACCATCCCGACCAACCAGCACGCCACACGTCTCATCACCTGTTCACCTCCTCACCCCGACAGCAACTCACTCCGCACCCGCCCCACTCTACACTCGCGGGCATGAACGCCATTCTTCTCGCGGTCGCGGCGGGGTTGTGCTGGGGGGTTGGTGAGGTGTGCACCAAGAGCGTGCTGCACACGAAACAGATCGGGCCGATCACGGCGATCGCGATCCGCTCGACGGTGGCGCTGCCCGTGCTGTGGGCGGCGTATTTCGTCGCGATGCACTGGGCCAAGAGCGAGCCGGCGCGCTGGTGGGCGACGGCGGAGCGCGGGACGCTGCTGAAACTGGTGCTTGGATCGGGGCTGGTGGCGGGCGCGGCGGCGATGATCTTCTTCTATTGGGCGCTCTCGGTGGGCGAGATCGGGCGGATCAAGCCGATCGCCTTCACGCTGGCGCCGGCGTGCGCCGTGGTGCTGGGATGGCTGGTGCTGGGAGAGCCGATGTCGGCCCGGAAGGCGACGGGGGTCGTGATGATCCTCACGGGGGTGGCGCTGCTGGCGGGGAAGTAGCGCATTCGGCGAGTTGCGTCACTCGTACACATCCTTCCGATGCCCCACTCGAACGACGAGCACAGCAGCATTTGTTCGCGGACTTCGTAGACGACCCGGTACTCGCCGACGCGGATGCGCCAGCAGCCGTCGCATCCCCTCATCTTCGCGGCCCCCGGAAGACGCGGGCTTTCGCGGAGCGCATCGATCGCCGGAGTCAGGCGGAGGCGAATCAGTTGCGGCAGTTTGTCAAACTGCCGTTGCGCGGCGGCGCTGAATCGGACCCCGTACGAAATCGTCCCGCCTCAAAGCCCGTAGCGCTTCTTGATGACCTCCCACTCTTCCGTCGGCCCCCCTTCGGCCAGCGCCTTGCGCGCCATCTCGGCATCGATCAGGTCTTCCATTTCTTCAAGCCATTGGAGATCTTCGATGGGGCCGAGGGCGGCAACGGGAGTGCCCTCGCGATCGAGAATGATGCGTTCGCGGTCGGACGCGACGCGTCGCAGGAGTTCGACCAGATCGGCGTTGCCTTGAGGCGGATTGGGCGCCACCATGTCGCGTCTCCGGGTTCAGTGCGGCAGAAGTGTATGCACGATTCCCCGGCGCGTCTGGCTTGCGCCGGGTTGGTGAATGGCGTCGCGTCGCGGGTTGTCGCCGGAGGATGCGTTTGGCGTGAATCGAATCCCGCGGGACTTCCGGGCACGGGATCATTGTTCGGGCGCGAATAGTCCGGGGTCGGCGGGTTCCGCCGGGGCGGGGACGCCGACGTAGGCGGCGCCGGCGGGGGTGAGCATTCGTCCGCGGCGTGTGCGCGCGAGGAAGCCGACCTGGAGGAGAAAGGGTTCGACGACGTCCTCGAAGGTCTGTGAATCCTCGCCCATGGTTGCGGCGACGGCTTCGAGGCCGACGGGTCCGCCGTGGTAGGTCGAGCCGATGACCTTGAGGTAGGCGCGGTCGAGTTCATCGAGGCCGAGGGGATCGACCCCTTCGAGCGCGAGGGCCTCGTCGACGATGCGCGGCTCGACGACGCCCGCGGCGCGGACCTGTGCGTAGTCGCGCACGCGGCGAAGGAGGCGGTTGGCGATGCGCGGGGTTCCGCGGCTGCGGCGTGCGATGGAGTCGAGGGCCTCGCGAGAAGCCTTGACGTTGAGGAGTTCGGCGCTGCGGAGGAGGATGACGAGGAGGTCTTCGGGCGGGTAGTACTTGAGGTGGTGGACAAGGCCGAAGCGGCTGCGGAGCGGAGCGCTCATGAGGCCGGCGCGGGTGGTGGCGCCGATGAGGGTGAAGGGCTTGATGCGGATGGTGACGGTGCGGGCGTGCATCCCTGAATCGACGGCGACGTCGATCTTCCAATCCTCCATGGCGGGATAGATGAACTCCTCGACGGCGATGGGGAGGCGGTGGACCTCGTCAATGAAGAGAACGTCGCCGGCCTTGAGTTTGGTGAGGGCGCCGACGAGGTCGGAGCCGCGGGTGATCGCCGGGCCGCTGGTCGTATGGACGTTGGAGCCCATCTCGGCGGCGATGACATGGGCAAGAGTGGTTTTCCCGAGTCCCGGCGGGCCGTGGAGAAGGACGTGCTCTACGCTCTCGCCGCGCGCCTTGGCGGCGGCGATGGTGATGCGGAGCCGTTCGATGAGGTCGCGCTGGCCGACGTATTCGTCGATCTGGCGCGGACGGAGGGACAGCGAGAGTTGCTCCTCCTCCGGGGTGAGGGTTTGCGCGGCGACCCATCGCTGCGTGGTCATGGGGGGAGTGTACCCCGCGCGCGGGTATTGACGGGAAGAAAGGCATGAGGCATTGGGCAGGAGGCATGAGGCGAGATATCTTTCGGGGATGCAATGGTCGGCAAGACTTCTGCGATGCGGATCGTTCCGGCTGGATGCCGGGTGCATGTTCGGGCTGATTCCGCGCGTGGTGTGGATGAAGTGGTTCCAGGCGGGGGTGATCGATGATGCCAACCGCATGCCGCTGCAGACGAACTCGCTGCTGCTGGAGTCCGGGGGGAGGCTGGTGGTCGTGGAGGTGGGGATCGGCGACAAGATGTCGGCGAAGGAGCACCAGATGTATGCGCAGGAGATGACCCCGGCGGGCGGGCCGCGGTGCATTCATCATGCGCTGGAGGAAGTCGGCTGCCGGGCGGAAGATATTTCAGCCGTGATCACGACGCACCTGCACTTCGATCACGCGGGGGGGCTGACGCGCCGGGGGACGGGCGAGCGGCCCGTATTGACGTTTCCGAAGGCGACGCTCCACACGCAGGAGCAGGAGTGGGCGGACGCCCTCGCGGGGCGATCGACGATGAATAAGACCTATTTGCCGAACCACCTGACGGAGGAGGTGCGTGAACGGACGCTGCCGGCTTCCGGCGAGCGGGAGGTGCTCCCGGGCATCACGGTCATCCCCGTTCCGGGGCACACATGGGGGCAGCAGGTGGTCAGGATCGAGACGCCGCGCGGCCCGGTTGTGTTCTGCAACGACGTGATGCCGACCGCGCTGCATTGCCGACCCACGACGAACCTCGCCTATGACGTGGAGCCTTACACGAGCATGATCGAACGCCGGAAACTCCTCGAGCGTGCGTGCCGCGAGGGGTGGCGGCTCGTGCTCGACCATGAGGCGGGGCATCCGGTGTTCAGGGTTGAGCGCGAGGGGGAGGAGTTTCGGCTGGAGGCGGCGGAGTTGTCGTGAGCGGCGCGCGGGCGCGGTTTGCGGCCTTGACGGCCAGGACGGTGAAGCCGATGAGGGCGAGGATGACGGCGCCGGCGATGAGGGCGCTCGTTGATTCGGCGTGCCGGCGGGCGCGCCGGCGGGCGGCGATGGTGGGGCCGGAAGGAGCCCCGTTGAGCGGAGGGTCGATCTGGGCGGCGGGGGCCTCGGGCCGTTGAAAGAGACGGGCGGAGGCGTTCGAGGCGATCTCGTGGGGCGGGGCGTCGCCCGGGAGGAGTTTGACCGGGCCGAGGCCGAGATGCTGCCGTTCGGTGGAACAGGTGAGGACGGCGCTGCAGGTGGGGCACATGTAGTCGTCGGGGTTGACGGCGGCGTGGCAGTTGTGGCATTCGCCGAGGAGAACCGCGACTCCGGGGGTGTTGCAGGCGAGGGACCAGAACTGGCGTGTGCTCGGGCCGCGGACGACGGTGGCGCGGTTGATCTTCCCCTTGCCGACCATGTCCTTGAGTTTGTCGTAGGAGCATCCCGGGGCGAAGGGGTTCTTTTCGCTGCGAACCTGCCACGGGCCCATCTGGTTCTGGGTGGCCTGGCGCGAGAGGGGCTCGAAAAGGCCCTTGCAGCGTTCGCACTGGTCGGCCATGGACTGGATGTGCCCGCAGTAGGGACAGAGGATGGCCCCCCGCCCGTTGGGGCCGACGGCAAGCGAGGGCGAGGGGTCGGTGGTTCCGTTGACGCTCTGCTCCGGCACGAAGGCTCTCCTAGGGGTGGCGTCGGCGGGAATCCATACGGGCGTTTGACACGCGAGGATGCTAGCGGTTTCATCGGGGGTGTTGTGAAGAACGAATCAAGGCAGTTTGCGGCGGTGCTGGTCGGGGTTCTCGCAGGGTGCGCGCCGCCCGCGGAGACCCAGCGGGTGGTGACGCGCGGGCTTGAGGAAGCGGAGCGCTCGGTGGCTGCCGAAGGCCCGACCGGCAGCAAGGCGGCGACAACGGGACGCCCCCTGGCGACAGTCGATGGGCGGTCAATCACGCTGGAACAGGTCAAGACGGCATTGATCGAAGCGGCCGGCGGCGTCGTGCTGGAAGAAGCCGTCCTCGATGAGTTGCTGGCGCGGGAGGCGGAGGCGCGGGGAGTGCGCATCTCGGCGGATGACATCGCGGCGGAGCGCACGCGGCTGATCGAGACGTTCGGCACCGGGGGCGTGGCCCGGTCGGCGGATGAAGCGGAGCGGCTGCTGCGGTCGATCCGCGCGGCGCGCGGACTGGGCGAGGCTCGGTTCGCGGCGCTCGTTCGGCGGAACGCGACGATGCGGGCGCTGGTGAGGGATGAGGTCGTGATGACGGACGCCGCGCTGGATCAGGCGCGCGAGTTCCGGCATGGGCCGCGGTACCGCGCGAGGCTGATCGTCGCCGCGACGGCGGCGGAGGCGACGGAGGCGTTGCGACGGATCGATGGCGGGGAGAACTTCTCGGTCGTGGCTGCCGAGGTGTCGGTGGACGCCAGCGCGGCGCGGGGCGGGGTCCTGGAGGCGATCAGCCCGGCCGATGCGTCGTACCCGTCGGCGGTGCGGTCGGCGCTGCGGTCGATGAAGGAAGGAGAGCATTCGCCGCCGATCGCGGTGGAGAGCGGGTTCGCGATTCTGCGGCTGGACGAGATCGTCCCGGCTTCGTCGGCGGGGGGCGTGAACGAGGCGGCCCTTGAGCGCGACGTGCGAACGGCACAGGAGCGCGTTCTGATGACCCGGCTGGCGCGTCGGCTGCTGGACTCGGCGCGGATCACAATCCTGGATCGGTCGCTCGATGAGGCGTGGCGCGTGCGGAGGACAGGGGAGTATTGAGGCGGAAGCCGGGTTGCCGCGGACGGCGCGTCCCCGATGGCGCCCGGGATCAGCGATGCCTGGGGCGGGCGAGGTTGGCGCGGGCGTCGCCCACGATCGTGAGGGCTTCGTTGATGGCGCGTGGGAGGTCGTCGTTGACGATGAAGGCGTCGTACACGCCGCAGCGTTTGGCTTCGGCGATCTCCTCGCGGGCGATGCGGAAGCGTCTCTGGATGGCGTCCTCGGATTCGCGCCGGCGGGCGCGGAGGCGTTCGAGGAGGGTGTCTTCGCTCGGGGGCAGGATGAAGAGGGCGAAGGCGTCGGGCATACGGGCCTTGACCTGCTTGGCGCCCTGAAGGTCGATCTCGAGGATCATGAGCCGGCCGCGGGCGAGTTGGGCATCGACCGGGCCTTTGAGGGTGCCGTACTTGTTGCCGGCGTAGACCGCGTGCTCAAGGAAATCGTCGTCGGCCACGCGGCGGTCGAACTCCTCGTCGGTGATGAAATGGTAATCGACGCCGTCGACGTCGACATCGGTGCGTGGGCGCGTGGTGGCGCTGATGGAGAAGACGGAGTCGGGGATGGACCGTTCGACGGCGCGGGTGATGGTGGTTTTACCCACGCCTGATGGGCCGCTGATCACCAGGAGCATCCCGTTGTCGGTGTCGGTCGGGAGTCGGTGCGTGGTCATGGAGTGAATCTAGCGTATGGGGGCGGGGACGCGCCGGCGCCGCTGAAAGGCCCACGGGCTGAACCCGGGGGCTCTGATTGTCGTCAGTTCCAACTGACGCCCCCCGGGGCGTCGGGGTCGTATTGGCTCTTGGCGCGCTCGAGGAGGTGGCGGAGGCGGCCCAGTTCCCTCTCCACGATCTCGCCTCGGCGGTAGATGTCGCCCTCGGAAAGGAGGCGGTACTGGACGGGCTTGTCGTTGAGGACGCTCAGGGTGACGACTTCGAGGAGGGCCTGGGTCGGGACCTGGCGTTCGTCGAGTTCCTCGAGGACGGATTTCACGCTGGCGAGTTCCGGGAGCGGATCGGCGCGGAGCGAGGAGACGAGGCCTTCGCGGAGGATGAAGAGGTCGTCCTCGTCGCGGTCCTTGGTTTCGATCGGTTCGAGGTACGCGGTGCGGTAAAAGCGGTCGATCTCGGGATCAGTCTCCTGGCGGAGGCGGGCGCGGCAGACTCCCTGCAGAAGCAGGTTGTAGTTGCCGTCGGAAAGTTTCTGGTGCTGCGCGATCTTGCCGAGGCAGACGTGCCGGCGGATGGGCGGGTTGCCGTGGTACTCCTTGCGCCAGCGGTCGCCCTCGAAGACGGCCATGGCGATGAAGCCGGGGCCATCAAGGGCGTGCTCGACCATCTGGCGGTACCGCGGCTCGAAGACGAAGAGTTTGAGGAGCGCGTGGGGGAGGAGGACGACGCCGTCGAGGGGAAAAAGCGGGAATGGCTTCCCGAAGTTCACCTGGATCGACCGTTTCTCGACGCTCATGCGGTCATGGTAGGCCGGGGGGTAGCGTCGCAGTTGAATGTGGCACGCCCTTTCCAAGGCGTGGCGCGGGGAACATGGGCTGGGTCGCCTCGGCGACTCTCCGAAAAGCCCATGCCACTTTCAAACTGCGACACCACCGGCCGGGGGGCGCGTGGAAAGAAAAGCCCACGAGTTCGGGCTCGTGGGCTTCGTGGGATCGAAGGTGCGCGACGACGTTCAGGCGCGACGGCGGCGAACCGCGACGAGGCCGGCGACGCCCGCAAGGGCAAGGGCGCCGGGAGTCGGGACGACGGTGCCGGTGAACTGCAAGTTGCGGTCAAAGTTGCCGCCGACGAAGTAGGCGGTGAGGCGGAAAGTGCCCGACGAGGAGGTCGCCCCCGCGCCGCTGGCCTGGGTGTTGCCGATCTCGTAGATGCGGAACTCAACATTGCCGGTCAGGCCGGTGAGGGCGGAGAGGTCGATGGCGCTGTTGATATAGGTCGCCGACGGCTGGACGATCGTGGTGAGCGGGCTGGCGAAGCCGTCGCCGCTGTAGTAGAGGCCGATGGTGCCCGGGCCGGTGCTCGAGGAGCGAGTGCCGATGTAGAGGCTGCCAAGGTTGACGGAGTAGCCGGCGCCGACGGTGAAGCCGAGCGAGAAGTACTCGTCGGCGGCGGTGCCTTCCCAGCCGGCGCTGCTGATCGAGTTGGACCCGGCGGAGGCGGAGATGCCCGCGCCGCGAGTGATCGACATGCCGGTAACGTTGGCCGCGGAAGTATTCGGCGGCTGACTGACCTGGTTGCCCGGGGCGCCCGACAGGTCCCAATCGACAATCTGGGCACCCGCGACGCCGGCCAGCGCGAACACCGCCAAGGCGGACAATGCGAACTTCTTCATCTGACGTGTCTCCTTCCTCTCAGGAACGAACTCAACGCGTATTTGGGTCTTTCGACCCTCATCACCCGCCGACCGACGGATCGGTCATCTCTCTCTCCTCCCGACCGGGCGGCGGCTGATCGCCCATCTTCCCGTTGGGCGACACCTTCAAGGTACCACCAGTTTGGCCCGCGCCAAGGAAGGAATCCAAACTCTTACGCAATTCAAACCGGAACCGGCATGGTCTTCGCCGTTTGTTCGGGGTTGGGGGTCGCGGCGGGGGTCAAAATGGGGAATCTGCCGGGACCGTGGAACCGGAAGAGTCCGAAATATCGGGAGGGTGGAAGAGTCCACTCCCTGGCCTGAAGACTCGCTCACAACTGGAGTTTCTCAGGCGCGCGGCAGATAGATGTCCGAAAGGACACAGGAGTTCAAAACTGGGGGGTACCCACTTGCAGGCAATCCCACTACCGCGCCGGGGGGTCAATCGAGGGGGCTAGGTTTGAAGAGTTTGACGTTGTCGAGGGCCCACTGCTTTTCGGTGAAGTTCCCGCCGAGGTCGATGGCCTTGGCGCGGGCGGGTCTGGCGGCGGTGAGGGCGATGGTGGTCTTGGCATCGAGGTTGTCGATCATGGAGACGAGGATGGCCTCGGGAGTTGCGGGGTGTTTGGCGGCGCCGAACTCGGGCTGGCCGTGGTGTGAGATGATGATGTGCTGGAGGACGGTGATGGCGTGCTTGGGGAAGCGGACGCCGGCGGAGCGCATGACGTGCTGCGCCTTGTCGTGGAGCATGATGGCGCCATCGACGATGTGCCCGATGAGTTCGCCGCGGTCGGAGTAGGCGAAGGCGCCTTCGAAGGAGAGTTCGCGTGTCTTGCCGAGGTCGTGGAGGAAGAGCCCCATGAGGACGATGTCGCGGTTGATCTTGGGGTAGAGGGGGCAGATGACGTTGGCGAGTTTGAGGAGTGTGAGGGTGTGTTCGAGAAGGCCGCCGAGGTAGGCGTGGTGCATCATCTTCGCGGCGGGGGCCTGCTTGAACTGGGACAGGAGCATCTCGTCGTCAAGGTAGGCCTTGATGAGGGCCTTCATGGCGGGATGCTGGACGGTGTCGAGGATGGCGGCGAGTTCGGCGAACATGTCCTCCGCGGGCCGCTCCGACGCGGGGAGGAGGTCGCGGAGCATGTCCTTGGTGACTTCGATGGGTTCGATGCGGTCGATGATGAGTTGAAGTTCGCCCTTGAACGGCTGGGTGCGCCCCTCGGCGTAGACGAAGCCCTCGACGGGGAGGCGCTGGAACTCCTCGGGGGACATGCTCCATCGGCGGGCGGGGGCCACGCCGGTCTTGTCGGAGAGGAGACAGGCGAGGTAGGGGTCGCCGTTCTTGGTGACGGGGAGTTGGGCGTTGGAGATGCAGAAGTTCCCGGCGAATCGCTCGGAGGTGCCGAGGTCGCGGATGAACTTGCGAGCGGGAGTGGAGGGCGCGGTTGCGGCGTTGGGCATGGAGGTCTCAGAAAGCGTGGGTAAACAACGATGCGATCGTGGCATCGTATGGCGAAAGCGAGGCGCGTGCCACGGCGCGGGGCGATCGCATTGCCGTTTTAACCTGATCCGCGGCCCATGGAGACGAGGGTCCAGCAGAATGCGGGTGGTAGAAGGCGCGCGGCATCAGGGATTCGACGTGGCGTCGTCGAGGGCGCCGGGGATGCCGAAGTCGATGCGTGGGGGTGCGTTCTTGTAGGAGTATCCGCTGTTGGGGTTGTCCTTGTCGTAGGCGAAGGCGTCGTAGTTCCGGAGGAAGTCGCGGACGTATCGTGCGGGGATGGCGAAGCCGAGGCCTTCGCCTCCGGGGACGCCCATGTTGGTGACGCCGATGACCTCGCCCTTGAGGTTGAAGAGCGGGCCGCCGGAGTTTCCGGGGTTGATCTGGGCGGTGGTCTGGATGAAGGTGAGTCCCTCGAAGTCCCTCTGCTTGTTGGCGATGACGCCCCGGCTGAGCGTTCGTTCGAGGCCGAGGGGGTTGCCGATGGCGAAGACGTCTTGGCCGACGTCGAGGTCTTCGGCACCCTGGATGGGCGTGGTGATGAAGGGCTTGGCGTCTGGGTGTTTCAGTTTGAGGAGGGCGAGGTCGAGGTGGTTGTTGACCGCAAGGATCTCGACGTCCTCAATGGTGAGTCGGCGGAACTCGCGGTCGGCCTGCTGGTAGACGACGGCCTTGAGCCTTCGTTCGCCCTGGATGACGTGGGCGTTGGTGATGGCGTACCCGTCGGGGTGGATGATGAAGCCCGAGCCGAGGCCGGAGGGGGTATTGACCATGATGACGGCCTCGCCGATCTTCTTGGCCAGTTCTTTCGGGGTGCTCTCGGCGAGGCCCTTGCCGACGCGGAAGAGGGCCTTGGGGTCGAGGGCGTCGGATTCCTGTTCCGGTTCGGCGCGGATGATGCTCTCGACGCGGCTGCGAGCGACGGCGATGACCTGGTCGCCGAGGTCGATCCAGAGGGTCTCCGCGGTTTCCTTGATGATGGGGGCCGAGATCGCGCGGCCGTCGGTCAGGGTGATGGCGTCCACCCGGCGCGGCGCGGCGGCATCCTGGGCTGAGGCGGCGGCTGCGAGCGCGAAGGCGAGGACGGCGGCGTGCGCGTGGCGCATCGGGGAGTCTCCGTGGGTTCGGGGGAATGATATGGGTTCTTCGCCAAAGCAGTGAATGACTTGCTTTGTTCGCACGCGGGGATCCAGAGTCGGCTTCGGCGGAATCAGGGGCCTGTGGGCGGGGCGGAAGAAAGAGCACTGGTGGGCGAGCCGCCAGTGGCCCCGGGATGCTTCAGTTCTTCATGCGGGCTCGCCAGTGGGACTCGCCGGCGGCGTCGCCTCGGGCTTTGCAGGCGAGCATCATGTATTCGGCGGCGGCGGCGGTGTCGGAGGGGATGGGCTTCTCGCGGGCGAACGCGGCGTCGCACGATTCGACGGCGAGGGCCCATGCTTCGCCGGTTCGTCCCTGTTTGAGGAGCGACTGGATGAGGCCGCGGCGGGAAACCTGGGTGTCGGGGTGGTCGGGGCCGAGGATGCGCGCGCGGATGTCGAGCGATTCACGAGCCCAGGCTTCGGCTTCGACGGGGCGGTCGAGGTTGGAAAGGGTGTTGGCGATGTTGACGGCGGTGGAAAGGGTGTAGCGGTTTTCCGGGCCGTGGATGCGGCGGTTGGCGTCGTGGGCGAGGAAGAGGACGGGGAGGGCTTCCTCACGTCGGCCCGCGCGATTGAGGCATGTGCCGACGTTGCCGAGGGAGACGATGGTCTGGGGATGGTTGTCGCCGAGGAGTCGCTGCTGCATCGCGAGGGCGTCTTCGATGAGGGCGAGGGCGTCGTCGTACCGCTGGAGGCGGATGTACATGCCGCCGAGGGTGTTGAGGGCGTTGGCGACGGAGGGGTGCTCGCCGCCGAAGACCTTGCGGCGGATGGCGATGCTCTCGAGCATGAGCGGCTCGGCGGCGGCGTAGTCGCCCTTGTCCTGGAGGAGGATGCCGAGGTTGTTGAGCGTGAGGGCCGCGGGGTTGGACTCTCGGCCGTGGATGCGCTCCTGGATGGCGAGGGCGCGGCGGTACATATCCTCGGCCTTTTCGTAGTCGCCGAGGTCGTGGTACACGGACGCGAGGTTGTTGATGGTGATGCCGATGACGGGGCTTTCCGTGCCGTGGATCGCTTCGGTCATGGCGCGGGCTTCTTCGAAGAGGGCGACGGCGTCGCGCTTGCGGCCGCGGTCGTCGGCGACGCGGCCGAGGGAATCGAGCGTGTCGGCGACCTCCTGGCTCGGCGTGGGGAGAACGCGGCGGCGGATGTCGAGGGCTTCGCGAAGGGCGGCGTCGGCGTCGGCGAGCGCATGGCGCTGAAGGGAGACGCGGCCGAGCGTCGCAAGGGCGCGGGCAAGGCGCTTCTCGTCGGGCGCCGAGGCGGCGCGGAGGTCGGCGATAAGAGGGCGAATCAGCGCGTCGGCATCGTCAAACTTTCCGCGGTCAATGAGGAGATGCGCCCAGTCGTTGCGAGCGTCGATGGTGTTGAGGTCGGTCGGGCCGAGGAGCCGCGTGCGCTCGTCGAGCGCGGCGCGAAGGTGCGGCTCGGCGTCGTCGAAGCGCTCGATCATGCGGTAGGTGGAGCCGATGGTGAGGTGAAGTTGGGCCCGGACCTCGGGGTCGCTCGCCAGTTCGGTTTCGAGGCGCTTCGAGGCTTCATCGAGAACGAGTTTGACGGTCACCTCACGCCCCTTGGCCTGGTTGGGCTTGACGGAAGCGAGCATGTCGGCGAGGAAAGTAGTAACGGCCTTGGCCTTGTCGGCCTCGACCTGGACGCGGTCGCGGGCCTGCTCCGCGGCGGCGCGCTGGGCGAGGGCGTCGCGTTCCGCGGCGACGGCGCGATCGCGCTGCTCGCTGGCGCGGATGAACCCGAGCGTCGATGCAACGGCGCCGACGATCAGCGCGAGGGCGACCGCGGAGGCGGCCCCGACCCAGACCCTGTTGCGCCGGACGAACTTTGAGAGGCGGTACCGGCGGCTGGGCGGGCCGGCAAGGACGGGCTGGTCGGCGAGGTGGCGCTCGACATCCTGGGCGAGGGCCGCGGCGGAGTCGTATCGGCGGGCGCGGTCCTTCTCGATGGATTTCAGGATGATCCATTCGAGGTCGCCCCTGACGCGGCGGACGAGGGCGCGCGCATCGAGGCGGCGATTGCGGGCGGCGGACGCGGCGTCGAGGGAGGCAAGACGCGTCGAGGGACGTGGGGGATCGACTTCGCGGATGAGGCGCTGCATCGCCTCGAAACCGCGGCTGCGGAGGGTGGCGGAATCGAAGGGGAGGGAGCCGGTGATGAGTTCGTAGAGGACGACGCCGAGGGAATAGATGTCGGTGCGCGTGTCGATGTCGGCGGGGGATCCCGCGGCGCCGGCCTGCTCCGGGCTCATGTACTCGGGCGTGCCCATGATCTGACCCTGGAGCGTCTGGAGGGTCTGGTCGGTCAGCGCGTGGCCGGCGGCCTTGGCGATGCCGAAGTCGATGACCTTGGGGAGCGGTCGGCCCGCGGCGTCGGTCACGAGGATGTTGGAGGGCTTGAGATCGCGGTGGATGATGCCTTTCTGATGGGCATGCTGAACGGCGGCGCAGACCTGCATGAAGAGGTCGAGGCGCTCGTCGATGGAGAGATTGCGCTCGTCGCAGTAGTCGTTGAGCGGGCGGCCCTCGACGAGCTCCATGACAAAGAACGGGCGGCCCGCCGTCGTCGCGCCGCCATCGAGCACTTTGGCGATCGAAGGATGATCGAGGACCGCAAGGGCCTGGCGCTCTTGCTCGAAGCGCGTGAGAATGGCCTTGGAATCCATGCCCGCCTTGATGATCTTGAGGGCGACACGTCGGCGGACAGGCTGCGACTGCTCGGCGATCCAGACGGTGCCGAAGCCGCCCTCGCCGAGAATCTCGACGAGGGTGTAATGGCCGATGGTGTCGCCTTGCTTTTCGCCGAGAGATGAGACGGCGGGGACCCGCGGCGAAAGGACGCCGAGAGTGCCGGAATCGAGTTGATCAAGGAGGGACTGGACTTCCGCACGAAGGGAGTCGTCGCCGGCGCAGAGTTGATCGAGAAGCGCCGCCCGGTCGGCGCGCGGCGCATCGGCAGCGGCGTTAAAGACCGATTCAACGCGGGAGCGGAAAGCGGGATTGGAGGGATTGGGGGTCATCCAGAGCGATCGCATTATCCGAGATCAGATGAAACGGGGGCCCCTGTCTCGTTCCCGGCTCGCCGCCACGGCGGGACCCGGGCCTCCGGGCGCTGTTTGACTGACGGCGCGCGTCAGGGCGCTTCGGCCTTGAGTTCGCGTTGAAGCCAGGCGCGGGCGAA
>CAZBDZ010000004.1:73056-91879 GCA_964490785.1 uncultured Phycisphaeraceae bacterium
GCGCGCGTCAGGGCGCTTCGGCCTTGAGTTCGCGTTGAAGCCAGGCGCGGGCGAAGCGCCAGTCGCGCTCGATGGTGGGGAGTGAGATGTTGAGGGCGGTGGCCGTTTGTTCGTTGGTCAGCCCGCAGAAGACGCGGAGCATGACGACCTGCGCCTTGCGCGGGTCTTCGGCTTCGAGGCGCTGAAGCGAATCGTCAAGAGAGATCATGTGCTCGGGTGGAACGTCCTCTGCGGCGATGATGTCGGGGGTCTGATCGACACGGTTGGCGTTGCCGCCGTGCTTGACGGCGGCCTTTCGGCGGGCCTGATCGACGAGGATGTTGCGCATGGCGCGTGCGGCGGCGGCGAAGAAGTGCGCCCGCCCGTCCCACCCCCCGGGGGTGTCGGCGTCGCCGACGATCTTGATGTAGGCCTCATGCACAAGGGCGGTGGCCTGGAGCGTGTTGCCCGGCGGAACTCTGGCGAGGCGCGCCCGGGCAAGGGCGCGGAGCTCGTCATAGACAAGGGGGAGGAGACGGTCGGCCGCATGCCGGTCGCCCGAGGCGGCGGCGTGGAGGAGTTGAGTCACGTTGGCGTGGTCGCCGGATGGCATGGGGTCGGTGGGTGCGTGCGGTGCGGCGTCGGAAGAGTTTAGGCCGCGGGCATGGGCGTTCGCGGGGCGCGGCATGCAGGACTCAGCAATCGCACGTTCAATCGGGCGCCCCGCCCTCGCCGGCTTTGCAGCGACGCCGGGCGGAGGCGAGGTGCGTCCCGATCCCGCCGCGACGGATCTTCGACTCGCGGATTTGCTCGCAGGCGGCTTCTCGCCGGCCCCGGGATCAGGTCGCGCCGGCGTCAGTCGAGCTTGACCCACATGGGCTCGAACTCACCGTCGGACATGGCGAGGACCGCCATGTCGTTTGTGAAGGCGCTGATGGAGCGGTTGAAGTGAAGCCAGTGGAGGGTGAGGGCGAGCATCATGAGCGTGCAGGCCCAGGCACAGGTTTCGGCGACGCGGTGTCGCCGGGCGAGGTAGAGCGTGCCGGCGGAGAGGAGCATCATGAGGGTCTTGAAAAGAACGAGTTGGCGGGCGCTCCCGATGTCGAGCATGAGGCGGGCGATGGGGTTGGCTTCGAGCATGCCGCTGGTGCGCATGTAGGTGAGCGTGCAGAGGAGGTCGGCGAGGCCCATGAGGGTCATGGCGAGGATGAGCCACGTGATGCGCCGGGCGCGGGCCCGGCGGGCGGCGTCCTCCTGAAGGAGAGCGGGATCGTCGAACACGCGGGTGAGGAGATCAACGGATGGAACAGGCAACGCGCTCATGCGGCCTCCCGGGCCTGGCCCCGCGACCGAAGGGGTGGTCCCGGCGTTCACTACGCCGGCGGATGTCAAGCGGTGGGCGACGCCGCATCCCGCATGACACTCCGGCTGTATCGGTTGTCGCGTCGCGGGGGGTTGATTCATGGTCCCCGCCGGACGGAATAGACTGAGGAACCCCGCCGATCGGGACGATCCGGGGACAGACGCGGCCCGTAGCAGTTTGAGTGGTTTCGCCGCCCGCACCGGTCATGACGATGATCAGACGAATCCGTCTCGTTTTCCGGACCCGCATGGCGGGGGCCGTGGCGGCGTGTGCGGCGGTGATCGGTCCCTGCGGTTTGGAGGGGCGCGGGCAGCCGGTCAGCCCGGTGTTCGTGGATGACTCGCCGCTCGCGTTCGACGGGCTGATCCGCGCGGGGGAACTGGCCGCAGTGGGGAACCTCGACGAGGCGGTGCGCGTGCTTCAGGGATTGCTGGACGCGGAGGGGGAGCGCGTGCTGGCGATGCAAGGCGAGCCGGACTTGTTCACGACGGTGCGCGGGCGGGTGAATGCGGCGCTGGTGGGGAACGCGGGGCTGCTGGAGCGGTACCGGGCCCTGATCGAGCCTTCGGCGAAGGAGCAACTGGAGCGAAACGAGATCGGGAGCCTCGAGCGCTCCCGGCTGCTGACGCCCTCGGGGTTCGAGGCGGCGCTTCGGCTCGCGCAGCGCCAGATCGAGGCGGCGCATTTCCACGCGGCGGTGCGCACCCTGTCGCAACTCGACGCGCATCCCGACCGCGCGAGGGAGAACGCGCGGGCGGCCGCGGACCTGCTGACGCTGGCGATGTCGTACATCGGACCCGAGGAGGTCGGCGGCGGGGATTCTGACCGTCGGTCGAGGTGGAGGCGGGAGGCAGGTCTTGAAGAGCGGCCGGGCGGCCGGGCGATCGGCCCTGAGATCCCGGAGATGCGGACGGCATTCACCGCGGCGACGGAGACGGACCTGCGGGAGTTGCTCCCGAGGCCGCTGTGGTCCGACGCGATGGGGGACCGCCTGCCGCTTGATTCGACAATCAACCTCCGGACCGCGAACCCCGCGCCATCGCCCGGAGCCTTGTGGCTGAATGCCGTGGCAACCGCGATGGGCGACACGGTGTACGCGAACGACACGCAGACGGTAACCGCGTGGAACCGGTTCACACTGTCGCAGAAGTGGCGCGTCCGCACGGAGCCGATCCAGGGAAGGCGGTTCCCGGTCGGGCCTTCGCAGAACTTCGAAGAGTTGGCAGGGGTGGCGGCGGACGGAACGCACGTCGTGGCGCTGATGGGACTGGCGATCCAGAACACCGAAACGCCGCGCCGGATGCTGCTGTGCATCGATCCGAGAAGCGGCGAGGTGCTGTGGAACCGGCTCCTCGAGGACTACAAGTTGCCGGAGTTGGAGGGGTGCCGGTTCCGCGGTCCCGTGCTCCTCGAGCAGGGGGTCGCGGTGCTGATGATCGAGAAGGACGTTACGCGGCGGCGGCTCGAAGGCGCGTACGCGATGGGGATCGACGCGCGGTCGGGGGAGGCGCGGTGGCTGCGGGCCCTGGGAAGCAGCGGATCGCTGGCCTACGGGTACCGGCCCGTGGTGATTGATGCCCCCATCGCGGACCGGGGGGTGGTCTACGCCGTCAACCGGCTGGGCTTCATCGCGTCAATCGAGGCTTGGAACGGGCGGGTGCGGTGGATCAGGCGGTGGGCCGGACTACCTATGACGCAGGGGCACGCGGACCAGCCTTGGGAATCGAATACGCCGGTGCTCGCGGCGGGGAGCCTGTTCGTAGTGTCGCCGGATCGCCAGGACGTGATCCGCATCGATCCGGAGACAGGGATCGTCACGTCGCGGTGCCCGGCGTCGAAGTTCGAGAATCCGGACTACCTGCTGGCGCCGCCGGGGAGCGGGCTGCTGGTGGGCGTTACGGCGACGTCGCTCGTTTCGGCGGACCTCGCGGCGTTCGGGCCGGACTCGGCGACGCGGCGGTTCGCGCGCTTCCAGTCGGGGCAGGTCAGGGGGCGAGTGCTTTCCTTCGGCGGGAACATCCTCGTTCCCGTGATCGACGGGTTCGTCGTTCACGATCCGCGGATCGACACGGAGCCCGTGTTCCGCCTCACCCTCGACAAGCCGGGGAACCTGCTGCCGCTCGACGGGCAGTTGCTGGCGTTCGACGACCACGAGGTGCATACGTACCTGGTGTGGGAGTCGGCGGAGCGCATGCTGAAGGAACGGATGGACGCCGACCCTTCGGACCCGACGCCGGCGATCACGTATGCGGAGTTGTCATACCGAGCCGGGCGGCCCGACGGGATCATCCCCGCGGTCGACCGCGCGCTGGCGGCGGTGGAGCGCGAGGCGCCGGGGACGAACGTCGCGGAGGATCAGGGCCGGCTGTTCCGCGCGATCTTCTCGATGGTCGAGCCGCCGCCGAACGTGGCGGGGCGCGCCCTGCTCCCGATCGAGATGCGCGGGGCGCTTCTGCAGAGGCTGGACCGGTGCGCCGGCGCGCCCGCCGAACGCGTGGCGTACCTGCTGGCGGCGGGGAGGTTCCACGAGGCGGTCGATCAGCCCGGGCAAGCGGTCGAGGCCTACCAGACGGTCCTCGATTCGCCCGGCCTGTCGCTGACGACGTTCACGCAGGGCGAGACCGTCGTGTCGGCGGATTTCGAGGCGACGCGGCGGCTTCGTCGCCTGGTGCAGACACACGGGCTGAACCTGTACGGCGCGTTCCAGGCGGACGCGGATCGGGCCCTGGCGGGCCTGACCCAATCGCTGGAACCCGAGCCGTTCGAGGCTCTTGCGCGGCGGTACCCCGTGTCGCGTGCGGCGGTAACAGCGTGGCTGGAGGCTTCGACGCGCTACACGACGCAGGGGAAATCGCGCCTCGCCGTGCAGGCCCTCGAGGAAGGGCTCGCGGTCGCGACGCAGGCGCTGGGGCATGACGACCCGCTCCTCGCGGAGTTGACCGGGCGGCTCGTGAGGCACCTCGCCCGGTCGGGCCTGGTGCATCCGGCGCTGACAACGCTTGAAGCATTCACCCGCGCGCATCCGGGCCGTCGCCTCACGGAGAACGGGGAGACGATCAACGAGCAGGAGATCACCGCGGGGTTGCGGGACGAGATCGCGCGGCTCAACCGCCGACCGCGGATCGGGCCCGAGCCCGCGCCCGAGACGTCGGCGATGCTCGGGTGGTCCGTCCTCGAGCCCGTGGCGAACGAGACGCCGGAACTCGTGGCGGACCGCGTGATGATGATCGCCGAGGACGATGAGATCGCGCTGTTCAAGGCCGAAGGGCCCGGCGCGCCCGTGAAGGCGTGGGGCGGCGTCCACGGCGAGGATTATCTGTGGATGGACACCGACGGCGTCGCCTTCTCGCGCGAGGTGGGCGAACCGAACCGAGAGGACTACGCCATCGTCCGGCGGGACCTCGACACGGGACGCGTGAAGTGGGAGTCGCCGCCGTTCCGCACCCTGTTCGCCAAGTCCGCGATCGATGATCTTCTGGGCGATCCTCAGAAGGAGTTCATCCCGGTGATCGACACGCCGCTGCAGAGCCGCGTGCCGGTGATCGATCTGAGCCTGCTGTTTGACCGGCGGACAATGGTCCTGCTCGACCGGATGGGCCGGGCGGCGGCGTTCGACCTTGAGTCGGGCCGGCTGCTGTGGGCCAACGCGACGACGGCCAACCGGATGCACGACGCGGCGCTCGAAGCGGGCACGCTCCTGATCGGCGGGGGCGACGGCCCGATTGACTTCGAGAAGCCCATCGCGGACGCGCACGCCGCCGATCCCATGACCGGCGTCGTGTTGGCGCTGGACGCCCGGACGGGCCAGCCACTGCACCGCTGGGAGACGCCGGATCGCGTTCGATGGGTTCGGCTGGCGCCCGAGGGGTTCTCGGTGGTGGGGCTGAATGACGCGGTGGTATCGCTCGATGCCTATCGGGGGCGGGTGCGGTGGCGCGCCGCGGCGCGCCCGCTGGCGGCATCGCTGGCGGCGTGGACGCTGGGCTCGCGCGTCATCGTGCGCTCCGATTCCAACGACCTGTTCCAGATCGACACGGGCGACGGATCGGTGCGCGAACAACCGCTTGACACGCGCGACCGGCTCGCCGGAGGATTCGGGACGATCCGGCTGAGGCCGCTCGGCGAGCGGGCCGCGCTCACGACGCAACTGGGCCTCGCGGTCTTCAACGCGCAGGGCGGCCTCGTCGGGCTGGACACGAACGAGCGCGACGCGTCGGCGTACTTCGCTGATTTCGGCGAGCGCTACGCGGTCACGCTGACCCCCTCCGATCGGGACCCGGTGGACAACCGGGCGATCCTGCACCTCAATGTGTTCACGATCGACTCGCTGAAGATCGTGGCGCGGGTCGAGTTGCCCGTGGGAACGCAGAGCGAGCCCGGACCATGCCGGCTGCTTGATGGGCGGCTCCTTGTTACGTCGGGGTCGGTGACGACGGTGGTGGAGTTGCCGGTGGGCGAGTGACGGGGGCAGGGCGTTGTCCCACAACGCTCAGAAACGGTCGGTCATCGCGGGCGTCGGCGCCGCGAAAGCGGCTCCGGCGAGAGCGAGCGCGTCCTCCGGGCCGCGTATCTTCCCCAGGCGCGCGAGGACGGTCGGCGGGTGAAGGCCCGAGTAGATCGGCGCGAGGTCCCGCACGTGCGCGCGGATGACGGGGGTTCCGGGCGCGCAACCGGGCGAAACGGCTCCCCGGCCCTCCGCGACCTCCAGCGTGAACAGCCCGCGGTTCTCGGCGATGTCGTCGTCCTCCACGTCGAAGGCGAGGCGCGCGTTCAGCCCCGCGGGGTACCCGCGCTCGCGCAGGGCCTGTTCCACGTTGACGAGCCGCGTCATCCACAACTCGCTCTTGGTGGCGTTGCACCATCGCTGCTCAGGCAGGAGGAGCAGGAGCGGCTCCGCCGGGCCGGCGAAGATGATGATGTCGGTCGCCATCGAGGAATAATCCGCGAGAAAGGCGAGCAACCGCCTCGCGCCCCGGCCGGTGAAGGCCGAAACGTCCGTGCAGAAGACCTCCTTGCGCCCGGTGTGATCGCTCGGGTCGGGGCGCATCATGAGCGAGACGGTTCCCTCGATGCGTCCCTCGGCGTCGATCACCCAGGACTCGGCCTTCTCCCCGCGCCACACGCGAACGCGGTCCCAGATGTACGTCCGTCGTTCGAGCGCGCCGTTCATATGGGTCAAGGCGGCGCGATACGCGGCCTCGATCCGCGGCCAGTCTTCCGCGCGGACGGGACGGATCGGAAGCGCACGGTCCTCCTTCGTCGTGCCGATCGAGGAGGCGTCGATGCGTATCTCCAGCGAGAATCCGGCGTGCTCGTAGCCCACCTTGCGGTAGAGCGCCTGGGTCGCGGGATAGAGGGTGCTCAGCGCCGCGCCGCGCGACCGGGATTCGCGCAGGCATTCGCGCATCATGAAGGCGGCGACGCCGCCGCCGCGGGCCTCGGGCGCCACCGCGACGCCCGCCACGCCGTCCATGCTCACCGCCCGGCCTCCGAAGAACTGGCCGATCTCGGCGAGAAGAAGCGTGCCGCACGGGACCTCTCCCGGTCGCTGGACAACGCGGAAGCGCTCCTTGTTTGCGGGGACGACCCATCGCTCCGCCTGTTCGAGCGTCGTGCCGAAGGCCTGCGAGATCAAGGCGCACACGCGCGGCACATCGGCCTCGTTCATCGCGCGATAGCACAGTCCGGTGTTCATGGTCCAGAGCCTCCGAGGCCGGCGCCGCGGCCGCATCGTACTGGGTCCGACACTCGGCTCGCCCGGAGCCGCCGCACCGAACAACCGCGGACGGGGCATCTATGGCGCGGAACTGTTTCAAGAGCCGGTCCGTGCCACCGGCGGCGAGTGTTCGTATAACACTGGCGCATGCCCGTTCTTGCACCTCAGCGCCGAGCGCTCTGGGCCGCGGCGTTTTTCGCGGCGGGGATTCTCGCCGCGGAGGTGATTCCGCCGCTTGCTCCGCCGATATGGTTCCTGGCGAGCCTCGCTTCGCTCGCCGTCGCCATTCCCACGAGGGGGCGCGTCTGCGGCGCGTTCCTGTGCATCGCAACGATGTTCTTCGGCGCCGGCTGGCACGCGTTCCGCGATCAGACCATTCCGGGCGCGCACGTCGCAAGGCGCCTCGGCGATGCGCCCTCGCTCGTCATCGTCGAAGGGACCATCGTCTCTCAGCCGCGCGTCTCCAGCGACCGTCAGGGGCGTCTTGGGCGGTTCTTTCCTCCCTCGCCGCGGACGTTCTTCACGCTTCGCGCTGAGGTGCTCGATGCGGGCTCGGGGGGCGATGAATCGCGGACGCCGACCAGCGGGCGTCTGTGGGTTTCGGTTGGTGGGGACGTTTCGCATCTCGTCGTCGGTGATCGCGCGCGCATCACCGGCATGGCCCGGGCGATTCCGCCGCCGACCAACCCGGGCGAGCACGACCGGCGAGGGTGGGCGAGGGCGCGGTCCGTCGGCGGCACGCTCGACGCCGACGCCGCGGGCGCGATCATTCCTCTGCCCGAGGAGAGCACGCTCCGCCGCCGCACCGAGACGGGCGTGCTCCGCCTCGTGGAACGTCTGCGCCGGAACGCGCGGGCGTGGATCGAGTCTCCGCCCGACGCCGACGAGCACCAGCGGCAGGCGCGCGCGCTCCTCCGCGCGCTCCTGCTCGGGACGCACGACCGCGACCTCGCCGAGGTGGACGAGGCGTTCATGCGCCTCGGCCTGACGCACCTCCTCTCGATCAGCGGGCTGAACCTCGCGATTCTGGCGGGGGCGTTCTTCGTTCTGCTTCGGTTCATCGGCGACCGGCCGCGCATCGAGGCGCTCATCGCGGCAATGGCCGTCCTCGGGTACCTCCTCGTCATCCCGGTGCGCGCGCCGGTATCGCGCTCCGCCATCATGGTCCTCTCGCTGCTTGCCGCCGAGACCGCCGGTCGGCGGTACGACCGGCTCACCATCCTCGGATGGTCGGTGCTGCTTGTCCTGGCCATCCAGCCGCTTGAACTCTTCTCGCCGGGGTTTCAGTTGTCGTTCGGCGTGGTCGGGGCCCTGATGACGCTGGCGACACCCGTCCGCCGGTCGCTCTTCGGCGACAAGCCGCCGCGCGACACGCACGGGCCGGTGCGCTCGCTGGTCGAGATGACAAAGGACGCCGCGGCGTCGTCGCTGGTGGCATGGGCCGTCGCCTCGCCGGTGATCGCGTATCACGTCGGCGTGTTCTCGCCGCTCGGCGTGCTCGCGACGCTCCTTCTCATGCCGATCGTCTCGATCCTGATGGGGGCGGGCTACGTCGCGCTCCTTGTCTCGCTCCTCATTCCCGCCGCGGGCGAACTCGCGGCCCCGCCGCTGACCATCCTGGCCGATTGGATGGCGCGACTCGCGTTCATTCTCGACAGCGCGCCCGGCAGCGTGATCGACGTTCCGCAGGTCTCCCTCGCGTGGACGGTGCTGGCGACGGTCGCCGTCATTTGGTGGCTGCGCCCCGGCGGACCGACGGGAATCGAGGGGTACTCGCGGGCCGCGCGCCTCGCGCGGGCGGGCTGCACGGCCGTCGCCGCCGCGTGGCTTGCCTTCACGCTCGCCGCGCCGAGCCTACCGTCCGGCGAACGGGTTCGTCTCGACACGCTCGACGTGGGCGACGGCGCGTGCCACCTCATCCGGGTTCGTGCCGGTCCCTGGGCGGAGGAGGCGGCCCTCTTCGACTGCGGCTCGCTGCGCCTCGCCGTGGGAGAGCGCACCATCCCGCAGGCGATCCGCGCGCTCGGCGCCCGGCGCGTCCGCACGGTCATCTTGTCTCATCCGAACATCGACCACTACGCCGCGGTCCTCGACCTTGTTCAGCCGCTCGGCGTGCGGCGCGTCTGTGTCGGCGAGGCCTTCAAGCGCGCCGCGGACCGCGACACCGATGGGCCGGTCGCGCACGTCCTCGCAGAACTGGGGCGCCGCGGCGTCGAGATCCGAGTGGTGTCCGCGGGCGACGGCATCGACATCGCGGACGCACGCCTCGTCGTGCTCTCGCCGCCGAAGGGCGCGGCGTGGCGCTTCGACAACGACGCAAGCCTCGTGTGCGCCTTGACT
This sequence comes from uncultured Phycisphaeraceae bacterium, assembly GCA_964490785.1. Classification (GTDB taxonomy): domain Bacteria; phylum Planctomycetota; class Phycisphaerae; order Phycisphaerales; family UBA1924; genus JAEUIV01. Next base: position 82,455 of record CAZBDZ010000004.1, read on the forward strand.
CCCCCTCCCCTTGGGAGGAGGTCCGGCGCAAACCGGGGGGGAGGGACGCCCGACACTCCCGCACGCACCATCCTCCTCACCGGCGACATCCAGCGCGACGCGATCCTCGCGCTCCGCGAACAGCATCCCGGCCTTCGCGCCGACATCCTCGAAGCGCCGCACCACGGGTCGTACAACCCCACGGCGGAGGAGTTCATCGCGGCGCTCGATCCGGTCGTGGTCGTGCAGTCCACCGGCCCACGCCGCGCGGGAGACGCGCGCTGGGCCGATCAACGCAATGGACGGACATGGTGCGCGACCGCCGAGTCCGGGGCCGTAAGCACCATCATCACCAGCGGCAACGACATCAAAACCGAATCCTGGAAGCGATAGGCCCCGGATCGAGCCGACAACTGTCGGCCGTATCTTCGTTCAGCAGTGGCTTGGGCTTTTCGGAGAGTCGCCGGGGCGACCCAGCCCATGTCCCCCGCGCGACGCCCCTGGTCCGCCGCAGTGAATCCCGTGGTCGCCCAGCGCGAGAAGGAACGATGATCCGTATCACCGACCCGGTCCGACCTGGGAGAAGTCGAGTGTGCCGGATTCGCCGAAGGAGGCGGTCGGCCTGCGGATGCCGGTGTCGAACAACACCTCGGCGATCGACCCGGGGAGTTCGTATTCGATGTTGCCCGTGATCGAATAGGGCACGTCGCCGGTCGGGAGCGCGGGGAGGTCGTGGCCCTCGCCGAGCGAGAGGGCGACGGGGAGCAGGAACTCCTGCGTGCCCTGTCGGCGGACGGTGGCCTCCGCCTGCCGCTCGCCGGTGAACGCCGGGCGGCCGTTCACGCTCAACGAGTAGCGCACGGTGCGAAGGGGCAGAGGCTCATCGCCGCGGTTCTCGGCGCGGACGCGGAACGTAACGACCATCCCCTCCGCGCCCTGGTCTGTAACGCCGACGCTCGATACTTCGAGCCGCGGGGCGGGCTGGGATTGACACGCCGTCAGCATCAGCCCCGGGACGGCACCAGCGAACACGAACAACGTGCGTTTCATCGCATCGAGACTACCATCCCGGCGTGCCGCCCCCGGTCGTCAAGGTTCGTTCCGGCGACGAAGGCCCGCCGATGCCGGTCGGGGCGCTGGTGCACCGGCTCCTCGCGCTGGCGTGGGGCCACCGCCTGGTGGCGCTGCCGGCGCTCCTCGCGACGATCGCGTTTCAGGCGCTGACCCTTGCCGGGCTTGCGGGGCAGGGACTTGCGATTGACGTTGTCCGCGCCGCGTTTGACCCGGGCGCGCCGCCGCCGCACTGGCCGGGGGGGCTTGAACCGCCTCCCGATTGGCCTCTGGCGGGTCATCTTGCGGCGGTGGCGGGCGTGGTGCTGGCGGCGGCGGTGCTGGCGGGGGCGGCCCGGTTCTTCACGCGGTACTTCGACGAGAGGTTCGTCCAGGCGTGCGTCGTGGACCTTCGCCGGCGCCTGTACGAGAAACTCCAGCGCCTGCCCTTCACCTTCTTCGACCAGATCGACACGGGACAGGTCATCAACCGCGTCGCCGGAGACTCGCAACTCGTTCGCCAGTTCATCCAGGGCGTGCTGATCCGCGCCCTCATCGCCGCGGTGACGCTCACGATCTTCCTCTCCTACATGCTGCGGACCCACGCAACCCTCGCCGTGGCGTGCGCCGCCTTCTTTCCTCTTCAGGTTCTCGTCATGGCCCGCTACAGCCGGCTCACCAAGCCGAAGTTCCTGGCGCAATCGAAGCAGAACGACGTCGTCGTGAAGGCGTTGCAGGAGTCCATCGCGGGCGTGCGCGTCATCCGCGTCTTCGGCCGGGAGCGCGAGAGGCGCCGGCTGTTCCGCGACCTGCTCGACGACCTGCGCGACAAGGGGATGGAGATCGCCCGCGACCAGTCGATGCACATGCCGTTCATCCAGGCGAGCAACGTGGCGGCCCAAGGGGTTCTGCTCGGGTTCGGCGGGTGGCTGGTGCTGCGCGGGCCGGCGGACGGCGGCATCGCGCTCGGAACGCTGTGGATCTTCCGCGGGCTGCTCGATCGACTGTCGGCACAAGCCGAGGCGATCGTGTCGATCATCGGCGAGGCGCCGGAATGCCTCGCGGGGGCGGAGCGCGTGTACAAGTTGCTCGACCACCCGATCGCGATCCAATCTCCAACCCGCCGGGAGGAGGAGAGTCGGCCGGAGCGCCCCATCGCCCCCATCCGAGGCGAAATCGAGTTCCGCAACGTCGCGTTCGGATACGCCGCCGACGCGCCCGTGCTGCACGATGTGTCTTTCAAGGTCCGTGCCGGGGAGACCGTCGCGCTGGTCGGCCCCGTCGGCGCGGGCAAATCAACTCTGCTTTCCCTGATCCCGCGCTTCTATGATCCGCAGGCGGGCGCCGTGCTGATCGACGGGGTGGATGCGCGCGAGCACGCGCTTGAACCGCTCCGGCGCGCCGTCGCCACGGTGTTTCAGGAGCCGTTTCTGTTCAGCAACACGGTCGCCTCGAATGTGGCGTTCGCGCGGCCCGAGGCGCCGCTCGAGGACATCCGCGCCGTCGCCGAGGCCGCCGCGGCGGACCACTTCGTGCGCGAACTCGACCGGGGCTACGACACAATCATCGGCGAGCGCGGCGTATCCCTCTCGGGCGGGCAACGCCAGCGGCTGACCATCGCGCGGGCGCTCCTGGCGCGGCCGGCGATCCTCATCCTCGACGACGCAACCGGAGCGGTGGACGCGCTGACCGAGTCCGAAATCCAGGATTCGCTCGTCGAGCACATGAAGGGGCGCACGACCTTCATCGTCGCCCACCGCCTGAGCACGCTCCGCCGCGCGGATCGCATCATCGTCCTCGACAAGGGGCGGATCGTGGACATCGGCACGCACGACGAACTGATGACGCGGCCGGGACACTACCGCGCGGCGGCGCTGATCCAACTCGCGCTGGACGATGAGCCGGCGGACCGCCGCGCCGAGAGGGAGGCGGGATGAGGGGAGAAGGTGCCAACGTGTCAAGGTGTCAAGGGAAAGAACACGATGCCTTGCCCCCCGCTCTCCAACACCTCCCCACCTCCCCACCTCCCCACCTCCTCACCTCGACACCCTGACACCTCGACACTCGACACCTTGACACCTCTGCCCCTCCCAACTCTCGTCGCCGCGCTGCCCGCGCATGAAGAGCGCGAACCGGAGTATCGCCCGCTGCAGTGGGGGCTGGTGCGGCGGCTCTTCGGCTACACGTTTCGGTATCCGCGCCTGCAGTGGATCATCATCGGGCAAGCCTTCGTGATGGCGTTTGTCATCACGCTACCGCCGGCGGTGCTCACCGAAACGATTCGTTGGACGATCGAGCGCCCCGGCCGATGGGTCAGCGCCACGGGGCTGAGTCCGGCCGCGGGACTGGGGATCGGCGCGGGGCTCGTCGCCTTCGTCGGCGTGTTCTTCTACTTCTTCTTCGGCTGGCGCGTGCGGTGCGTCAACCGCCTGAACGAGATGGTTGTGGCCGACCTCCGGGACGACCTGCACGCCCACATCCTCCGCCTCGACATGGCCTTCTTCGACCGGACGAAACTCGGGCGCATCCTCGCCCGCGGAACGTCGGACATCGCGGCGATGCGCGCCGCCGTGGCCCAGGCGATCCCGCGCACCTGCATCCAGGGGCTGGCGATGCTGTTCTACTTCTGCGCGATGCTGGTCTACGACTGGCCGCTCGCGCTCATGCTGCTGGCGTTCGCGCCCTTCATCGCCATCGGGAACCAGTGGCTCGGGCGCCGCACCAAGCAGGCGTATTACGTCACGCAGGAGTCCTACAGCCGCATCACCGCCAACATCGCCGAGACGGTCGCGGGCATCCGCGTGACGCAGGGGTTCGCCCGCGAGCGCGTGAACGCGGGCCTGTTCCATGATCTCCTGATGCTCCACAGGCGGAACAACATGCGGGCCGCGGTGTACCAGGGGCTGTACATCCCGCTCTTCGATCTTGCGTCGCAACTGGTGGGCATCGCCATCCTCCTCATCGCCGCCTGGCGGATCGACACGGGCCACATGACCGTCGCCGATCTCATCGGGTTCATGCTGTATTCCGCGGGCTTTTTCGGCGCGGCGGTGTCGCTCGCCGACCTCTACGGGATGACGCTGCAGGCGATGGCGGGGGCCGAACGCTTCTTCGCCCTGCTTGATACGCGGCCGACGATGACGGACCCTCCCTCTCGCGCCGGGGAATCATGGGCGATCGATGTTCCGCGAGAGGGCGCACGCATCGCGTTCGCCAACGTCGGCTTCGCCTACACCGAAGGCGTCCCCGTGCTGCACGATGTCTCGTTCTCCGCCGAGCCGGGCAAGACCATCGCGTTCGTGGGCCACACCGGCTCCGGCAAAACGTCCATCGTGAACCTGGTCTGCCGGCTCTACGAGTTCCAGTCCGGCGCGATCACGATCGACGGCCGCGATATCAGGTCCATCCCGCTCGACGAACTCCATGCCTTCATGGCCCTCGTCAGCCAGGACAACTTCCTCTTCGACGGCTCCGTCATGGACAACATCCGCTTCGCGAGGCCCGACGCCCCCGACGAGGCCGTGATCGAGGCCTGCCGCACGCTCGGGTGCCTGCACATCGTGCGGGGGCTGCCGCAGGGGCTCCTGACCAACGTCGGCGAACGCGGCGGCGGGCTTTCCCTCGGGCAGCGCCAACTGGTGTGCTTCGCGCGGGCCATGGTGGCCGATCCGCGCCTGCTCATCCTCGACGAGGCGACCTCGAGCGTGGACACGTTCACGGAGCACCTGATCCAGCAGGCGCTCGAGCGCCTGATGAAGGGGCGAACCTGCCTTGTCGTGGCGCACCGTCTGAGCACGATCCGCCACGCCGACGAGATCCTCGTGCTCGACCACGGCCGGATCATCGAGCGCGGCTCACACGGACAACTGATGATCGCCGGGGGGCACTACGCGAAGTTGTATGACGAGTTCATCCGCCTGAGCGCGCGTGATTCCGCGGGTTGATCGGCGCGACGCCCGGCCTCGCGGCAAACCAGACGAGAACGGCGCCGCCACCACATCGCGATCGTCCCGAGCGCCCACTGTGGTACAACGATTCCCATGCCGCCGGAAGAACCGCAGGAACACTCGGTCCACCGCCTTGAAGCCCAACGCCGCGCCAATCGCGACGCCATCGTCGCCCTTGGGCTTGATCCCTACGGCGGACGAACCACGGACCTCGTCACCATCGCCGACGCGAGGGCGCGATTCAGCGAGGAGGCCAACACCGCGCATCAGGCCGCCGGCAAGACGCCGCCCCCCGGCTACGTCGATCGCCGCCCGGTCGTCAAGGTCGCCGGGCGCGTCGTCCTCAAACGCGACGGCGGGAAACTCATCTGGATGCAGATCCGCGACCACACAAGCGGGCCGAAGGAATCCCCCGACTCACTCCCCCACCCCATCACCCCATCACCCCATCACCCCATCACCCCCTCACCCCCCCACCCCCTCACCCCTCCCGCCCACGACCTTCAAGTCGCCGTCAGCCTCGCCGATGTCGCCGCGCCCGGCTTTGACCTCGCCAAGTCGCTCGACCTCGGCGACATCATCATCGCCACCGGCCCCCTGATGAAGACCAAGGCGGGCGAGGCCACCATCTGGGCCTCGCGCCTCGACATCGCCTCGAAGAGCCTCGCGCCCCCGCCGGAGAAGTGGAAGGGCCTGCACGACCTCGAGATTCGCTATCGCAAGCGCTACATCGATCTCTACGCCAACCCCGAGACGATGCAGGCTTTCATCCTGCGATCGCGGCTTGCCTCGCTCATCCGGCGGATTCTCGAATCGCGCGGCTTCATCGATGTCGAAACGCCCACGCTCCAAGTTCAGGCCGGCGGCGCCGCCGCCCGACCCTTCACCACCCATCTCAACGCCCTGTCCATCGACCTCTTCATGCGCGTCGCGCCGGAGTTGTACCTCAAGCGCCTTCTCGTGGGCGGCATGCCGCGCGTCTATGAATGGTCCCGCAACTTCCGCAACGAGGGGATGGACAAGAGCCACAACCCAGAGTTCTCCATGATCGAGTTGTACGAGGCCTTCGGGGACTACAACACCATGATGGAACTCACGGAGTCGCTGATCCGCGAGTGCGCGACACTGGTCGCACAGTCTTCGCCGTCCCGCCAACTGCAACTTCCGTTCGGCGACCTGCGCATCGACTTCGCCAGGCCCTTCGACCGCATCACCTACGCCGAACTGTTCGAGCGCGCACTCGGCTTTCCCATGTCCGATGCCGGGCGCGTCATGCAGGAGGCGAAGCGCCGCGGCCTGCCGCTGGCCTCAAAGACCGGCACCCCGCTCGACCCCATCCTCATCGTCAATGAACTCTTCGATACGGCCGAGGAGTCCATCGACCCCGCACGCCCCACCTTCGTGCTCGATTACCCGGCCTCCCTCTGCCCGCTCACTCGCCCCAAGAAATCCAACCCGGCCGTCGCCGAGCGCTTCGAGTTGTTCATCGCCGGGATGGAACTGGCCAACGCCTACACCGAACTGAACGATCCCGATATCCAAGAGGCACGCTTCCGCGAGCAACTGGCCGGGATCGACGAAGAGGAATCGACCTTCCGAACCTTCGACGAGGACTTCATCAACGCGCTGAAGGTCGCCATGCCCCCCGCCGGCGGCCTCGGTATCGGGATAGACCGCCTCATGATGATCCTCCTCAACCAGCGCACCATCCGCGACGTCATCCTCTTCCCCATGATGAGGCCCGAATGACGGTTCCACGGATTCCCACAAGATGCCTCGCAGTGCGCCCTCACGTCTCCAAGCCCGGACTCACGCTGCCAGCGGCCGGACCTCTTCGCTTGGGATACTGATCGTCGGTCAATCGCGCGCACGCTCGGGATGAGCGGAGGGTCGCCGCAGCGAATCCCGTGGTCGCCCAGCGCAAGAGTGAAGAATGATCCGCATCACCCCCTCCGCTCGCGTCTCAACATCACGGCCGCGCCCGCGGCCAGCAGGACGATCGGACCGCCGGGCGCTGGGACGGTGGGCGGAATTCTCGGCAGGTCCGGGCCCGGCGGATCAACGGGAGGCGGCGGGTCGGTCGGCGGTCGGTCCTCCGGATCCGGGTCGTCCTTCGGATCCTCCTTGGGGTCATCCTTCGGATCGTCCTTGGGATCATCATCGACGTCCGGGTCATCGTCGTCGGGCGGGTCATTCGGAGGCGGCGACGAGTCGCCGCCGTGTTTCTTCCCGCTCGAGCCGCTGCCGGCGAACGGCTCCTTCCGCGCGAACCGGTTTCCCGGCAGACCCGGGATCTCGCCCGTCAAGCCCGCGCTCGCGTCGTTCCCGCCCGGCACGCCCGACTCCCAAGGCGTGCTCCCCCCCGACACCCCGTACACGGGATCCTGCAACCCCAAGTCGATCACGAGATTGTCGACGCCCCACGCCGACCATCCCGCCCCCGGCTGCGACGCGACGAACCGCACCTCCGCGATGCCGTACCCCGCGGTGAAAGGCACGCGGATCGTCCGGACCAACGGCTGCGCCGGCTTGGGCTTCGACCCCGCCAGTTTCTTCAACGACCCCGGCGTAAACTCCATGACCGCCTTGTCATCAACGAAGACCGTCAAGACGTTGGCCGACGACTCCTCCTCACTTCCTTCGCCCGGCACCGTCGAACCGCTGTCCGGCGGGATCAGGTAGACATCGAGCCGGATTTCATACGGCCGCTCCGTCTCCGTCTTCACGTTCAACGTCAACCCGCGTTCGCCGCCGGCCCCCGGGAGCGCGAATGTGGTCAGCCCGCGCCGCGTCTGCGTCCCCGCGAACGCGCTCCACTCGGGGCCGATCTGCCCGCTCTCAAAGTCCTCGACGTACCGCACCGGGGCGGCAGGCACCTTCTCCCCCTTGTGGTTCGTCGCCCCGTCCAGGAGATCGCCGACGTCGTCCCTTGAGGTCGGGTCGGTGATGACGTCGCGCCACCGATCACCCGCCTGCGGGGGATCGCCGTCTCCCCGCGGGTTCGGACCCTGCGGAGGCCGCGCTGCCGCGACGGCCCCAGCCACCGCGACGAGCGCCAGGCTTGCGACATTCCACCGACTCAGTTCCTTCAACTTCGAGACGGACATAACACACGCCTCCGGCACTTCCCCGGGGTCGCCCGTCCCGCGTCTCCCTCACCGCGGGCGAACGCCCCGGCCTGACTCCAACTCCGCGCCGCCATACCATGACGGGCGCAGGCTCTCACTCCCAACTCTCACATGCATTCCGCTCCCCTCCAAGCCACAGCCAGGCAACCCGCGTGAAACTGTGCCGTCTAATCCGGCAGCAACCGCTTCCCGGACCCCCTGCCGCCTCGCTCCCTCTCCCAGCCCCCCCGCTTCCGCCTCCCACCTCACGCCCCAGAACTCGCCAGCCGTTCCTCCGTACAACTCCGAGAACCATGATCTCCTTCAAGAACCATTTCAAGACCACCGTGCTCATGGCCGCACTCATGGCCCTCGTGATGGTCGTCGGCGGGCAATGGGGCACGCAGGGCCTCACCTTCGCCTTCATCCTCGGCGGGCTGATGAACGTCATCGCCTACTTCTTCTCGGACAGGATCGCCATCGCCGCCATGCATGCCCAGGAGGTCGATGAGGCCACCGCCCCGGAACTCGTCGCGATGGTCCGTCGCCTGGCGGAGCGGGCCGACCTGCCCATGCCGCGGGTTTACGTGTGCCCGCACGACGCGCCCAACGCATTCGCCACCGGCCGCTCGCCCTCGCGCGCCGCCGTCGCCGTGACGCAGGGCCTGCTGCGCCTGATGCAGCAGCGCGAGATCGAAGGTGTCATCGCCCACGAACTCGCCCACATCAAAAACCGCGATACGCTCGTCTCGTGCATCGCGGCCACGATCGCCGGGACCCTCGCCTACATGGCCCAGATGTTCTTCTACTTCGGCGGCGGGCGACGCGAAGGATCGCACCCGCTGCTGGCCTTCCTGACCGTGATCCTCGCCGCCGTCGGAGCCGCGCTGATCCGCGCCATGATCAGCCGCACGCGCGAGTACGCCGCGGACGAGGGCGCGGCACGGATCGTCGGGTCGCCCGACGGACTCATCTCCGCGCTCTCCAAACTCGACGCCTACTCCCGCCGCATCCCGCTCATCCAACCCAACCCGGCCCAAAACAGCCTGTTCATCGTCGAACCCCTCTCCGGCGGAGCCGATACCCTCATCAACCTCTTCGCCACCCACCCGCCCGTCGAGAAACGAATCGCAGCGCTGTCGCAACTTCAACTCCAACCCTGACAACCACGCTGACAAAGACCGATTCTCAGGGACGCCCCGACAAGCGTGCACTCCAGAACGGAGAACCCAACGCCCAAAAACGCCGGCATCTGAAATCTCAAATCTAAGATTGAATATCCCAACCCCCTCACCCCCTCACCCCCTCACCCCCTCACCCCCTCACCCCCTCACCCCATCAC
>CAZBDZ010000005.1:0-22974 GCA_964490785.1 uncultured Phycisphaeraceae bacterium
GTCCGGGGCAAGGAACCGGCGCCCGCGTTGCGGGCTGAGTACCAATCCAGCCGCCTACGGCCTCGGAAGTGATCTTGCGATTGCCCTGGGGATGTCCCCAGAGGTGCGACCGGCTCGGATGCCGCGTTGGTCGGGGTCATTTGGGGCGGGGAGTTCGGCGGATTCCGACGCGGGCGTCTGGGCTGTTCCGCAGGGCCTGAGCCTTGGCGATCGGGACTTCGGAGAGGGTCAGGCGTTCAAAGACGCGGTCGTTTTGGAAAAGCCCGCCGCCGGTGGATGCGGCTTGGATTCGGGCGGCGGCTGCCCGAAGGGCGATGGGCGAGTTGTCGATGCCGATCCAGCGCCTGTTCAGTTCGTGGGCGGCGGCGAGGGTTGTTCCTGAGCCGCAGAAGCAGTCGAGGACAGTTCCGCCGGGTTCGGAGGCGGCGGCGATGATCGTTCGGAGAAGGTCCATGTTCTTCTCCGTTGGGTATTTCGGATAGGGGTGGTCCTTGAACTCCCAGATGTCCTGGAGTTTCTTGCCCTCGACCTCCTTTTCGTCGGCGTGGATGATCTTGCGCGGGTTGCCGGTGGATGACCACTCGATCAGCCCTTTTTGGTCCAACTCGTCGAGCGTGTTCGGCGGGTAGCGCCAATGGCGACCTTCCGGTGGGTTCATGCCGCGCCAGGGCTTTCCTGTTGGGCCGTTCGTGGTCTCGCCCGGCGCGTGGAGGGGAGTGGTCGTGTAGCGCCTGCCTTGGGCGTCGATTCGGGGGAAGAGGCGGACGACATCCGATTCAGTCAGGTGATCGCGCGGCTCATGCCACACAAAGTCATCGCCCTTTGTGTAGAAGAGGATCATGTCCTTGATGTTGCCGAAGCCCTTTCGAGCGAAGTTCTTCGGGTTGCACTTGATGCGCGTGATGTCGTTGCGGAAGTTGCCCTGGCCGAAAACCTCGTCCATAATGATCTTGACGTAATGCCCGATCTTGCAGTCGATATGGACGAAGATCGCGCCTCTTGGCGAAAGCAGGGCGTGAAGCAGGATGAGGCGCTGGCGAAGGAATTCAAGGTATTCCGGGCCGCGGAGCGTGTCGGCGTAGGCGACTTCGGCGTCGGACTTGTGCGAGACGTGCGCGGTTCTGGCGTCGGACGAGCGGAAGACGGTGTTCGTTGCGTACGGCGGGTCGATGTACACGAGGTCCACGCGGTCGGCCATGGCGTGAACATGGAGCAGGAGCCGGAGGACGGCGAGATTGTCGCCCTCGATGAGCCAGTTGGCGCGATCGTTCGTCGGGAGAGGCTCGAGGCGGCCCGAGGCCGGGGCTGCTCGCACTTCCGATGCCGGGGTTTTTCCGGGATAGGAGAGGTCCATGGGTGAAGCCGGAAGGAGAATAGATGATCATGGACACGATACGCGCGGAATAGATTCGCGGCGGGCTCGGCTTGCTGTCTTCCGTTGGAGGGAACGTGCTGCTACCCTACTCCCCCGATGCCGAAACCTGCTCCGAAAGCACCCAAATCACCCCGACTTGTCGCCGCCAAGACCGGGCTGCCGACGCGGACCAAGCCAAAGGGTCAGCCCCCCGATCGGGGCGCGCAGGCTCGGGCGTTTGCGTGTGCGGCGGCGGCTTCGCTTGAGGGGAACAAGTGCCAGGACGTACTCGTGCTCGACCTGCGGGGGCGGAGCCAGATCACGGATTTCTTCGTCATCGCCAGCGGATCATCGGATCGGCAGATGCACTCTGCGGCGGAGCATGTCGCGGAACTGGCCGAGGGGTTGAACGAGGCGCTGTACCGCTCGAATCTCGACGAGTCGCGGGCGAACTGGATCGTGCTGGATTTCGTGGATGTTGTGGTTCACGTGTTCATGCCGGAGTCGCGGCGGTATTACGACCTCGAAATGCTCTGGGGCGACGCGCCGCGCGTGGAATGGAAGGAAGGCGTCGCGGCGACGCCGGGGGGCGCGTCAAAGCGCAACCGCGCGGGCTTGACGAATCGGGACGTGCTGCCGGGACGGGGGAAGGGGTGAGGGGAAGGTCCGTGCCACCGACCGTGGCTCCGCACGGTCGGTGTCCCAGGGCGTGCGGCACCGACCGCTCAAAGCAGCGGTCGGTGGCACGGGTCAGGTTCTTTTCAGATTCTCCCGGCTCATCATGAGGGCGAGGGTCTGGGCGACGTAGTCGATGTCGCGCTCGGTCAGGCGGTTGAAAAAGGGAAGGGCGATCGTGCGGCGGCTGACGCTTTCGGCGACGGGGAACATGCCTTCCTTGAAGCCCAGTTCGCGGTAGAAGGGCTGGAGGTGGATGCAGGGGAAGTACGGGGCGGCGCCTACTTCGTGGCGGTGCATGCCTTCGATGATGCGGTCGCGCTCGGATTCGTTGAAACGGTCGCTGAGCCTGACGACGAAGACGAACCATGACATGAAGGTGTGATGGTCGATCGTGGGGAGGATGATGTCGGGCCCCCCGGAAGCGAGGAGGCGCTCCATGTAGAGGCGGGCGACGCGCTGGCGTTGTTCGAGGATGTCGTCGAGGCGTTTCATCTGCGCGACGCCGAGTGCGGCGGCGATTTCGGAGAGGCGGTAGTTGTAGCCGAGGCGTTCGTGGCGGAGCCATGAGCCGGTCGTGCCGCCCATGACCGCGCGGCCCTGGTTGCGGTAGGAGCGGCAGAGGTCCGCGAGGCGATCGTCGTCGGTGACGATCATGCCGCCTTCGCCGGTGGTGATCTGCTTGTTTGGGTAGAAGCCGAAGACGCCGGCGTGCCCGAACGAGCCGCAGGGCTTGGCGTTGTATTTTCCGCCGAGGGCTTCGCAGGAGTCCTCGATCATCCGGATTTCGTGTCGTGCGGCGATGGAGCGGTAGTCGGGCATATAGGCGGGGTTGCCGAAGGTCTCGACGGCGAGGATGGCCTTGGTTCGCGGGGTGATGGCGCGTTCGACCTGCTCGGGATCCATGTTGAGGGTCTTGGGGCAGATGTCGACGAAGACGGGCGTCGCGCCGGCGTAGAGGATGCAGTTGGCGGAGGCGATGAAGGAGAAGGGAGTGGTGACGACCTCGTCGCCCGGGCGGACGCCCATGGCGAGCATGAGCATGTGGAGGCCGGTCGTGCCTGAGGAGCAGGAGACGGCGTGTCGGCGTGCGGTGCGCGAGGCAACAGCGGCCTCGAACTGGTCGGCGACGGGGCCGATGGAGAGTCGGCGGGAGCGGAGGACGCGCTCCACGGCGGCGACTTCGGCGTCGGTGATGTCTGGTTCGCTGAGCGGGATCTCGCTGATCATGGCGCGGTGCTCCGGCTATTGATTTCGGCGTGATCCGGCGCGGGGGTGAAGCGGATTGTCTCGTGGCTAGTTTTCTTCGGGGGCGAGGAGGCGGGCGAGGGTGGCGTCGGCCTGACCCCGGAGTTTGACGGCGTACCAGGCGGCCTGAGTGCGCATGGCGGGGGGAAGCAGGATGGGGATGCCGGAGGCGATGGCGTCCAACTCGGTGAGTCTGCTCGCGGGGTACTTTCCGGGTTCCGCGTGGCCGGCGTCGACGAGCAGGGCCATGCATGCCGTTTGGCCGTCGGGCCAGCGAGGAGGATTCTGGGGGTCCCAGATGGGGGTCTTGCCGCTGGTGAGGAAGCCCAGCACGATGGCGTGGGCCATTCCTTCGTCGGTGCGGTCGCATGCTTTGTTCAGCGCGGAGACGAGGAAGGCGCGGTCCTTTTCCGCGAGGCGTTCGACGGCGGGGACGATGGCGCTGCTCAGCGGATCGAGCGTCGAGGATCGCGCGGCCCAGGCCGAGATGACGACGCGGGCGGCTTCCTCCGCGTCGGCTTCGGTGAAGCGATCAGGATTCTGAACGACCCAGAGTTCGGCGGGGCGATAGCGAAGACGGAGGAGGTCGGTCAGGGGCAGCGTCGGCGCTGTTTTTGAAGCCAAGGCCTCGCCCAGTTGACCCATCAGGGAGAGGATCGCGTCTCCTTTTGCATCCTTGATCGACTTGAAGAGGGCGGGCGGCGCGATGTCGCTTGCGTCGAGCGCGACGAGGGCGAGGCGGAGTTGGTCCGGCAGGCCGCGGGCTCGGTCCCATGCGCGCTGCCATGCGAGCAGCCCGTCGTTGGGTGCGACTCTGATCCAAGTGCGGAGGACGTCGGCGTGGGCCGAGCCGTTGGTCGCGAAGACCGCTTCGAGTCGGGCGAGCATCGGCGAAGCGCCGGTCATGCGCTCTCGACGGATGATGTCGAGGAGCATTCCGACGACGACGCTGCGCTCCGGATCAGATTGTGCGAGCAGTTTCCCCGCGGCGGTGTCGAGGGGGGCGGGCTCTCCGGATTGGGCGAGGAGGATGGCGGCGAGCACTTCGGTCGGCAGGCCGCGGTTGCCGAGGAGCGATTGAACGCGTGCGCGGTCGATGGGTCGTCCTTCGCGGGCGAGGCGGGCGCGGAGGACGAGTTCGGTGAGCGGTTCAAGTTGAGGCCAGGCGAGCATCTGTTCGACCTGCTCCAGGCCGACCATGTCCTGCGCGATGGCCTCGGCGAGTATGTTGGCCTGTTCGGCGGGGTCGTTGAGGCGCGAGATGAGGAGCGGGTTGATGCGTGGCGGCGATTCGAGTTCAGCGAGTCCAAGGACGCCGTGCTTGCGTTGTCCCGGTGTTTCGCCGGCGGCGAGGGCGGAATAGAGGGGCCTGAGGGCTGGATCTTTCAGCCTGCGCAGGCCGAGGAGCATGTCGGCGCCCTTGGAAGTCTCGGCGCCGCGTGCGGCGGCTTGAAGGACGTCGGTCGGCGTCTTGCCGCCTTCGGCGCGGAGCGACGGAGCGCTGAACAGGAGTGCGAGAGCGACCGCTGATAGATAACGGAAGATGGTCATGCCTCGGAGTGTAGGGACGCGCGCTGGGAGACCGATGGCGAGCGCCCGGGGCTCTCTGGCTTTGCAGCGAAACCGGGGGGTATTGCCACGTCGCCCGGCCTCGCCTCAGGAGGCGAGACCGGGGCAGCCGGGTCCGGTGGACTCGAATCCTGGGGCGGGCGGAATCCGCCGGTTACAGGCCGGACATGGGCGGGGAGGTGTTCATGATGAGTCGTGTAAGCCTGTCGCAGAGGTCCTTCGCGGCGACGACGGAGCCGGGGCCCTCGCCGTCGCAGGATTCGCCTTCGCGGATCATGTCCTCGATGCGTTTGTGGCCTTCGATCATGGTTGAGTGGCTGCCGCAGCCGAGGGCCTGGGCGATTTCGGGGTACGAGTGTGTCGTGAGTTCCTTGGCGAGGTAGGCGAAGAAGGAGCGCGCGAGGACGATGCGGCGGTGGCGTTTTCGTCGGCGGATGTCTTCCGGGTCCACGCCGAGCGAACGGCAGACGATGTCCGCGATGACATTGAGGCGGACCGGCTTGCGGAGCGTCGTCGATGCGGCGCTTTCCCCCATCGCTCGGCGGACGAGAAGCGGGGTGACCCTTCCCCCCGCGGCGAGGGCCTCGGGCATCAGGGACGCGAGGGCGACGAGTCGGAGGACCACGCCCTCGACGTCGCGGACGGAGCCGGTGCAATCGGCGGCGAGGGCGCGAACGGCGTCGGCGTCGAGCATCAGGCCTCGCTTGAGCGCGAGGCGTTCGACGATCTTCCGGCGCGTCTCCTCGTCGGGGGGACGAATCTCAACCACCATGCCCGACATGCAGCGGGAGACCAGACGCTCGTGGAAGTTCCGTATGGCTCGCGGCCCGGCGTCCGAGGCGATGGCGACGCGCGCCCCGCCGGCGTCGAGGGCGTCGAAGGTGTGGAGGAACTCCTGCTGGGTCGCGGCTTTGCCCGCGAGGAAGTGGACGTCGTCGATGCAGAGGAGGTCAATCCGCCGGAGGGCGGCGCGGAACTCCTCGATGCGTCCGCCTCGGACGGCGGCGATGAACTCGTTGGCGAAGTCCTCGGCGGTGAGGGAGCGGATGCGCGCGCCCCCCGCTGCTTTGACGCTGGCGGCGATGGCGTTCAGGAGGTGAGTTTTGCCCACGCCGCACTCGCCGTGGAGGAAGAGGACCTTCGCGGGCGGCGGTGCGTCGAAGTCCGCGAGGCGCGAGGCCATGGCGAAGGCGAGGCGATTGGAATCGCCGACGACGAACTCATCGAAGGTGAAGCGGTTGGCGTCGGTTCGGGGGCTTTGCGCGGGCCGCTTTGGGCGTTCCCGAGCGACATCGCGGCGGAAGGGGACTTCCGGGGCTTCGAGGCGATTCTCGGCGGGGCGAGCCTGCGGGATGGTGGCGTCCACGGCCCAGTCGAGGGCGAGCGATTCGTCGCCGGTTTCCCGGCGTGCGACGCGAAGAAGCCCCTCGCCGAACCGGCCGTTGAGCCAGCGTCCGTACATTTCGTTGGGAACGGCGATGCGGAGGCGACCGGTTTCGAGTTCGATGCGTGTGCATCCGAAATAGCGGTCGAAGGAGGCGTTCCCCAGGTGCTCACGGGTGCATTCGACGATGCGTCCGCACACGGAGCCGTTGCCGATCGTTCCTGCCACGGTTTGGCCTTCCTTGATCCATGGCCCGTTCGGCACGAGTCCGCGCCGGCCGGTTCGACGAGGGGTTCAAGCGAGTCCATTCCCGTGTTCGGATGGTTGCGAGCGCGGAGCAACACCTGCGGTGCGGATGCACCGCGAGCCGGGCGGCGTGGCGTGGGGGTTCCGGGCTGAATCGTCGCGGCCTGAAGCAAACACGAGCGGCGCGACGCGCGATCATCACGAGCATCGGCCATCCGTTGGCCGTGCTTCGAAGGTACCGCGCATCGGACGCGAGTCAACCGGAGTGAATCAGATTCGCGGCGCGCTTGCCCGTTCTCCGCGAGAAACGCGGGAAAATTTTTTTCACGTTTTCTTCATCAACGCGCGGCGCGCTCCGCGTTGGAACTGCGTGGATAACTCACGCATCCTCGCGTGAAACGCGGGTCATCGCCGGTTTTCCACAGCATGATTCACGGGGCACACGAGCGCGACGCGCCGGGCGAACTCGGTGAACTCGAGGCTGTGATAGAGGCGGAGCGCGGGCGTATTCCTCGCGTCCACGGCACAGGTGATGAACTCCTCGCCGCGGCCGCGCAGGTGCGCCAGGCCGTGATTCAGCAGGCGCCGTCCCAACCCCGCTCCCCGCAACGAGGGGGCGAGTCCGATGTAGACGAGTTCGACCGATCCCAACTCCGGGCTTGGGTTCAGGAGGAGCATGCCCTCAATCTTGCGGTCGATGTCGATGATCCACCAATGGGCTGGGTCCCAGTGGCCTGCGGCGCGGTGGCTTTCGAGCACGTCGGCGGTCGCGCGCAGGCCGCAGAGTTCCGGGCAGTCGAGCGTGTCGGTGTAGGACCGGTCGAGTCCCTCGACCAGGGCGGGGTCGTCGCCCGATTGGTATCGTCGGAGGAGGGCGTTGGGCGGCCAGCCGTCGGAGGATTTCGGGATCGGCGGCAAGGCCGCCATCGGTCTGCGGAGATAGGCGAGCGTGCCGACGTCGCGATAGCCTGCGCTGATGAGGGCTTCCCGGGTGGCTTTTTCGTGGCATTCGAGGAGGGCCTGGGTGAGGTGGATTCCCGGCACTTGAGACACGGCGAAGCGGGTCAGGGCGGCGAGTTCGGCCTGTTCTTCGGCGTCGGCGGGTTCGGAGGTGAAGGTCATGGCGGCGCGGCCGGCTCCCATGACGATCAGGCAGACCTGTCTCACTTTGTCGCCCCCGAGATCGACGGTTGCCCACAGGTGGGTCAGGTCGATGCCGTGGGATTTCGCGGCGTCGAGGAAGCGTGCGACGGAGGCGGCATCGCTTCGGCCGGGGCCGAGGAGTCGCTTGGCGGCGAGGGCGCGGAGGCGTCCGGCGACGCGCACGATGCGGTATCCCGGTCCGGAGGTTGTTAGGCCGACGTTGCCTGCCATGGCGGGTTCCGGGTGGATCGCCGGCGGTGGGTTTCCGCCGTCGTGTCGATCCACGCGGTATAACAGTACCTTCCCGAGACCACCGGAGACGATCCCGTGCCCCACGCGCTCATGCCGAAGTTCAGAATCCTGCTCGCCGGGCTGCTGCTGGCGGTCGGTGCGTTGACGTGGGTATCGGCAACGAACGCGGCGCCTGAGCCTGAGGCGGTTCCACGGCGGTGGCAGTTGCGGATCGAGGCGGGCGACCTGCGGTCGGCGACGGTCGAGGTGCCGGAGCGTGGCGAACGGGTATACCTGTACATGACGTACAAGGTGGTGAACAACTCGGGCGAGGACCGCGACTTCGCGCCGTGGTTCGAGTTGGCGACGGACAACGGCCATGTGGTGCGGGCCGGGCGGGATGTTCCCCATGCGGTGGTGCAAACACTGCTGAGGCGGATCGACAACCCGTTGCTGCAGGACGACCTCTCGGTGCAGGGGCGGCTCCTCCAAGGCGAGGAGAATGCGCGGGAGGGGCTGGTTGTGTGGGAGGCCCCGGATATCACCGCGGGGGAATACACGGTCTTTGCGATGGGGTTTTCAGGCGAGACCAAGACGATCGCCCGGCCGGATAATGGGAAGGATGTCGTCCTGCGGAAGACGTTGATGCTGGTCCACCAGGGGACGGGTCGGCTGGACCCGGCGTCGGGGCGGGCGTTGAACCGGGTCCAGGAGCGCTGGATATTGCGGTAGCGGGCCGCTATACTCTCCGCCCCTGCGGCCGAACCGGCCCGGAGACTGACCAGAGGATTCCCGTATGGCACACAAGAAGGGCCAAGGCTCAACAAAGAACGGGCGCGACTCGAACCCCCAGTACCTCGGGGTCAAGTTGTACAACGGGGAGAAGGCGAACGCGGGGTCGATCATCCTGCGGCAGCGCGGGACGCCCTGGCGGCCCGGGTTCATGGTCTCGCGCGGGAAGGACGACACGCTCTTTGCGATGTGCGCCGGGACGGTGGTGTGGAAGAACGGAAAGGTCCACATCGCGCCGGCGGACCCGGCGACGCCGAGGCCGGCGTATCTGTGATAGTTGGGTGATGATGACCGAGTTGGGTGCCCGGTGCAACCCGGGCGTTTTTTGATCGCCCATCGCCTACGCATGATCGTCCATGCGGACCGGTGTGGCTCGGCGCGCGGTCTCCACGATCGAATCCAGTTTCTCGACGACTTCGGGATCGATCAGCGATACCGGAACGAACTTCGTCAGGACGTGGAAATCCGATTTCCGCATGAGATTGGGCAACCCGAGTAGGTCGAAATACTCCTCGAAGAGTCGAGTCAGGAAGACGTCGCTCACCTTGAGGTCATGCGACCAAGGAGTCGTGCGATGGAGTGTTTTGACCGCATCGGAAACTTTGGCGATTGAACGCCTCATGGCCCCTTGGCGTTTCTCAAGATCGGCAAGGCCGAAGAGATTGTCCGCCTGTGTCTCGGCGGCAAAGGCCATGAGGACTTCTTCATGGCACAGGTAGTTTTCGATCTCGCGCCTCCGCCAGAGGTTGACGGTCAAGACGCCTCCGTCCTGAAGAGCGGCCTCCTGCCGGTCGAGAATGACCAGCCCGGCCAATCCCTTACAGGCCTCCCGAAGGCCGTAGAAGTGGTCCCTGGCCTTGCTGATCTGGTTGGCGACGTAGTGGACGAACGGCCGCTCCAAAAGGGCCGCGGCGGGATGTTTGAGCGTCTTGGCGAACGCGTGAAGGATGGCCAGGTCGGTCGCTCCCTCCAGATACAGCACCCATCCCGTCTGTTCGGCCAGCATGTACTGATCGAAACCGATCTCCTTGAGGGCCTTCGCCGCTTGACTCCCACGGTCGTCGATCCGATGTGGCTTTCCCACGAACGCGACGACAACGTCTCGATCAGCGGCCTCGGCGAGCACCACCTCCGAATGGCTCGCGGCAATGATCTGTGAACCGCTTTCTTCGGCGGTTTCGGTGAGCACGGCATAGATTTGCTTCTGGCGGAGGATCTCGAGATGCGCGTCGGGTTCGTCGAGCAGCAACACGGCTCCCGGATTCGCGCGCATGTACGTCAGCAGGAGGAGCGTTTGCTGGAACCCGCGGCCAGAGGATGACAGATCGAGTTCAATGCCGTGCTCCGAGTAGGCCATTGAAATCTCGCCTCGTTCGCTGATGAATACGGGGTCCGATAGTTGGACTCCAAAGAGCGATTCCATGGACCGGACGATTGCCGCCCAACTGTCCTGTCGTTCTTCATCCCGAAACAGCTGGAAACAGAGATTACGCAGCACCTGCGCGGTTTGTCCCTGCCCGATGAGAAACGCCACTTCTCCCGGCTGCTTGCTGAACTCCCGGTCGGCCAGGCCCGACATCGAGGGCAGGAACGCCGAGCGAACCCGTCCCGCCTCAGGTGGCACCATTGACCCTGCCGGTGTGCCCGCGCCGCGCGAGGGACGAAACGGCCGGCAATGGAAGCTCTCTTCGTTGGCGTAATCGAATTCGAACCCGCATGTCCACGAGCGTCCCTCAAGGACTCCATCGAGGATGACCTCGACGCTCCGGGGCCGGGTCGTCGCCTTGATATTGCCGTTTCCGTTCCCCCTCACCGTCTCGTGCGTGCGCAGGTTGCGCCAGAGCAGCTTTGCCGTCGGGACCGGGATTGCCGCCAAGTCCTTTCGGTTGATCGCCACACCGGGGCGTTTCGCAGGCGACTTTTCGCCGCTCCTCCGTTCGTTCCATCGGCGCAGCCCGATGTCCCACAGAGCAATTGCCTGAAGGGCCGTGGTCTTCCCTGAGTTGTTCGGTCCGATGAAGACAACGTTTCGGCCAAGTTCCACCTCTACGTCGTGGAGTCGCTTGAAGTTTCGCACCTGGAGCCGGGTCAGCATGCAGACAGTGTGCGAAGTTCAGGCGTCGGCATCAAGTTCAGGCACGGCGGATCGCGGCGATCAACTCCGCCGCGATGGCGTCGGCGATCAGGGAGCCGCGGGTGGTGAGGCGCCAGCGCTCCTGGGTTTCGGTGAGGGAGCCTGCGTCGATCATTTTCAAGAGCGATCTGTGCAGCCGGTCGCTCGTCCGGCATGCGGCGGCGCGATCGGCGACCTCGGTCTTCGATACGCCTTCGTTCGTGCGCAGGCCCATCATGAGTACCTCGGCCAACTCTCGGTTTGGGTCCGGTTCTTCAAGGTCCACGACGGGCGCGAAGCCTTGGGTGCGATGGACGCCTTCGATCCAATCCGTGAGGCGTGGGATGTTCTTCCATCGCGCGCCCCCGAGATGGGCGGAGGCGGATGGGCCGGCGGCGAGCCATTGGCGGTTTCGCCAGTAGGCGAGGTTGTGGCGGCATTCGGCGCCGGGGCGGGCGAAGTTGCTGATCTCGTAGCGTTCGAAGCCGGCGGAGGCGAGGGCGTCGGCCGCGAGGAGGTACATCGCGGTTTCGGTTTCGTCATCGACGGAACGGAACTCGCGGCGGTTCAGCCGGGCT
The DNA here is from genome assembly GCA_964490785.1 of uncultured Phycisphaeraceae bacterium. Taxonomy (GTDB): domain Bacteria; phylum Planctomycetota; class Phycisphaerae; order Phycisphaerales; family UBA1924; genus JAEUIV01. The sequence continues at coordinate 11,334 of CAZBDZ010000005.1, forward strand.
GTGATCGGCGTGTTCGGCTCGTAGGTGAGGGCGTAGCAGGAGACGTGCTCGACGCCGGGGTCGAGGCTCAGCGCCCGGTGGAGGTCGGTGCGCCAGTCGTCGATCGTCTGGCCGGGGATGGCGAAGATAAGGTCGATGTTGCGGCGGGTGATCCCGCCTTCGGCCGCGATGCGCAGGGCGCGGGCGACGCTTGCCGGGTCGTGCCAGCGTTCGAGGGTCTTGAGGTGCGCGGGGTCGAACGACTGAGCGCCGATGCTGACGCGATTGACGCCGCCTTGCGCGAGGGTGCGGATCAACTCCGGGGTTACGGTCTCCGGGTTGCACTCGACGGTGAACTCGGCTCCGGGGCCGAGGATGAAGGAGGCGTGGAGGGCGTCGAGGAGACGTTGCCAGAGATCGACGCGCAGCAGGCTTGGTGTGCCGCCGCCCACGAAGATGGTCTCGAGGGTGGGGAGTCCTCCGCCGCGCGAGAGGCAGCGGGACTGTGCGTCGAGTTCCCGAATCAGCGCATCGGCGAACGCGGCCTGCCGATCCTGGGAATCGACGAACGAGTAGAAGTCGCAGTAATGGCACTTGTGGAAACAGAAGGGGACGTGGATGTAGAGCGATGCGACCGGTGCGAAGGCGGCCCGCAGCCACCGCTCGGCGGTTTCAATGCCGTGGGCGGGTATTGTCGGAAGGGGCAGAGATGGCGTCGGGGCGGGTTTCAAGCGGGTGATTGTGGCGGCGGGTAGGGGTTTTCCTGGTGGCGGATGGAACCGCGGATGCCTGATCGAACGAAGAGGGTTACAATAGGGGCGTTCGGGTCGCGGCAGGATGGGCCGGTGTCCGGGCGGCACCGCCGCGGCCGATTGCGGAGCCTCCGTCGTATGGACGTGAAACTCGTCATCTTCAAGCAGGACGGATCGACCAAGGAGATCCACGTCAAGCCTGGTCGGTACGTGATTGGGCGCAAGCCTGACGCGGGCTTGCGCATCCCGCTGCCGAGCGTTTCGCGCGATCATTGCGAACTGGTCTTCGAGGGCAATACGCTGAGCGTGCGCGATCTGGGTTCGTCCAACGGGACGTTTAAGAACAAGGAGCGGATCAAGTCCGCGACCCTTGGGCCGGGCGATCGGCTCGGCGTGGGGACGTTCACGATGACCGTGCGCATCGACGGCAAGCCGGCGAGCATCGCGCCGCCCTTGGATGAATCGGGCGAGGAGGACGCATTGATGGAGACGCCGCCGCATGGAAATGCGCGTCCTGCAAGCGGGACGGCCCACGCGGGGCTGGAGGAGACGATCCGGCGCGGGGCCCCAGCGTCGGCGCTCGGCGGCAAGGCGTCAACCGAGGACAGCAGCATCTTCGAGTTTGACTTTGACTTCGAGGATGATGATCGGCCGAAGTTGTGAGGGGTGTTGGTTGATCGGGCGTCGCCGGGGATATGTCGCGCTCACGCACGGGATGAGCGGAGGGTTGCCGCAGCGAATCCCGTGGTCGTCAAGGGTGAGAATGAAAGATCATCTGGGGCAGAGGACTCTTCGCGGCTGATGGGCGTGGGGTCATGCGGGGTGGCTCTTCAGCCGCGGGTGCTACGGCCAGCGAAGCGGAGGCTCTGCGCAGCGCAGTCGGCCGTGGCGGGAGCGGGCGGTCGCGAGAGAGTTGTCGAGGCGTCCCATCGGCGGCGGCTTCTTGTCCGGTGCGCCCCCGCGAGTCCGCCACGGCCGAGTCGCCGCGGCGACACTCGCTGCGCTGGCCGTGGCACCCGGCTGAGGAGTTACCGTGCGGGAATGTGTGTGGGTAGGAGTGGTTGACGGGGGGAGCACTGGCGGGCGAGCCGCCAGTGGCACAAACGTGGGCACTGGCGGGCGAGCCGCCAGTGGCACAGGGGAATGGTTGGGATTCGTTTCACGTGGATTTGGACCACAGCCGCTCTATTTCCTTCACTGACGCGGCGTGCGTGTCCGCGTGTTTTGGGGCGAAGAGTGCGACGCGCAACTCCTCGAGCGCCCAGCGATATCGCTCGATGGGGGCGGGCAGGTTGCCGGGGCGGATCGCCCACTCTCCGGCATCGAGATTCACGGCGGGTGCGGCTCGCCTGGCTTGCGGAAGCGGGGCCTTGGCGTGCGGGGCTTTGCCTTTGGCGGCGGCCGGGTCGTCGGCTTCCTCGCGCGAGGCACGCTCCGCGGCCATGGCTCGGGCGACCCACGCGGTGAACTTCTTCCAGTGCGGGAGAAAGGTGCGCAGCGCGTCGGTCTCGGCACCCTTGCCGTCTTCGCGGAGCGCGAAGAGCCGTTCCCGCATTGCGTGCGCGTACATGGGGTATCGCTTGAGCCTGTCCCAGGGCACGTAGCGCAGGAAATCGTGAGGCATGAGGTATGCGGCGTGTTCTCGCAGGTCCGCGATGCTCTCGGCCCACAGGCGCGGCGTTCCGCCGGAGAGCCGTTGCGCGACGCGGGCCCGCGGCTCGAGGGTTCGCGCGACGACATCGCCGACCTCACGCGCCGCGGCGGACAATCGTCCCCAGCAATCGCGCGAGCGGGCTTCGAACTCCGTCTGGGTTCGCACGGCGGCGTGGCCTGACATGAACACCCGCTCGGCGATGATGCAGGTGAGGGCGTCGCGGAGCGAGTCCTCCGAGCCGAACGGGCCGAAATGCCTGACCATCTCGCGCCATTGGGGCAGGGCGTCCAGGTAGTGCGAGACTTCTTCGGCGGCGGTGATGGCGAAAAGGCGTCGCACGCCGAACGGCGTTTCGCGGGCGGCTTCCTGCGCGGATTCGAGGAGCGAGATCGACACCGAGCGGCCCTGATCGACGATGGCCGGGTGGAGCGCGCGCATTGCGGCGTCGCTGTCGGCTTCGACGGATTCGGGCAACTCGCCGAAGTCCCACGTGGTGATTCCCCGGCGGTCGAACGCGGAGCGCGCGGCGGCGGCCCGCGATTTCTTGATTCGACCGGCAAATCGCTCCTTCAGGGCGGCGAGGTCGCGTCCGGCGGCGAGTTCGTCGGCGTGTTCATCCACGACGCGCACGCGCAGGCGAAGGTGCGTCGGCAGGGCGCGGAGCGCCCACATCTCGGCGGGCACGTCGACGCCGAGTGCGACGCTGACGGCTTCGCTCAGGGCGGCGGGCAGCGGGCCGCGGGCGAAGGCGAGCAACTCGGCGCACGTCCGCGCCGTGGCGTCGGTGGTTCCCTTTGCCTCGATCGTCGCTCGCACCGCTTTCGGCAGGATCCTGATCAGGGCGGCGACCAACTCGGGGAGCATTCCCGGGACGAGCCACGCGGCACGCTCATCGGTCAACTTCGGCAGGTCGCCGACGAAAGCGGTCGCGGTGATGCCGTCCTCGTCCTTGCCCGGGGCGAAGGCATAGGAGAGCACGAGGCGACCGGGGGAGGGTTGGGGCGGCGTCGCCTGCTGCGACTCGTCATGCTCCGTCGAATCTTCGCCGAGTTCCAATTCATCCGGGAACGCGCCTGTGGCGAGTGCCGCGCGTGCGTCGTCCGTCAGGACATCATCCAGCGAGAGCCTGAGGGTGTTCGCATCTCGCTGCTCCGCGTCGCGCAGCCAGGACAGGAAGGCCACGGGATCGCGGACGCCCGCCGGGACGCGGGCCTCGAACCATGCGTCAAGCAGGTCATCGGCGACGATCACTCCTCGGCGGCGCAGTTTCGCCTCCGCCTGTCGCGCGGCGTTCAGCACGGAGCGGTTGTGGGCCATGAACGGCTCATCCGTTTTCCACTTCGCGCGGGCGAGGGCTTCGCCGATGAAGAGGGGCCGAGCGGCATTCGGGTCGAGGCGCGCGATCGGGGTTTGGCGTCGCGGGACGACGACGATGCCGCTCATGGTTACACGCTCCCACGCGCTCGGCTCGCCGGTCTCGGGGTCGAGGTGCTTGTCGCTCAACTGGCGCTGGAACATGTGCCCCGCGAGTTCCTCGATCCACTCCGGCTCAACGCGGGCGATGGTTCGCGCGTAGAGCCTCGTCGTCTGCACGACTTCCGCGGCGACGATCCATTTCGGGCTCTTCCGGAAGAGGACCGACCCCGGGAAGATGTTCACGACGTTGCCGCGAACGCCTCGATAGTCGAAGGTCCCGGCGGGGCCTTCGCGGCAGGCCGCGTTGGTGATCAGGCCGGTCAACAAGGCCCGGTGAATCCGGTCGGCGGCGGCGGGATGATCGTTTCGGCGCAACTCGAGTTCGTCCGCGATGTCGCGCAACTGGCGTGTCATCTCGACCCACTCGCGCATGCGGGCCGCGGAAAGGAATTGTTCCCGGCACCAGTCGCGCAACCCGGCGGGCGAAGACTCTTCCGCGGCGTGCGAATAGTGGTCCCATATTTTCAAAAGGGTCAGGAAATCGCCGGCTTCGTCGCGGAAGACGAGGTGGGCGCGGTCGGCTTCCTGCTGCCTGGACATGGGGCGGTCGCGCGGGTCCTGGATGGAGAGCGCGGCGGCGAGGACGATGCACTCGCGGAGCGCGCCCTCGCGTTCGGCGGCGAGGAGGATGCGCGCAATGCGCGGGTCCGCCGGTACGCGGCTCATCGCGTCGCCGGTCGGCGTGAGCGCCCCCTCGGCGGATGGGCGGTCGATCGCGCCCAACTCGAACAGCGTTTCGTAGCCGTCGCGTACGGCTTCGGCTTCGGGCGGGTCGAGGAACGGAAACTGCTCGATCGGTCCGAGGTCGAGCGCCTTCATCCGCAGGATCGCGCCCGCGAGATTCGTCCGCAGGACCTCCGGCTCGGTGTGCGCGGGCCTCGCGCGGAAGGATGCTTCGCTGTACAGGCGGATGCACACGCCCGCCGAGACGCGGCCGCACCTTCCCGATCGCTGTTGCGCCGAGGCCTGGGAGATCGGCTCGATCGGGAGTCTTTGGATCTTCTTCGCCGGGTCGTAGCGGCTCTGGCGGGCGAAACCTGTGTCGATGACGTACCTGATCCCCGGCACGGTCAATGACGTTTCGGCGACGTTGGTCGAGATGATCACGCGCCGCGTGCCGCTGCCGGGCGGCGGCGGATGGAAAATCCGGTCCTGCTCCTGATTCGTCAGGCGCGAATAGAGAGGCAGCACCTCGACCGCGCCGCCGCGGCGTCGGACGGCCTCCGCGCATTGCCGGATCTCGCGCTCCCCCGGCACGAATACGAGGACGCCGCCCTCGGGGAGGCGGGGCGAGGTCAACTCATTTACGGCGTCCGCCACGGCTTCGACCTCGATCCGCTCGAACTCCTCTTCGTCATCGCCGACGGGCCGATAGCGCACCTCGACCGGGTACATCCGTCCCGATACCTCGATGACAGGAACTTCGTTCGCCCGGCCGAAAAATGCGGCGAAGCGGCCCGGGTCGATTGTGGCGGAGGTGATGATGATCTTCAGGTCAGCGCGACGCGGCAGCAGGCATTTGAGGTAGCCGAGCAGAAAGTCGATGTTCAGGGATCGCTCGTGGGCTTCGTCGATGATGATGGTGGAATAGGCGCGCACCTCCGGGTCCGAGGCGAGTTCGGCGAGGAGCACGCCGTCGGTCATCACTTTGATCTTCGTGCGGCGTGTTGTATGGTCGTGAAATCTGATCTTTGCACCGACGAGCCCGCCGATGCCGGCGGGTTCGCCGCGTTCCTCGGCGATCCGTGCCGCGACGGCTCGTGCCGCGAGGCGGCGCGGCTGCGTGTGGCCGATCATCGCGTGTTTGGCGAGGCCCATGTCGAGGCAGATCTGCGGGAGTTGGGTTGTCTTCCCGGAGCCGGTCTCGCCGCAGACCACGACCACCTGGCGGCCCGCGATGGCGGCGGCGATCTCGTCGCGCTTTTCGAGGATGGGAAGCGGCGCGGGCATCGGGGAAGGGTAATCGGAGGGGGTCGGGGCGCGCCGGGGGCACCGGCCGTGCCGGGACAATCGCAAGGTCGCTCCGATGTGTTTCGCAGCCTGCGGAGCGGGCACGGGTCCCTTGCCCCGGACGGCGCGGCAATCACACTACTGCAGTTCGGCGCGCAACGGCTCGCAACACGCTTCCTTCGCCCCTCCGGGGCTCTGGCCCAGCGCCCGCGAACCCTGGCCCCCCCGGACTTCGTCCGGGGCAAGGAACCGGCGCCCGCGTTGCGGGCTGAGTACCGATCCAGCCGCGTTCCGGGCTCGGAGGCGATAATGAGATTGCCCTGCCTACATCAGGGATCTCTGAATAACCGGCATGCAGGGGTCTTCGGCGTGTTGGCGCCTTCGTATTCGACGGCGAAGATGAAGGCGACGGGCGGGCTGAAAGCCTGCCCCACCGATTGTCCAGAGATCCCTTCTTGCGATGCTTCCTCTCACTCCTTCTCGCCTTACCTATACTCCGTGTTTCACCGCTCGCGGAACCGCACATGGCAGATCTCTCCATCACCGTCAACGGCCTCAAGCTCCCCAACCCCTTCGTCATCGGCTCGGGGCCGCCCGGCACGAATGCGAATGTGATCGGGAAGGCGTTTGACGAGGGCTGGGGGGCGGTCATCGCCAAGACGATCAGCCTTGACGCGTCGAAGGTCGTCAACGTCGCGCCGCGGTATGCGCGGCTGCGGGATCCGAAGTCGCGGGAGGTCTTCGGGTGGCAGAACATCGAACTTATCTCCGACCGGCCTTTCGATGTCTGGATTCAGGAGTTCAGGGAGGTCAAGGAGAAGTACCCCGGCCGAGTGCTCATCGCCTCGATCATGGAGGAATATAAGAAGGATGCATGGACCGAGATCGTGGTGCGGTGCCAGGATGCGGGGGTCGATGCGTTTGAACTGAACTTCTCGTGCCCACACGGGCTGCCCGAGCGTCGGATGGGTGCGGCGATGGGGCAGGATCCGTGCATTCTCGAAGAGGTCTGCGGCTGGGTGAACTCGGTGGCGACGGTGCCCGTGTGGGCGAAGATGACGCCGAACATCACGCACATCGAGGACCCGGCGCGTGCGGCTCTTCGGGCCGGGTGCGAGGGGATCAGCGCGATCAACACGATCCTCAGCGTCACCAGCGTGAACCTTGAGACGCTGCGCCCCGAGCCGACGGTTGAAGGGTACTCGGTGCCGGGCGGATACTCGTGCATCGCGGTTCGGCCGATCGCGCTGCGGATGGTCATGGAACTCGGCACGATGATGTTCGGCGGGAACAGCGGGAAGCCGATTCCGCCGGACGGGCAGTTGGCGGCCAAGGGGGAGTTTCCCGGCCGCTCCCTCAGCGCGATCGGCGGGGTGGAGACCGGCGAGGACGCGGCGCAGTTCATCCTGCTCGGCGCGCACACGGTTCAGGTCTGCACCGGCGTGATGAAGCACGGGTACGGGCTTGTGAAGCAACTTACGGCGGGGCTGAGCGCGTTCATGGACAAGCACGGGTTCAAGTCGATCGAGGAGTTCCGCGGACGGAGCCTTCAGTATTTCACGACGCACGCGGAACTGGTGCGCCTGCAGGCGCGAGTCAAGGCGGCCGAGGAAGCCCAGCGGGCCGGCATGGTTACGAAGGACACGCAGTGGAGCGGGGACAAGTTCGTGGAGCAGAGCGAGAAACTCGTGGCGAACAAGTAGAGGGGTTCACCTCGGAGACTCGGAGGGGATTGAGAGTGGAACGGGAGACATGGAGCAGGGGCGGTTCGCATCATTCCCTTCCGCCCATGCGTCTCGGTGGTGAGTTCCGTCAGTCGTGGCGCAGGGCGACGATCGGATCCTGCTCGGCGGCCTTGACGGCGGGGTAGATGCCGAAGACGAGGCCTGTGGCGGTGGCGACGGTGAAGGAAAGGAGGATCGACCATGTGGTGATCTGGGTGCGGACGGTGGCGTCGGGGAAGAGCGATGCGGCGCTGACGCCGAGGGCGAGGGAGATGCCGATGCCGAGTGCGACGCCGATCAGCCCTCCCATGGCGCTGAGGACGCCGGTCTCGACGAGGAACTGCCAGACGATGTGGCGTCGGGTGGCGCCGAGGGCGCGGCGGATGCCGATCTCGCGCGTGCGTTCGGTGACGGAGGCGAGCATGATGTTCATGATGCCGATGCCGCCGACGAGGAGTGAGATTCCCGCGATGGCGCCGAGGACGATCTGCCATGTGAGGGCGGTTCGGCGGGCGTTTTCGAGGAGTTCGTAAGGGATGATCATCTGGACGTCGCGCGAGCCGCCCTGGCGGACGTCGATGGCGCGTCTAAGCATCGCGGCGTCGAGCATGACGGTCTCGCGCGATCGCGAGGCGAAGTAGACCTCCCGGAGTTCGACCTCCTCGGCTGAGAATGACCCCGATCCGCGCCGCATCACGAGGTCGCCGAAGCGGGCCTTGGCGGTGGTGAGCGGGATGTGGGCGTCATGGTTGAGGTCTCGTCCGACGAGGGCGGCCCCGGCGCCGCCCGAAAGGCCAACCGGGGCGAGGATGCCGACGACGGTGAAGACCTTGTCGTCGATGCGCACGGTGTTCATGAGCGGGTCGTCGAACGGGAACAACTTCCGCGCCACTTCCGAGCCGAGGACGACGACATCCTGATGATCGTCGAGATCGGACTGAGTCAGGTATCTCCCCCGCGCGATGCGGAGGTTCGCGACCTTCCGGAACTCCGGCGTCGTGCCGAACGCCTGGCTGGGCACGCGGTACAGGTCCTTCAGCAACTGCGAGCCGACGTCCTTGAGCGGGACGATCACGTCGGCATCGGGGAAGTGGTGGCGGATGGCGTCGAGGTCGGCGCGTTTCAGGCCGAAGCGTGCGACGCGGCTGCGCTGCTGGCCGCTCTGCTGCTGGACGGTCTGGGGCGGGCTGATCGAGCGGAGGATGATGTTTTTGGCGCCGAGTTGCTCGAGTTGTTCGAGGGCGGCGCGCTTTGAGCCCTCGCCGATGCTGACCATCGTGATCACGGCGGTTACGCCCAGGATGATCCCCAGGGCGGTCAGGACGGAGCGCAGGATGTGCAGCCGAAGGTTTGCGAGGCCGAGGCGGATTGTTTCGAGGATGAATGTCATCGCGGTTGACCCCCAGCATATGCGGGGCCACCGCTTCGGCCGAAAACACCCGCATCATTCTGTCCAGAGCGAAGCGGTTGTTTGGCGCTGGTTCTGCTTCGGAGGATGGCTTCGAAGCCTCTTCCAGTCGGCGGACCTCCCGAGCGCGTGCGCGAGATTGTCCAAGTTGAGCCGGCGCAGCAGCTCGACCGTGATCGGGCGCTTTGCGTCCCAGAATGCAATCGCCTCATAGAACTCGCGGGCAGCCCTGCTGTCGAGCAGTTCGGCCACAAACTCGGCTTCTGTCCGCGAAGCACACGACAGGAAATAGCAAGTGTCGTCGAGAACGACAGGCCTACCGGCATGGGGCCCGATCACCCTGAATCCAAGCCGTTTGGAGAGCCCGGCAATGCCGACCTTCCACAAAGAGAAGGAATAGTCTCCGATCCCGAACATGGAGAACTGCGGGCGCCCCTTGTAGATGGTGCTCGCGCGGCGCTCAAAGCGGGCGAGGTTTGCCTGGAGATAGGCCCAGGTCCTGGGGGCGCGAACGGCGAGAGCGGCAGGATCATCCCTGATGCGGTCCTGCGTTACCAGCATCCATCGTCGCGGCTCGGCGACCCTTCCCTTGTCCAGGTCCGATGCCTTCAGCATGGGGAACAGGCAGTCGGGCTCGATGTCAACTCGCTCGCCTCGTGCGTTGCGCCACGCTCCCGGTGTACCGACCAGTTCGCAGACCTCCGCGCAGTCGTGCTTGATGCCTGATCGCCATTTTTGGGATTCAGGTCCCTCCAGGTGCGCCCAACGGGCGTACAGGTCCGCGTCGGCGAGGAGCCTCCCGTCTCGGTATCCGATGCGACCTAACGGCGTTTCAGATTCGAGGGATGCGAACACCTGAGCGGCGTGCTCGGTTCGTCGAGCGCCGAATCGGCAATGGAACAGGCATGCATCCACCGCTGCCCCGAACTCGGCCGCAGAGTCGATGCGGACGATGCCCGCGTCGCGGATCGGTATGTCGGCGCTCCAAATGTGGACGAGGATCTTTCGCGCCACAGTGGTCTTGCAGAGCACGGCCAAGACGGCTTCGCGCCGCGCCAGAAGGCGGACTAACTTCTGGAGCATCGCTTCGGAGATATCGAAGTTGCTCTTTCCGGTCATCGCGTCCAGCCCCGCAAGCCCTCGGAAGTTGGTCTTCGCGGGCAGATTCCCGCTGCATCCGCCCGCCAGCTCCGCATTCGTTACCCATGGTGGGTTGCCGATGACCAGCAGCGGCCCCGGCAAGCCCTCGAGCGTCGCCCCCCAATCGTGCGCAAAGAAGTCCGCGTGCAAGACGCGGACTCGATCGGCGTCGGCGCGCCGGGCGAGGCGCTCCGCGACGGCCTCGACATAATGTGACTGAACTTCGATCCCCAGTGCGCATTGGTGCTCGGAGAACCTGTCTGCAGCGGCGAAAAGCAGATTACCTATCCCACACGAAGGTTCAACGATCGCCGCCGGTGAGATCCCCAGGCCTGCCACGCGCTCAACGACGCCGCGCGCCAGCCCGATCGGGGTCTGGTAGTCCCCGAACTCGACCTTCTTTGGCAGGGGGGATGTGGTCTTCATCGGCCGTCACCTAATTCGCGTGATACCGGCGATTTTGCCGGCCTGGTCGATGACTCGCGAGTATTGGAGTCGCCATTGCAGGGCGTTCGAGATGGTAAGGTAGCCTTGGACGGGTCGCTTGCGAAGCAGACGCTCGGCAATCCTATTCGCTTCGATCTCATCCACCGGGAGGGCCTTGTCGTTCATGTAGGCGACGAGGTCATCGGCATTTCCATCGTTGTCGAGGATCTCAAGAAGTCCCTTGGTCAACTGAAAATCGGCGGTTCGTTTGGCATCCACGAGAATCACATGAAGGACGTTCAGTCTGCCCGTCCGTGCCCGCGCGTCGTCCGTCTTTTCGTAAACGAAAACCAGCAGGGAGTAGCCCAACCCGTAGATCTTCTGACGGGCCGAATTGAACGGGCAGGACGACTGCGGCTGCTTAACGGAGGTTGTCTTCATATCCACGCCGATGTCGGGGAAATCGATGCCCTTTGCCGCATTGCCCTGTTTGAAGGCGAAACGCTCACGGAGCCGCATTCGGAATTTGAGCTCCAAATAGGTGCCCACGGCCTTGCCGTCGGTAACCCCGAACAGCGTGGGCTCGGCGTGCGCTGATTCGGCAGCGGCAAATGCCTCCGCTTCCTTTGCAAGGGCCTCAACAGTCAGCGCGGGCTTCGGCAAGGGGCGCTCCGAAATCACGCGCAGCGCCGTGGAACAGCCTGGCCGCCGTGCGCGTTCGGAAGGATTCTACCGCGCCACCGGCTCACTCGCCCGCCGGGTCGTCCTTCTTGGCTTCCGCCTCGTCCGCGCCGACGATCTTGAATGCGTGCCTCTCGCACAGGCGCTCGTAGGAGAAGGCCTTGATGATCGATTCGGCGTCGAGTTCGCGCATGGCGAACTCGGCGATCGAGGGGGCGCTTGTGCGGAAGAGTTCGATCGTCATCGGCCTGTATCGGACGACCTGGGCCATCACCAGCCCGCGCGCTTTTTCCGAGGCGACCGCGACCGTTCGCGACGCGGCGTCGCTCGTCGGGGCTTCCACTTTGGGGTCCATCGTTCTCGCCGCGGCCATGACGGCGTTTCGGAGCACTGGATCGTCCAGGGTCGAATCCGGCGAGGCCTGACCCGGCGCGATGCGCACCATCTGGCC
>CAZBDZ010000005.1:23074-48399 GCA_964490785.1 uncultured Phycisphaeraceae bacterium
TACTGGCTCAGCATCAGCCTGCCGCCGCTGCCCTGCGGCAGGAAGGAGAATCCGACGCCCGGCAGGCGCGCCAGGTCGCTCCCTGTCCGCCACGATCCGTCGTTCGGCATGACGGACGCGGTTTGCCCCAGGGTCGGGAAGTGCTTTCGCAACTCGGCATCGGCCAGAGTCGCGAGGTCTGACAGTTTCGGCATGCGCGCCGGCCAATCCTCAGGCAGCGTGCGGTAGTTTTCATCAACCGGGAAGGCCGACACGCTGCTGAAGATTCTCTGCTTCAGCGCATCGCCGAGCCTGAGCATGGCCTGGTCGACTTCGTTCTTCTTGAACTCAGCCTCGACCTGCGTCTTCACGGCGGCGAAGTCGCCGGTGAACTTGGCCTGGTTCTGTCGCCAGTACTTGTTGACGAGGATCGGGTCCGGGGCGTACGCCGCCTCGATGGACGCACGGTCGACCGACAACCATTCGATCTGCACCGCATCGGGCCGGCGGTAGCCGATGCCCATCGGGTTCTTCTCGGGGTCGGCGATGGGATCGGTGTCGCGGTATTTTTCGAAGTGGGCGGCGAGTCGGGCGTCGTCCGGTGGCGGGAGCGATTCGCCGATTCTGCTCGCGGGGACGATGAATACGTCCGTCGTCGCCACGTCGAGCATTTTGTGTCCGAGATCGACGGCCTCGCGCGTGGAGTACACGGCGGCGGGACTCGCGAGCGACACGAGCCTCATCACGCCGCGGAGGTTGGCGAGCAGGCGATCGACCTGGGCTTCGCTGCCCGCGGCGCGGAGGATGTCGATGGTGTTCTGGGGCACGTCTTTGCGGGCTTCCTTGGGTCCGCCGACGAGTCCGGCCTGCGTCGCCTCGTGGACGAGGAGGAGCCAGTGCTCCGGGCGGCGTCCGACGCCGAGGCCCGTGAGGATGCCCGGGTTCAGGCGCTGGATCATCTCTATCTCGCGGACGGCTTCCTGGAAATCGACGATGGTGAGTTTGCGCCCGTCGAGGTGGGCGACGGTGCGAGACATCATCGACGCACCGCCCTGCTGCAGGGTCGAGGGCAGCAGGAACAGCACCATCAGGATCGACCCGCCGACCATCAGGATCGCCTTGTTGTACCGGCGAAGGAACTTCAGCATGGGAAATCTCCGGCCCGCGCGGGGCGCGAGCGCGCTCCGCCGATCAGCGGTAGAACTCGATGACCAGGTTCGTGTTCACGTCAAAGGGGACCTGGTCCGACGACGGCAGCGAGTTGATTTTGATCGACAGTTCCGCCGGCGTGAACTCGAGCCACTCGGGCACCTGGTGCCCCACGATCGACTCCATGCTGTCGCGGATGAGGGCGTGGACCTTTTGCTTGAACGATACGACGTCGCCGAGATTCACCTGGGCGCTGGGGCGATCGACCTTTCGGCCGTTGATGCGGACGTGCCCGTGGGCGACCATCTGCCTCGCGGCCCAGATGGTCCGGACGACGCCGGCGCGGCGGATGACATTGTCGAGGCGGCGTTCGAGGATCTGGATCAGGAGTTCGCCGGTGTTGCCCTTGCGGCGCGAGGCCTCGGCGAGGGTGTTGCGGAACTGTTTTTCGAGCACGCCGTAGTGGTAGCGGAGTTTCTGTTTCTCGTTGAGGCGCACGCCGTAATCGCGGAGTCGCCGGCCGCGGTACCCGTGCATGCCGTTGGGCGTGAGTTGGCGCTTGGCGGTGTGCTTGGGGATGTCGGCGATGGGCGCGCCGACGCGGCGCGAGAGTTTGACCTTGGGTCCGGTGTATCGGGCCATTGCGATGCTCCGTCGACCACGAGGGACCGGGGGGGGTACTCGTGGGTGCTTGTTCAGCGACCCGGCGGGGGTGGCCGCGGCTGCGGTCCCGGCCTTGTGCCGCCCGGCCCGCACATGCGGGAGGCGGTGGGTCCGGTTGTGAGGTGAGGAGTGTAGGACAACCTGTTGCGGCAGGCAAGGAGCCCATCAGACGGGTGGCGCGTCGAATCGAATCTGGCACACCTTCTCAAAGGTGTGCGCCCAGCGGCATGGGCTGGAAAGCCCATGCCACGGTGCTGCGGCTTCGGTTTTGGTCGCTACCATTCAGCCTTGACCTCGGCAATGTCAAACTTCGCGCTTTCCGTGTCGCTCCGCGACCTCGGTGAGAAGTGCGGCGTCTTCGGGGTTTGGGGCGCTTCGAATCCTGCGCACCTCGCCTATGCGGGGCTGCTCGCTCTTCAGCACCGCGGACAGGAATCCGCCGGCATCGTCGCGACTGACGGGCGCGGGCTGATGCGGCGGGCGGACATGGGGCTGGTCTCCCACGTTTTCGACCCCGAGTCGATCCATTCGCTCGACGCCCACGCAAACTCGCGGGCCGGTCATGCGGGGCGGCTCGGCGGGGCGATTGGGCATAACCGCTATTCGACGACCGGGTCGAGCCACGTCGGAAACGCTCAGCCGTTCGTGGGGCGGTCGCGTGCGGGTGAACTCGCGATCGGGCACAACGGGAATATCGTGAACGCGCTGGAGATTCGGCGGCGGCTCGAGGAGGCGGGGCATGCGTTCCAGACGACCTCCGACACCGAGGTGATCCTGCAACTGATCGCGGCCCACGCGGGGCCGGGGTCGCCTGATCCGATCGCGGACGCGTTGCGGGAACTGCGTGGGGCATTCAGCCTTGTTTTCCTGCACGCCGACCGTGTGGAGGCGGCGCGCGACCCGTGGGGCTGGCGGCCGCTCGTCATCGGGGAGTTGCCGGGCGGCGGGTACGTCGCGGCGAGCGAGACGATCGCGCTCGACATTATCGGGGCGCACGTCGTCCGCGAAGTCGAGGCGGGCGAGATTGTGGCGTTCACCGACGCGGGGATTGAATCGCGGCGTTTCGCGCCGGCGGCGGCGCCTCGGGCGCACTGCGTCTTCGAGCATGTGTATTTCGCCAGCCCTGCGAGCCGGGTGTTCGGGCAGACGGTGCAGACGGTCCGCGAGCGCCTCGGCGAGCGGCTGGCGAGGGAAGCGCCCGTTGCGGCCGATTGCGTCCTGCCGATGCCCGACTCGGGGCGCTCCGCCGCGACCGGTTATGCGCGGGCGAGCGGTATTCCGTACCGCGAGGGGATCATCCCGAACCGCTACGTCGGGCGCACCTTCATCAAGCCGTCGGTCGAGGAGCGCGCCATGGCCGTGCGCCTGAAACTGAACATCGTCGAGGACGTGGTCCGCGGCAACCGAGTGATCGTCGTGGACGACTCCATCGTCCGCGGCACGACGACGCGGGCGAAGATGGACCAGTTGCGGGCCGCGGGGGCGAAGGAGATCCACCTCCGCATCTCCTGCCCGCCGATCCGGCATCCGTGTTTTTTCGGTGTGGACTTCGCGGAGCCGACGCAACTCATCGCGGCGGGACGCGACACGGAGCAGATCCGCAAGATGCTCGGCGTGGACTCGCTGCACTACCTGACGATCGACGGGATGCTCGACGTGGTTCAGACGGCGACGGTCGGGCGCGAACACTACTGCACCGCGTGCTACAGCGGACGGTACCCGGTGGAGGTGCCGGGGGAGTTGTCGAAAGACTCGCTGGCGCGGAAGTGCTGAAGAGCCTTTAGTTGCGGCGTGGTAGGATGGTCTCTCGTGGATGGGGTGAGCAAGCGTTCGATGGTCACCCCGACCAGATCTTTCCCACTGCCTCTTCATTCACCCTGTGAAGATGGCGACAGAATCACTCCGCCGAGTCAGCAACCGAGTCCAATCCCGCTGCTTTTGCTTGTCTTTTCTCGTTTTGGTTGTAGGTTAGAGATACCCGGTACCCACCGGCCGACGCGTGGGAACCGGGCCGACCCCGATACCGACGAAGGAGACGGAGCAATGACGTCGAATGTGAATCGGCTCGCGAGCGCAATCGGAAACCGAATGGCCATCGCCGCCGTGGCGAGTGGTGTGCTCTCTCTCTTTCTCCTTGTCATTCTGATAACTCGATCGGCGGACGCCGGGCCTCCTAACTGTCCAAACGCAGGGATGGTCGTGGGCGAGTCCAAGCTCTCCGACACCACCGGCGGGTTCAACGGCGTGCTCGTCAACGGAGACCAGTTCGGCACCAGCATCGCAAACCTAGGCGACCTGGACGGCGACGGAGTGTCCGACCTCGCAGTCGGAGCGCAGTCGGACAACGACGGCGGGCTGAACCGCGGTGCCGTCTGGGTTCTCTTCATGAACGCGGACGGCACGGTAAGGGCCGAGCAAAAAATCTCCGACCTGGTGGGCGGCTTCAATGGTGCGCTGGACGACGGTGACCTGTTCGGCGTCGGCGTCACCGGGCTGGGCGACCTCGACGTCGACGGTGTTCCCGACCTCGCCGTCGGGACCTTTGCCGACGACGACGGCGGACTGAATCGCGGCGCGGTTTGGGTTCTCTTCATGAATCCGAACGGTACGGTGAAGGCGGAACAAAAGATTTCCGACACCGCCGGCGGCTTCAACGGCGTGCTGGACGATGGCGACCTGTTTGGCATCAGCGTGACGGGTATTGGCGACCTTGATGGCGACGGAGTGCCGGACCTCGCCGCAGGCGCACCCTTCGACGACGACGGCGGACTGAACCGCGGCGCGGTATAGATGCTCTTCTTGAATACCAACGGTACGGTGAGAACGGAGCAGAAGATCTCAGACACCATCGGCGGCTTCAACAGCGATTTGGACGACGGCGACATCTTCGGTCGCAGCACCGCCAATCAGGGCGACCTCGACGGCGACGGAATGCCGGACCTCACCATAGGGGCGCCCTTCGACGACGACGGCGGCACGGATCGGGGCGCGGTCTGGATTCTCTTCATGAACTCGAACGGCACCGTGCGGGCCGAGCAGAAGATCTCCGACACCGTCGGCGGCTTTAACGGTGTGCTGAACGATAGCGACCAGTTTGGCATCAGCGTCCCAGGGTTGGGCGATCTTGACGGCGATGGCGTCCCCGACCTCGCCGTCGGGACGTACCTTGATGACGACAGCGGAACGAACCGCGGCGCGGTTTGGATCCTCTTCATGAACACCGACGGGACGGTCAGGACGGATCAGAAGATCTCTGACACCGTCGGCGGTTTCAACGGCGTCCTGGATGACAACGACCAGTTCGGCGTCGGCGTAGCCAGCCTCGGTGACTTCGACGGCGACTGCATTCCCGACCTCGCCGCCGGAGCATTTCTCGACGACGACGGCGGGACGGACCGCGGTGCGGTCTGGATCCTCTCTCTCGCCGGTTGCCTCCCCCGGACAGTGTGCTGCCCCGGCAACGCCGACGGCATGGGCGGCATCAACTTCGCCGATGTTACCAGCGTGCTCGCCAACTTCGGCGAGGCCACAACACGATGCATGCAAGACCCCGGCGACGCGGACTGCAACGGCGTCGTAAATTTCGCCGATATCACGGCGGTGCTGGCCAACTTCAACGCGGTGTGCCCGTAGCCGGCGAGGGGGGGCCCTCGCGTAACCGCATCACCGAGCGTCGAAGACGCCGGATCGGTGGCTGCACCCGGCACCTTCAACGCGACGTGTCCGTTAATGCTCGAGCGCCTTCCGTCCCCACGGCACCTCGAACCGCCCCCGCGTCCTGCAGTACGACAGCCCCGCCATGCGCCCGACCGCCGCGAGCCCCGCGGCGTCAACATGGTGCGCCGCATTGACGATCCCCTCCGCAGCGTGGATCCACTTGATGCGGCCGATGACGATGTTTCCGCCGGAGGGCGCGCCGGGGTTCAGGCGGATGACCTGTTGCGCTTCGCACTCGAAGGAGAGGGGAGAGGCCGCGACGCGCGCGGGCGTCACGGTGCGTGAGGGAGCCTTCGCGAGGCCGGCGAGATCCCACTCGCTCTCGCCGAAGGGAAGGTCTTCCGCGGTCGCGGACATCGGGCGGGCCGTTGATTCACTGACGACGTTTACGACGAACTCGTTCGTTGCGGCGATGTTGCGGAGAGTGTCCTTTTCGCTGCCGTCGGGCTTGTTGGCGGGGCAGAAGAGGAGGGTCATGGGGTTGCTGGATACGCCGTTGAAGAAGGAGAACGGCGCGAGGTTCGGCCGGCCGTCGGCGGAGACGGTCGAAACCCAGGCGATCGGCCTGGGGACGATCGCGCCGATGAGGATCTTGTAGCGATCGGGAATCTCCAGCACGGCGGGGTCGATCTCCATGGGGGAAATGTAGCGTGGCGGGGATCAGGCGTTGGGCGGGTATTCCCGAACCCGATCGTGTTGGACGATCCAGCGCCTCCCCGCCGGGGATGCGGACGCAAACGCCGCGCAGGGCATTCGCATTTTTGTGGCTGCCCCGGTCTCGCCGGCTTTGCGGCGAGGCCGGGCGGCGTTGCAACTGCGTCCCGGCCTTGCCGCGGACGGCAAGACCGGGGCATCCTCTTGATGATGCGATTGCCCTGATCGGCGCGCGCGTTCCCGCGCCTCATCCGTTTCCTCGATATAATGGGCGGCTCGTTGCAACCCGGAGCCAGCATTGACCGCCACTACCGCGCCAGCATCCATTGACCCGCAGACCTCCGATCGGCCTGGACCCGCGCTGACCGGGCCGCTTGTGCTGGTCGAGCGCTTCATGGAGGATTGGATTCGGTCGTGCGGGCTGCCTCAAAACCTCCGCGACGCGACGGCCTACGCACTGCTTGGCGGCGGGAAGCGTCTGCGGCCCGTGCTCGCGCTGCACTCATGCGCCGCCGTGGGCGGGTCGTTTGATGGCGCGGTTCCCGCCGCCGCCGCACTTGAGATGATCCATGCCTTCAGCCTTGTGCATGACGACCTCCCCGCGCTCGACAACGACGACACGCGGCGTGGCCTGCCGACGGTTCACGTCAAGTTCGGGGAGGCGATGGCCGTCCTCGTGGGCGACGGGTTGATGAGCATGGCGTTCCAGGTGCTCGCGGAGCGCTACGACGCGCGCCTCGCCGGCCTCATGTGCCGCGAACTCGCCGAGGGATCGACCGCCATGATCGCGGGGCAGGTGCTCGACACGTTGGGCGGGTTCGCGCCGATGCTCGACGCGCGCGACCGCCTTGAGTTGATCCATCGGAACAAGACGGGGGCGCTGATCCGCGCCTCCTGCCGCATGGGCGCGCTGGCGGGGCGCGCCGGCGACGGGGCGGTCGCGAACATCACGCGCTTCGGCGAGTCCATCGGCCTCATGTTCCAGATCGTCGATGACCTGATCGACGTGCAGCAGTCGGCCGAACACACGGGCAAGCGCACCGGCAAGGACACCGACGCGGGAAAACTCACCTATCCAGGCCTGATCGGCGTCGAGGCCTCGCGCCGTGAAGTCGAGCGTCTCCGCCGCGACGCCCACGCCGCCATCGCGGATTTCGGCGCAAAAGCGCGGCCTCTCGCCGATCTTTGCGAGTACCTGGCCGTACGCACGAAGTAGCCGATGCCTCTCCGCCGGTCCGTATAATGTTCGGTCATCCCCTGGAGCAACGGATGGCTCTTCTTCCGACGATCCACACCCCGCAAGACCTGAAGCGCCTCAGCCTTGACCAACTGTCGGACCTCTCGAAGGAGATCCGCGATGCGATCTTCGATCAGGTGTCGAAGGCCGGCGGGCACCTTGCGCCGAACCTCGGCGTGGTCGAGCTGACCGTGGCGCTGCATTTTGTCTTCGATTTCGCGCACGACCGGCTTCTCTTCGACGTCGGGCACCAGTGCTATCCGCACAAACTGCTCACGGGGCGTCTCGGCATGCTCGCTGGTCTGCGCACCCGTGGCGGCATGGCGGGGTTTCCTGAGCCGCGGGAGTCGGCGTATGACCTCTTCAGCGTCGGGCACGCCGGCACGGGAATTTCGACGGCGATCGGCATGGCCCGCGGGGACACGCTGAACGGCGAGGGCTTTGATCCCGTCGCCAACAAGGCAGGCCGGCGCGCCGTCGCCATCATCGGCGATGCGTCCATCGTCAATGGCGTGGCGATGGAGGGACTGAACAACGCCGGCACGCTCCAGAGGCAGTTTCTCGTCGTTCTGAATGACAACGGCATGTCGATCAGCAAGCCGCAGGGCGCGCTCGCGGCGTATTTTGATCGCGTGCGCATCAACCCCCTCTTCTCCGGCATGAAGCGCAAGGCGGGGCGCATGCTCGAGAACATGCCGGGCGGCGAGATGGTCAAGGACGCCTACCACCGCCTCGGCGACGCCGCGAAAGCGACCATCTGCGAGGACGCATGGTTCGAGCACTTCGGCCTCGTTACCGTCGGCCCGATCGACGGGCACGACATCCCCGAACTCGTCGGCGTCCTGGCCGAGGCACGCGACTTCGACCGGCCCCTGGTCCTTCACGTCAAGACCGTCAAGGGCAAGGGCTATCCCTTCACCGAGGGCGATGCGCAGACCTTTCACTCCCCCGCTGCTTTCAACTACGACCCGGATTCGTGCCGCGTCGAGATGAAGAAGGAGGGGCGGTCGTTCACGAGCGCGTTCGGCGAGGCTATGGCGGACATGATGGCGCGCGACCCGAAGGTCGTCGCCTGCACGGCCGCGATGCCCAGCGGCACGGGCATCGACAAGGTGCAGCAGGCTTTCCCCGAGCGGACGTTCGACACCGGCATCTGCGAGAGCCACGCCATGGACATGATGGCGGGGCTGGCCAAGACCGGGTGGAAGCCGTTCTTCGCCGTGTATTCGACGTTTCTCCAGAGGGCGTTCGATCAGGCATTTCAGGAGGTCGCGCTGCAGGGGCTGCCCGTTCGGCTGTGCCTCGATCGCGCGGGACTCGTCGGGGGAGACGGGGCGGTGCATCACGGATTCTGCGACGTGTCGATCCTCCGGGTGCTGCCCAAGGCGGCGATCATGGCGGCGGCGGATGAGCCCTCTCTGGTCGCGGCGATGGAGTTCATGCGGACCTACGAGGTGGGGCTTTCCGCGGTGCGGTATCCGCGCGACAACGTATCGGAGGCGCTGGCGCCGTTCGGCACGTGCCCCGCGTTTGAACTGGGCAAGGCGAGGGCGCTGCGCGACGAGGATCGGCCGGATGTCGCGGTGCTGGCGTTCGGCACGATGGTGGTGAGCACGCTCAAGGCGGTCGAAACGCTCGGGCCGGAGGTGCGCGTGAGCGTGTACGACGCGCGATTTGCGAAGCCGGTGGATGCGGGGCTGGTGAAGTCGTTGCTGGAGCGGAACATTCCGGTCATCACGATCGAAGACCACGGGCCTCACGGCGGATTCGGCGCGGCGGTCGTCGAGGCGGCGGCGGATATGGGGCTGAACGCCGGGCTGATCGTGCGCATGGCCCTGCCGGATGGGTGGGTCTACCAGGATTCACGGGGCGATCAGTTGAAGGAGGCCGGGCTGGACCCGGCGTCGATCGCGGCGATGATCCGGCGCGTCGCGGCGGGCGGCGAGCGCGAACTCGCGCCGGTTGTGGAGGTCAAGGGAGCGCGGGTGCGGGTGTGACGAGCCCTCCGCGCAAGCGGAGGCTTCTGTAAGAACACTCGTCGCCTCGGACAGGGGTGATTGCCGGAGTCGCCCCGCTGCGGCGGGGAGGCACGGCGGATGTTCCAGATTCCCATGCCACGGAGACGTATGGGCGTTGTGCCGGGGATTCTGAAGAATTCAGTGGGTGCTCACGAGAACCGCCTCCGCTTGCGCGGAGGGCTCGTTGATGCGTGCGATCAGGTCGTAGCCGTCGGAGCCGACGATGACGCAGCGGGCGAGTTGACCCGGGACGAGCGGTTCCCGCGACTGGACGTACGTCGCGGCGTCGATGTCCGGGGCCTGGAAATAGGTCCGGCCTTTGTAGAGGCAGCCGCCGGGGGACACGCCGGCGTTGGCGCGGCCCTTGCTCGCCATCGGCTTGTCGATGAGGACGTCGAATCGGTGCCCGGTCTCGGCGGGGTTCTTCTCGTCGAACTGCGACGCGAGGAACGCCGCCTGCTCGAAGGCGATCTTCTGCTGGAGTCCCATGATCTCCGCGTGCCGACGGGCCTTCACCTCGGCGGGGACATGCAGACTCTTGTCGGCGTCCATCGTGCCGGCGGGGGTGTGGTCCTCGCGCGAGTACTCGAAGACGCCGAGCGCGTCGAATCCGATCTCGTCGATGAAGGCGAGGAGTTCCTCGTGGTCCTGCTCGGTCTCTCCGGGGAAGCCGGTGATGAAGGTGGTGCGAATCGCCATGCCGGGGATGCGCTCGCGGAGTTTGAGGACGAGTTCGCGCTGATGGGCGGCGGAGACGCGGCGGCGCATCGCCGTCAGTATCCGGTCGCTGGCGTGCTGGAGCGGGATATCGATGTATTTCACCACGCGGGGGAGCGAAGCGATGGCGTCGATCATCGCGTCGGTGAAGGTGCTGGGATAGGCGTACATAAGGCGGACCCAGGCCGAGGGGTTCAGCGAATCGACGGCGTCGTTCACGGCGCGGAGCATCGCGGGGAGGCCGCCGGCGAAGCCGATGTCGTCGCCGTAGGAGGTCGTGTCCTGCCCGATGAGATTGAGTTCAAACGCGCCGTCATTCAGGAGTTCGCGGGCCTCGGCGACGATACGGTCGATGGGCTTGCTGCGCATCTTGCCTCGGATCGAGGGGATGGTGCAGAAGGTGCAGTTCTGGTTGCATCCCTCGGAGATACGGAGGTAGGCGTAGTGTCGCGGCGTGAGGCGCAGGCGGGCGGAATCGTCCTCAAAGTAGCCGAGGCCCTTGCCGTCCTTGCCGTTGACGGTAAGGCCGGTGGTTTGCAAGCCGCGGTCCTTCGCGGCCTGCAAGGCGTTCGATGCGATCCAGTATTTCGGCGAGCCTTCGGCGGACGGGGACTCGCGCCGGAGCGCTTCGCCTCGCACGGCGTGGACGATGTGGTCGCGGTCGAAGACGCCGATCATCGCGTCGACGCCGGGGGCCCATTCGAGCATTTTCTCGCGGTGGCGCTGCACGAGGCAGCCGGCGACGATGACGCGCTTCACGTCGCCTCTTTCCTTTCGCGCGACCGCATCCCTGATGACGGCGAGCGATTCCTCCTTCGAGGCTTCGAGAAAGCCGCAGGTGTTGATGACGATCGCGTCGGCCCCTTGCGCCTCCGCATCGGCCGAGACGGGCATGAGGCCGTCCTGTGCCAGCAGGCCGAGCATCTTCTCGGAATCGACGAGGTTCTTCGGGCAGCCGAGGCTGACGAACGCGACGGTGCGCACATCGGCGGCGGGGATTGGCGGTCGTTTTCGTTGCATTCTTCGCGGGGAGTGTAGCAGCGGGAATCGGCGACCCCCGTTGAAGCAGTCGGCTTGCAGTCCTTCATCGTGAGACGGATTTGCAATCCGTCGGCGCCGCATCTACGGCTTGTTCGCTTCCGGCTCCTTGATGAACCGGCGCAACGCTTCGCGGTAGTGCTGCAGGGCCGACGGCGCATCTCCCTTCTTCTCGGCGATCCGGCCGAGGTAGTAGTGGGCGCGCTCGGGACTCGGGTTGAGGTTGAGCGACTCGGTCAGCGCCTTTTCGGCGTCATCGACCTTGCCACGCGAGAACAGCACGATTCCCTTGAGTTCCTTGGCCCGGCGGTCGTCGGGTTGATCGGCGAGCATGCGGTCGATCGTCGCATCGGCGGCGTCGAGGTCGTTCATCGTGATCGCCAGGTCGGCAAGGTCGAGCATGACCTCGCGGTTCGAGGGGTCCTGCTCCAGCGCCTTGGTGAGTTCGGCCTTCGCGGCGTCGAAGCGTCCCTTCTCTCGGAGGGAGCGCGCGAGCCCGCGGTGGGCCGATGCGGCGCTCTTGGGAGAGGCGGTCTCCGACGACTTGGCGCTCAGGCGTTCTTCGAGTTGTGCGTCGGTAATCTCGCCGAGTGTGTGGCGGATGTAGGCGTCGAGGGACCGCTTGTATTCGCCGCCGTGGAGTGAGAGAACGTGCGACAGGCGTCCCTCCTTGTCGATCACGATGGTCGTGGGGAAGACGATGAGGCCGATGCGGCCGAAGAACTCGTGTTCGGCGTCGAAGGCGAGCGGTGCGCTGATGCCGCGGTCGGTGCGGAAGCGCTCGAAGTAGGGCTTCTGCACGGCGTCGGCGGTTACATGGACGAGTTGCACCGGATTCGGGGCCGTTTCCGCGACGACCGCGGCCGAATCTATCGCGGCGAGTTCAGAGCGGCGTTGCTCGGCGGAGAGGCAGACGATGACGGTTGTCGAGCCGCGTAATGCTTCGCTGTCGAGGATCGAGCCGTCGATCAACGGCATGCGAAAGGCCGGGAGCGGCTCGCCGGGTTTGACGTTGCGGAGCGTGTCGGCGAGCGCGGGTGCGGCGGCCGAGGCCAGGGCCGATGCCCAGGCGACTGCGAGGATTCTGAGATGCGTGAACATGGCGGATCTCCTTCAAGGCGTGGTCGGTGGTGCGGGCTTCGGCTCGGCGCGCGAGCCGGGGATGAGGTCGTCGCCCTTCCACACGCCGCCGGGATCGGCGGGCGGATACGCAACGGGGGCGACTCGGTTGTATTCGTACGCGGCGTGGCAGCCGGCGCCGCAGCGCCCGCCGTCGGGCAGCGGCTCGAATCGGATCGGGAGTTTCCAGCCGCCCGTGCCGAAGGGGACGTCGTCGCGGATGTGCTTGTCGCGCGTGGCGGCGTGGGCGTCGTGGCAGACGCGGCACGAGCGTCCCTTTTCGTCCTTGCTGACGTGGACGAAGTGGAGGTTCGTCTCGCCGTTGCGGAAGCCGGTGGTCCATCGCGTCGTGCGTTCGAGCACGAGGCTCTTGTCATGGCACGAGAAGCACAGCGCGTACGCCGTATCGCTGAAGGGGTAGTAGAGGCCCGACGGGTATTCGTTGTTGAGCAGCCGCCTGTGCCCCCCGCCGTGGATCTCGTGGCACTCGATGCACGAGCGCTGGGTGAGCGCGCCATGCAGGCTCGTGCCGGTTTCGATGAGGTGTTTCATGTTGACGAGGGTCGTACCGTCGGGGGCCTTGACGGGCTGGTTGTGGCACTCGAAGCAGAGGGATTGCACGTCGTCGCGCAGCAGGGCGGCGTGCTCGCCCGCGTGGGGCGTGTGGCAGTTGAGGCAGGCGCGGCTCGTCGTCGCGGCGGCGTGCTGCGTCGTCGCCGACTCGATCGCGTGGGCGATGTTCTGATGGCATTCGGTGCAGAGGTTCTTCGGCTCGGAGTTCAGGATCGCCGGCGTGTCCGTCGCGTGCGGGTCGTGGCAGACGCGGCAGTCGCCGAGGACGGGCGCATGCACGACGCTTGCGCCTTCTATCTCCAAGTCCGTGCGGATGTGGCACTTCAGGCACAGGTCTCGCCCCTCGGCGTTGAGGAGTTTGGGGAATCGCGAGACGTGCGGTTGGTGGCAGGCGCCGCAGGCGCCCGCCGACGCGGGGCCGTGAACGCGGTCGTGCGCGCCGGTGATGTCCTTGTGGCAGGCGGAGCAGGTGTCGGCGTAGCGCTCGCCGCGGAGGAGTCGCGGCTCGATCGACCCGTGCGGGTCGTGGCATGCGAGGCACTCCCCCTTGGCGAAGGGTTCGTGCGCATGGCCGTTCTGTTGCGTTTGCGTGTCATGGCACAGCGCGCAGAGGCCGTGCTTGTCGCGCACGGGGATGAAGGTGTGCGCCTCGGCGTCCGTGAGTTTGTGGCAGCCGTCGCAAGCATTGACCTGGATCGGGCCGTGGAGATGCTTCGCGGCCTTGACTCCGGGGTGGCACTCGGTGGTGACGCAGCCTTGGCGCGGGATCTCCTTTGTCGGGGCGGGGGCGGTGGAACCGGTGGCGTCGAGGGCGCCGTTCTGGATGCGCCCGGCGAGGGCGCTCGCGGCGGTTGCGAGGAAGAGCAAGAGAAAGGCGCCGGCGAGGATTGAGAGGCAAGAGCAATCGGGCCACCGCTTTGGTGTCGAGACGCTGGATCGACAGGCCGAAGGCCTGACACTCAATAGCCGGGGGCAGAGCGAGTCCTCGAACGCTGGCCCCGGAGCACGGGCCAGTCCTCGCTCTGGCGAATCTGAATGGGTGCAACCGGGTTTACACCAAGCGGATCGTGTTGCACCCCTTCGGGGCGCTGAAAGAGCATTGATGGGCCCTTTGCCCGGGGGCGGCGCTCGAAGACTCGCTCTGCCCCCGGCTATTGAATCCCAGCCTTTCAGGCTGACACCAAGGCATTTCAACAGGGCATCAGGCAGTCGATGAAGAGAGATCGGCGGGCGCGTTCTCACGGCACACCTCCTCTTGCCCGCTCGCGGTCGTAGTTCATGGGCTCGTGGCAGCCCGGCGCGCACGAGCCTCCCGTGTCGGTGAGACTGAAGTTGATGGGCATGCTCCACTCCGACCCCTCGAAGCGGACCGTGCGGGCCATGAGCCGGGGCAGGTCGCTTGTGTGGACCGAATGGCATGATGCGCAGGAATGGGAGTTCAGGTCGGATTTGACGTGGGCGGCGTGGAGATTGCGGTCGGCGTCGCGGAAGCGCGTGGCGGAGTCCGGCGCGAGCAGGTTGCGGTCGTGGCACGAGAAGCAGAGCGCGAAGTTCCGCTCGTCATAGGGACCGGCGAGGAGCGTGGGGTTGATCTCGCGGAGGAGGCGCGAGTGGGTTCCGCCGTGGACGGCGTGGCAGGCGGAGCAGTCGCCGGCGCGGATGGCGCCGTGGACGACAGGGGCCGCGAGGGCTGACTTCATCTCGGGGATTGTGCGCCCGTCGGCGGCTATCTGGGGCTTGTCGTGGCATTCGAGGCACGCCTCGGGCTGGCGGGCGTGGAGCATCATCGGGTTGTTTGATGCGTGCGCATCGTGGCAGGAGATGCACTGATGACCCTTCAGGACCGGGTCGTGCGAGACCGTGGCTGCGGCGACTTCGCCGGCGACCTCCCGGTGGCAAGAGGCGCACAGGTCGCGAGGCTTGTCCAGAAGAAGCGCGGCATGGTTCCCGGCATGCGGCGCGTGGCAGGCGAGGCAGCCGCCCTCGATGGACTTGTGCGCGTGCGGGGCGGCCGCGATGTCGTGGACGGCCGAGGGATGGCATCGGCGGCAGTGATCGTCGCCGGCGGCCGGGATGAGAAGCGCTGAGTTGTCGGCGGCGTGCGGGTCGTGGCAGTCCTCGCAACGGCCGGCGGCATAGGGAGGATGTAAGGAAGTTCCCTCGGCGGGCGGATGGCAGCGGGCACAGGTCGTGAGCGTGTCGGCGTCGCGCAGGAGCGCGGCGGTGGGCCCGGCGTGCGGATCGTGGCAGGCGAGACAGCCTTCGGCGGACCGCGCCTGGTGAGTGAAGAGGCCGGCCGATTGCTCGGTGTGGCAGGTGGTGCAGACGACCTCGCCGGAGCGGAGAAGTGGATAGGTGTGGTTTCCCGCGTCTGGGGCGTGGCAAACATCGCATTCCACGGTTCGGATTCCCGGATGTTGCCGCGCGGACGTATGGATGGCGGCGTGGCATTCGGCGCTGAGGCAGCCTTGATCAAAGGTGATCGTCTCAGTGGGGCGCCGCGCGGGGGATGTGATGAGAGCGATGGCCTGGGCGGACGGCTCGCAGGTGAAGGTGTGCGGCGGCGTGTCGGGGGCGAAGAAGAACCACGCTGCGGCGGCGAGGGTGAGGATGGCGGCGGCGATGAGCATGAGTGTGCGCGTTCGGCGGAGTGCGCTGCGGGGTTTGGGAGAGTTGGGACGGGGGCTAGACATTCGAAGATGGAGTCATAACGATTGATCGGGAGCGTGCCATGTGCGAGTCAGGGCCGACGGCGTCTCTCGTTGCATTTGGCCCACGGAATGGGCCTGCCATGGTTGCCAGACGCGCCAGCGACTGGAGCGCGATTTCCTTTCCCTTCCAGTCTCCATCGTTCGCCCATTGCGTAGGAGACAGAGATTCTTCGATCTTGGTTCGAGCCGCTGACGCCGCTGGCAACCATCGGGCGCCCGATTCACGGGCAGAAACCGGCGTCGGGCGCGTGGCGTGCGTTCGCCACGGCCGACTGCGCTCGAAGACTCGCTTCGCTGGCCGTGGCACCCGTTGCCGGATTGTTCGTCGCACGCGCATCAGAAGAATCCTCCGGCGATGATGCAGGCAAGGAGGACGAGGCCGATGCCGACCGCGATGGCGGCGACGGCGACGATGAAGGGTCGGCGGGCGGGGTTCGGGGCGGGAACGCGGAGCGATTCGAGTCGGCCGGATTGCACGAGGCGGTCGTATTCGTCGGGGCGGTGCTCCTTGAGTTCGTGCTCGGGGAGGCTGCCGGTGAAGATGACCTCGTCCACGGGGAAGGCGTCGGGGCGGACGTGGGTGTTGAAGAAGTGGATGGTGAAGATGAAGCCGATGGCGAGCAGGGCTTCGTAGCCGTGAACGATCATGGCGACATTGAAGAGCCAGCCGGGGACGATGCGTGCGGCGAGTTCGGGGAACCAGAGGAGCAGTCCGGAACCGCCGATGATCATGGACCCGCCGACCTCGGCCCAGTAGTCGAACTTCTCCCAATAGGTCCATCGGCCAAGGCGTGGGCGCTTTCCGCGGCCGAGGAACCAGCGGAACATGCCGAGGCAGTCGGCGACGTCCTTCCATCGCGGCAGGAGTGAGTTCGTGCCGAAGAGCCAGTCTTTCCACGAACACGTGCGCCGAATGAAGGCGCGCCCGAGGCCGACGAAGTGGAGGATGAAGTTTCCGATGAGGAGGACGGCGAAGAAGCGGTGCCAGAGTCCCGCGGCTTCGATCCCGCCAAGAAGCGCGGCGAGTATCTTCGCCCAGTCTTCCTGGGCGAAGACAAGGGGGATGCCCGTCGCGGTCAGGCCGAAGAAGGTGACGGCGACGAGGAGGTGGTTGATGCGGTCGAGGGCGGTGAAGCGGCGGATGTGGCGGTCGGCATGGGTGGTTGCCCCGGTCTTGGCGTCCTCGCCAAGGCCGGGTGCCGCTGGTGCGCCCGCCCGGCCTTGCCTCAGAGCAGGCAAGACCGGGGCACCCGGCGCCCGCTTGCGCTCGATGAGTGAACGAACGAACCAGAGGATGGTGTGGATGCCGAAGAAGGTGAAGACGGAGGTCATCATCACCATGAAATAGAGCCACACGGCGTGGAGGACGGGGTAGTTCCTTGCGTCGCGGTGGTTGGCGTGGGGGTCAAACCTGACGAACTTCGCGTTGGAGCCGGGGTGGCACTTGCCGCAGGTCTCGACGATGTTGGCATCGGCGACGCGGGACCTGGGGTCGGAAAGGGGGAGGATGTCATGCGAGCCGTGGCAGTCGGAGCAGCGTGCGGCGCGGGCGCCGCCGAGGTGCGTCACCTGGCCGTGGTAACTCTCCGCGTAGGTCTTGTAGTAGGTGCCGACGCGGTCGCCGTTCGCATCGGGCGAGTCGTGGCATCGGCCGCACTCGTTGATGACGTCGCGGAGGAAGTCAGGCGTGTTGGCGGTGGTGATCTGGTGTGCGGTGTGGCAATCGGTGCAGACGGCGGCCTTGCCGTTGCCGTTTTCCTCTTTGTGCTTCTTGCCGTGGACGCTTTCGTCGTAGACCTCGACGACGCCCATGTGGCATTTGCCGCAGGTCTCGGGGATGTGTTTGCGGTGGACGGCCGATTCCTGGTCTTTGGAAGGCCGCACGCCGTGGGCGCCGTGGCAATCGGCGCAGGTGGCGGCCGTCGGAAGGCCCGACTTGGTGACGGCGCGGGCGTGGGCGGAGTCGAGGTAGTTGGAGACGCGGGCGGCGGGGTTGGAGTCGTCGGGCGTGGCGGTGTGCTTGGCGTGGCAGTCGCCGCAGAGGTGGACGGAGTTGAGTTTGTGCTGCGGGGCTTTGCGGTCGGAAATACGGAGTATGTCGTGCCCGCCATGGCACGAGGCGCAGGTGGGCGCGAGCGGATCCTCGCGGAGCAGGGCTTCGTGGTGAGCGCTGGTGCTGTACGACGCGGCAGCCTGCTCGTGGCAGGCCGTGGCGCAGGTCGCCTTCTGTAGGCGGGCGGCGTGCGGGAGTTTCGCCGCGTCTTCGTGGCAGTCGATGCACTTGTTGTCGGCGTGCGGGCTGGCGGCGAGGTGGTCGCGTGTTACGAAGAGGCCGGGGCGCGTGGGGGGTTCGTCGCCGGAAAGTGGCTCGATGACGGGCTTCTGATCCTGCGGCCCGGAGGTGTCGAGCCACGTCCCGACCATCGAGCGGCGGTCGGCAGGGCTGAGTTCGGCGATGTGCGCGCGCCCGTGGCATTGCAGGCAGCGGCGGTCGGATTCGAGGCGGTCCTGGGGTTGGGCGAGGGCGGAAGTGGTTGTGGGGAGGAAGAGGATGAGCAGGGCCAAGAAGGCACCCGACTTCCAGAAGTGGGTGCCCCGGTCTTGGCGTCTTCGCCAAGGCCGGGTGGCGGTGGAGCGCCCGCCCGGCCTTGCCTCAAGGCAGGCAAGACCGGGGCAACCGTGGGTGCCCGCCACGGCCGACTGCGCTCGAAGACTCGCTTCGCCGGCCGTGGCACCCATGATGAAGCGCTTTCTATTCATGGCCCTCCGATCAGTCGCGAGGACATGGCGTAGACGATGAGAACGAGGAGGATGAGTCCCAGGCCGAAGGCGAGGAATCCGAGAGGGTGGATCACGCCGCGCCACTGCGACCATTCGTCCTTGACTCGGATGGCGTCGAGGCGTCCCGCGGCGAGGAGGCGGTCGTACCACCGCTTGCGCTCGTGGAGCATCTCCGTCTTCGAGATCCGGCCGGAGAAGATCACGGAGTCGATGGGGAACTTCTCGGGGCGGAAGTGGACGTTGAAGAAATGGAACGTGAAGATGAACCCCGCGGCGAGGAGGGCCTCGTCGGAGTGGACGATGAGGGCGACGTTGATGATCCAGCCGGGGAGGATCTTCGTGAAGAGTTCGGGGAACCACATGACCAGGCCGCTGATCCCGATGACCGCGACGCCCCAGAAGACGGCGAGATAATCGAACTTCTCCCAATAGGTCCACTTGTCGAACTGCGGTTGGGGTCCCTTGCCGAAGAACCACTTCTGGTGGGCCCACCAGTCCTTGAAGTCCTGGATGTGCGGGTAGGGCAGGTCCGGGCCGAACATCACGCCGAGGAATCGCCTGAGGCTGAATCGGTTCTTCTTCGCGGGATTCCTGAACTCGGCGCGGCGTTTCCATGCGGCGGCAAGCAGCCCGCCGATGTGCAGCGCGAAATAGGTAAAGGTGATGATCGCGCCGAGGCGGTGGAGTTGTGCCGCGGCCTCGAGACCGCCGATCCAGCGGATCATCTCCTTGGCCCAGGCCGTGTAATAGAACTTCAACGGCATGCCCGTGGCGACAAGCAGCAGGAAACTCGTCATCACGAGGACGTGCAGGAAGCGATCGAAGGGGCGGAAGCGGACGAATGTCTCAGTGTCCGCGGCCTGCTTCGCCTTGATCTCGCGGAAGGCCTTGGGATTCCGGAAGAAGAGAACAAGCGATCGCGCGAGCCAGAGGATGGTGTGCGCGCCGAAGAAGAGGAAAGTCCCGATGACCAGAGCCGTCATGCCGACGAAAGTCCAGTAGAGGGCGGGGTAATCGGCGCGGTTGGTGTGGTCGGCATGGGCGATGTAGTCGGCGAACATCGGGCCGGCGCTGGGGTGGCATCCCCGGCAGGTCTGGAGTTTCTTCTCGCCGTGGAGCCGACTGGCGGGGTCTTTGATGGGGACGATGTCGTGGTGCCCGTGGCAGTCGTAGCAGGCGGCGACCTTGGGCAGGCCGAGGGCGAGGGCCTTGCCGTGAAACGTCTCGCGGTAGTGCTCGATGCGGTCCTCGTGGCACGTCCCGCAGCGGTCGCCGCTGGCGATCTTGAAGGCGACCTTGTCGTGCTGGATGATCTCGTGCGAAGTGTGGCAGTCGGTGCAGACGGGAGCCTCTTTCTTTCCCTCGGCGGCAAGCCGACCGTGGAGCGACTTCTCGTAGATGTTCACGATGCCGACGTGGCATCGGCCGCAGGTTTCGGCGATGCGTGCGCGGTGGACGGGCGACTCGGGGTTGCTGACGGGGTGGACGGCGTGGGCGCTGTGGCAATCGGTGCAGGTCGGCGCGGCGACGAGGCCCGCCTCCGCGACGGCCTTGCCGTGGGCGCTCTGGAGGTACGCGTTGATGTGGAGTTTGGGGTTGTAGCCGCCGGGCGTGTCGTTCGGGTGCTTCTCGTGGCACTCGGCGCAAAGGAAAATGCTGTTGAGGCGATGCTGCGGCGATTGGCGATCGCCGATGGGGAGGATGTCGTGCCCGCCGTGGCAGGAGGCGCAGGTGGGGGCGAGCGGGTCGCCGCGCTTGGCGGCCTCGGCGTGCGTGCCGGTGGGGAACTGCTTCGCAGGTTCAGCGTGGCAGGCGGTGGCGCAGGTCGTGAGGTTGAGTGTGGGCTCGTGCGGCAAGCGTGCAGCGTCTTCGTGGCATTCGACGCAGGCGATGTCCCTGTGGATGCTGTGGGAAAGAGCGTCGCGCGACACATACAGACCGGGGCGAGTGGCAGGCTCTTCGCCCGTCAGGACGCGCGGCGGAGCGACGCGATCGGCGGGCAGCGCCTCGGTGCCGAGCCATGTGCCCACCATCGAGAGGCGGTCGGCGGGGTTCAGGTCGCCGATCTTCGCCTGGCCGTGGCATTGGAGACACCGGCGGTCAGATTCCTCGCGCTGGTCCTCGGGCAGGGCGGCGGCTAAGACAGGAGGCAGGAGCCAGAGACACGCCAGCGCGACACCAATCACCGCGGATGGCGAATGGTGGCACTGGAGCCTTCGGGATGGCAGCGGCGTGAACACGTCCTTTCCTCGCGTCCAGAGGGCTGGCGCAACAGCCCGGGTATCCAGCCGTCAACTAGCCAGCGGCGTGCCACAATCAAGTCGGCTTTGAGCAATCCGGCCGGGCTTCCGCGAAGGCAATTCCCGAATTCGGGAGTGCGGCGGGCAAGTCGGGCACGCATCCCTCGCAAACGTGAGAATCGCCTATGATGACCCCGCTGAAGTGGAGGAAGACCCATTGAACCAGTGTCGCTCCTTTTCGTTCCTTGGCGCGTGCGGCGCTTCCGCGCTTGTCGCGGCGTGTTCGCACGCCGTGGAACCCAGGCTTGACGGGCTGTACCCGGAGTGGTCGCCGGCGGACCTGATCGCGACCGACCCTGCGGGAGACAACACCGGCGCCTTTGACGTGCGAAACATCTACGCGGCCAGCCGAGGCTCGCGGCTGTTTCTGCGGTTTGACACGGGAAGCGTCAGAAACCTGCAATCGGGCAACTCGTCCGACGGAACGCTCCGCGTGCAGATCACCATGCCGGCGAGCCGCGCGCTCACGATCGATCTGCGGAGCCGGACGCTCTGGAGCGACAACAACACCGGGCAGACCGTTCCGTGGTCCGCCGTGGGGTACTCGACGGCGCCGACGTTCGCCGACGACGAGTTCGAGTTGAGCGTTGACCTGGCGATGTTCGGCGTCGGAGTCGGGAGCGCGATCACGATCAACTTCTCGCAAGACAACTCGCTGGCGGCGGCGGCGCCGTACACGATGAGTGCGCCGGCCGTGCCGCCGGCGCGGCGCCCCGCTTCGCGGGCGGCCGGGACCACCTTCCGCGTCGCCAGCGTCAACACCGAGCAGACCGGCCTGCTGAACTCCACGCGCAGGCCGCCCTTGCTCAGGCTCTGCGACGCCGTGGATGCTGACATCTACTGCTTCCAGGAGGAGTACAGTTCGTCGGCGTCCCAGGTGGACACCTACCTGACAAGCATCGACCCGATGGAGGACGGCGCGGACTGGATCATCCATAAGAACAACGATTGCGCGATCGCGAGCCGATCGCCCCTGCTCGCGCTGCCTTCGCCAAACACGGCGACGGCGGGCGCGGTGATCGACCTGCCGGAGCCGGGACCGGACGACGCGGTGGTCGTGTTCAGCATCCATCCCAAATGTTGCGGGTACATCGGCAGCAGCGAGGACGTGCAGCGCACCTCGCAGATGAACGGGCTGATTTCGACGCTGAACAGCCTGAGAAGCGGAGCGCTGGGGGCGTCGTTCGAGCCGTACCGCAACGCGCCGGTCATCATCATCGGCGATTGGAACCTCGTGGGATCGCGCACGCCGCTGGATCTGGTCCTGGATCCGCTCGGACCCGATCTGAGCGAGGCGCTGCCCGCGAACCTGATCGGCGAGGACGTGATGACCTGGCGCGGCGGAGGAACGTCGCCGGGATCCTTCACGCCGGGACGCCTGGACCTGATCGCGTACGGCCCGGTGGCGGGGTTGTCGCATCAAGGCTCATTCGTTCTCGATTCGCAGTTGCTCAACGCGGCGGAGTTGGCCTCGCTCGGGCTGCAATCGGTGGATTCGACCGCGACCGACCACAACATGCTCGTTGGGGACTTCACGTTCGCGGCTTCTCCCCCGCCTGAGTGCGAAGGCGATGCGAACGGCGATGCCGCCGTGGACTTCGCGGATGTCACGGCGGCCCTCGTGAACTGGGGCGGCGCCGGGCCGACAGGAGACGCGGATCACGACGGAAGCGTGAGTTTCGCCGACATCACGGCGGTGCTCGTGAACTGGGGACGCACGTGCCCGTAACGCACTGACTCGGCGAGAGGGCCGCGCATTCGGCCTTCCGGCTCGTCTGTGATACCATGGGAATACTGGACGGGATGTGCGGGCGCGAGAACATCACCCTGCGTTCCCTTTTCCCGTCCTTTAAGGAGCGTGCCCCATGATGCACCGGCTCACCTTGGCCATTCTGGTGTTGACGACCGCAGCCGCGGCCCGCGCGGATCAGGACGGCGCGCGGAAGCCCGATCCGCCGGCAAGCCCCGCGGCCCAATCGATCGCGCCCGGCGGCGATCGGCTCACGCCCAGCGAGTTGGAAGAACTCCTCGGCCCGATCGCCCTCTATCCCGATGCGCTTCTGGCGAACGTGCTGGCCGCGTCGGTGTATCCGCAGGAGGTCGCGGAAGCAGCGGCGGCGGTGAAGGGAGGCGCATCGGCGTCGCAGATTGACTCGAAGGCCTGGGAAGCGCCGGTCAAGGCGGTCGCAAAGGTCCCGGATGCCATCAAGATGCTCGGCGAGTATTCCGACTGGACGACGGCGCTCGGGCAGGCCTACCTGACTCAGGCGAAGGACGTGATGGATACCGTGCAGTCGCTCCGCCGAAAGGCGTGGGACAACGGGGCGCTGAAGTCCACGCCGCAGCAGACGGTGGACGCCGAGCCGGACGTGATCTATGTCCAATCGGCGGACCCCGAGGTGATCTACGTGCCCTCGTACGAGCCGAGCGTGGTGTACGTCGATGACGACAGCGACGCCGTGGCGGCGGGCGTGGTCGGCTTCGGCGTCGGCGTGGCGACGGGACTGCTGCTCTCCGATCTCGATTGCGATTGGCACTATGGATGCGTCGGGTGGGGCTGGGGAGGCGGTTACCACAACGACGTGGATGTCGACATCGATCGCGGCGACGTCAACATCGGCGGCGACGTGAACATCGGGAACAACGTGGGAAGCGGGAATCGTCCTCGGCCGGGTCAGGAGGGCAACGCCTGGCGGCCGAACCAGAACAAACCGCTGGCGACAACGCGCCCGAGCCAGACGCAGGCATGGCGGAATGCGAAGGGAGGAGGCCAAGGCGCCGGGAGGTTCCCCGCCTCGACGACGAACAACTGGGCGCAGGGTCTGGGAACACGTCGCCCGACTGCGGGGACGCGGCCGAAAACGCCGCAGAGGACGGGCGGGGCGCAGCAGAGGCCTGCAAATGCTTCGCGGGTGCCCGCGAGCCGTCCGCCCTCGGCGGTGCCGACGAACAGAGGCGGCGGAGCGGGCTCACGACCTGCCGGCGGCGGCGGTTCAAGGCCCGCGGGAGGACGATCGACGGGCGGAAGCGGAGGCCGATCCGGCAGCGCGTTCAACGGCGGATCGGGAACGAGGTCGTCGAGCCAGCGCGGGGCGCAGAGCCGAGGCGGAGGCGGCGGGCGCAGCGGCGCGTCGCGCGGCGGCGGAGGCCGGGGCGGCGGCAGGCGCTGATCGATCAACGCGATGGAGCTCCATGAGGATTATGGGGGGATGATGGAGGATCAATGAACAAGCAAACCAGGATGACGACTCGAACTGCTCTGGCCGGAGTCGGCCTCGTTTCGGCATGCATGATCGGGTGCCAATCGCAGAAGTCCTTTTCGTCGCCCGAAGCCGCGGTCAAGGCCCTGTCGCACGCGGTCGAGGACGAAAACCGAGGCGAGTTGAAGCAGTTGTTCGGCTCTCGCATGCAGGACCTGCGGAGCGGGGACCCGGCGCAGGATCGGCAGGACCGCCTCATCTTCCAACGCCGGCTGGCGGCGCGCCAGGAGGTCGAGAAGGACGGCGAAGATCGCGCGGTCCTGCTCGTCGGCGAGGAACGCTGGCCGTTCGCGGTGCCCATCGTGAAACACCGCGGCGAGTGGCGATTCGACACCGAGGCCGGTGTTGAGGAAGTGCAGAACCGGCGGATCGGGCGGAACGAGTTGCAGATCATCGAAGCCTGCCGGACGGTGATGGACGCCCAGCGCGAGTACATCTCCAAAGACCACGACGGCGACGGCGTGTACGAGTACGCACATCGACTCATGAGCACCGAGGGGACGCACGACGGGCTGTACTGGCCGACCATCGGCGGCGTCGATCCATCGCCGATCGGACCGGCGCTGGCGACGGCGGCGACTCAAACCGATGCCGCGGGGAACAGGATGCCCTACTACGGGTACCTCGTGAAGCCGCTGCTCCGCAGAGGCCCAGGAGCGCCCGGCGGCGCGGCGGACTTCAAGGTCAACGGGAAGTTGACCAACGGCTGGGCCGCGATCGCGTACCCCGCCGAGTATGACGTTACCGGCGTGATGTCATTCCTCTTCGGCAGCGACGGCACGGTGTTCGAGAAGGACCTCGGGCCGGCGACGGAGAAGGACGTGAAGGGCATGGAGGCCTTTGATCCATCGGATGGCTGGAAAGCCGTGCAGTAATAGAGGATGCTCTTGAAGTGAAACCCCGGGCGCTGAGGCGCTCGGGGTTTTTGTTCGGCGCCGCCGAGAAACTCGACACAGGCGGGCAAGCCGCCAGTGGCACGGGAACGGAGGGTTCGTGTGCCACTAACTGCTTGTCAGCCAGTGCGGGGCCGTGTTGCGTCGGCGCGCGAAACGAACGCCGAGGGTGAATCGCACTGGCGGACAAGCCGCCAGTGGCACGGGAACGGAGGGTTCGTGTGCCACTGGCTGCTTGTCAGCCAGTGCGGGGCCGTGTTGCGTCGGCGCGCGAAACGGACGCCGAGGGTGAATCGCACTGGCGGACAAGCCGCCAGTGGCACGGGAACGGAGGGTTCGTGTGCCACTGGCTGCTTGTCAGCCAGTGCGGGGCCGTGTTGCGTCGGCGCGCGAAACGGACGCCGAGGGTGAATCGCACTGGCGGACAAGCCGCCAGTGGCACGGGAACGGAGGGTTCGTGTGCCACTGGCTGCTTGTCAGCCAGTGCGGGGCCGTGTTGCGTCGGCGCGCGAAACG
>CAZBDZ010000005.1:48499-84234 GCA_964490785.1 uncultured Phycisphaeraceae bacterium
GCGAAACGGACGCCGAGGGTGAATCGCACTGGCGGACAAGCCGCCAGTGGCACGGCGCGGGACCGGAAAACGACATCCGCGCATGAAACCGGCGCGCGAACTCCGAAATTTGAAATTTCATTTTTCATCGAGAAAACCAGCAAGAAACGCACGCCTTGCCGCAAGTCATGGTGTCGAACGATGCGAGTGGACACGCTCGTTCGACGGACTCCTCCAGTCGCGGCGAACGCCGCGGAAACAGCAGCGGGCCGAATCTCCTCCTTGCACCGTGCTCGAACGCGGGGAACCGCGACGGGCGCATTCGATGTCGGCGTGCGCGTCGCACGCCGAACGCCCTTGACCCGATTGAAAGGAGATTGGAAATGAAAACGTGCAGGACACTCGGAACCGCCTCGCTCCTCGCCCTGGCCGCGTCGGCCTCGCCGGCGCTCGCCGTGAACTATTCGCTCAACTGGTTGAACCACGCGCCGGCGCCCTTCGGCAGCGTCGTGCCGAACAACTCCTCGTATTTCCTCCCCGGCGTGGGTAACGTCAATATCACCTACAGCATCCCGGCTACGTTCGTGCATGAGCGAGCGCAGAACGCTTTCTACGCCAACGGCAGCGTCGCGTCGGGCGGGGACAACTACTCCTGGACGACCCACGAGTTCTTCGGCGCGACCTCGTTCGCCCCCGTGCCCCCGATGAGCGCGTCGTGGGACATCACCTATACCTTCCCGAGCACGCTCGCGCCGGGCACGATCATTCTCGGCGTGTCCGGGCTGGGACGCACGACATCGAACGGCGGCGGCATGACTACCGCCACCGTGCTCCAGAACGGCTTATCGCTCGGCGACTGGAACAGCCCCGCCAACTGGGGGGCGACGCAGTTCGTCGGCGGCGCGGGCGTCTTCACGCTGAATAACACCGTCGCCGGCGCCGGCGGACAAGACCCATGGTGGAACACGGAACTTCACCTCGTGAAGATCATGGACCCCATCTCATCGTTCACCGTCCGCTTCGCCCAACTCTCGGGCGATGGCGTCGGCGTCAACATCGCCTCCTTCGTCCCCACTCCCGGCGCGGCGGCGCTCGCGGGGCTGGCGGGCCTCGTCGGACTCCGCCGGCGACGCGCGTGAATCGACTCCCCCACCGATCCTCCGAAGGCCTCGTATCGGCTTCTCGAAGACAGAGTCCCTCGTAACCGTTGCTTGACCACTCGCACACTTGCTTTGTTGAAAGGACCACCCATGAAGACTCTCTCGAACATCACTCTCGCCTCGCTCGCACTTGGAACCATCGCGCTTGCCGCGGGCACTGCCACCGCCGCCATTACGGGCGTTACCGGGCAGACGACCTGGCTGAATACGCCGCCCGCTGCATGCACCATCACCACCTTGACGGGATTGAATGCCTACGTCTGGGACGAGCAGCAGAACCTCAACACCTCCGGCGTCTTTGCGAACATGACAAACAACCCATGCCCCGCCCCCGGTGCGGCGATCCCCGGCGTCGTCTCGGGCATCATCGACAGCCACTTCATCCACCTCGAAAACAACACCGGCGCGGTCGGCGGCGTCGGCACGGTGACCTTCCAGGACCCGATCGTCGGCGTCATCTTCCTCGCGGCCGACATGGACAACACCGACGCCCTCCTTGGCGCGGGCGGCACGACCTACCCCACCTTCTTCCCCTTCCGAGACCTCACATTCAACTCCTCGACGTTCTCGATCAACGGCAACACGATGTCGTTCCAACTCGACAATCTCTCGCCGGTCCTCGGCGTGGTGCAGGCGCGCATCCTGACGCAGGTGCCCGCCCCCGGTGCGGCGGCGGTCGTCGGGCTCGCCGGCCTCGCGGCGGTCAGGCGGCGCAGGGCGTAGCCGAACGGCAAGGCATCGCCATGAATCTCGGTCGCGGTCCCCGATTGGATTTCGCGGCGTCGGCGCCCGCCTCGCCGCATAAACACTCACAATGAACTCTCAAAGAAAGGAATGCTCCCCATGAAACTCACCCATTCGATACTCGCCGCGGTGTGCGGAATGACGGCATCGTCAGGCGTGTTCGGCGCAATCACCGGCGTTACAGGTCAGACCACGTGGCTCGGCACGCCCCCCATCTCGTGCGCGGTAACGACGCTCTCCGGCCTGAATGCCTTTGCGTGGGACGAGCAGCAGTCGCGCCCGCTCGGCACGCTCACAGTGGACATGATCAACAACCCCGGCAACAGCGCGTCGCCCATCGCAGGGACGCTCAGCGGCATATTCGACAGCCACTTCATCCACTACGAAGGCATCCCCGGCGTGGTCAACGCCGTCGGCACGGTCAGTTTCTCGCAGCCGATCGCGGGCGTCACCTTCTACAACAACACGCTCGATTCGACGGACGCGCTCCTCGGCTCCTTCGGCACGGTCTACCCCACGACCTATCCGTTCCGCGACGTCACCGGCAACGCATCATTCTTCTCGATCAACTCGAACACCCTCTCGTTCAACCTGACGAACCTGCCGAACCCGCAGAGCGTGGTGCAGATCCGCGTGCTGACCCACGCCGTGCCGACACCCGGCGCTGCGGCGGTCGTCGGGCTGGCCGGCCTCGCGGCGGCAAGACGGCGCAGGGGGCGGTGAGGTGGGGGCACGAAGTACCGAGTACTGAGTACTGACTACCGAGTGCTCAGCATTGAGAAGCGAAAAGCCCGGGCCGAACGGTCGGCCCGGGCTTGCTTTGTTTTGAGATTCGAGCGGGCTTGATCCGAGTCTTCATGCGAAGACTCGGTCAGGCTCGACTTCCGGGTTTACCAGCCGCCGCGGCCGCCGCCGCCGCCGTTGAACCCGCCGCGGCCGCCGCCGCGACCGCCGCGACCGCCGCCGCCGCCGAAGCCGCGGCCGCCGCCGGCGCCGGCCTCACGCGGGCGTGCCTCGTTGACGGTGAGGTCGCGCCCATCGATGTTCTTCCCGTTCATGCCTTCGATGGCGGCCTTGGCCTCGTCATCGTTGGCGAACTCGATGAACCCGAAGCCGCGGGGACGCCCGGTCTCGCGGTCCATGACGAGTGAGGCGGACGTGACCGCACCGAACTGCTCGAACATTTCGCGCAGCTGCTGCTCGCTGGTCTTGAAAGACAGATTTCCGACGTACAGTTTCATGACGACTTCCTGCTTGCCCTTGAGACTTTGCTGAACCGGCTGCTTGAACTCGGGCAAGAGAAAGCGTCGGCGACCCGAAGGACCGCCCGAACAAGAGGACGAGACCCTGAGGGAACGCCAAAAGCATACCCGGGGGAAGTCCCTAAGTCGAGTCGCCGGCCCGGTGTTCGTCAACGGCAGACGAAATCCGCCTGATTTCAGGGAAATACGGACAAACCTCACACCGCTGTACGCTGGCGACGACCCGAGGAGCCCGCCCCGATGAGTGAAGCCACCGCCCCACGCCCCGCCTTTGGACGAACGTTCTGGACGCTCAACTGCATCGAGATGTTCGAGCGATTGGCGTTCTATTCGTTCCGACCTGTCGCGCCGATCTACATCATGCAGGCGGACGATCCGGGCGGCCTCCACCTGAGCGCGGCTCAGAAAGGCTCCATTTACGCGTGGTGGGCCATCTTTCAATCGCTCCTGCCGATTGTTACCGGCGGCTTCGCCGACCGCTACGGCTACAAGAAAACCATGGCGTTCTCGTTCACGCTGATGACCGTCGGCTACATCCTGATGGCCTTCATGCGCGACCTGACCTGGATCAGCAACTATCCGGCATTCTTCGGCGCCGTCCTCGTCATGGCGACGGGCACGGCGTTTTTCAAGCCGAGCATCCAGGGATCGCTCGCTCAGAACCTGACCAAGGCGAACTCGTCGCTCGGGTGGGGCATCTTCTACTGGGTCGTCAACGTCGGTGGTGTGATCGGACCTTTCCTCGCGACGGCGCTGCTCGCGCGGCCCGACTCGTCGCTGCCCATGGCCGAGCAAGTCATCCAGGGGCAGGCGGCGTGGCGAAACCTCTTCCTCGCCGCCGCGGGAATCTCCTCGCTGAACTTCATCTTCCTGCTGACATTCAAGGACGTGCCCTCCGGCGCGAACAAGACGGACGGGATGTTCGCCGTACTCGTCAAGACGGTTTCC
This sequence comes from uncultured Phycisphaeraceae bacterium, assembly GCA_964490785.1. Lineage (GTDB taxonomy): Bacteria > Planctomycetota > Phycisphaerae > Phycisphaerales > UBA1924 > JAEUIV01. The sequence goes on from CAZBDZ010000005.1 coordinate 52,593, forward strand.
AACATCTTCGACGCTCGCCTCATCACCTGGCTCATCATCATGTCGGGCTTCTGGCTGATGATGTACCAGTTGTGGGACCTGCACCCGAACTTCATCGCCGACTGGGTGGACAGCAACGGCATCGCCCGTTCGCTGGAGTGGCTGCCGGAGCGCGCCTACCGCTGGATCACGATCAACACCGACCGCGGCGTGATGATCCCGCAGCAGATGCTCCTCAACCTCAACGGCATCTGCATCCTCGCCCTCATCATCCCGGTCTCATGGATGGTCCGGCACATGCGCACCCTCAGCGCCATGCTCATCGGGATGATCGTGGCGACCTGCGGCATCCTCGTCGGCGGGTTGACCGCCAACGGCTGGGTGCTGGCGCTGGGCATCGTCCTCTTCTCGCTGGGCGAGATGACGACCGGGCCGAAGAAGAACGAATACCTCGGCCTGATTGCTCCGCCCGGGAAGAAAGGGTTGTATCTCGGCTACGTCAACATCCCGGTCGGCGTGGGCGTCTTCATCGGCTCGAAGGTCGCGGGGTTCGTCTACGGCCAGTGGGGCGAGAAGGCGGTGCTCGCCCTGCGGTATCTCGCCGAGAAGACACCCTTCGGTGAGGGCAAGGCCTGGGACGGCAGCACGGCCTCGCTTGAGACTGCGCTGGGCATCTCGCGGCCGGAGGCGATGGCGAAGTTGCAGGAAGTCACCGGACTTGACGCCGTCGCCGCGACGCGATTGCTTTGGGACACCTACGAGCCGCAGTACATCGTGTGGATTCCCTTCGCCGTCACGGGAATGGTGTGCGCCGTCGCGCTCTGGGTGTTCGGGCGCATGGCCAAGCGCTGGAGCGACATGAACGCGTGATACGGATCGTCGGTCAATCGCGCGCACGCTCGGGATGAGCGGAGGGTCGCCGCAGCGAATCCCGTGGTCGCTCGACGCGAGAATGAAAGGTGATCCGCATTGCGCCTCCGCGTGCGCGGAGGGCTCGTTGGGGCGGTCATCTACCCGCGCCATCGGGCGCCGGCGGGATTACGATCTTCATTCCCGCCTTGAGTTTGGACCCGTCGGGGCCGAGCGCTTCCTTGTTCGCGTCGATGATCCACTGGTAGACGGACGCCCGGCCGTAGAACCTGAACGCCAGGCCCGTCAGTGTGTCGCCTTTCTCGACGACATACTCGATCCCGTGCGGCGATTCCTCGCGCGGCGTGTCGGGCGCGCCGACACCCTGGACGTTCTTCGGGTCAACAGGGACGCGCACGACCAAGCCGGCGCGCAGATGCTGGAAGTCCGTCTTCGGGTTGGCGCGCATGACCGCCTGCCAGTGCTCGCTCGTGCCGTAGTACTTCTTTGCGATCGATTGGGCCGTGTCCCCTCGCTCGACGGTGTGTTCATAAAAGGTCGGCGGCACTACGGCGGGACGCTCCGGCTCCGACTTCGGCTCGTCGGCCGGCGGCGGCGGAGCCTCCACCACGGGCTCGGGCGATTCGACCGGCGGCGACTGAAACGCGATGCTCGGCTTCGGCTCCGTCGGCGTCCACCAATAGACAAGCACCCACAGCACCGCAAGGGCGCCAACGCCAAGCGCCAGTCGAAGGGAGCCGGTCGTCATGGGCACGCCCCTCCCATCGCCCCCGACTCTGCCGGGAGGCCGGGCGAAGTGGAATGGCCTTTCCAGACCATGCCGCGCCCCCAGCGCCCGCCCGCCCCCGGCGCGGAAGGCAACGCGCGGCCGACAGGCGCGGTTTCACCGAGCCCCCATGCGACACACCGACGAAGGGAGATCGGCTCCTCCATCGCGGCCCTTTCCGTGGACTCTACACGCCCGCCGACGAAGGCAGGATCCGCGCCTCTTCGCCGCGCTCCACGTCCGGCGTGAAGTGCGCCGCTTCGGGAATCCGCCGGTCGTAGACGATCGGCGCGGCGATGGCGATCGACGAATACGTGCCGACGACCATGCCCACGATCATCGTGTACGCGAACGACGCGATCCCCTCGCCGCCGACGAAGAAGAGCACGAAGAGCGAGAGCAACGCCAGCCCCGCCGTGACGACCGTCCGGCTCATGGTCTGGTTGATCGAGTTGTTGATGACGTCCTTCGTCGCGTAGGCAAGTTTGCCCCGGTTCTCGCGGATGCGGTCCAGGATGACGATCGTATCGTTCAGCGAGTAACCGATGATCGTCATGATCGCCGCGACCAGCCCGAGGTCGATCTTGATCGGCCTGATCCCGATCGCCGCGAGGAACGGCACGTGCTCGTACAGCACCTCCGCCAGCGCGACGAACCCGACCGCGACCAGCGAGTCATGCACCACCGGCAGCACCGCCGCCAGCGAATACCGGACCGACCCGAAGCGCACCCACACATAGATCGAGATCAGCACGAACGACAGCAGGATCGCCACGATCGCCTGCGCCCGGAACGATGCCGCGATCGCCGGCGAGAACGAGTTCAGCCCCGCGAGCACCGTCGGCACCGCGAGCGCGTCGTGCGCCATTCTCCATTCATGGTCCGCCACCTTCACGCGCCAGCGGGCCTCGTCCTCGAACACGCTGTAGCGAGAGTCGTACACGACCACCGCCGCGGAACGCACCGCCTCGTCGGACCCGTCGAGGATCACGAGCACGTGCTCGCGCCTGAGCGCGTCGGAGGAATACGTCGGATCGTTCCGCATGTGGTTCAGGCGGGCTTCGAGGCTGGCGCGCGTCGGCGGAGGATCGAGGTTGCTCAACATCAAGGCCCCGCCGCCGAGGTAGGCCCCGACATCGTTCTCCACTTCCGGCCGACCGATGTTCGCCCCGAGTCTCGGATCGGCGATCGGATACACATTCGCCGCCGAACTTCCCGAATCGGACCCGTCGTAGCGGATCGCCGGTTTCGACTCGACGACGTCGCCGAACGCCTTGACCACGGCCTCGCGCAGCGCAGGTTCGTCGGTGATCGTCGTGCGGATCGTGAACCTGTCGCTGGTCACACCGTCGGCCCGCGGATCGACGGCCACGATGTCGGCGTTGCGCAGTTCGACGAGCGGCCCGGCGTCGCCCGCCACGCCGCGCACGCGATCCTCGACCTCGGGCCGCTTCAGCGTCATGCTCTGCCCCGGCGCGGACTCCTTCAGCCTCAGCGAGATCGAGGTGCCGCCCCGGAACTCCGCATCGAGCAGCCGCTCGCCCTCGAAGAAGCAGAACCCGACCCCCATGCCGACCAGGAGGATCGAAAGGACCGCGAACATCGGGAACCACCGCATCCAGTTCACGCGCGGCGTGAGCACCGTCTGAATCGCCGGCGCCGCCACGGGCAACTGGTTCACGACCCATGCCCCGCACCGCAGATGATCGACGAGGATGACGAAGATCAGCCGCGTAACAACGATCGCGCAGAAGAGCGTCGCCACGACGCCGATGCCCAGCGTGATGCCGAAGCCCTTGATTTCCTGCGTGCCGGTGTAGACCAGCACGAGGCAGACGATCAGGTTCGTCAGGTTGGCGTCGATGATGGTCGATCCCACGCGCTTGAACGCCACGCGGACCGCCGTCCGCATGTCGGCCCCCGCCCGCAACTCCTCGCGGATGCGCTCGTAGATGAGGACATTCGCGTCCACCGCCGTGCCGAACGTCAGGACGACGCCCGCGATGCCGGGGAGCGTGAACGCCGCCTTGTTCAAGGCCATGATTCCCAGAAGCATGATCGCGTTGAAGATCAGGGCGACCATCGCGATTCCGCCGCTGAAGAAGTAATAGATGAGCATGAACGCGCCGATGGCGATGAATGAGATCCACGCGGCGTCAAGCCCCTTCGCCAGGTTGTCGGCCCCGAGTTCCGGGGCGAGAACACTCTGGCTCACCGGACGGTCGCCCAGTTTCGCCTGAAGCGAGCCCGCGGACATCGTCTTGATGAGGTAGTTCAGTTCCTCCGCCGTGAAGACGCCCTCGATCACGCCGTCGGCGGAAATCCGGCTGTTGATCCGCGGCGCGGAATACACCTGGTCGTCCAGCACGATCGCCATCATCCGCCCCTGGTTCCGCTCCGTCAGGTCGCCCATCAGCCCGGCGCCCTTCGGATCCATGCGGAACCCGACCGCCGGCCGGCCCAACTGGTCCGACGTCAGGAACGCCGCGACGAGCGACCAGTCTCCCTCGGCCTTGGTCAGCCGAAGCCCCGGCAGATCCTGCAGGAGGATGTAGTACAGCCCTTCGCGCTCCTCGGCGACCAGGCCGTAGCGTTCGGCGAAGTACGGCCCCGGCGCGTCGCGCAGAACCTTGAGCGTCGCCGTGTCGTCGTACCACCCGTTGATCGAGTTGATGCGGAACCACGCCGCCCCGTCGATCTTCACGTTGCCCGCGCCGCGCTCCTTCAGTTCCTGCCGCAGACGCGCCTCGTCAGGCCTCGCCCCGGGCGCGACCGCGATGCGGAAGTTGAGCACGCCGGCGCCCTGCAGCAGCCGGATCAGGTCCGAAGGATCGTCAAGTCCCCGGCGAGATTCCGAGTACGCCTTGTACGCGTCGAGCACGCCTTCGATCGTCGCCTCCGCCCCGGCGAGCCTGCCGATGCGGTCGCGGATGCCGGAGATGGCGGCCTGGCGCGGGCTGGGAATCTCCACGACCGTGCCGGTCGCGCGGTCTTCGACCTTGTGCGCTTTGTTCGGCAGTTCGAGGGCGGCCCGAAACTCGTCGGCCGAGACCGTCGACGCCAGCACGCGGTCCCGGGCCGCCTCGAGGGCCGCCTCGGCCTCGCCCGCCGACTCGAGCAACTTGTCCAACTCCGGACCCGACGGCCCCGCGTTCTTCGCCGCGTCGTAGGCCGACCGGCTCTGCTCCGCCTTCGTGATCGCCTCCTTGACCGGCGTGAGCAGCTCCCGGCGCGCCGGCGTGTCCATCATCGCGTCGAGCGCCGCGTCGCGCTCCGCCCCGGCAAGACGCATCGCCCGCAGGAAGGCGTCCGTGTCGATCGCATAGTCCTTGATCTTCACCAGCGCCGCGTCGTACGCCGACCGCAGTTTCTGCACCTTCTCGTTCGGCAGCGGCATCGTGATCTCGACGCGGTCCCGCCCGATCTGCTGGAACGTGATCTCGAACAGCCCCTGCGGGTTCACGCGGTCCTTCAGGACGTTGATCGTCCGGTCCACCGTGTCCGGCGGGTCCTCGGGCTTCAGATCGACGGTGTAGATCAGGCTCACGCCGCCGGCCAGGTCCTTGCCGAGGCGCAGATTCTCGTCCATCGGGAAGATGCTGAGCAGGCACGCGATCAGCACGAGGACGGTCACGATGCTGTGGAAGCGGATGTTCTTCATGAAGGTTCCGGTCATTCGGATCGGATCAAAGTCGGTCGTTCATTGAGCGGATCACGCCGCCGCCGCGGCCTCCGCGGGAGAGTCGGAGCGCTTCTTCAGGATTCCCTGCACGGCGGACCGCGCGAACGTGATCCGCGTGTTGTTCGCGTCGTCCACGCGCAGGATGATCTCGTCGTCGCGCACCTGCACGACGGTCCCGATGACCCCGCCGATCGTCTGCACGCGGTCGTGCAGGCCGACCGAGGCCAGCAACTGGGCACGCTTCTTCTTCTCCTTGTTCCCTGAAATCGTGCTGAGCACGATCAGGAAGACCATCACCGCCCCCATCACGAGCAGCATGTTCAGCCCGCTGCTCGGCTGGCCCGCAGGCGAACCCCCGCCATTCGGCACGGGCGTGGTCTCTATCGCGGCCCCGGGCGTCGCCGGCGCGCCGTTGGCTGCGGCGGCGCGACCCGCCAGCGGGGGTGCGCTTGCCAGCGTCTGCGTCTGGATCATCGTGGATTGGCCGGGGTGAGTCATCAGGGGGTTCCGGGAAGCGGGGGGAGAAAGATAGCGCGCGGGCGGTTTGAACCGTCGGCGGCGGGGATCACTCGGTTTCGCCGGGGGCCGGGGTCCCGGCGTTTCGGCCGGCATCCAACCCCTCGGCGGCGACGGGCCAACGATGCCCGAACGCGAGCCAATCATTCTCCCGAATTGCCCGCCGGATGTCCACCATGAGCCTTTGGAAGTGCCTCAGGTTGTGCAGGCTCACGAGAATCGGCCCCAGCATCTCCTTCGCCATGAACAGGTGCCGAAGGTACGCACGGGAGAACACGGTAGGCAAATCCGTTCGCCACCCGTTCAGGTCCGGCCGACATGCCTCACAGTCGCAGGTCGGGTCGATAGGCCCCGAATCGTCCGCGTACTGAGCGTTGCGCAGCCGGATCGGGCCTGTCGGCGTGAAGGCATGGGCGTTCCGCCCGTTCCGCGTCGGCAGGACGCAATCAAACATGTCCACCCCGGCCCGCACCGCCGCCACGATATCCCGCTCGTACCCAACGCCCATGAGGTACCGAGGCCGATCGGCGGGCAGCAGCGGCGCCGCATGCCCCACGACCCGCACGATTTCCGCGAACCCCTCCCCCACGGCCACCCCGCCGATCGCGTACCCCGGCAGGTCGAGGCCGCAGACCTGCCGGGCCGAACGTGTCCTCCGGTCCAGGTCCGTTCCGCCCTGCACGATGCCGAAGAGGGCCTGTTCGTTGCGGCGTGCGTGGGCCTTCGCGCATCGCTCCAACCATCGGATGGTGCGTTCGTTTGCGTCATCAAGTCGGCGTGCGTGGTCGTAGTTCTTCGCGGCCCGCGTCCGGGCCGCCTGGATGCGCTGGCGCGATTGGTTCAGCGTCGCCGGGTCAACGCTCGGCGGGCAGTCATCCAGCGCCATGATGATGTCCGCCCCGAGTTCGTTCTGCACCTCCATCGCGCGCTCGGGCGACAGGTGAACCAGCGAGCCGTCGATGATCGACCGGAACGAGACGCCCTCGTCCGTCAGCGACGTGAGGTCGCTCATCGAATACGCCTGATATCCCCCCGAGTCCGTCAGGATCGGCCCCGGCCAGTTCATGAACGAATGCAGCCCGCCGAGCGCCTTCACCAGCCCCGACCCCGGCCTGAGCATCAAGTGATACGTGTTCCCAAGCACGATCTGCGCCCCGGTTCGCGCAACGAGCGAAGGCAGCAGCCCCTTGATGGTCCCCTGCGTCCCGACGGGCATGAAGGCGGGTGTGTCGAAGGAGCCGTGAGGCGTCTCGACCCGGCCGACGCGGGCGCGGGAGCCCACGTCCGTGGCCAGGAGTCGAAAGCAGATCGCGTGGGTCATGGCCCCGTGTTCTATCAGGACGCTGTTCCACTGCCTGCTTGGCAGCCAGTGCGGGGGCCAGTTGCGCCCTATCTCCCAATGGACTCCCCCGGCATTCGGCACCGGCGGGCGAGCCGCCAGTGGCACAGAGATGGAAGACTCAGCGTTCCTTCACACGCTGCGCCTCCGTCGCCCTCCTCAGCACATCCTGCTCCGCCGCGGTAAGGCTGTGGACCCCCTCGGCCCGCACCTTGTCCAGGATCGCATCAACCTGTGCCTGATCCACCGACGATGCGCGCCGAGCCGATCGCTTGCCGGCTCCTTTCGCCGGGCCGAAGACCTCGAAGAAGTCCTTGAGGAGGTGCGTGTTGCGGATGAAGAAGAAGCCCGCGATGGCCCCGCCGACGTGCGCGGCGTCGCCGCCGGCGTTCGCGCCGCCGCGGAGGAGGTTGAACGCGGCGAGGAGGAGCATCAGGTATGCGCCTGTCCGAATCTTCATGGGGATGAAGAAGACGAGCATCATGGCGTCCCCCGCGATGTAGGCCGAGGCCATCAGCACGCCGAAGACTCCCGCCGATGCGCCGATGAGGGGCGTGTGCATGTCGTCGAACAGCAAGCCGGGGACACGGGCCCCGAAGATGTAGCCCGCGAGGTTGAGCGTCAGGTACATCACGGCCCCGCAGATGCCACAGACGAGGTAGTAGGCCCAGGTTCTGCGCCGCGATCGCAGGCGCGACTCCACGATCGGGCCGAAGAAGAAGAGGCCCATCATGTTCAGGAGGAGGTGGGTCAGGTCCGCGTGGAGGAACTGAAACGTAACCAGTCGCCAGACTTCAAGGCTGAGGAAGCCCCTGGCGGTCGAGAAGTGCCCCCAGGCATGCAGCGGCGGCATCCAGCGGTAGCGGCGCTCTCCGACCTGTACGCCGGTCGCCTTGTCGAAGATGGGGAGGCCGATGGCGCCTCCCGCGGGTCGGGCCGTCGGCTTCTTCGGAACGACGAGTTGCATCGCTGACGGATCGATATCCGGGCGGAAGAAATCCCCCATGTGGACGGCGACCGAGACGCCCCGTGCCGCGACCAGCGCGTCGATGACGAAGACGGCGACGTTCAGGATGATGACCCAATGGACAAAGGTCAGCGACCGCAAGCCGTGCGGCAGCAGGCGCGACCTTTGAAACCCGACCTGGGCCGCTCGCGCGTAATCGCGGTCATGGATTCCCATTGTCGGGCGGAGTGTACCGGCGATTTTCGCCGACACGCCGACTGGGGAGGGGGTGTCGGCCGAGGAAACGAGAGGGGGGCGACCACGGCGTTCGCACCGATCACATGCGGACGGGTAATCGGTGGCGCGGCGGATGGACCCGATGCCCGATTGGCCGCGTATTGACCTTGGTTGCCTTGGGCGTTTTTTTGCGTATCGTTCTATGGAGCATGGACTTATGCGCGGCTAGGGCTTTGCCCTGGCCCCCCCGGGTGGCCGGAGAAAAGAGGAGATTCGCCTGATGTGCCGGATTCTGATGGTCGCAACACTGGCCACCTGTCTCATCGGTTTCGCTGATCGGGCGGCGGGGCAGATCTCCGCCTCAAAGCCCGCTGAGGAGGCCAAGGGCATCCGGCTTCCAAAGCCCGGCGAGCGCGTTCTGTTTCAGGTCAGGCCCGACCGGGGCCTGCCCGGCATGCTCAGCAGCGCGCAACCCCCAACGCCGATGGAGCCCGACTCGCTTCTCCCCGAAGAAGAGGATCCCGAAGCCGCCGCCACCCCGCCGTCCAATGACAACTGCGCGACCGCCTTGGTGATCAACGGCATCGGCTCGTTCAACTTCAACAACTCGATGGCGACGACCGACGGGAATCCGCACTTCGCGTGCAACTTCTTCGGGCAGCCGCAGATCGAGAAGGACGTGTGGTTCAAGTGGACCGCGCCCGTGACGGCCCGTTTCGTCGCCGAAACATGCGGGGGGACTTCCGTCGATACGAAGATCGTCGTCTACAACACGACCAACTGCACGCCGTCGGGCAGCACGGGCCTGATCCTCGGCTGCAACGACGATGCGTGCAGCGTGCAGTCCCGCGTCGGGTTCAACGCGACGGCGGGGCAGCGGTACCTCGTCCGCGTCGGCAGTTACCCCGGCCTTCCGGGCGGTGCGGGCGTGCTGCGCATGGCGTACGAGGCCGGGCAGACCATCTGCACCTATCCGCCGCAGAACTGCCAGGCGCGCAACAACTCCGACGCCTTCGACTCGACCGGGCACATCATGTATGACGACTTCACGGTTCAGACGCACGGGTTCATCAACGGCCTGTGCTTCTGGGGGTCGTACTACAACGGCGTGGGCGACTGCCAGACGACGTCCGCCGACCAGTTCCGGATTACCTATTACTACAACGTCGCGGGGTCGTCCCCCGAAGGCAACATTCTGCAGGAGTTCTTCCCCGGGCAATACCAGATCATCGGCCCGATCGCCACCGGGGCGGTGATCGCCAACGGCTTCCCCGAATACGCGTACACCATCACCCACCCGTCCATCGAGTTCTACCCGGATGAGTGCTTCTGGGTGTCGATCGAGAACGAGTTGCCCCCGCCGCCCGAGGGGAACTGCTCGTGGTACTGGGAGAAGGGCGCCGGCGGCAATACGATCGCGTACCGCGACAGCGTTCGCATCGACGAGGACATGGCGTTCTGCCTCAGCGTGGCGCTCGACCCGCCTTCCCAATGCCAGCAGGCCGCCCCGCCCGCGAACGACACCTGCGCCAACGCGGAGCAGGTCTACTGCGGGACGGTGTCGGACAACATCGACAATCTCTTCGGCACGACCTCGCTCAACGATCCGTCCTTCTCCTGCCGCTACGACGGGCCGGCCCAGGGCTACGGGACGTTCTGGTTCAGGTTCACCGCGTCGGCGACCTCGGCTCGCGTCTCGCTGTGCGCGAACCAGGGGGGCGACACGCTCCTTGGCATCTACAGCGGAACCTGCGGCAACCTCACGGAGATCGCCTGCAACGACGACCTCTGCGGCTTCAAGTCGCAGGTTTGCGCCACGGGCCTGACCGTCGGGCAGACCTACTACATCCAGGTCGGCTCTTACGACGACGCCTCTCGCGGCAGTTACTTCATCACCGTCGACTGCCCCTGCCCCCCGCCGCCCGCGAACGACAACTGCTCCGGCGCGACGCTGGTCAACATCCCCTCCAACACGTTCAGCAGCACCGTCAACGCCACCGTCGATTCAAGCGTGCCCACCTGCGGCTTCAGCCTCGTGAACGCGCAGGGCGTCTGGTACCGCGTCGTCGGCAACGGCCGAACGCTGACCGCCTCGCTCTGCAGCGGCAGCACCTCCTTTGACACCAAGATCAGCGTGTTCTGCGGCAACTGCGGGCTGCTCACCTGCATCGCGGAGAATGACGACGACTGCGGCTCGGCGTCGCAAGTCGAATGGTGCTCAGAGAACGGGCGGACGTATTACATCCTCGTCCACGGCTACAACGGGCAGGTCGGCACGTTCTTCCTCCAGATGACCTCCGACGCCACACCCTGCACCACGTTCCAAGACTGCACGACCTGCGACCTCGTGTGCCCCCTCAACGCCATCCAGGAGAACGAGCCCTGCGGCGGCGACGCCAACGGCGGATGCAACGTCTCTCCCGTCGTCTACCAGATCATCCAATGCGGGCAGACCATCTGCGGCTCGATGTTCACCGTCGGCGCGGTCCGCGATACGGACTGGTATCAGTTCACGATCACCGCCCCGAGCGTCATCACCTGGTCGGTCCAATCCGAATCGCCGATCGAGGCGATTCTCGTTGATACGGCGTGCCCGCCGACAACGATCTCCTTCGGGACGGCCGACCGCTGCGGCACGGCGATCGCGTCGGCAATCCTGAATCCGGGGACGTACCGCGCCTTCGTCGGAGCCGTGGACGACGGCTACCCCTGCGGGAGCGGGAACGACTACATCGCCGCGCTGACGTGCGGCCCGGTCGGCGCCTGCTGCGTCGAAGGCGACTGCACGCGCGTCACGCAGGCCGTCTGCAACTCGCTGCTCGGCACCTACGCCGGCGACGCGACGATCTGCCCGATAACGTACAACGCCTCGACCTGCTCGAATGTGTTCGAGGACATCGAGACCACGGGCCTCGGCGCGGTCCTCGCCGACAACGAGGGAGCATCGGTGCCCATCGGATTCCCATTCAAGTTCTACGGCATCAACTACACGGCGATCACGATTTCGAGCAACGGCTACCTGACCTTCGACGGCTCGGGCGGCGACCCGACCAACGACCCGATCCCGTCCGCCAACCAGCCGAACTCCCTCATCGCTCCCTTCTGGGACGATCTCTCACCCCAGCAGACGAGCACGATCCGCTACCAGACGCTCGGGGCGGCGCCGAACCGGCGCTTCATCGTGCAGTGGACCGATCTGCCCCAGTTCCTCGACACCGACTCGAATACGTTCCAGGCGGTCCTTTTCGAGACGACGAACGAGGTCGAGTTCCGTTACGGCGACTTCACGCCGCAGGCCACGCCGGGCGATTACTCGATCGGCATCGAGAACCAGGCCGGCGTCAACGGCACGAGCGTTGATCCCGGAACGCTCACCCTCGGGTCGTGCGTGCGCTTCGCGCCGATGCTGCTCCCCGGCGGCTGCACCGTCGTTCAGCCCTGCATCGGCGATGCGAACGGCGACCGCGTCGTGAACTTCGCGGATGTCGTCGCGGTCGTCACCTACTGGGGCCTCGCCGGCCCCTCCGGCGACGCCAACGGCGACGGGGCCGTCAACTTCACCGACGTCACCAAGGTGCTCGAGAACTGGGGGCGGACCTGTCCCCTGTGATGATGACGGGCATCCGCGGGCCATGCGGATCATCCGGATCGTCGGTCAAGCGCGCGCACGCTCGGAACAAGCGGAGGGTCGTCGCGGCGATTCCCGTGGTCGTCCAGCGCGAGAATAGAAGATGATCCGTATTGCTGAGATCGGCCGCGCCCGTGGCGGCAGGGCGCGAATCAGGCGTTGCGTCGCCCGCCTGCGCCCAAAGTGATGCGCATCTCGCTACTGTCGCATTGTCGGCGGCGCCTTCGCCTGTTCCGAGATGGGCTGAATGACGAGCCGGTTCTGGTCAATCAGGTACGACGCCGCCAGGGGGCGGGCGCGATCCTCGACCTCGGGGCGATCCGCGGCGAACTGGACATACAGGGCGGCGTCCTCCGGTTTGAGGAACGGATGGACGCGCACCGAGGTGAACCCGGCCTCCTCCATCTGCTGGGTGAGCGTCCGGCAGAGCACCCACGGATCGACCCGCACTTCCAGCATCAGCCTTGGTGCCGCCGGCTCGAGCCTGGATGTGAGCAGCCCGAGTTCCGCGTCCGTCATCAGCACGCCGCTGATGCGCAGTCGCCGGAGGTTTTGCACGATGTCCACGCGGAGCGCGCCCGTCGGAACGACCGTTTCGACGAAGGCCTTGAACTGGTCGTCCGGCAGTTGCAGGAGCGTGCCGCGGTCGATGAGGTCGAGGCTCGGGGCCGAGCCCATCATCGCCGACGCCGCCTCGGTGAACTTGTCCGGGTCGCCCGAAGCCTGTTCGACGGCGACCAGAATCGCGAGTTCGCGCTGGATGAGTTGCAGGCGTTCCTCCGCCTTCGGGTTGTCGCCCGCGACGAGTTCCGTGACCTCGGCGAGTTCGGTGAGCAGGTCGATGCGACGACGCGACGCGGCGTTCTCGTATTCGGCGGAGGATTCCGCGACTTCGATCGCCTGGAGTTCCGTGCGAACCTGCCGGATTCTCTCCGCAGAGCGTGGCTCACGGGCGACCTTCGGGGCGAGGTCGCCGATCTCCCGGATCAGGGCGGCCCGCCGATCGAGCGACGCGACATCGCGCGAGACGACCGCCGCGCCAGCCCCCTTGGCGTCAAGCGAGACCAGCTCCTGCTCGACCTGCCTCAGCCGCGACGCCGACTGCACATCACCCTTGCTGGCGCGGTCCGCGAGGTTGATGAGGTCGCCCAGCAGCCGCGCACGCCGCGACGCCAGGGGCGCGGCGACGCGCTCGCCCTTGTCGAGCTCCACGATCCGCTCGCGCACGCGGCGGAGCGCATCGACCGCCTGCGTTTCGCCCCCCGCCGCCTTGCGCACTCCGGCGGACAGTTCGTCCATGTAGGTGCGGCGGCGGTTCGTCGCGCCGCCCGCCACCACGGGCACGGCCATCGCCTGCAACTGGCGCAGCGACTCCCGCAGCGCTACTCCCGCCATCGACTCGCCGCGCGCGGCGCGCCCCGCGAGGTCGAACATCTCATTCAAGACGCGCGACCGCTGCGCCGCTTCGCCGACGCCCGCCCCTTCCTGCGCGTCGAGTTCGCCGATCTCGGTCCTGATCTGCGCGATGAGGTCCACCGCCGTGGTTTCGCCCTTGAGCGCGCGGTCCACGGCGTCGGCAACGTCGCGCATGAGCGCCTGGCGGCGCTCGCTGCCGCGGTCCGCCATGATCGCTCGTGCCGACTCCTGCACTTCGGTTCGCAGGCTTTCGAGGCGGGACTTCGCGCGGTCGTCGCCGCCCTGCGCGCGCTTCGCCACGTCGATCATCTCCGTGATCAGCGAGACGCGCCGGCGCGCCTCTTCGTCGGCCGATCCGGCTTCGAGGAGCGTCATCTCCCGAAGCACGGCCTCGATCGCCGGCTGCCATTCAGCGCCGCCCGCAAGGGCGTCGCCCGAGGCTCGGTCGGCGGCGAGGAGCAGGTTGCGGCGCGTCTCGGCGAGGGCCGTGTCGGAGAGTTGCTGGAGATTCGCCGTGAGGCTCTTGCTGGGGTCGATGCCGGTCTCGTAGATGCGCGCCGGGAAGCGGTAGCGCGGGTGGGCGAATCGCATCTCGAACTTGCCGTACGAGACCGCCGCCTCGGCGACGCCCTTCTCGTTGGTGCGCGCGATGATCGGCTTGGCGTCCGCGCTCCCCTGGATGAACTGCACGTCAACCTCGGGCGTCGGCGGATTCGTCGCGACGACGATCCGAACCTGCTTCGGCGCGAGTCGTTCGAGCGTGATCGGCTGGTCGATCAGGCGGTCCGTTCCCTCCGTGAGCCGAATTCTCGCTCCGGTCTCGCCGAGCTTCGTGAGCCTGACGTCCGTCGTGAACTTGCCCTGCATATCCGGCGCGATGGGGATGCGCGTCCCGTCGGAAGTGATGACCGCGGCGGCGGCGCGGTTCGGCATGTTGCGGATGCGCCCCGAGACCTGCGCGACCGCCGTTTCCGTCTTGTATCGCGCATCCTTCTGCGCCAGTTGAAGCACGGGCCGCGACCCGATCTCGCCCCACAGCCACAGCGCCACAAGCGCCACCGCCGCGATACCCACAGTGCCGAAGAGGATCGTGAAGAGACTGCTGCTGGATTTCGCCTGCGCCTCCTCCCGCGCCGCGACGGCCGCCGCCTTGGTCGGGGGCTGTTCGTTCGTTTCGCGCAGGCGCGCGAGCGCCTCTTGCGCGGACTGCAGCCGCTCGGTCGGCGGCTTGACGAGCATCGACGCCACGAGGTCGGAGATGTCCTTCGGGAATCCCGGGATGATCTCGGCCAGGGGCTTCAGCGACAGGTGCGGCGTGGTGTGCCAGTACATCCACTTCGGCCGCTCGTCCACGCGCGTCGCGTCCGGTCCGGCGAAGGGGTCGTACACCGACGGGAACTGCGCCTTGTACAACTTCCGTCCCGCCGCCATCTCGTACGCCACGAGCGCGAGGGAATAGAGATCGGTCCAGGGGCCCTCCTTGCCGAGCGACGCGTCGAGCAACTCCGGGGCCGCGTACTGCACCGACAGGACGTTGAGCGTGCTCTCCGTGTCCGAGCGCTTCGCCAGCCCGAAGTCCGCGAGTTTCCACGTGCCGATATCGGTGCTGAGGATGTTGTTGGGTTTAAGGTCCCGGTGGAGGACCGGAGGTTTCGCGCCGTGCAGGGCCGTCAGCGCGCGCAGGATGTCCCGGAGCATCTGCCGGACCACCGCGGGGTCCTGCGGCTCATCGAGGATCGAGTGGCGCGCGGAGCGCCCGCCCAGTTCCATCGCGATCCAAGGCCCGACCTCGGGGTCGATGTCGAACCCGTAGATCGTGACGATGTTCGGGCACGCGCTGAGGTCCGCGAGCACGCTGACCTCGCGGCGGAGCGCGGCGATCTGCTCCGGGTCGTCCGCTTTCCAGCCCTGCAGGATCTTGATCGCCGCCGGACGCGACACCCCGTGCCCCATCTGCTGCTTCGCGCGGTAGACGATCGTGTACCCGCCCGGGTCGATCTGCTCGACGATGTCGAATGAGCCGAGTTTGTCCTTCATTTCGAGCCCTTCTTCTTTTTCTGGTTCGCCTGCCGCTCCGCTTCCATGAACTGCCGCGTGATCGTCGCCCGCTTGCGCGTGAACCACACCAGCGCGTCGGCGTAGGCGTTGTCCGTCGCCCACTCGAAGTCGGTCGCCTGCGCCGTCCGGTCGTAGCCCATCAGCACGTTGAGCGCCTTCTGCGTGGGCGACGCGCTCTCGGACAGCGTCAACTCATCGCCCGTCAACGTAGGCTGGCGCTCCGTCAGCAGCAGGGAGTTGAGTTCCGCCCAGTTCCCCGTCGCGTCGCTCCAATCGGCGATCTGCTCCAGACGCCACGCATTCCGGAACAGCAGTTGCGCCCGCGGCGGCATCTGCCCGGTCGTCGTCCATGCGTCGAGCCTCTCGTCGAGTCGCACATAGGCGGCCCGCCAATGCGCATCCGTGATCGGCCTCGCGCCCGGAGCGGCGAAGGCGTAGACCGCGTAGGTCGCCCCGGCGCCGAGCAATGCCAGCAGCAGCACGCCGACGAGGATCAGCACCGCGATCGGCGGCCCCTCGCGCGCTACGACCTCCTCCGCGAACTTCAGCCGGCAGGTCGGGGACAGTTCGATCTCGTCTTCGGGGAGCAACCTCGTCGGGGCGGCGATCTTCTTGCCGCGCACGCGCGTTCCCGCCGCCGAGAGGTTGTTCAGGGTCCACTTGCCGTCGTCCTTCTTGACCACCGCGTGCTCCCACGCGACGGACTCGTCCGCGAGCACGAACTGGGCGGAGGGCGAGCGCCCGATCACGACCTGATCGTCCTCGATCGTGAACGATCTCCCCTGGTCCGATCCCATGATGACGGTGAGGTAGTAGCCCATGAAGCCTCGACAACTCCCGGCGGGCGGTCATCCGCCGAGCGTGATGCCCTCCGCCTTGAACTTCACGACCCAGGGCGTGAAGAGGATAATCAGCGTCGCAAACAGCACCAGCAGGCCCGGCACGAGCACCATCACCTTGGCCTTCCCGGCCATCTCGTTCGCGTCCTGCACCCGTGTAACTCGAATCGCGTCCGACAGACGCTCCAGCGTCCCCGCGATCGGCCTGCCCAACTCTTCCGACTGAATCACCTCGTCCACGAACGTCCGCACGACCCGGCTCGGCACGCGCTGCGCGAGGTTCTCGAACGCGTTCTTCATCGTCGAGCCCATCTCGATGTCCTTCAGCGTCGCGCTGAACTCGATCCCGAGCGGATGACCCGCGTAGTCCTTCGCCACGATCTCCATCGCCACCGTCAGCGACGCCCCCGCGCGAAGGCTCAGCACAAGCAGGTCCATGACAAACGGCATGACCCGGATGATGGCGTTGTCGCGCGCCTTCCCCTGCCCCAGCAGTTTCGTGGAGACAAGCCCCGGGCCGAGGAACACGCCGAGAACCCCGGCCGGCGCGAGATACGGGCTGTACAGCGCCGCCAGGAAGCCGATCAGAACGCCGAGCGGAATGCCGAGGACGAACGAGAGCGCGAGGAGTTCCTCGTCCGTCAACCCGCCGGGCCAGCCCGCACGGGCGTAGTTCTTCGAAAGGTCCGCCCGGAGGGAATCGAGCGCCCTGATCCTGCCCAGGTAGTGCGCAATCACGGGAAGCAAAGGCAGGATCGCTCCAAACAGCCCCGACGCCTTCGCGCCGCGCTCGCGACGGATCTTTCTTTGCGATTCCGAGATCATCGCCGCGACGGGCGCCAACTGTTCCGGCACATTGCGCAGCAGCAGGAACAGCGTCAACGCGACGCACATCCCCAGCGCCGCGAGCGTCAGCCCAAGGAGGAGCGGATTGCCCGGGATCGCCTCAAATGTCGGCATTGACGATCCTCCATGCCCAGAGAAGGCCCGCCGCGACCAGCGCGCCCGCGACGCCCAGCAGCGCCCAGCCCAGCGGCGTGGTCAGCGTGAGCCACACCGCCTTGTAGTCCATCAGGGCCGAAAACCCGAACATGATGAGCGGGCACGCGCCGATCACCTTCAGATTGGTCCGGCCCTCGCTCGTCGCGGCGTAGACCTCCGCCTTCATCTTCTCGATCCCCTGCACCGACCGCCCGAGCCGCTCGAGCGTCTCCACGATATTGCCGCCCATCCGGAGGTTCACGGCCAGAGCCGAGGCGAAAAGATTGAAGTTCGGCAGGCCGAGCCTGCGCTTCGCTTCGTCGATGGTCGACGTGAAGTCCGCGCCGTGCTTCCAGAAGTTCGACATCACGCGGAACTCGGTCTTGATCGGGTCCTCGCCGCGCTCCGCGAGACGCTCGACCGCCTGCGCCAGGGTCATCCCCGCGGCGACGCTCTGCGCCATCTGGATCACGCACGCCGGCAACTGCTGGTCGATCAACTTCCGCCGCTTCTCCCACCGCCGGTCAATCATCACCCGCGGCAGCCACAGGAGCATCACCGGCAGCACCACCGCGAACACCTTCAGCGGCAGCAGCCACAGCCACAGGATCGGGATCACGATCGCCGCCGCATAAAACCCGGCGACCCAGGGCCTCCCGTCGAACGGCTCGGGCGAGAACCGCCAGATCGCGCGCTCCAGCCAGCGGACCTCCCGCTCGTAGAGGTCGAGAATCTTCGCATGGAATCCCATGATGAGCGCCGCGAGGGCCGCCCCCGCGAGGAGCGCGATCAGCACGATGATGGGAAGGTCGTTGTCGATCATCCGTCCGCTCCCGCGAACCACTGGTCGATATCCAGGAGATTCCGATCCACCAGGTCGCCCATGAACGTCGGCATGTACCCGGTCGGCTTGATGACCGGTCCGTCCTTGCCGTCCGCAAGCGCCATCACGTCGCGCACCTCGACCTCGCCCGTGAGGGGGTGGATCCCGATGATCTCCGTGATCTGCGTGATCTTTCGCGCCCCGGTCTTCAGGCGCTGCACGTAGACGACCACGTCCACCGCCTGCGAAATCTGCCGCCGGAGCGCCGCCAGCGGGATGTCGAGCGCCATCAGGCACATCGTTTCGATGCGCGAGATCGTGTCGATCGACGAGTTGGCGTGCAGGGTCGTCATCGAGCCGGCGTGCCCCGTGTTCATCGCCTGGAGCATGTCGAACGTCTCGGCCCCGCGGCATTCGCCCACCACGATCCGATCGGGCCTCATGCGCAGCGAGTTCTTCACGAGGTCGCGGATCGTGTACTCGCCTTTGCCCTCGACGTTGGGCGGGCGCGTCTCGAGGCTCACGACGTGCTCCTGCGCCAGTTGCAGTTCCGCGGCATCCTCGATCGTCACCACGCGGTCCCGCTCGGGGATGAACGACGACAGCACGTTGAGCATCGTCGTCTTGCCGGACCCCGTTCCGCCCGCCACCACGACATTCTTGTACCCCCGCACGCAGGCCTCGAGCAGCGCGAACCCCGCCGGTGTCGCCGCACCGAACTTGATCAGGTCGTGATGCGTCAGCCGACGCTTCGAGAATCGGCGGATGGTCAGGCAGGGACCCTTGAGCGCCAAGGGCGGGATCACCGCATTGACGCGCGACCCGTCTTTCAGTCGGGCGTCAACCAGCGGCGTTGAACGGTCGATGCGGCGGCCCAGCGGCGCCACGATCCGCTCGATCACCGACACCAGTGCGTCATCTCCAAGGAAGGTCCGATTGCTCTTGATCACCTTCCCACCGCGCTCGACATAAACAAGTTCAGGACTGACGATCATGATCTCGCTGATGCTCGGCGTGTCCAGCAGGTCCTGCAACGGCCCCAGCCCGAAGATCATGTCGCAGATGATCTTCTTCAGCAGACGACCGATCAGGTACACCGCGACGTTTTCCGCCGTCTCGTCGATGATCGCCGGCAGGAAATCCCGCAGTTTCGTGTTGATGGCCTCGACATCCTCCTGCGCCGTCTCGGGCTTCAGGCCCAGTTTCATCCGCTTGGCGAGGCGCTTCGTGAACTCCTCCGCCGCCTCCTCCGACGCGATGTTCAGCCCCGGCGTCTCGATCCGCTGAATCTCGATGCTCTTGGACTTGTCCGTGTTCAGGAGCGCCATGATCCGGTCTTCGTAGACCATCGACATCAGCCGCTGCCGCACGACCGCGGAGCCGAAGATGCGATCCTTGAAGTCGGTCCTCAGAAGATCGTCGATGATCGTGTTCAGGCGCTCGAGCGATTCGCGCGTCGCCTCGACGTCCCCCGCCCCTGCGCGCCGGAGTTCGAGCCGGCGCAGCACCGCCGAGTGGAGTTCGCGCTGCAGATCATTCAGGTTGTCGGCGGGGCCGGCGCGCTTCACCTTCGCCTGCCCGTCCGTCGCTTCGTCCTGGAAAAGCGTTACGACGTATTCCGCCAGGCGGATCTGGCTCACGGGCTTCAGCTGCGCACGCTGCCCCGGCTTGAGCATCGACTCGTCCACCCGCACATCCGTCGCGCGCGGATCGACGAGCACCTCCCACCCCTCCGCCGCCCTGTCCACCTGCACATGCACGCGGGAGACGAAACGCGACGCCTTCAGCGTGATGTCGCACTCCTCCCCGCGGCCGACGGTGAAGCCCGCCACGCCCTCGTAGGCGACCCATTGTTCGTTTCTGAGCGTGTCCTGGACGACAACTCTCATGGACGGGGGGTTTCTCCCGAAGTCGGGATCATTCGATCGCCGTTCCGCCGAGGCCGGGCGATTCCTCGGCCTGCTTCGGACGCAGGAGGACGTACAACTGGTTCGTGCCGCCGCCGAGCGAACGGATCAGTTCCAGCGCCTCCTCGGTTGTAACCTCCAGCGTGATCGTGCCCGCGGACTGCCGCCGCGACGACCGCCCGCTCGGATCGCCGAACGTGAACTGCTCGCGGGCCCGGATCAGGGTGCTGCCAACCGCCAGCACTTTCACGTTTTGCAGCGCAGGCCGGGCGGCCCAGTCCCGGGTCTCCATCGACCCCGCCACCGCCTCCCCCACCGCTTCGCTGATGGACCGCTCGCGCGACGACGACGAAGGCTTGCTCGCCGCCGGCAACTTCCAACTCACGATGAGGTCCACGCGGTCGCCCGGGACGAGAATCCCGCCGATGACGCCGGTCTCGTCAATATCGATCGTGAACGCCCGGCTGCCCGGCGCGATCTCCAGATCAGTAACGCCGACGAGGTTCGAGTACAGGATCGGCGAGCCGGCGGCGATGGGCGTGTTGATCCTTCGTCCGCGAAGCGCCGCCCGCTCGTCCGCCTTCACCGCAGCCCGGGCGAAGAACGCAAACGTCTTCGACGGGATGCGCTGAACGTCCAGGTCCGCAGACGTATCGATGAGGTGATCCGCCGGGAGGTCGTTCTTCGCCACCACGATCGTCATCATGGCTTCGGCCGGCTCCCGCGCCAGCGAGCCCGAGGCGTTCCGCAGATACCCGAACGCCGCCGCCATGGCCACAACGCCGGCCGCGATTGCGATAATCACCATCACCCGGTTGCTCTGCATCGGAGCCTCCTTCCGGGAAAACCCGCACCACACCGGACGGGCGGTTCCCGTCCGGGAAACGAAACTCGAACAAACGGAAGTCTACATTCCAATCCCCGTCCGAGAAAGCCGAAAGCCGCTTCGCCCCCTCGAATACGCCGAGAGTCGGGTTTAGTTCGTATAAGGCGACACCGCCGATTCCTCGCGTCATTGCGTGCCGATCAACGCGCCGCAGCATCCTCATCGAATACTCAATCAGTCGCTCAAACCCGCACGAACGCCTGGAACTCCGTGTACCGCCGGGCGATCTCCTCCTTCGACAGCAGGGCCAGCCGATCGAGGCTGAAGGACTCGATCGTGAACGACGCGATGATCGTCCCGTGCGCCATCGCCTGCTGCACCGCGTTCATGTCGATCTTTTGATCGCGCGAATGCGCCGCCGCGAGGTGCCCCATCATCCCGCCCGCGAACGAATCCCCGGCCCCGGTCGGATCGACGACGCTCTCGCACGGGTACGCCGGCAACGCCGCCACCCCATCGCGATGCACGAGCACGCAGCCGTGCTCCCCCTTCTTGATGACGACGAACCGCGGGCCGAGGTCGAGGATCATCTTCCCCGCCGTGAACGGATTGCGTTTCCCCGTCAGCAGCCTGGCCTCGCCGTCGTTGAGGACGAGGCCGTCCACCTTCGTCAGCAGTTGCAGCAGTTCGCCGCGGGCTGTGTCGATCCACAGGTTCATCGTGTCGGCCACGGCGATGAGGCGATTCGGAAACGACTCCAGCATCGCCATCTGCACCGCCGGATGGCTGTTCGCAAGGAACACGAACTTGCTGTCGGCGTACTTGCCCGGCGGCGTCGGCGGCCGCTCGGCGACCACCCCCAGTTCCGTGTACAGCGTCTCGCGTTCGTTCATGTCCTCCAGATACCGCCCGCCCCAGCGAAACGTCTTTGCTCCCTTGCGAATCTCAAGCCCGTCAACATCCACATTCGGGAACCGCCGGAACACCGCCTGGTAGTCGGCATGGAAATCATCCCCGACGACCGCCACAAGCCGCACCTGCGTAAAAAACGAAGCCGCCGCGGCAAAGTACGTGCATGACCCGCCCAGGACATGCTCGCGCGTGTCCGTCGGGGTGTGAACGGTGTCGATGCCGATGGTGCCGGTAACGATGAGTGGCATGGCGTGATGGTATCGGGTTTGCCTTGCCACACCGATGGCCACGGCCGGATCATCAGCCGCCGTCTCAAGGCTCATTCGGAGCCGAGGCGATGCGAAGGGCCTCGGCACCGGCGTCGCGGAGCCATCGCCTCTCGAGTTTGCGGATGTCGCCGAAGCGGGCCCGGAAGAGCTCGCCGTGGCGCTTGGGCGGGATCGTGCCCGGCGGTTCGCGCGAGATGTCGGCGTAGAGGCCGGCGAGCGCGTCGCGCTCGTGGCGGTAAAGCCAGCGGTAGAGGGCGTTGGCCTGCGCGTACATGACGCGCGCGGTGTCTTCGTCGGCGTCGGACTTGTTCATCTCGACGAGGGCTTCGAGCGGGATGAGGGTCGCCTCGGCGAGCGCGGCGGCAAACTCGCGCTGACGGACGGGGTTCTCACGATCCGGGCCGAGCAGGCCCTTGCGTGCGGCGTCATGCGAATCCGCCTCGAAGCAGGTGGCGAGCCCCTCACTCAGCCAGAACGGATACTGCCGCGAACGCAGTTGCAGCCCGACGTTGAAGGCGAGGAGATGGGCGGCTTCGTGCGTGGTCTTCGCGGCCCCCGCCTGAGCCGCCCGGTCGGCGAGGAGGCGGCGCTGCCGATCGCCGGCGGAGCGGGCCTGGGCCGCAAGAGTGCGGTAGACCTGCTCGGCGTTGCCGTTGTCGGATCGGCGGGCGGCGGCGGCTTCGCTCTGCGCTCGGCGCGCTTGTGCGTCGAGTTCGGAGAGTCTCGCGCGGGCGTGCTGAAAGTCCGGCGAGGTCTCGGCGTTGTAAAAAACGATGCGGTTGGTGTGCGTCGCGTAGTAGCCGCCCATCCACTGGGCGTGGACGTTGTCATGGGCGAGGGCGAAGGCCTCGAAGCGGTCGTGGTTCTCGATGAGGATGCACTGAAGTTTGGAGGGCGGCGTCGCCATCGGCTGCTTGTAATGGCGCATCAGGCGAGTGAAGCGGTCGTACGTTGTTTCGAGGAGCGAGGCCGTGGAACGGGTCCAGGGCTGACTGCCGTCGGAGAGGATGACGAAGTGCTCTGTCTCGCTGCGCGCGAAGCCGGGGCCGAGAGCCGCGAGGGCGTCGGCGGTCGCCTTCTCGTCCGCGGTGAGCAAGGGTGCCGCGGGCCCGGCCCCGAAGGAGGCGATGGTTCCGGCCAGAACGACGGCGGAGGCGAGGGTACGGATGCGCAATGACGTGCTCCCCTTGCGGGTTTCGGAACGGAGGAAGCCCCTCCGGATCATCGTCGGGCCTGAGGGGAGGCATCGGGCAATGAACCGACTTGATGCCGGGCCGGTGCGTTCGGGTGAGCCATTCGGGTTCTGTCGCGGCCGAGAACTTCCAGGGGTTATGCGGGCCACGGAGATGAGTTTGATCTCAGAGCCTGTACAAGAACGGTTCGTGGCGGGTGCCACGGC
This sequence comes from uncultured Phycisphaeraceae bacterium, assembly GCA_964490785.1. GTDB lineage: Bacteria > Planctomycetota > Phycisphaerae > Phycisphaerales > UBA1924 > JAEUIV01. The sequence continues at coordinate 75,986 of CAZBDZ010000005.1, forward strand.
CAGCGGAGCGAGGTCGCCGCGGCGACTCCGCCGCGGCGGGCGCAGTCGGCCGTGGCGGGCGGCGTGCGACCCCGATTGCCCGCGGCGCGGCGTATGATGCGTGGTCATGAGGCGGACATGCTTCCAGATGTGGCGCGGCGTGGCGTGGGGGTGGGCGACGGTGGCGTTGGTGGGCGCTGGCGGGTGCTACGAGCGCGTCGTGGATGCGAGCGGCTTTGGGGCGGACCAGATCGAGCGGCACGAGCCGAATGTGCCGAATGAGGCGAAGGACCCGAACGGGCCGAAGCGGGCGGAGGAGTTGGAGGACACCGGGGCGGGACTGAAGCGGCGTCAGCCAGGGTCGCAGCGGACGTATTGAGCGTGCGCGACGGGGGTGCATCGGCTATGATGAGGGGATCATGGGTATTGAAGCCGCACTTTCGGCCGAGGGGTTTTTGACGACGCAGTTGCAGCGCGTGATCAACTGGGCGAGGCGGAACAGCCTGTGGCCCATGCCGTTCGCGACGGCGTGCTGCGGGATCGAGTTGATGGCGACCGCGTCGAGCCGATACGACCTTGCGCGGTTCGGGGCGGAGGTGATGCGGTTCAGCCCGAGACAGAGCGACCTGTTGATCGTCGCGGGGCGGATCAGCATCAAGATGATGCCGGTGCTGCAGCGGATCTACCAGCAGATGGCCGAACCGAAGTGGGTGATCTCGATGGGGGCGTGCGCATCGACGGGCGGCGTGTTCGACACCTATGCGGTCGTGCAGGGGTGCGACCAGTTCGTTCCGGTGGATGTGTACGTTCCGGGATGCCCGCCGAGGCCCGAGCAGTTGATCGAAGGCGTGATGGCGATCCAGCGGATCGTGGATCAGGACAACATGCCGCCGAAAGGCCCCGACGGGAGGCGACTGCCGCTGGGGATCGCGTTGCAGCCGACGCATGTGGTGAGGCCGATGCCGCTCGCGGTGTAGCGTCGCCGTTTAATAGTGGCATGGGCTTTCCAGCCCATGTCCCCCCGGGGGCGCCACGCCCTGGAGAGGGCGTGCCACATTCAATCTGCGACACCACCGGTCGGGGTGGGATTGGGGGCGTAGGCGCGGGGGTGCGGGCGGCGCTCGCCACCGACTGCCTGAAGACAGGGAATTGGCGGCGCTGGAACCGCATCGATTCGTGTGCGAATAGAGGGTGGGATGGGAGTCGCACAGGGTCCAAGTCCAAGGCTGATTCGTATGCTCGCGGCGGCGCTCGGCGCAGCGGGGGGGATGGCCGGGCTTTTCGCATTATGCGGCGCGGCCGACTGCCTCGCGGCGGAGTTGATGAGCGCAGAATCGCTGGACGAGGCGATGCTGACGGCGGGACTCTGGCCGCTCGAATGGGCCAAACTCGCTGTATCGCCTGTGTTCATTCTCGCGGGCGCGCTGACCGGCAGCCGGACCGCCGAGGCGCTCAGGCCGCGGACTCGTCCGTCGGCAAGCGGCACGTGCGAGGGGTGCGACGGGACGGACACGTGCTGGTGCAGACGGTTTGATGCGGGCCGTACACTGCCGGCATGTCCTACACCGTCATGGCACGCCGGTACCGATCGCAGACCTTCGACGACGTCGTGGGGCAGCAGCCCATCGCGCAAGCGCTGAGGAACGCCATCGAGCAGAACCGCGTGGCCCATGCCTATCTGTTCAACGGGACCCGCGGCGTGGGGAAGACGTCGATGGCGCGCATCCTCGCAAAGGCGCTCGCAGGCGGGTCGCCCGACGCCGACAAGGCGATCATGGAAGGACGCGACACCGACGTCATCGAGATCGACGCGGCGAGTAACCGCGGCGTCGAGGAGGCGCGAGACCTCATCGCGAACTCCATCTACCGTCCCCTGCGCGGGAAGTTCAAGGTCTACATCGTGGACGAGGCCCACATGCTGACCAAGGAGGCGTCCAACACCCTCCTCAAGACGCTCGAGGAACCGCCCGAGCACGTCAAGTTCATCCTCTGCACGACGGAGGCGCACAAACTCCTGCCGACGATCGTCTCGCGCTGCCAGCGGTTTGATTTCCGCAACATCGCCATCGCCGAGATCACCGAGCACCTGCGCGCGGTGTGCAAAACGGAGGGCTACCCGGCGGACGCGGACCTGCTTCACGCCGTCGCCCGGCTGGCGAACGGGTCGATGCGCGACGGGCTTTCGCTGCTCGACCGGGTGATCGCCGCGGCGCCGGCGGGGGAAACGCTGACGCTCGGGCTTCTCGAGAGGCTGCTCGGACTGCCCACGCGCAAACTGATCGGCGAACTCGTCGAGGCCTTCGCGGCGAGCGACCCGGCGGCGGCGCTCGCCCGCGCCGACGCGCTGACGAGCCAGGGCATCGGGCTTGAGCAACTCCTCGCCGCCCTGATCGACCGCTTCCATGACCTGATGCTCATCTGCGCGTGCGGGGGGGAGACGCCGCTGCTTGAAACGACACCCGAGGGGCGACGCGAACTGGTGGAGCAGGCGAAGGCGTTTGATTCGGCGTCGCTGGTCCACATGATCGCGCTCTGCGAAAGCCTGCAGCGCGCATCGCGTTCAACACTCTCGCCGCGCGCCATCCTCGACGCCCTGATAGTTCGGCTCGCGATGACGGAAAAGATCGCCGATCTCGCCGCGCTGATGAAGTCGGGCGCGGTCGGCCTGCCTTCGCCGGGGCGTCCGCCGGAGCCTCCCGCAAAAAAACGGTAACGGCGGCGCCGGAGCCGGCACCGCAGCCGCTCCCGCCGCCGACCTCGCACCCCACGATTCACACTCGCCCCGCCGCCCCGCCGGATCCGGCATCGATCTGGCGACGGTTCATCGAGATTGTCGGGGCGAATCCGAGCGTGGCCCCGATCGCCGAGCCGCTCGTGCTCGAACGGCTCGAGGCGGGGGTCGCGGTGGTGAGCGCGCCGACGCCGATCGCCCTCGGCGCCGCTCGCACCCGGCGCACGGCGATCGAGGACGCGCTCTCGAAGGCTGCGGGGCGCACAATCAGGCTCGAACTCCGCGCCGCGGACGTACCCGCGTCGTCGCCGCCCGCAACGGCGAACGTCCCCGACACCGCGGCAAGGGCTCAGGCGATGAACAACCCGCTCGTTCGGCGGGCGGTTGAACTGTTCAATGCGACGGTCGTGGATGTGCAGGATGAGCCGAGCGCGGCGTGAGGCCGACACAAAACGGCCCATTCGAGTTGTCGTGGGTGCCCCGGTCTCGCTGGCTTTGCAGCGAGGCCGGGCGGGGTTGCAAGTGCGTCCCGGCCTTGCCGCGGACGGCAAGACCGGGGCACCCGATTGATAATGCGATTGCCATGTGACCCAGCGCCGCATCGCACCCGGGAACCCCACGACTTCGGTATGATCGCCGCTCCCCGTTCCGGATTGCTCCCCCCATGTTTGATTCCATCAAATCCCTCGGCGCCCTCGCGGGCCTGATGCAGAACAAGGATAAGATCCGCGCCGCGGCGGCCCGGTTCAGGGATCGTCTCGACCAGATTTCCGTAACGGGTTCGGCGGGCGGCGGCGCGGTCCGCGTTACTGTTTCCGGCAAGTTGCGGGTTGCGGGCGTTCATCTCGATCCCGCGCTGATCGCGGGGCTGCAGGCGGGGGAAGGCGGGCGAGCCATGGCGCAGGCGCTGATCCAGGACGCCGTGAACGATGCGCTGACGCGTGCGCAGACGCTCGTTCACGAAGAGGCCGACAGGCAGGCGCGTGAGTTGGGGCTGCCCGGGCTTCCGGGGCTGGATTCGCTTTCGTCGATGGTTGGGTGAGGCGGGGCGCGGACATCGCGGCGGAGTTCCGCGCTTACGATTTCGCCGTGCTCGGAATCGGCTTGCCGTCGGCGAGCCAGAGGAATCCGAGCAGCGTCCGCGTTCGCGGCGGGAGCAGAACCGTCGCAAGGAGCCGCAGGATTGCCCGGCCGAAGATCGCGCCGAGGATTCCCGCGCTGACCTGGACCATCGCGTGCATCAGCAGATAGCGCCACGCCCACGCCTCGAGGTGCGGCGCATCCCATGTCCAGGCTCGCCACGCGATCGTCATCGGCACCAACGGGATCAGAACCGCGATCGCCGCGTAGCAGATCTTCCGCCAGTGGTGGGCGGCGCATGCGTACAGGCTCACCATGACGAATCCGGCGAGCGCGGACACGCCCAGCACCACGGCCATGAACGCAGGGTACTGCTCGAAATCCTCATCGACGATCCGGCCCGCGGGCGAATACTGGGTCAACTCTTCAAGGGTCACGGCGTGCATCGCGGTCTCGACCACGCCGAGCATGAACGTCGCGCCAAGAATCGCCGCCATCCACAGAAAGAGCGCGAGCGTTCCCAGTCGTTGCAGCCAGACGCGCCCCGCGGTGGTCGCCGCCGCGGCGTGATGAACGCGCCCGCACTCGCTGCAGCGAGCGAGGAGCAGGCCGGTGCGATCATCGCGCGCAACCGGCGCCGTGCGCATGTTGAACCCGCACTCGTCGCAGAAGCGGTCGCACTCGATCCGCCCGACGACGGAGCCCGAGGTCGGCGCATTCGTATCCGGCGTCGCCATGCCGCATTATTCCACATCGTGAGCCCGGAGTTTCACGCAGGGCGATCGCACGATCGTGGTTGCCCCGGTCTCGCCGGCTTTGCAGCGAGGCCGGGACAGCCGTTTTCCCCAGTCAAAGCGATTGCCCCGCCGCGGCAGTCCCCTGAAATGCCCATGCCCCGCTACTCCAGGTGCGCCCCGAACCCCCACGCGCCCGCCGCCTGCGTGATTTTCAGGAGGATTTCGTTTCGGCCGGCGCGCAGGCGGATCGGAACACGGTCCTGACGACTGCCGTAGCCCCGTTGGACGCCGTTCTCATGCACCTTCTCGCCGTTGATCCACGCGGCGACGCCGTCGTCGCTCCCGAGGGCGAGAACGGCATCGCGCGGGTCGGACGCATCGACGTAAGCGACGGCGTAGGCGACGGCGTTCTCCTTCTTGCCGCCGAAGACCTTGTGCAGATCAACGAAGAACTCCGCTTTCGGATCGGCGTCGGGTTCAACGGACCTCCAGACTCGGCGCCAACGGACAGGCTCCGATGCGGCGGGTGTCGGCGGTTCGCCCGCCCCGGTCGCCGAGCCCGTGCGACCGGGACGCCCGGGCGCGGGCGTGCGTACATACTCCGCCGAAAGATCCACCGTCTCCGCCAACTCCGGCCCAAAGGGAGTCTTCATCGCCGCCGCGAAGTCGCAATCGAAAGGGCCGGCGACCCACCATGCGTTGATCGACGGAAACACGCGCTCCTGGAAATGCACGCGGATCGTCTCGCCGCCCATCTTCAAGACGGCCTCGGCGCGCACAAGCGTCGCATCGATCGGCGGGTTCGCTTGCCATTCCGCAATCTCAACAATGCCTCCATCGGCGGCCTCGGCCCGTCTCGAGACTTCGCGCCAATCACCGGAGACGCTCGCGCACGCTTCAATGGCGAACGCTCCCGCCGTCGCCGCGCGGATGGTCGAACGGGTGATGATCCGTCCCGCCGCGCCGCCGATCACCTCGATCGCGCCGCTGACCGCGAGCAATCGGCAGATCGATTCCTGCCTGAACGCGTCCGCGGCGGGGCATGCGGCAACCTCTCGCGCGAGCCGCCAGAGCGCGCCGTCGTCGAACACATCGACATCGGCCGACCCTCGTTGTTCGACGCAAGCCCGGCGCAGGCCGCCGTCGCGCGCCCGCCGCAGGAGGCCGGGCGCATGACCATCCAGAAGGGAGCCGAGTTCCTCGAACAGTTTCAGTCGCCCGTGCAGCCCACGCCTGAGCGCCGTTTCGTCCGCCTGATCCAGCACAACGTCGATGACGATGCGCTCACGCACCGAGCGGCGGTCGATGCGCACCACATTGGTCAACTTCGCCGCGTCATAGCACCACGAGCACCCGCCGCCAACCGCCTCCGCCACTTCCGCGGCCTCAACTCCATTCACACGCACCCCCTTGGCCGGCCAACGGTCGACGAGGCGCACCTCCCATCCCCGTTCTCCGACCATTCCGTTGAAGCGGCCCTCCGCCGCGTTGATGACGACGCGCAGAAGGTCGTCTTTTCTCGACATCTCGAAATGCGTTCGCGCGAATTCGCCGCTTTCGTAGCCCGCGGTGTCGCCGTCGTCCTCGTACAACTCTCCGCGGCCGGATTCGTCGCGCCATCGTCCCGCCTCCGTGCCGCCGGGCCATACGACGAGCGTCACCGGATCCAACGGCATCTCGCCGCTCCATTTAACCTTCGGCCCGGTCGGCACGATCGCACCGCCGCGCGCGAACATCGGCACTTCATTGAGACCAACATGCTGGCGCACCACGCAAGGCCCCTCCCGCGTTTCCCCGCGGAACCAGTGGGTCCACGTTCCCGGCGGCAGCCAGATATCCACCAGCGCGGCGCGGCTTGTGCGGTCTCCCGCAGCGACCACCGGCGCCACCATCAGCGCATCCCCGAACAGGTATTGACTCTCGAACGTCGCTCCGCCATACCCCTCCTCTCGCGCCGCCCACTCCCAATACAGCGGGCGGCACATCGGCGTCGCGTCGTCATACGTCCGCCTCGCCGCCGTATAGATGTACGGCAGGAGCCGGTACCGCAGAAGAAAGGCCTCGCGCATCGCCCTGTACTCGCGCTCAGGCGAGGCCCAGATGCGGCGTTCGCCCAGCGGGTTCTTGCTGGTGTGAGTTCGCAACACCGGTGAAAGCGTGCCGAACTGCACCCAGCGCACGTACAACTCCGGATCCACCGGTCCCGGCTGGTGCCCGCCGATGTCGTGGCTCCAATAGGCGTAGCCGACGTTCCCCGCCATCGACGTGAAGCGAGGCTGCCACGCGAGGCTCTTCCACGTGCTGAAGGTGTCGCCGCTGAATCCGATCGGATAGCGATGATTCCCCAGCCCGCCCCATCGACTGAAGACCAGGGGCCGTCGGCCGCGCCGCACCCCGGACGGATCGTCTGCCGCGTTCCGCCGGACCTCCAGATCCCGCCAGTGCAGGTGATTCAGCCACCAGAGCGGGTCGAGCCCAGGGGTATTCGTCTTTGTTCCCTGCTGCCAGTCCATCCACCAGAAATCAACGCCTTGCTCCTCCAGAGGCCAGTGAAGCCGCTCGAAGTACGCGCGCACGAACAAGGGATCGGTGCAATCGAACGGGACGAACTCCGTCTTCGCCGGTTCGCGCCCCACCGCCCGGCACATGTCCTCGAACATCGATTCATGCCGGCCGATGCCGTCGGCCGGGTGCAGGTTCAAGGTGATCTGGAGGCCGTGGGAATCCGTCCATTCCAGGAATCCCTCCGGATCGGGGAAGTACTTCGGACTCCAGGTGTAGCCGGTCCATCCGTCGAGGTGCCAGTCCATGTCGATGACGAGGACGTCGAGCGGAACGCCGTGCTCGCGGAACTCGAGCACGAGACGCTTCAACTCCTCGTCGGTGTACGCCCAGTACCTGCTCCACCATGCGCCGAACACAAACCTCGGCGGGAGCGGAATCCTCCCGGCGACAACCGTGAAGTCCCTGAGCGCCGCGGCGAAATCGTGCCCATAGCCGAGGAAGTACCAGTCAACGCCCGACCTCGCATCGCGCGGCGTCAACCAGTCCCAGCAAGCCGGATCCGAGGCCTTCGCCTGTCCACTGTCCACTGTCCACTGTCCACTGTTCGCCGTCCGGCGCTCAAACACGAGCCGCTTCGAATCGTCCACCACCACCCACCCGTCGCGCGAGATCAGCCCCGGCTCGACGCCGCATCGGCCATCGACCCCGTCGAGTGTGCGCGTGGTTCCGCCGAGGTTTCCGCGGTCGCGGTCGCCGGCGTGCCAGACGACTGGCGCGTCGCCCATGCCGAACTCGACGCGAAGATTGCCGTGGTGAAACGCTTTACCATCGCTCAGAAAAAAAAGACGCAGGCGGTCCGTGAGGACGCGCGTCTCCCGGCCGATCCGTTCGACGCGAATCGTCGGCAAGGCCGTCCTCCGATTCACGAAGGCTTGCGAGGCGCGATCCTCGAACTTGCCGAGGGAGGAGTACTCCATCCGGATCATCCGATCCGTCAAAACGGTAAACCGCGCCCGCCCGCACGCGGACAGCACGACCGCCTGTTCATCAGCCTTTGGATGCCAGTCGCTGTTCATGGGGGCATGCTACACGCGCCCCCAAGGGCGCCACGGCCAGCGCAGTCGGCCGTGCCGCCGGGGCACGGTTCAGCCCGGGGCATTCCGGCACGCCCTGGAAAGGGCATGGCACGTCATACGGATCCCACATGGTTTCCGCGC
>CAZBDZ010000006.1:0-83277 GCA_964490785.1 uncultured Phycisphaeraceae bacterium
CGCTCGCCCGACGGGGAGTATGAGGACGCGATGTTCCGGGCCAAGGTGAGCGCGGCGATCCGGCTGGTCGAGAAGTCGTCCGATTTCACGGATTTCTCCATCTACCGGATGCGGGTCTTTGATGGGAAATCGGGCAAGGAGGTTGCGGACGCGCTGGGGACGAGCGAGCCGACCGTCAGCCGACGGCTGGCGAAGGTCCGGGATGCGTTGCGGTCGCGGCTGACGGAGGTGATCCAGACCTACTCCTTCACGGATGACGAACTGGTGGAGGGCGAGCGAAAGGGGCTGCACTCGGCTCCGAATAAGGCGGATGACCAGGCCTTCGACGACGCCATCGCCGACCTGTACCACAAGGAACTGGAAGCCAGGCGTCGCGAACAACAGGCCTCGCTCGGCTGACGCTCGGCCGGGCGCTTACGATTCTCGGGCCGCGTCCCGGCCCGCGTCCGCCGACGGAGGCCGCTCCCATGAGCATCACCAACGCCCCCATCATCCTGTTGCTGGGACTCTTCGGCGTCGTGGTCGCCGTGATCGCGATCGTGTACCTGGCGGCGCCCGTGTTTCAGGGGATCGCGTGGGTGCTGACGAACATCGGGCGCGGGATCGCGTGGTTCTTCAGCCACATCTTCCGCTTCATCTTCGGCATGGCCGGGGACTTCGTGCGCGGCATCGGGGGCGTCATCACCTCGATCGTGCTCGTGCCCATCATCATCGGCAACGTGCTGATCGGCCGATGGTCGGCGGCGGGGCACTTCGGGCGCACGTTCCAGGACGAGGTCGCGGGGATCGGGCATTGCATCTACCGAGTGCTCATCGGGCACCCGGCGAAGTTCCTGCTCCTGGGCGGGCTGGTCGAGGGGATCGAGCAGCGCATCCCGCAGGCGGTGGCGCAGTCTCCGGGCGCGGACAAGCCCTCGCGCCGCACCGGCGAGTTCGAGGGATACAAGATCGTCGGCTCGCTGCAGGGGGGCGGGTCGGGCGGTCGGCTGTACGTCGCCGAGCCGGACGAACGGAAGCGGGCCGCGTTCGCGCGGGGCGGGCGCGACGTGAAGCAGGTGGTCATCAAGGTCTTCTCGCTGTCCGACGGATCGAGCCTGCCGCAGATCATCCGCGAGAGCCGGGCTCTTGAAGCGGCGAAGAAGATGGGGCTGATCCTCGACCACGAACTCACCGATGCGCGGTTCTATTACGTGATGGAGTTCATCCCGGGCGACAGCCTGACGGTGGTGACGAAGCGTCTGCATGCCGAGGCCGGCCCGCAGGGGCTGGCGTCGCGGCAACTCATGCCCGCGCTCGGCATGATCGGCGACCTTCTCACGGAACTGGACCGCTACCACCGCGGCGGGTTGTGGCACAAGGACGTCAAGCCCGACAACATCATCATCAACCAGGGGCGGGCCCACCTCGTGGACCTCGGCCTGGTGACGCCGCTGCGGTCCGCGATGACGCTGACGACCCACGGCACGGAGTACTTCCGCGACCCCGAGTTGGTGCGGATGGCCCTGCGCGGCGCCAAGGTGAACGAGGTTGACGGGGTGAAGTTCGATCTCTACGGCGTCGGCGCGGTGCTCTATTCGGTGGTCGAGAACTCGTTCCCCGCGCATGGCGGGCTGTCGCAGATCACGCGCGCATGCCCCGAGGCGCTGCGGTGGGTCGTCCGGCGGGCGATGACCGACCTGCACAACCGCTACGCGACGGCGGGGGAGATGCTCGCCGACCTGCGGGCTGTCATGGCGGCGACCGATGCCTTCATGCTCAAGCCCGCGGACCTTCCCTCGGTGGTCGGCGGGGCCGCCATGCCGCCGCCGCTTCCGCAGGAAGAGGAGTTTGTCGCGGTCCGCGCCGCGGCGGCGTCGCCGGTGCCGACGCCTCCCGCGGAGGAGAAGCGAGGGTTCATCTTCGAGGCCAACATCGGCGTCGGCGGGGGCGAGGCGAAGCAGGGAGCACGCCGCGCTCCGCGCCTCAGGGTTACGGATTGGTGGACCGGCCGCTATGCCGGCGCCGCGGGCGATGCGCCCGCGAACGCGGGCTTTGACGCGTCCCGGCTTCGCCAAGACGCCGAGCGGATGGCGCGGAACGCCGCCGCCGCCGCCGTGGCGGGCGTGCATGAGGCCGCACGAGTCATCCGCAACGGCGGCGCCCCGCCCGCCGCGCCCACGCCCGGTCCCGGGCGAACCGCCGCCGAGCAACTCGCCTCGGCGCGCGAACGCGTCCGGCGGGCGCAGGAGCGCGTGCGCGGGCGGCTGACCGGCGGCGCGTTCGCCACGTCGTTCTCCCGCTCCGGCCGATTCTCCACGCGGCCGAATCCGGGTGTTGCCGGCGCGTTCTTCTTGTTCCTGACGGTTGCCGTCGCCGTTCCGATGGCCCTGGTCGTCATCTCGCTGAACCGGAAGGAAGATCGGCAGCACGCGCAGGTCGAGGCCCAGGCTCATTCCAACAGCATCGAAGTCGCCACCGACTTCGGTCGGCTCACGGTCAGCAGCGACGACGGCAGCCTCATCACCCTCGACACGGACGCGCCGTCTTCCGATCACGCGAGCGTCAATATCGATACAAGCGACGGCGTGTCCGAACTCAACGAGGTCGGGCGGAAAGTTTCGGCGTTCTTCGACGAACTCCGCCGGAAGAAGGCGGAAGCGGACACGAGCGCATCCGTCGCGCCGCCCGCGCCGGGCCTGCCCGCTCCGGAGAATCTGCCGCCTCCCGCCGCTCCGGGATCGGCTGGGACTCTGCTGGTCCTCAACCTGCTCCCCACCGACACGATCGCCGAGGAGGGGCCGCGGCTTGCGACGCTTGCCGACCGCCTGGTTCACGCGGGCTTCCTCGTCCGAGGGGTTTCGGCGTCGGCGGACGACACCGAGGCGCTCGCCGCCGGGCGTCGCGTCGCCGAACTCTCGCCTCCCGACGACCCCGACGCGGCGGCCCGCGTCCGCGCCTGGCTCAACGATCCGGCGACCGCGCTCGACGCCGTGCTGTGGATCGCGCCGGGTCGGGAGCCCGGGGCCGTCCTGCGCCGGCTGATCACCCGAGACGGTTTCGACGGCCGGACCATCGCCGCGGCGCTGGCGGCCCGGTGAGGCGATTCTCCTCTACGCCCGCCAGTTGTACTTCGCGACGCACCAGAGCATCACGAGTCCGTCGCGCCAGCGGATCTTCTTCCCCTCGGCGTAGGTTCGCCCGTGGTACGACACGCCCACCTCGTACACGCGGCAGCCGAGCCGCGCCACCTTCGCCGTGAGTTCAGGCTCGACGCCGAAGCCGTCTTCTTCGATGGTGATCTTCGACAAAACCTCCCGGCGGAAGACCTTGTAGCAGGTCGTCATGTCGGTGAGATTCAGGTTCGTGCAGGCGTTGGAGAAGAGCGTGAGCGCCTTGTTCGCTAGCGTGTGCCAGAAGTAGAGCACACGGTGCGTCTCACCTCCTGAGAAGCGCGAGCCGAAGACGGCATCGGCCAGCCCTTGTTCGATCGGCGCGATCAGCTTCCGGTATTCGGCGGGGTCGTATTCGAGGTCGGCATCCTGGATGATGACGATGTCGCCGGTCGCGGCGGCGAAGCCCGCGCGCAGGGCCCCGCCCTTGCCTCGGTTCTCCTCACATCGGATGACCATGATCCCCTCGCGCCCCGACGCCATGGCGGCGATCTTCTCGGTTGTGCCGTCGGTTGAGCCGTCGTCCACGATGACGAGTTCCTTCTCGATCGGCGACGCAAGCACCCGCGCAACGGCGGCCTCGACCGTCGCGGACTCGTTGAACACCGGCATGACCACGGAAACCTTCATCACGTGCGGTCCTTGCTCCCGGCCGACCCCGGATGTTCTACCGCAAGGCGCGGGGCGGTTGCATTTTCCATGATCGCAGCGGACGGCGTGAACGGTTTCCCAGCCTGCCCTTCCGCGGACGGGGCGATACGGTCGTCCTTCCGCAAGCCGGGGCCTGAGGCCGCCGATACACTGCCCGCCCACCCGTTGGAGCCGATGCGGTTGATGGCCGTCGTTTTCCGGCCCGATCTCTCCGGTTGCATGGCTGGCGGGCATGGAGCCGTCGGATGAAGCGCCGCATCTTTCCCCATGGGAATATCCTCGTTAACCGTGTCGTTGAAGGCCCGCGGGCTGCGGAGGTCCGGGCCGAGGGAGGCTCGCTCAGGCGGCTGACGCTCACGCCCAAGCAATCGTGCGATCTTGAGATGATCTCGGTCGGCGCGTTCAGCCCCCTCAAGGGGTTCATGGGACGCGCGGACTTCGAGTCGGTATGCACGTCGATGCGCCTCGCGAGCGGCGTGCTCTGGCCGATCCCGATATTGCTTTCGACCGACGCCGCTTCGGCACCGAAGGCGGGCGAGCGCATCGCGCTGCATGCGCCCAACGGTGTGCTCCAGGCGGTTCTCACGGTCTCCGAGGTCTTCCCCCACGACAAGAGGCTCGAAATCCCAAACGTCTTCCGCACCGAGGACTCGGGCCACCCCGGGGTGGCGCAGGTTTTGGCGGAGGGCGAGGTCTGCGTCGCCGGCGCCGTCGAGACGCTCGCTGTCTGCGTCGATCCATCGGGTCCGGAGGCGTTTGTCGAACACCGCCTCACCCCCGCGCAGACTCGCGACGCCTTCGACCAGCAGGGCTGGACGACCGTCGCGGCGTTTCAGACGCGCAACCCCATTCATCGCGCCCACGAGTACCTCTGCAAGTGCGCCCAGGAGATCTGCGACGGACTGCTGGTCCATCCGCTCGTGGGCGAGACCAAGGAGGGCGACATCCCCGCGGGCGTGAGGATGGAGTGCTACAAGGTTTTGCTTGAGAACTACTTCGTTCCCGAGCGCACCCTTCTCTCGGTGATGCCCGCGGCGATGCGCTACGCCGGCCCGCGCGAGGCCATCCTGCACGCCATCATCCGGCAGAACTACGGCTGCACGCACTTCATCGTCGGGCGGGACCACGCGGGCGTGGGGACGTACTACGGCTCATACGATGCGCAGAGGATTTTCGACGATCTTAATCCGGGCGATCTTCTGATTACGCCGCTGAAGTTCGAGCACGCCGCGTACTCGAAGCGCGCCGGCGGGATGGTCAGCCCGAAGACCTTCCCCAATATCCCCGGGGACCAGGTCGCCCTCTCCGGCACGAAAGTCCGGGAGATGCTCGCCGCGGGGCAGCGTCCGCCTGAGGAGTTCACGCGGCACGAGGTGGCGGACGTTCTGATCCGCTGGGCGACGGGCACACCCTGACTATGGCGTTCGTGGTCGGTTCGCCACGGCGACTGGGTAAGCCACAGGTCGCCAACTCGTGTGAATCTCCCTTACCTGCGGAATGCAAGTGCCTTCCGGACGGGAGCATCCGCCTCATCGCTTCCCGCCGGGCCGGGACTCGGAAGCGTCTTCTCTCACCCCCGGGATTCACATGGAATCGATGTCAGTTGTCGCTGACCGAGCATTCGGTCGCGCCGGGTCCACCCGCATCGCAAATCGGCGCGTTGGGCGCATTGTCGCGGATGCATGTCGCCGTCATCTGGTTGCCTCCGCCGTTGTATTTGCAACAAGCGTAGTAGCCGGCCCCGCATTTCACGCTCTTGGTAACCTGCACGATGATCGTCTCCTCCCCCTCGCCGCCCACAGCGGCACCGGGCAAGGGGCGTCCCCGTTCCTCCTCGATCAGAGCATCCCCCAGTACGATCAGCGAGCGAGGACGTAGCTCGATGATGCCGATCCCGTTCCGAAGCCGCAGGAGCGCGCGATCCTTTCCGAAGTTCCAGAAGACGCCCGAGCGCGCTGTTTCGCCGACCTGGAGCACCTTCCCGTAGTCGGCCCCGAGTTGGAGCAACGGGTTCCCGGATTCATACATCACCGGCCCCTGATCCGACGGGATGTACACAAACTCCGGGGCGTCCACGAACCGTGCCACCGCGTTGATGTCCGCGCTCGACCACTGAGCCGCGCTGAGCATCACTGCCGCGACCTCCTTGGATCCGCCGTCCGGTTTCAACGCTGGCTCCTCCGCGAGCAGCGCCGATGTGGAGGAAAGGAACGCAACAACAAAACCGACACAAAGCGCCAGTTGCTTGAACATGTGCTACTCCTTTCACAGGATTCCGCCGCCCCGTCGGGGCCCCGCACCGCACAACGCCCTCGACCGCGAAGCGAATTCAGATGCAATCGTAAGCCAAAGGGGGGGCGTGCCAATTCCGGGTTTCCAAATGCAGGCGCACTTGGGGTCGTCTGCGTTGTGGGGACCCGAACAACAACCGATATGCGCCATTCCTTGCGGGCCCATGGAGAGCCGATCATCCTGGAGCACACGTCCCGATTCAACCGGATCGCATGTGAATCCTCGCGGAAACAACCGACACTCCGTTGGTCGCGACGGAATTCCGGCTCAGAGGCTCGCTCAGACTGGGCATGTTTGACGCCCGAAAACCACTTGTTATCCATTTCAGGGGCGGCATCCTTCGCACCGTAAACCGAAGTGGATTCGGCATGAGACGCGAATGGCCCTGCGGCCGGGCGGACGGTTCGCGCCGGGGACTTGCCATTGCGGCACAGATTGCATCCGCAGGGCAAAAAACGCCGAAAACAGTCAGGGAACCGCGGCGGCCACGGATGGCCCGGCTGAAAACCGGAGGTACACTTCGATGGGAGGATCCCCGCTCGAAGGGAGAGGACAAATGGGAAAAATCTGGTCTGTAATTCTCGCGCGGCCCGGGCGGTGGTCCACGCTGTTCGCCTCGCTTGGAATCGCGGTTTCTGCGTACGCCGGCCCGCCCCTGGTTCCGCCGACGGTCAATGACTTCCGTCAGCAGGGGACCCAACCTCAGGGCTCGCCGTTCCCGCCTGAGACGCAGGTGGTCGATCCATTCGCCACGGCCCAGGACGGGTGCTTCCTCTGCCACGCGGGTCTGGACGACCCGGCGACGACCGTGAAGCCTTACTCGTGGCGCGGGTCGATGCACTCGCTTGCATATCTCGATCCGATCTTCCAGGCGGCGTTTGCGGTCGCCACCGCGGATTCCGCGAACTCGGCCGGCGCGCTGTGCATCCGCTGCCACTCGCCGCGGGCGTGGCTCGAAGGCCGCGCCACGCCGCCGACGGGGAATCCCGACGGCTCGGGGCTCTTCGAGTCCGATCGGGTCGAGGGCATCTCCTGCAGCGCGTGCCACCGTCTGGTGGACCGCGACAATGCGCCCGCGGGGCATCCCGACGATCAGTTGATCCGCGACGCCCTCTCGGTCAACGGGCTGTCGCCGGTGGACTACGGCAACGGGCAGTTCATCATGGACCCGATGGACGTCCGCCGCGGACCGATCGACTTCACCGCGACGATGGACCCAGAGCCGCTGCATTTGTGGCAGTACTCGCCGCATCACCGGACGGGCGATCTCTGCGGCACGTGCCATGACGTAAGCAACCCGATGTTCTCCAAGGCGGGGAGCGCGTACGTCCTGAACGACCGCGACACGCCGCACCCGACCCAGAGCAAACTCGACGAGTTCCCCGAGCAGCGGACCTACAGCGAGTGGCTCAACAGCGCCTTCGCAACGACGCCCGGCGGGCTGTTCATTCCCGAGGACGACAACCCCTTCGAGAACCGCTTCGGCGGCAACCGGATCATGGTCGGCCAGTGCCAGGACTGCCACATGCCGACGACCACGGGGACGGCGTGCTGGGAGCTCTTCGATCCGCCCGTGCGCAACGACCTGCCGATCCACATGTTCGTCGGGGCCAACGTCTTCGCGCTCGATGCCATTCTGCACCTCTTCGGGCCCGGCGGCACGAACGAACTGCAGCCGGACACGATCACGCTCATGCAGCGGCAGCGCGCCGAGACGATCCACTTCCTGCAGGACGCCACGGACTCGCTCGGAACGCAGACGGCGGGCGAACTCTCGGTCCGCGTCATCAACCAGACAGGGCACAAACTGCTGACGGGCATGCCGGAGGGGCGGCGGATCTGGATCAACGTGAAGTTCTTCAACGGTGCGGCCCTTCTTTCCGAGCGGGGCGCGTATGACGCGGCGACGGCGGTGCTCTCGACCGGCGACACCAAGGTCTACGAGCAGAAACTCGGCGTGGACGCGGCAATGGGGGCGATCGTGGGGCTGCCGGAGGGTGAGACTTTCCACCTCGCGTTCGTGAACAAGGTGTTCAAGGACAACCGCATCCCGCCGCGGGGCTTCACCAACGCGGCATTCGACGCCATCCAGGCCGGGCACGTCGGGTACTCGTATCTTGACGGGCAGTATTGGGACGACACGCGCTATTGCATCCCGCAGGGGACTACGCACGCCGACGTTACCGTCTACTACCAGACGTCGTCCAGGGAATACATCGAGTTCCTGCGCGATGCGAGCGCGCCCGATCCCCGCGGCACGGACCTCTACAACGCCTGGGCCGCCGTCGGAAAGAGCACGCCCGTCGCCATGGACCAGTTCACCGTCGCCCTCGCGGGCTTCGCCAGCGGCGACGTCACCAACGACGGGCAGACGACCTTCGCCGATATCACCACCGTCCTCGTCAACTGGGGCGTCGTCAACGGCGGAATCCTCGCCGGCGACGCCAACTGCGACGGCGTGACGTCCTTCGCGGACATCACCTACATCCTGTCCAACTGGGGCGATTCGGCGTAAATCGTCCTCAGGTTCTCCCCGCCGCGGCGGGACCGGGGTGCCCGGATCATGCGATCGCCCAGCGGCGATACCACGAGGGGCCTCATGTTCCTACGATCGCTCACCTCATGCCGGATGCCGGAACGATCACCGCCATCGCCTCGGGGGCCGGGCGCGCGCCTCGCGGCATCATCCGCCTGAGCGGGCCGGGCACGATGGCCGTCCTGGCTCGGTGGTTGGTCGCGGCGCCGAGCGAACCCGGGGCGCACCGCGCGCGACTTCGCCTGGGCCTTGAGTCCGGCGGAGAGGCTGATCTCCCGTGCCTTCTCCTTCTGCACCGCGCGCCCCGTTCCTACACGGGTGAGGATGCCGCGGAGTTCATCCTCCCCGGCAATCCCGCGCTTCTCGATCGCGTCCTGACCCAATTCCTGCAGGAGCCCGGCGTCCGCCACGCATATCCGGGCGAGTACACGGCCCGGGCGTTCCTCAACGGCAAGATGACCCTTGACCAGGCCGAGGGAGTCCAGGCCGCCATCGGCGCTCGCTCGGACGCCGAGCTCGTCGCGGCGGAGGCTCTCCTCGCCGGCGAAACGGGCCGCGCGTACCGCGACCTGGCCGAGGAGGTGTCGCGGCTGCTCGCGCTCGTCGAAGCGGGCATCGACTTCGCGGACCAGGAGGATGTGGTTCCCATCGATCCCGAGCGGCTGCTCCACGGGCTGCGCAACTGCCTCTTCGGGCTTGACTGCTTCATCGCCCCCGCGTCTGCGGAGCCTTCTTCCGCCGAGCCGCGCGCCGTTCTTGTCGGCCCGCCGAACGCCGGGAAATCCACGCTCTTCAACGCGCTCCTTGGGCGCGAACGCGCCGTCGTCTCGGAAACTCCCGGCACGACGCGCGACGCCATCGCCGAACCGCTTGATCTCCCGGCGATCGAGTTGCAAGGCGGGTGCGTGATGCTCATCGATCTCGCCGGCCTCGACGGCGCGCTCGCCACGCCGATCGACGCCGCCGCGCAGGCCTCCGCCCGCGGCGAGATCGCCCGCGCGGACGTCATCCTCTGGTGTGATCCGACGGGTCGCTTCGCCGAGCCTCCTGCTCCGCTTGCCGGCCAGCGCGTCATCCGCGTGCGGACCAAGGCCGACCTGCCGCGGGCGGCCGGTTCCCATGCGGAAGCGGCGGTTTCCTCTGACGTACTTCCCGTCTGCGCCCTTGACGGCTGGAACCTGGGCGCGCTCAAGCGCGCCATCGCCGACAGCGCGACGGCCTTCGCATCGTCGGGCGCGCGGCAGGCCGCGGTCGTCCCGCGGCACCAGCGCGCCCTCCGAGCCGCACGCGATGCGCTTACCCGCGCCCGAGCCATCCTGCGTCCCAATGAGGTTGCCCCGGTCTTGGCGTCCTCTCCAAGGCCGGGCGAATCTCCCGAATCTCCCGGCCTCGCTGCAAAGCCAGCGACACGGGGGCACCCGACGGGCGACGCGCACCGCCTCCCCTCCCCCGAACTCATCGCGGGCGAGATGCGTCTGGCCCTCGACGCCCTCGGCGAGATTGTCGGAAAAGTCACGCCGGACGATGTGATCGGGCGCGTGTTCAGCCTGTTTTGTGTTGGGAAATAATCCCGCTCACGGGCACGCAAGCAGAAAGTTCACCAGCGTGCTCGTGACGTCCGCGAAGTTGATGGCGCCGTTGCAGTCCGAGTCGCCGATCGTGGACCCGTTGGGGTTCGCCGGCATCCCGAAGTTCGCCAGGACGGACGTGATGTCGGCGAAGTTCACCTGCCCGCTCAGTTTGTCCGCGTTCCCTGGGCAGCACGTCGGCACGCTGGCGACGTAGTGCGTTGAATCGTCGAGGTTGATCCAGCCGATGTTCTCGCCCCAGGCGTAGCCGCGGAAGCGGCCCTGCTGGATGTCGTAGCGCGCGCCCTGCGTGCCCACCTGCGGCTGGGTGTTGAAGTTGATCCAGCCGATGTTCTCACCCCAGGCGTAGCCGTTGAGATATCCGCCGGCGCCGATGTTCACGCCGAAGTTCGTGTTGTTCGTGTTGGCGTAGGGAAACGCGCCGTTCCCGGTGTTGATCCAGCCGACGTTCTCGCCCCACACGTACCCGCGCAGGTGCGTCGGCGGCGTCACCACCACGCCGTCGGCGGTCGCGTTCGCGTCGCGCCAGTTCGTCCACCCGGTGTTCTCCGTCCAGGCATACTTCTTCGTGGCATCAACATTCGACTGGGCAAACGCCCCCTGGCAAAGCCCGAGGGCGACAACAACGGCAAGCAAGCGGCGAGTCATTGGTGAATCTCCTTCCCAGAGTATGCGTCGAAACCACTGGAAGTCCAAAGAGAATCGGGGTTTGTCAGGTATGTATATCGCCTTTTCGCGTCGGCAACCCAGTTCCAACACCTGACAAGCGAGATTCGTCGGCCGTCGGGACGCGCTGTTCGTCGCTTTTTTGAGCGAAAGTCCGAGTAGCCTGCACCAGCCCCATTCGGTGACAAGGGTGTCGCCGTCTCCTCAAAAGAGCCATGGACCATTCCAAGCCAACCTACGCCTGCTGGGGCGACCAGATCGAACCCGAGGCCCATGCGCAGATGCGGAACGCCTGCTCACTTCCGGTTTCGGTCGCCGGCTCTCTCATGCCCGATGCACACATCGGCTACGGCCTGCCGATCGGCGGCGTCCTCGCCACAAAGGATGCCGTCATCCCCTACGCCGTGGGGGTCGACATCGCCTGCCGAGTGATGATGACCATCTTCGACCTTCCCCCCGAATCACTCACCCAGGACAATGACCGCTTCCGCGGGTACCTCGAACGCAACACCCTCTTCGGCGTCGGCAAGGAATGGAAACGCGACCGCCCGCACCACCCCGTCATGGACGAGGACTGGTCCGCGTCGCCGACCACCGCCGCGATGAAGGACACCGCATGGGGCCAACTCGGCACCAGCGGCTCGGGCAATCACTTCGTCGAGTTCGGCGAGGTCGAGATCCATCCCAATGCCCACGGCATCCCCGGAGGTCGGCATCTGGCGCTCGTCAGCCACAGCGGGTCCCGCGGCACGGGCGCCGCCGTCTGCCGCCACTACAGCAAAGTGGCGCAGGAGATGCATCCCGACCTGTCGAAGGAGCAACGCCACCTCGCGTGGCTCCCGCTCTCCGGTCCCGGCTCAGACGCCGGCCTTGAATACTGGGCCGCGATGGACCTCATGGGGCGATACGCCTCCGCGAACCATCACATTATCCACGACAAGGTCGCCCGCTCCGTCGGCGCGCCGATCCTCTTCCAGATCGAGAACCACCACAACTTCGCTTGGAAGGAGACGCACGGCGGCAAGGAAGTCATCGTTCACCGCAAGGGCGCCACGCCCGCGGGCGCAGGGGTCCTGGGGTACATCCCCGGCTCGATGATCGCGCCTGGATTCATCGTCGAGGGCAGGGGCGACGAGCGCTCGCTCGACTCCGCCGCGCACGGCGCCGGGCGGTGCATGTCGCGCACCAAGGCCGCCGCCACCGAGCGTTGGGACCGGCTCCGCGAGGAGTTGCGGGTCAGGGGCGTCGTGCTCCTCTCCGCCGGCCTCGACGAATCGCCGATCGCCTACAAGGACATCCACCAGGTGATGGCCGCCCAGGCGGACCTCGTCAAGCCCGTCGGCAAGTTCACGCCGCGCATGGTCAAGATGGCCCCCGAAGGCGAACGCCCGGAGGATTAGCATCGCTCCCTGTACGATGCCGCGCCCCGCCTTCCGCGCGGGGTCGAGGAGGCCCCGCGCCGCATGATTCTGGTCTGGACAGGCTTCATCACTCTCATCCTGCTGATGCTCGCGTTCGACCTGTTCGTTGTGAACCGGGGCGAGCGCGAGATCGCGGCGCGCGAGGCGCTCGGCTGGACCGCCGGGGTCGTCCTCATCGCCATGTTCTTCACCCCGGTCATCTACCTTCTCTACGACCAGGGGATCATGACCGTCGCCGGGACGCCGGGGCTCACCGGGCGCGACGCCGCCGTGAAATACCTCACCGGGTGGATCGTCGAATACGCCCTGAGCGTGGACAACATCTTCGTCTTCTCCGTCGTCTTCACCTACTTCCAGGTTCCCCGCGGACTCCAGCACCGCGTCCTGTTCTGGGGCGTTCTCGGCGCGATCCTGATGCGCGGCGTGATGATCGCCGTCGGCGCCGCGCTCATCAACCGCTTTGAGTGGATGATCTACGTCTTCGGGGTCCTGCTCATCCTGACCGCGTTCAAACTGCTTTTCGGCGGCGAAGAGGTGGACCCGGAGAAGAACCCCGCCGTGCGTCTCGCCGTGCGCTTTCTCCCCTTCACGCGCGAGTACCACGGCAGCCGCTTCTTCGTGCGCCAGGCGGGACGCTTCGTCGCCACGCCTCTTCTGCTCGTTCTGGTCGTGGTCGAGACGACTGACGTGATCTTCGCCGTCGATTCGATCCCGGCGATCTTCGGGATCACCAGCGACGCATTCATCGTCTTCTCGTCCAACATGTTCGCAATCCTCGGGTTGAGGTCGCTCTACTTCGCCCTCGCGGCGATCATCGACACCTTCCGCTACCTCAAACTCAGCCTGGTCTTCATCCTGTTCTACATCGGCGTCAAGATGCTGGTCTCGGGCGT
This sequence comes from uncultured Phycisphaeraceae bacterium, assembly GCA_964490785.1. Classification (GTDB taxonomy): domain Bacteria; phylum Planctomycetota; class Phycisphaerae; order Phycisphaerales; family UBA1924; genus JAEUIV01. The sequence goes on from CAZBDZ010000006.1 coordinate 13,198, forward strand.
CCATCACATCGATACATGGGTGTCGCTCACGGTCGTGGTCGGGCTGCTGAGCGCGGGCGTGCTCGCCTCGGTCGTGCGGGATCGCATCGAGAAGCGCCGCGCCGGCCTGCCGCCCACCCCGATCGAGGACCTCGCCGAGGCCGCGGAGTTCGCCTGGCGCCGCAGCCGAAGGATCGTCATCCTCGTCATCGGCGTAACCGTGCTCCTCGTCGCGATCCCCGTCGGCCTCATCCCGGGCCCCGGCGGCGTCTTCGTCGTCATTGCCGGGCTGATGATCCTCGCCACGGAGTTCGTCTGGGCCCGCGTCTTCCTCAAACGCCTCAAGCGCAAGGCGCTCGAACTCAAGGCCCAGGCCCAGCGCATCGCGGGGCTTGCCTTCGACGACCCGAGCGCCGCCGCGCCGAACGGCGATCCGGCAACACACGAATCCAAAGCCCCTCTCGACGCCGAAGGACCCGAAAAACAATCCTGATCGGCGAGGGAACTCCTTCTGCCTCGATGCCAATTGCCTCGGTGCCTTTCTTCCCTTGAAACAACGTCGTCAACCCGGCTCGCCGCTCAGAATCGCAGCGTCATCCCGAACTTGATCGTGAACTCGCTCTCCTCCGACTCGAACGTGTCATCCTCGACCGCGAACCCGTGGTTCAGCACGACGAAGAGGTCCGTCCCCGGCTCGATCTCCCATCGGAACCGGCTGTTCACGCCGAGCCGGTCGGATTCGTTGTCCCATTGGATGGTGTTGTTCCACGAGATCTCCGGCGTGAACAGGACATTCGCCCGAAGTCGCGCCGTTCGCACGATGAAATCCCCGTCCGGCAGGTGGATGTCGTTGATCTCGTATTCCGCCGAGGCGAAGAACTGCGACGAGGGCCGCCACGCGATCGCCGGCACATAGTCTTCGCGCCGCCCGCCGTAGTACCCGCCCCCCTCGAATACGAATGACCATGCCAGCGCCCGCGACGCGGAGGAGTCGAACCAGGCCCGGCCTCGTCCGAAATCGTAGTCGTCCTCGGGGATGACCACGCCGTCGGTGATCTCGAAATCGTCCGTCAGGACGTCCCGGGTGTAAACGTACGCGGCTCCGTATTCATCGCCGTTGCGGTTCTCGACCTCGACTTCAGGGGCCTCCACTTCCAGCGTCTGGAGTTCGCCGCCCAGTTCCGTGAAGAGCGACGGGTTCGCCGCCAGGTCGATCCGCCTGAAATATCCCGTCGTGCGCCACCGTCGGCGGAATCGCCCATCGTATTCGCGCACGCCTGTTCTCTCCACGAACCCGAGCGCGGGATTGAACCCCGCGCCGATGTGCGCCGCGAACAGGCTCAGCGACCAGTCGTCGTTCGGATAGGCGACGCGACCGCCGAACGCCGTGTCATCCGGGTCGTCGCCCGATCCCTCGGCGTCGGTCGCCGTCCCCATGATCCACGCGTGCGCCTCGACCGTCTTGCCGTCGGGGAGCGCGTTGCTCCTCAGGTTCAGGTCCGCGCCGGCGAGCCCGTTGTCGCCCGGCGTGCCCGGATCGCCCGCCGTGAAGATCACTCCCACATTCGACTGGTCAAACAGGTGGGCGCTCGCGCGTCCCACGGCGAGGTTTTTCGAGCCGAGGTCGTCATCGTCGTACATCTGCACGTCGAGCACGCCGAACGACACGCCGCGCTCCCGCCCTGTAACCTTCACCCCGGCGAGAATCTCCTTCTCCTCTCCCCCCACGATCCCGATCCGCCGCGAGAAGAACGGCAGCGGACTCTGCTGGATCCCGCCGAAGGAAAAGATGTCAGTGTCCTGCAGAAAGAACTCGCGCTTCTCGGGGAAGAACAGCGGGAATCGGGTGAGGTTCACCTGCCGCTCATCGACCTCGGTCTCGGCGAAATCCGTGTTGACCGTAACCGCGGCCGTAACCGAATGCGTAACCCGGAAATAGAGGTCCGCGCCCGGCTTGATCCGCACTCCGCCGTCTTCAAGATCGACCTTTGTTGAAACGTAAGGCTTGAGCGTCAGCCCAAGCCCCTGCTTCATCCCATGCAGGTTCTCCAGTTGCCCGGCCTGATCGACCCGACGGATGTGGACATCCTGCCGCGGCGAGGCCCACCGCACAGTTTCCTGACGCTTGCGGATCACACGCTCGAAGTTGAACCCCCACGCGACGCCCGGGCGGAACGAGAGCGTCTTGAACGGGATGGCGAACTCCGCCGTCCAACCGTGGTCGTCGCGCTGCGCCTTGGCGTGCCAGATGCCGTCCCATTCGAGCCGGTCGCTTCCGCGGAAGGGATCGAGCAGGCCGTCGCGCTTCGCGCCGACAGGATTGACCTGGAAGAAATACCCGCCGCGCTTCTCGCCGAAGGGGTCGAGGATGATGGTGACGAAGTCGTCCGAATCGATGAACCCGCCGTCGCGCGCCAGGTCGCGCGCGACGATGCGCTCCGGCTCGGAGTCCAGGCAGCGCACTGCGATGTAGAGGTTGTCGTCGTCATGAAGGACCCGCACCTCCGTGTGCTCGGTCGGCGCGGCCCCCTGTTGGGGCGCGACCTGCGTGAACCCGTCGATGACCGCGGCGTCGTTCCACGCGGAGTCGTCGGGCACGCCGTCGATCAACGGAACCGTTGATGTCCTGACGGCCTGCATCGAAGGCGGCCCCGGCGCCTCCTGCCTCCCCCAGGCGGTGCAAGCACTCACCAGCATCCCGGTCGCAGCGATGAGCCCGATCCTCAACACGCGCGCAGTTGTACCCGGAAGAATGAACGCAGAGAAAGGCAAAGCACCACAGAGGCAAATCCGAACAGCCGGATGTCGGTTTGAATCCGCCGAATCGTGCAACTGTGGCATCCATTGGGGAGACCGGGGCTTGCCTCACCGCGACTCCAATCCACACACTTGGTTTGGCCGAGATGCATCCATCCAGATACCAAACATCGACGCGAGATTATTGATCGACAAATCCGGATAAACGCACACATACCGCTTGACAAGCCTGTAACCGGTGGTATTCTCTCCCCCAAGCCATCAAGAGTCCCGAGGCTGACACCTCGGGCGGCAACCGAGTCGCTGTGGCGACCGCGGTGCCGAGCAGGCCCGATCCGGTGATGGACGGGCGGCGATGGGGCCGAGCATTGACGCTCGGCAAAAGAGCAGGCCGCGCGGCCTGTCCCCTGAGCACACACGCTCTCACGGTGGCATGGAGAACCTCCCATGCCCGCTCCAATCGTCACCTCCGCCCCATTCGGGACACGCCTTGCCCCCGGCGGGGTCTACTCCCCGTCCACGCTCGCCGTCCACGCCGGGAATGATCCCGATCCGGCGACCGGCGCGATCGTCCAGCCCATCGTTCAGAGCACGTCGTACGCGCAGCGCGGCGTGGGCGACTCGCCGCCGTTCGCCTACTCGCGTGTCTCCAACCCGACCGTCGCCGCGTTGGAGAAAGCCCTCGGCGCGCTGGAAGGCGCGCCGCCGGCCGTTGCGTTCTCGTCGGGATTGAGCGCGACGACGTCGCTCTTCCTCGCCCTCTTGAAGGCGGGGGATGAGGTGCTTGTCTCCGACGTTGTTTACGGGGGGACCACCCGTCTTCTTCAGCAGATCCTCGCACCGCTCGGCGTCGCCGCGCGGTGGATCGACACGGCCGATGCGGCGCAGGTTCGCGCTTCGATCACCGGCAGGACTCGCCTCGTCTTTGTCGAAACCCCGGCGAACCCCACGCTGAAACTCACGGACATCCGCGCCGTCGCCGACGCCACGAACGCCGCCGGCGTGCCTTTGGTCGTGGACAACACCTTTCTGACCGCCGCCCTTCAAAGGCCGCTGGACCTCGGCGCCGACATCACGCTCTACTCGACCACGAAGTTCATCGAAGGGCACAACGCCACCATCGGCGGCGCCATCGTCTCGCGCGACGAGCCCCTGCTGGAGCGCCTCCGCTTCATCCGCAAGAGCCTCGGGACGATTCAATCTCCCTTCGAGGCGTGGCTCACGCTTCGCGGCATCAAGACGCTCCCCCTGCGCATCCGCGAGCAGTCCCGCGGCGCCGGGATCATCGCGCGCTTCCTCGAGGCCCACCCGCGGATCGAGCGCGTCCACTACCCAGGACTCGCCTCATTCCCCCAGGCGAACCTCGCCGCCCGGCAGCATGCCCTCGCCGGCTCGTCGCCGACGGGGAAGAACTGGCACGGCGGCATTGTCGCGTTCGAGGTCAGAGATGGGCTGGAGGGCGCGAAGCGCCTGCTCGCGGGCGCGCGTCTCATCACCGTCGCCGAGAACTGCGGGGCCGTGGAGTCGCTTCTCACGCACTCCGCGACCATGACCCACGCCGACGTCCCCCGCGCCCAGCGCGAGGCCGCGGGGATCGCCGACGGCCTGGTCCGCCTCTCCGTCGGCTTGGAAGACCCGCTCGACCTCATCGAAGACCTCGATCGCGCATTGGGGAATCCGCCGCAACGGTGCGCAAAGATCAACCGGGACGTCGAGGACGAAGCCCGCCCAACGGCGCCCGCAGGTCAACCCGGCGACGTGAACGCATTCCCACATCCGCCCTCCGCGCCCTCCGTGTCCTCGGTGGTGAACTCTCCGTGCCTTGTCGAGGAGGTGGCGCGTGCCTGATCCGATCATCGTCCTCAAGTTCGGCAGCAGCGTGATTCCGTGCGAATCCTCATTGTCCGGCGTGGTCTCTGAAATCGCGCGATGGATCGACCGGGGGTACCGCGTTGTCGCGGTCGTCTCAGCGATCGGATGCACGACGGATCGACTCCTCGCGCACGCAAAGGCCATTGCCGCCGACGCGCCGGCACCCCTCGCGGCGTATGTCGCCACGGGCGAACTCCAGTCGGTCGCGCTCCTCGGCCTGGCTCTCGCCGATGCCGGGATCCCTGCCGCCGTGCGCGACTCCGCGGCGATCGGCCTGACCACCGACGGGCCGCCACTCGACGCCCGGCCGACCTCCCTCGACGCCGCCGCAGTCCGGCGAGTGCTCGCGGATGTCCGGGTTCTCGTCCTTCCGGGCTTCCTCGGGCGATCCGCCGCGGGCGAGACGACCCTCCTGGGCCGGGGCGGGAGCGATCTCTCCGCGCTCGTCATTGCGCATCGCCTCAACGCCCGATGCCGGCTTGTGAAGGACGTTGACGGGCTCTATGACCGCGACCCCGCCGAGTGGGGCGACGCCGCCAGGCGATACGACACGGCGACCTACCACGATGTCCTCGGCCTTAGTGAAGGCATCATCCAGCACAAGGCCGTCCGCTTCGCACAGGATCACGCCCTCGAGTTCGAGGTCGCCGCGCTCGCCTCCGATACGGCGACGCGAATCTCGAACGGCGCATGCCACCGATCACCCGTCCGCGGATGATCGGCGCCGGTCGCCACAAGAGATGCGCAGCCTTCAGAGTCTCGGCGCGCCCGGGCTCAGATCCGGCTTCCCATTCGGATCCCACATGGTCTCCGGGCGGCAGAGAAGCCGCTTCTGAGCGAGTCTTCGAGCGAAGAGGCGGATGCCCTCGCCCGGAAGTCTCGTGGGATTCGTTTGAGTGCGAGCGGCTAAGGGCGTCGCACTGGCGGACAAGCCGCCCGTGGCACCCGAGAATCGCTTGAGATTCGTATCAACGTCGGCCTTGGCGCCCGAGTGTCATGTGGAATCGCCGTCAGTCGATGCGCAGCGTGCGATTCAGCCGACCCGTTCCTGTGGTTTCCTTGAGTCCGACGCGGACGGCGCGCCCTTTGAGGCGCTCGCCGCCGCCGTCGAATCGGAATCGGCGCGTGGCGGACTCGCCCGCCGCCAGGCCGCTGATCGGCGCCTCGAACGCGCGGTACCCGATCGCCTGGGCGAAGGCCTCGACTGTCAAAGGCGACTCGCCGGAATTGGTGATCAGGAGCGAGACGACGAGGTCCGTGCCCTCGCCCGTGGGCGAGGGCTCGACGCGGTAACTGGCCGACAACTCCACCGTGGGCAGCCCCAGATCCAGGGCGATCGGCCAGCGCATCACCGGGTACCGCCGCTCCGCCGTCAGGTCCACCTCCGCGATGAGCGCCTGCCGACCCGCCTCCTGCCCCGGCGCGAACGCCAGTTCGATCGGCACGCGCAGACTCTCACCCGCGCCGAGCACGAACGGCACCAGGCGCGGCGAGATCGTCCATTCCAGAGGCTCGGCGAGGCGCAGGCGGCCGGAAATCCCGATCGGCCAAGGGTTCTCAATGACCAACTCAATCTCGTGCCGCTCCGCGCGCGAGGCGAGGAACGGCGGCTCGACCCGCACCGTCGCGCGGAACCGCGCCAGGGCCACGTCCACGCCTGTAACAACTGTGGGAGACTCGTCGAGCGCGACGTGGTGCGCGCCGTGTTCATCGCGTTCGACTGCCTTTTCGTTCCCGAAGATGTCCATCGCCGAGACGCGCCCCTCGCCAAGCCAGCCGTGGACCACGGCCGCGTCCGGCGTGGCCCCGTCGTTCCAGCCGATGAGCAGCCCGCCGCCGGGGCCGTCCACGAGATACGCCGACACTCCCTCCGCCACGGGAAGCCGACCCGTCACGCGCGACTCCGCGAGCGCCGAGCACAGCACGCGCCAGACCGCGGCCTCCGGCGAGGGATGGAGACGCTCGGACCCGTCGGGGTGGATCGTCCATGCGCGGTCCATCGACAACCGCCGCGCTCCTCCGGCCCAGGCGCTGACCGCGCGGCGCGCCAGTTCGATCGCCGCCGACCGACCGCCGAAGACTCCCGTCGGCGGGGTCTCGATGTGGATCGTGCGCTCGCCATGCCCCGCCGCCGTGCTCGCCGATGCGAGCACACCTTCGATCTCGCCGGGCGGGAATCCCCGCGGCCAGGAGATGGTCGTCGCATCCGCCGCCTCCGCCGCCTCGCCGGCCGACACGCTCAGATTCCAAGGGAGCGCGAGCACGGGGCGGGGGATCTGTGTCCGCAACTTCCGGCGGATCGCCTCGAGATCGTCGTCGAGGTCCGTGCGGTAGAGCGCCGCCTCGCCGCCGGTCGGGCCCAGTTGCCAGCGGCGAACGCGCTCGCCGAAGACGTTGAGCGTGCGCGACAGATACGGCACCCAGGGGTCGTCCTTCGCGAGGAACATCGGAATCGGATCGTCGGCGTCGATGCGCAGGCTCCGCGTCACCGCGCGGGGAAGATTGGTCACGACAAATGTGATGTCCATCCCCTGCGACAGAAGGCGCTCCGCGTCGCTCCACAGCCCCTCGAGTCCCGCCCCCGGCAGATCGTCCGCCGAGCCGGGGGTGAACACCGAAAGGCTCGCCGACCCCGCGAGAATCCGCGGGAGAAGTTCGCCCAGGCCGCTTCGTTGCGTCGCGGCAAGCCCTTCCGCGATCACGCCGAACGATTGCCTCGCGCCTGTGTCGGGCACGCGGAGTTCCGGCGACCAGACGAGGTCCAGCAGCCGCCGGCCCACGATCGCTTCGCTCGACGAGACCTCCATATCGATCCGGTACCACCCGAAGCGCGGCAGGGCGGGCATCCAAGGCGTCAGCCGACCGCCCTCAGGCGCGGGCATCCGCACGCGCTGCACCTCTCGGCCGTCGATATCGGATACCGTCAGCGCGACCTCCAACGGCTCGCCCGTCAGGTCCCGCACCGCGATCAGCACGCTCGGGGCCTCGCCCCCGATGAACACTCCGGCAGGCGCCTGCGCCACGATTTCGACCCGCGGCACCTGGGAGACGACCACATCGTCGAAGTACGCCGCCCCGGAAAAATCCTCGGGCCAAACCTGGTGGACGCTCCGCGCCGTCTCGAACTCCCGCGGCTGAAGGACGATCATCTCGATCTGGATCCACGCCGCCCGCGCCTCCCCGCGCACGTTGGCGACGACCTCGGCCCACTCGCCGCCGGTGTTCACCAGTTCGCTCCGCGATTCCGACCCGTGCAGCCGCTGGAGACTGTCGTCGAGCAGCCACATCCTCAGACCCGCGCGAGCGTGCGCCAGATCGGTCGTCTTCACGTAGGCCCGCACCGAGTAGTCGGCCTCGGGCAACGCCGGGATCGCCCCGGCCGAAAGCATGAGCGAGGAGTTCCCCCCGAGTGTCGGCAGCACCACCGATCGGGGCCCGGAATGCGCCGCCGCTGCACTGATCCCCGGGATATTCCACGCCGGGTAGCCGGGCCGCTCTCGCTCCGGCGGGTTGTCCTGGGCGCGGAACCACCCCATCGGCACCGGCTCCACGCGGGACAAGGGGTCATCAAAGTCCCACACCTGCACCACGCGCTTCGCCGCCTCCGGCCGAACAGCCTGCCCCAAGGCCGAACCCAAGGCCAGCCCAAGCGCACCGACAGCGGCGGCGAAGAGTCGCATGGGGGTGTTTATCGGCCGTTTCCCGTGTGGCGACTCGAAACAGGATCGATTGCATTCCCGACCGGGCAGATGCATCGCGCCTCGCAATCGCGGGGCGTCGGATTACAGGCCTGATAAAAACGACCGGGAGACGTTCGGCCAACGTTCGGATGATCGGCTCGTTCCGGTTGGAACCGGTATGGGCCTTGTTCCTGGGCCGTCGACCCTCCCACAGGAGCACTTGGCCACGAAAGGTGGACACAGGAGTTCATCAGGCCAGGCGGACCTCGAACCGATCGTGGGCAAGGTCAGACGCCTGTCGGCGGCCATCGGCCGTCGCCGCCGTGCGGACCTGCTGCTCATCCCGAGCGTGCGCGCAAACGAACGGGATTCCGCATCACCTTTTCGATGCGGCCTTCTTCTTCGCGGTCTTCTTCGCGGTTGGGGGTTTCCTCGATTTCGATTTGCTCATCGTGAGCAGGTTCCTTTCGTATGCGGCGATGTACTTCTTCGCGGGCGTGCGCCGGATCGCCTGCCCGATCACGTCCAAGGCAAGGTCCTCCACCTTTTTGAAGCGGATGCAGCACTTGCCCATGTCGAGTTTCTTGCCCGCTTTGGCGAAGCCCTCGCGGATGAACTTTTCTTCCGACCCCTCGCCGTAGGCCGACATGAGGTAGACGGCCATGTGGTTTTTCTGCGAGGCCAGGGCGGCGAACGGCAGGGGCTGTCTCGGGTTGCAGTGATACCCCGCCGGGTAGACGCGGTGCGGGACGTAGTAGCCGATCATCCCGTAACTCATTCCCTCTTCGTAGTGCTTGTCGAGGTTCTTCAGAATGACCTGGCGGACGGCATCGATCGCCTCGCGACGGTCGGGCGCGAGTTCGGCAAGATACGCGGCGACGGTAATGGCCTTCGATTGCATTCCCTCATGCTACCTGTTCGCACGCGCTTCGCCTCTCGCAAGGGCTCACCCCGCCTTTGTGGCGATCAGCACTCTCGGGTGGCCTTCCAGGTCGGGGATGATCCGCGGCGATTCGAGGCTGGGCTGGCCCTTTGCGAGTTTCAGCACCACGTCCGCCGTGGACGCCGCGATCTCGATCAGCATCAGGCCCCCTTTGCGCAGGTGCGCCGGGCCGGCGTCGAGGATCGGGCGGACGTACTTCATGCCGTCCGCGCCGCCTCGCAAGGCAGCCTCCGGCTCGAACCCTTTCACGTTGCGCCCCACCGCTTTGGCGGGATCGGCGCTGTCCCACTCCTCGTCCGGGATGTAAGGCGGATTCGCCATGAGATAGTGCAACTGCTGCCCCGACGGATGCGCGGCGAGCGGCGACAACAGGTCGCCCTTGAGCAGGTCCAGCCTCTCGAGGACGCCGTGGCGTGCGGCGTTGGCGCGGGCGACCTCCAGCGCTTCCGGCGAAATGTCCGTCGCCGCCCCGTGCGCCCCCGGGAGGTTTTTCAGGAGGGCCACCGCGATGCACCCGGATCCGGTACACACGTCCGCAAATGTCGCCGCACCTCCCGGCGCAAAGCCCGGCTCGGCCCGCGCATGTTGGAGGACATGCTCGACGATCGCCTCCGTGCAGGGCCTGGGGATCAGCACGCGCCGGTCCACATGAAACGGCAGGGAGAAGAACCATGCCTCCCCCACCAGGTATTGCACCGGCTCGTGCTTCAACGCCCGGGCCACGAGTCCGCGCAGCGACTCGCGCTCGAGCGGCGTCGCCGGGCGGTCGGCCTCCATGTACAGCCTCAGGCGGTCGCATCCGATCACGTGCGCGAGGAGCAACTCCGCCGACAGTCGCGGCGACTCAACCCCCTTCTCCCGGAAAGCCTCCGCCATCCATTGCAAGAGCGACCGCGTCGTCCACCGCATCGGTGCACGCCCAGCCGAGGCGGATGTTGACCCAGCCTGCGCCATGCGGGCAGTGTAGAGGCATTGACCGCCGATCACCCGTCGGCGGTCGTTGGCGTCTTGCTTCAAAGCATCAGAGGGCCGTGGATCAGTTCCCGCGCGGGGCGTTTGCAAGGTCCCGACGGCGTCGGCGATGTCTCAGCGGTGCCGACCGACGTGTGCCGTCGCCTGTTACCCTTCCGCCGTGGCCGAAACGACTCCGACCTCTTTGGCTGGCTTTCCTTATAAGATCGCTGTCCTCTGCGACCTGCGCGATGCCGCAGGCCGACTCCTCCTGATTCGGCGCGCGAAGGACCCCAACAAGGGCCTGTATTCCCCCATCGGCGGGAAACTCGACACCGGAGTCGGCGAATCGCCCGCCATGTGCGCCCACAGAGAAATTCTCGAAGAGGCGTCGCTCGACATCCCCACCGAGCGGCTCCGGCTCATCGGCCTCATCAGCGAGCACGGCTACGAGGGCCGAACCAACTGGCTCATATTCTGGTATCGCGTGCTCGGCCCGGTCTCGCTCACGCCCCATTCGATCCGCGAAGGCGACCTCGAATGGCACCCGCCCGCCGCGCTCGACACGCTTCCTCTCCCCGACACCGATCGGCGGATCATCTGGCCTCTGGTGATGCGCCACGACTCGCAATCGCCAACGGGCGAGCCGGGCTTCTTCGCGGTCCATATCGAGTGCGTCGGGGACGAACTCACATGGCGCGTCGAGCAGTCGTCTTCCCCGGGCAACTCCTGATGCGCCGGTGGTCGCCGGATACGACGCGCTTGGTCCGCCTTCGGCCCGGCGCATTCTCGCTTCGCACCCGCCGCGCCACCGGCATCCCCATCCCGAATACCCCAAAAAAGCCTGACCTCAGCCCAAGGTTGTGATCCCTCGCCCGTGGACTTACCTTGACGAGCGCGCCCGGGCCGAGACGCGCCCGGCGATGGGAGTGGTTGCAGGGATGGCGACGATCACGGTTGATGGACAGAGCCTGGCGATCGACGGCCACCGACTCTGGATCGTCTCCGGAACGGTCGCGTATCACCGCGTTCCCGCGCCCCTGTGGCGGGACCGCCTCGCCGCCGCGAGGCACGCCGGGCTGAACTGCATCGAAGTGCCCGTCGTCTGGTCGCTCCACGAGCCCCGGCCCGGGGTCTTCCGATTCGACGGCGATCTTGACATCGTGCAGTTCATCCGCCTGATCGGCGCGCTGCACATGCGGTGCATCGTGCGCGTGGGCCCGCACATCGGCGATGGCGTGGACCTCGGCGGGATGCCGCCGTGGCTTCTCAAGGACGCCGGCCCGAAACTGCGGACGAGCGCACCCGAGTTTCTGCAACCCGTCTCGCGCTTCCTCGCCGCGGTCTGCGCCCGCATTCAGCCCCTCCAGGCGTCGCACTCGCGGAAGGGCGGCGGACCGATCATCGCGGTCCAGAACGAGCATCAATGGCTCTGCGGCAACGGGGCCGAGGCGGCGGCGTACCTCGGCGAGACCAACCGTTTTCTCCGCGAGAACGGGATCAACGTTCCGGTCCTCGCGTCCAACGGGCTGTTCGCCGCGGCGGAGGGTGAGATCGAAACCTGGGCCGGGGCGACCCATCTTCACGCCAATGTCAGGCAACTGCGCACGCTCAAGCCGGACCATCCGCGCATTGTCTCCGCGCTCCCCACATGCGCCCTGGACACATGGGAACGCGTGCCCCCTTCCGGCCTCGGCGGACCCGTGCTCCTGCGGCGAATCGCGGAAGTCCTCGCCGCAGGGGGACAGTTCAACCTCGCGCCGTTCCATGGCGGCACGAACTTCGACTTCCTCGGGGGCCGGTTCGAGCATGGGGACTTTGCGCCGGCCGCCGCGGCGTCCGGCGCGCCGCTCGCCGAGACCGGCGTGCCCGGCGAGACCTACGACGCCGTGCGCCGAATCTGCACCTTTGCGACGCAGTTCGTGCGGGTCTTCACCGCTCTGGACCCTGGTTACCAGCCCGCGATCATCGCCCTCGACGCCCATCCAACCGGCGCAGGGCGAAAGGGCAAGCCGACGACCGACGACGCCCCGCTCGTCGCCGTGGAATGCCGGGGGAGCGCCGGCGGCATCATCTTCGTATTCTCACCCGCGGAAGGCGACATGGTCCGCCGGCGCGCCGCCGTGCTGCTTCCCGACGGCTCGTCCCTCCCGGTCGAACTGGAACGCGACCGCGTTGCGTGGATTCTCCTCGGCACCCACCTCGTGGACCGCGCGACGCTTGACTACTGCAACCTCAATGCGGTCGCGCTCGTGGGATCGGTCTTTCTGTGCTATGGCCCCGAGGGCATGCCGGGAGTCGTTTCCATCAACGGCTCGGCCATCGAAACCATCGTCCCCACCGGCCACGAGCCGCAGATCGTCGAGCACGAGGGCATCACCATCGTCGTCTGCAACGAGGAGTCGATCGCCGCGGCGTGGGTCGAGCCGTCGTCCATCGTCATCGGCGCCTCGGGCCTCGATCGCGCCGGACACCCTGTCGCCCACTCCGCTTACAAGCGCGCCACGCGCATCTCCGCCAAGGGCGAACGTTCGACGATCGAGACCCTCCCGCCCCCGCGCAAGCCGAAGATCGCCATCGGCACCTGGACCGTCTGTCCCACCGATGAGTTTGTCTCGGGAAAAAGCGAGCGGTTTGCGTCCATCGAGGGGCCGGCGCCGCTCGAAGACCTCGGCGCGGCGTCGGGCTATGCGTGGATGCGCCTCAAGTTCAAGGGGCTCTCGAAGAAGGCAAAGGCCGGATTCTTCGAGGCGACCGATCGGATTCACCTGTATTTCGACGGGGAGTTCCAAGGCGTCATCGGCTCGGGGCCGGGGGCCTTGCCGCCTGTCGTTCCCCTTCCCTTCGCCGATCGCGAGCACGTCGTCGCCGTCCTCATCGACAACATGGGGCGGCGCTGCGAGGGCAACCGGATGCACGAGCCGAAGGGCATCTTCGGCCCGATCTTCGAGGTCGCCTCGCTTCGCCCCGGCGCTCCGAAGATCGTCGCCGGAAAGCCCATCGAGCCGCTCAGGCACTGGCCTCTCGTTCTCGGCCTGGAGGACGGCGATGCGACCAACCCGCGGCGCATCACCTGGCGCCTCCAGCACCGCCGACGGACCCCGATCATCGTGCGTATCGCCGGGCTGAAGGACCCGGCGCTTCTCCTCCTTGACGGACGCCCCCTCAGGCTCCTCCCGCGGCATTCGGTCGAGCACGTCGTCCTCTCGCCCGAGGTGCTCTCGCGCGGGACGAATGAACTGCAGATTGCGGTCGTGGGCGACGCCGAGGCTGCCGCCGGCACGCTCCGCGACGAGGCCGAGTTTTTCGAGGGCGCCTCGGTCCTCAGCGACCGCGCGACGTGGGCCTTTGCGAAATGGGAGGCGCCGCCTGCGTCCCGCTTCCATCCCATTCCGCCCAAGGGCCCCTCCGAGTTCAAGGGCAGACCGGCGTGGTGGCGAGCGCTCTTCACCATCGATTCGACAGACGCCCCCTTTGTCTTTGAGCCGACAGGACTGAGCAAGGGTCAGTTGTTCATCAACGGCCGGAACATCTCGCGCTACTTCGTCGCCACGCGCACAGGAAAGGTCGTCCCCGGCCAAACCCGCTATTACATCCCCGAGTGCTGGCTCAAGGTCGGCGCCAACGAGATCATGCTTTTTGACGAGCACGGCTTCCCGCCCGACCGCGCCCGCATCATCGGCTCGTGAGCGCGTGCGTTCGCGGGGGGGCGAAGCCCCAAGCCGCTTCTCGGGATGAGCCGCGCCCGTTGAACAAGTCCAGATGCGAAGGATCGGCTTCGGGCTTGTGTGGGTCGCCACGGCGACCTTCAGGAGGTTTGCTTTGGTCAGGGTTCACCGGCTTACGCCGGTGGCAGTTGCCATGAGATCGAACTCACGCCGACGCCGATGCCGAATCCTCGAGGCCCCCCGCTTCTTCCGCGCGCTTCTGATAGTCGCGCACCATTCCCCGCATGGCGAGGTCCGACACCGTGGGCATCGGCATCGCGATCGCCATTCCCAGCCGGACGAACAGGCTCGTCCACACCTCCGGCCTCGGGCTCTTCAGACACCGCACCACCGCGCGTGCCACGGTGTCGGCCGACTGCATGAACAGCGGCGGTGTGTGCTGGAGCATCGCCTGATCGCCGCTGCGCTTCTGCGCGGTCTCGAAAAACTCCGTTTTCGTTCCGATGGGATGCACGCTGGACACATGGACGCCCTTGTCGCGCAGTTCGAGGCGCATCGCGCGGGCCAGGTGATTCTGAGCCGCCTTCGTCGCCGAATACGCGCCGAAGAAAGGGAGCGTGAACTTCGAGAGACACGACGAGCAGACGAGCAGGTGCCCCTTGCGGGCCGCGATCATGTGAGGCAGCGCCGGCCTCACCGCGTGCAGGGTCCCGAAGAAGTTCACCTCGAACATCTCCCGGATGTCCCGGTCCGACATCTCGTGAATCGGCTTCTCCACGCCGTAGCCTGCGTTCGCGAACACCGCGTAGACCGAACCGAAGGAGTTCAGGCACGCTTCGACCACCCGGCGCGCCGCTTCCGGATCCGCGACGTCGCACTCCAGCGCGAGGGCCCGCCCGCCCTCGCTCCGAATCCTCGCAACCGCCTCATCCAAACGGCCCTTTCGCCTCGCCGCGAGCACGACCGGCATCCCCTCGCGGGCGCACCGCACCGCCGACGCAAGCCCGATCCCGCTGCTCGCGCCCGTGATGACGATCGGTCTGGCGGTGAGTTCATTCGGCATCTGCTCATGGCTCCAACTCGGACCACGTCTGGAACAGCAACGCCACCGCCGCGATCCCCACCGCGATCACCACAAGGATCATCAGCAGCCCGAGCGGACCGATCAACTGATCGAGAATCCCCTTCTTCTTCTCCTTCTTTTCAGCGGGCTTTGGAGGCTGCGTCGCCATGATCCATCTCCGTCAGACCCTCGCGGCCGCGGCCACCGCGTGCCAAGCAGATTCAAGCAGTTCCTTCATCCCCTCCCGCTTCGCCGCGGAAACCGGGATCAACTCCTCCCGCGCCCCAAGCCGAAGCGCGGCCCGGATCGCCCCGACCGTCTTCGCCACCTCCGCCTCGCCCGCCAGAAGATCGACCTTGCTCAGCGCGATGATCTCGGGCTTCTCCGCCAGCAGGGCGCTGTGGCTCTCGAGTTCCTTGCGGATCAGATGGTAGTTCTCCACCGGGTCCGAGCCGTCCGCCGGGGCAGCCTCGAGCACGTGGATGATCACGCGAGTGCGCTCGATGTGCCGAAGGAAATCATGTCCCAGCCCGGCCCCCGCCGCGGCTCCTTCGATCAGCCCCGGAAGATCGGCGAGCACCAGCCGCCGATCCGCATCAAGCTCCGCGATTCCAAGTTGCGGCGCCAGCGTCGTAAACGGGTAATCCGCGATCTTGGGCGTGGCCCGCGTCGTCGCCGCCAGCAGCGTCGACTTCCCCGCGTTCGGCTTGCCCACCAGGCCCACGTCGGCGATCAACTTCAACTCGAGGCGCAGCGCCTTCTCCTCCCCCGGTTCGCCCTTTTCCGCCTCGCGCGGGGCCTGGTTTGTCGGCGACTTGAATGCCTCATTCCCCCGCCCTCCCTTGCCCCCCTTCGCCACCACGACCCGGTCCCCCTCCTTCAGGTCCGCAAGCAGCGACTCGCCCGCCTCGGTCTGTTCATAGATCTGCGTTCCCGGGGGCATGCGGATTTCGAGGTCATTCTGCGAAGCGCCGTATTGCTGCTTCCCGCGCCCGTGCTCCCCGGAGCGAGCCTTCCACAACCGCTTGTGCCGGAAGTCGAGCAGCGTGTTGGTGTTCGGATCGCCGATGGCGATGACCGATCCGCCGTCGCCCCCCTCTCCGCCGTCGGGTCCTCCCTTGGGCTCGTACTTCAGCCGACGGAACGACACCCGCCCGTCCCCGCCGTCGCCCGCTCTCACCTGGATGGTCGCTTGGTCAATGAACACGCCGCAAGTGTAGGAAGACGGCCCCGCAAGGCCATCGGACGAATCAAGTCCGTTCACAACACCCGCCGCCTTGCGCGATCCTGCCGGACGCTCGCCTCACCCCCCCACCACCTGTCTGAGCGAGGGCGAGGGAATCAGGACCGCCTTGGCGATCCGCCACGAATCCACCGCCGACCCGATAAGCCCCAGGGTCAGCATCCCTGACCCGATCCCGATCACGACCGCGCCGGCCACGGCCAGCGTTTCGGGATCACCCCATTGCCTCCCCGCCGCCGCGAGCCGAATGCCCTCGCCCACCATGGTGACCGCCGCGACCGCCGCCATCCCAAGCAGCGTCTGCCGGTCCACGCGCCCCGTCCTCAACACCATCGACCGCTTCACCAGGTCGCGCGCGTTGGGCCTGATGCCAAGGAGGATCACCACGACGGAGGCGAGCGCGATGAACCGCATGACGATCCGATCCGCCTGCGGCGGCCCCGCAAAATAGGGCGCCGACCGCAGCGGGTCCATCGTCGCCAGCATCCGCCACATCGACCATACCAGCGGCACATACGCCGCCGTTCCCACGAGCGCCTGCAGCACCTTCCCCCCCCGCGTCCCCGGCATCGGGTGCGCGAGCGCGAGCGAGCCGATCCCTGAAATGACCGTCGCGCAGACCGCCGTCCACACCAGCGCGGGCATCGCCCGACCGGACCCTCCCCACAGCGAAACCAGGTCAAGCCCGCGCAGGAACCAGCACGCCCCCGCCGCGACCAGCCCGCCGATCGACCACAGCACCAACCCCGCCGCGAGGATGTGGGGATGCCGGATCGGCTTGAACTCCTCCGCCTGCGGATCGACCTTGTAGAGAATCGTCGCTCGCACCGCCGTCCCGCACTCGGGACATACGCCGCGGATCGACAGCCCCTTCAACTCGTATCCGCATGTCACACAAGGCAGCGAGCCCGTCAGGGCCGAATCCAGCGTCGCCGCCGACATCACAAGGCGCGTCGTGCTCGGCCCCGGGCTTCGCGGCTTCTCTGGTTGCTCACCCACGCCCGAAAGTGTAACGATGCGCACCAGCGGGCGGGGGCCTCCGGTCCATCCCATCGCGGGAACCGCGCCGGCGAAAGCCGCGAACCTCACTTCAACGCCCGACCATTGTTGTTGCCCCAGCCTCCTATACTCCCCCGCCCATGAAGACCCGGCACGCCGAATCCGCCATCGAGCGCCTGCGCGTCAACATGCAGTCGGTCTTCATTGGGAACACCACCGCCGTCGACCGCCTCATCTGCTGCCTCCTCGCACGCGGGCACATGCTCATCGAGGACGTCCCAGGCGTCGGCAAGACCCTCCTCGCCACCGCCCTCGCGCGCAGCCTCGCCTGCACCTTCAACCGAATCCAACTCACCCCCGACATGCTCCCCAGCGACGTGCTGGGGGTCACCATCTTCGACCGCCACACCGGGGACTTCCAGTTCAAAAAAGGCCCCATCTTCGCCAACATCGTCCTCGCTGACGAAGTCAACCGCACCACGCCGCGCACACAGTCGGCCCTCCTCGAATCCATGAACGAGGCCCAGGTCTCCATCGACGGCCGAAACTTCGTCCTCGACCAGCCCTTCATGGTCATCGCCACCCAAAACCCCTACGAGTTCGAGGGCACCTACCTGCTCCCCGAAAACCAACTCGACCGCTTCCTCATGCAGACCAACCTCGGCTATCCCACGCCGGACGACGAGGCACGCGTTATCGAACTCCGCCCCGCCGAGGCTCCGCTGCACTCGCTTCAGCCTGTCCTCACGCCGCAGGACGTGCTCTCGCTCCAGCAGCGCGTGGACGCCGTGCGCCTCGACCGCTCGCTCGTGGATTACATCGTCGCGCTCGCCGGGGCGACGCGAAGGCACGACCAGTTGCAGGTCGGACTCTCGCCCCGGGGCACGCTCGCCCTCGCCCACGCCGCCCGCGCCACCGCCCTCATGGCCGCCCGCGACTACTGCATCCCCGAGGACATCATCGACAACATCCAGACCGTCTGCGCCCACCGCGTCGTCAGCCGCGCTTACCTCCAGACCGGCGACACGCGAATCTCGGCCCAGATACTCCAGAACATCACCCAGTCCGTCCCCTCACCGGCCTGATGCGCCGTCCCCCCTGTGCCACTGGCGGTTTACCCGCCAGTGCGAGTGCCGCTGGTCGGCCTTGAAACCGGTCGCCAAGCGCCACGGCCGTGATGTCAGGCCATTCCCTGAGAGTGCCTCATACGCATTCCAGCGGCCTTCCGCGCTCCGAAGAAGCCGCCACTGACGAGTCTGCGAGGAAGTGGCGGATGATGCCGCGCGGATATCTTCGAGAATCCGTATCACACAATGCCTGCACGCCTCGGTGGTATGGGCGTCCCGCCCGTCCATACCACATCTACTTCTTGCATTGTGTGAGGCACTCTCAAGGATGGTACAACCTCCCCATGCCTCGCCTCATCCGCCTCGACGCCACCGGCCCGGTCAGGATCGATCCTGCCGACCTCCCGCGCGACGACCAGGGCAACCTCAAGCCGATGTTCCTCTGCGCCTGCGGCCTGTCGCGCACGTTTCCCATCTGCGACGGCTCGCACAAAGCCTGCCGAGCCGCAGAGCAGCCGGGGCGGCTCTACGTCTATGACCGCGAACGCAGCCGCATCATCGAGGACCGCGCGGATGGGTGAGCCTGCGGCGCGCGGCACACGCATATACTGATCCCCGGCACACGCTCGCGGCGGCGTGCCGCATGTGTGTGGAAACTCAAACGGAGGTGCGTGTGGCAGGATCCCGATGCCTGGTCCGGACCGTGGGCACTGTTGGCGTATTGGCACTCGCGGCGGCGGCCCCCGGCGGCGACGCCGCGCTCGACGCGTGGGACCTCGCCGACCTCGGCTGCCTCCATTGCAAACTCGCCGCGATGCGCTTCCTTGAAGCAGAAGGCGGCGACGCCACGCGCTTCGAGGCCGGCACCGGGCGCGACCTCCGCAACTTCGCGCCCGACCGTCCCGCCGACCTCAAGCACATGCGCCTGGAGTTCGACATCCCGGACATGAATAAGTCGAGCCTCTCCGCGAAGCAGACCCTCACCTTCTCCCCCATCGCCAAGCCACTCGACGTCCTGACTCTGAACGCCGAGCAGATGGAGATCGCCTCGGTCGAAATTCCCGATTCCTCGCCGAGGCACGCGGGCACGAAAGTCTCGCACGCCTACGACGGCAAGGCGCTCTCCATCCGCTTCGACCCGCCGCTGCCCCCCGGCCAGGATGCCGACGTCGTCGTGCGCTACACGCTGCACGACCCGGTTGACGGCCTGACCTGGACCCCGGAATCCCCCGAATGGTCCGGCCGGCCGGCGCAGATCCATACGCAGGGCCAGCCGGAAACCAATCGCTTCTGGTTCCCTTCGCACGATTTCCCCAACGAGCGCCTGACCACCGAGATCGTCGCCACGGTCCCGGAGGGCTTTCTCGTCAGCGCCAACGGCCGCGAAACCGTGCCCCCGAAAACCGCGAACGGCCGAACGACCTTTCACTGGCTCCAGGACAAGCCGCACGTCTCCTATCTCGTCTCGATGGTCGTCGGCAAGTTCGACGTGAAGGATGTCGCGCCCCCCGGCAGCCGCGTCTCCATGCCGGTCTACGTCCCGCCGGGCGAAGGCGCCGACATCGAGCGCACCTACAAGCGCACGCCCGATATGGTCAAAGCCTTCGAGCAGCGCTTCTCCGAGCCCTACCCCTGGGACCGCTACGGCCAGATCTGCGTCTGGAACTTCGGCGCGGGGGGCATGGAGAACACTTCCGTCACGACCCTCTACGACACCGCATACCTCGACGAGAAGGCGCTCCAGGACGAGGACCTCGACGGCCTGATCTCCCACGAACTCGGCCACCAGTGGTTCGGCGACCTCATCACCTGCAACACCTGGGCCCACATCTGGCTGAACGAGGGCTGGGCGACCTACTGCTCCGCCCTCTGGTTCGAGGCCCGCGACGGCGGGCAAAACGGGTACATCAACTCGATGTGGCGCACCATGCGAGGCCTCGCGAAAAACGACTCCCTCGCCCCCGACGCCAAGGGCGACGCCGCCAACCGTCCCGGCATGGTCTCCCCCATCTACAAGCACCCGTGGGAAGTCTTCCGCCGAACGTCCAACCCGTACCCCAAGGGATGCTCGATCCTCCACATGCTCCGCGCGGACCTCGGCGACGACCTCTTCTTCAAATGCGTCGCCGAATACGTGGACCGCTTCAAGATGCGCACGGCGGAGACCAGCGACTTCCGCCGGACGTTTGAAGAGGTTTCCGGCAGGAGCCTCGAACGCTTCTTCACCCAATGGGCCGAGAGACCCGGCACGCCGAAGATCAGCGTCCGCGCGTCCTGGGCCACGAAGGACAAGGAACTCCGCCTCGTCATCGAGCAGCGGCAACTCGTGGACGAGGAACACCCCGCCTTCGTCTTCGACCTTCCCGTCGAAGTCTTCGTCGGCGAGGGGGCCGAGCCCCTCGCCACATCGATCCCCATCGACGCGAAGCGCCACGAGCGCGCGATCTCGCTGGAGCAGGAACCGACGATGGTCCTCGTCGACCCGGACCTGCACGTCCTGATGGATGTCGAGGCGGACATACCCACACCTTGGCTGATCCGCCAGTTGACGACGCAGCGCTCGATCGCCTCGCGCCTCGACGCGCTGAACCTCCTCCGAGGCCGGAACAGCGACACCGTCCGCGACGCCGTCGCAGGCGTGATGCGCGACGAGGGCGAATGGCACACCGTGCGCGCCGAGGCCGCCGAGACGCTGGGCAAGCTCAGCGCGAGCGGCGACCTGCTCGCATACCTGGATGAGGGCATTCCGAATGCGCGCGTCCGGCGGGCGGTGATCAACGCGCTGGGCGAGATCGGCGGCGAGGCCGTCGTCCCTGTATTGGCGAAGCGGGCCGGCGATGAGCACGAGTCCTACGCCTGCCGGGCCGCGGCCCTGCGCCACCTCGGCACGCACGCCCCGCGCGGCGGGACTGAATACCTCCCGATCTTCGACGCCGCCCTCAAGACGACCTCGCAGCACGACCAGGTGCGCATCGGCGCGATCAATGGCCTTGCGAATCTCAACATCGCCGAAGCCCTGCCGATGGTCGTTCCCTCCACGAAATTCGGCACTCCCGCACGCACGCGTCCCGACGCCATCGAGGCCATCGCGAGGCTCTCGAAACTCAACGAAGGCACGCGCGAGTCGGCCTATCTCGCCGTCTCGCCGCTCCTCTTCGACGCCGAGGAGCGGGCCCAGCGATCCGCGATCAACGCGATGGTCGACATCCGCGACCGCCGCGGGTTGTCCGATCTCGACCGCCTCGCCGCGACGGCCCGGAACGACCAGACCAAAGAGGCTGCCCAGCGGGCCCGTGAACGCCTCGCCGCCGCCCTCGACAAGGACAACTCCATCGACGCCACGCAAGCGGAGGTGGACCGACTCAAGGCCGACCTGAAGCGCCTCGAATCACGGCTCGACCAACGCGATAAGAGCCGCCCCGACGCCGACAAGCCGCGCACGGGCGAGCGAGAAGAATAGAAAGCCACCTCGCGACCGGTCCCACGCGGAGGCGCGGAGACAAGGCAATCGCCTAATCGTGGGTGCCCCGGTCTCGCTGGCTTTGCAGCGAGGCCGGGCGGGGGTGCCAGTGCGTCCCGGCCTTGCCGCGGGCGGCAAGACCGGGGCATCCAGTTGATCATGCGATTGCCCAGGGCGCGGAAATCGGGCCGGGGTCGATTTCAAGGCATGCCGAAGTTCGCGAGGGTCTGCGTGAGGTCGGCGAAGGTGATCGTGTTGTCGTTGTTGCCGTCGCCGTACTTGAGTGTGAGCGTGCCGATATCGACCGGCATGCCGTCGGTGATGGTGGCGGTGCGGACCTCGGGGATTGCGCCGGGCGCCTTGAAGACGAGAAGCACCGGGCCTTCAACGCCTTCGGGGGAGAAGTCAAACGACCCATCGTCCGCCGGTTCGATCATGTGCCGCTCGAGGAGGGCGAAGTCCGAAGGCCGGCGGACCTCGGCGGTCATGATCGGCGGATCGAGCGGCGAGTTGACGGTCACCCGGCCGAAGACGAAGTTGGAGAGGAGCCAGAAGGCAAGGTCGTTCTCAAGCCCGTCGCACGAGTCGAGAATGGGCTGCGTCACGAGGGCGCCGGCCATCTGCACGGCCTGGCACTGGCGCAGAGGCCGATGCGCGGACCATCGCCAGTCGATCGTGCCGATGCGCGGGCTGGTTGCATCAACCTCGGAGATCTGAAGCCAGTAGTGCGTCCCGGCGACCTGCGTGAACGAAGGCATGGCCGCGGAGTAGCGGTAGACCGCCCGCCCGTTGCAGTCGGTGCCGACGCGGACCTTGATCGGGTTGACGCAGGCGGAATACAGTCGAGTCGCGGGCCGGCAGACGGTGGCGCTCGTGGACCAGATGGCGATGTAGAACTGGGACGGGCCGACCTGCGTCTGGACGGTCTCAGGCGTCCCCCACCAGCGGACGCGGACGATCGGCCCGGACTGCCCGCAGACCCAGTCGTCGAGCGCGATGGGCGAGAACGGCACGGCGGCGCCGCCGCAGTTGGCGACGACCGAGTTGTGCGAGGCACGCGGCGGCGTCCAAGGCTGGTACCACTTCCAGACTAGGATGAGAGCGTCGGCGGGCGCGGCGGCGGCCGCGGCGACGAGGGCCGCGGCGGCGAAACACGTGAGGCGGGACATGGATGAACTCCAAGGAAGGCGGCGCCCGATGCGGGTTGCCATCGGCCTTGGGGCGTCGCGCGGCCGACAGTTGCACTTCCTCCGGCTGTAGAGCGCAGCGACGAGCCGGACGCCGGCGGCGCACGCACCCGACAAACAGCGCGAAATTACTATGGATTCCGTGTCGGCTTGTGGACGGACAGGGAACGAGTGCCTGTTTGAGAAGCCGATTCCGGTCGAACGCCGCATCGTGCGAGGCGCTCTTGGTCGAGGACCCGACGCTGCGGGCGGCCGGGGTCCCGGTCTCGAAGGCCTTTCGCCCCTTGGGCGCGCGGACGTTGCGAGTGGCGCGGCGAAGGTCGCCGCAGCGACCGAGCAAGCCACTCGAACGCGCGCCGCTCACGGACTCCGGCTTCTCCGCCCCTTGGGCGGTCGCCGCGGCAACCGTCTCCCGCCCGAGGGAGGGAGGCAGACAGAGAGAATCTCAGTGGCCCGCGACGAGTGGCTTGCTCGCCGAGCCTCGCCGCGCCACCCGCAACCTCCGTGCGCCCTGCGGGCGAAAACGCCGACGGATCCCCGATGCGCCGCAGGATGCTGCGGCACCTTGATCGGCTTCTCAAACACGCTCTTATACGGATTCCACATGGTCTCCGGGCGTCAGAGAAGCCGCTTCTGAGCGAGTCTTCGAGCGAAGAGGCGGATGCCCCCGCCCGGAAGTCTTGTGGGATTCGTATTGGGGCCACCGCAAGGGTCGCACAACGCCGATTCTCCGTTCTCAGGGAATCGGCGGCACGGCGGTATGCTCTTGGCATGACGTTGCCTGTTGAAGTGGCCGTGGATGCGGGGCGGGATCGTGTTGTAGCGAAGGCGGGCGACTGCGCGCTCGTGGACGTGATGGGCGGCGCGGCCCGAAAGGAGGTCCGCGTTCACGAACACGGGTTCATCGCCCTGATCGATGTCATGCCGCGCCTCGTCGCGGAGGGACAGACCGCCGACGCCGCGATCGTGCAGGCGGCGCGCGTGTCGTATGGGGCAGGGACGAAGCAGGTCAACGAGGACCGGGGCCTGATCCGCTACCTCATGCGCCATCGGCACACCACGCCCTTCGAGATGGTCGAGTTCAAGTTCCACGTCGCCATGCCGATCTTCGTCGCTCGGCAGTGGATCCGGCACCGCACGGCGAACGTGAACGAATACTCGGGCCGGTACTCCGTGATGCCGGATCGCTTCTACAGGCCGAGCGCCGAGATGGTCCGCCGCCAGAGCGCGGGCAACCGCCAAGGAGGCGAGGAGCCCATCGACGCGGCCACGGCGGAGCGATTCCTCGCGTACCTCGGGCGGGCCGAGGCCCTGTACGACGAATACGCGGCCCTGCACGCCCAGGGCGTCGCCCGCGAACTGGCCCGGATCGGGCTGCCCGTCAACCTGTATACGGAGTGGTATTGGAAGTGCGATCTCCATAATATCCTGCGATTCCTATCCCTCCGCATGGATGCCCACGCGCAGGCGGAAATCCGCGACTACGCCGCCGCGATGTGGCGGCTGATGGAGCCGATCGTCCCGATCACCCTCGAGGCGTTCCGGGATTACGAGATGGAGGCGGTCCGCCTGACACGGCTGGAAGTCGAAGCGATCCGCGCGAGTCGAGCCGAGATCGACTCAACCAACAAACGCGAGCAGGCGGAGTGGGAGGCGAAGCGAACGGGGTTGGGGCTGTCGGGCGGCCGATGATCTGCGGGGAAGAGTGTCGCGGGGCGATGATCGGAGTGATCGGTGCCCCGCAGTGGCGGGACCAGGGCAATCGCAATGTTTGGATGCCCCGGTCTCGCTGGCTTTGCAGCGAGGCCGGGCCCTCCCGCCATGTCGCCCGGCCTCGCCTCGGAAGGCGAGACCGGGGCAGCCAGGTCCGGTGTACTCGGGTATTGCGATTGCCCCGGCCGCCGACGCCTTCGCAAGCGTCGGCCGGGCGGGGCGGCCATGGCCTTGCGCCGCCGGCGGTTTCGCGGGGGATCGGCTCAGAAGCCGACGCAGGCGGCGCGCCGGGCCGCGACGCGATGACGCTACCCCGTTGACGCGCAGCGCTCGGCGGGCCCGGCGGCCCGTGGTGTTCACAGGCTGGTGTACGGAGAACCGAGCGCGGCGACGCTGGAGTCTTCATCATGAATCTGTTGGCCCACAAGTCTGTTTGGCGGCGAGCCATCGGTCTCGCCGCGGGGTTGTCCGCGTTGAGCGGGGGCGAAGCCCTCGCCCAGACCTGGGGATTGGCACCATCGACGGATGTCGTCCTTCCGACGAAGGCGGTGTACAACCTCAACTGCAGCGGCGGGCCGATCCCTCCTTGCTGCGAGGAAACAACCGCGTGCGGGCCGATCTCGTCGGCGGCGGGGATGTTCATCGATCTCCTTGGATGGAATCGCTGGTGGGAGTCGATCGCTCTCTGCAAGGACGACCTCGGCGACTGCGGCTTTATGAAGGCGCGCGGCGAGGCGGTGGTGCGGCTGCGGGGGCTGGGGTCTTCGTCCGTCCTGCTGCGGTGGGATGCGCTCGCGCTCACAAAGGAGCGGTGCGACAACGCCCCAGGTCTCTATTACGGCAACGCAACCGCGACGATCGTCGCAACGGTTGACCTGACCATCGACGGCGTGGCGCCGGGAACGCCTGTAACCGTCTTCTTCCGCTGGCGGCAGGCGTCCACAAACTCGTACTCGCCGGAGGCCGGGACGGAGGATTCGCTGACCGCGGTTTCGGGCGGTTCGCTCACGATCTTCTCGTCGGCGGGGTTCGATCCGCAGTTTGACCTTGACTTCGACCTGGTGGACCTCAAGGGCGGGAGGTTCAGCGGCGACATCTACGGCTCATTCGTCGCGGAGGCGGGGACGACGGTGACGATCCTGACGGACGTGGCACTCGAAAGCACGATCCGGGATCCGGCGGAACCGATCCCCGGCTCGTTCCAACATCGGCAATGCAACAGCGAGATGGACCGCGAGACCGTCGCATGGAGCGGCGAGATCGAGTTGAGCCTCGGGTCGGCCGTGCCCCCGCCGCCGGGCAGTTACGAGGGACCTCCCGGCGAGCCGGAGCCCGAGCCGGACCTGCTCTTCTCGGTAGACCTCGGCGGCGACGCCGAACTCGCCGACCCGACCCCCGATGGCAACGAGGTCTTCGACCCCGGCGACGCCTATCCCTGGATGGGCCCGCCGCTGCCCCCCGGCGGAGCCGACGGCGTGCTCGACGATGCCGTGATCCTCGGCGGCTTCGACCCCACGCCCGACCCCACCATTCCCTTCGCCAACGATGCGTGCCTCAACACCGCCCCGCCGCCGCCCGCGTACTTCGACCTTGACGACATCGATCTGACGGACATCCCCTTGTCGTCGATGATCCCCGTCGCCACGCCGTTGCCCGCGCCGATCCCGCGGTTCCCCTCCGCGTACATCCACCGCCTCGAATACAGCGTGATCTCCTTCGAGGACGACGGGCCGGAGAAGTTCGACGTGTCCTTCTTCGCCGGCCTCCCGTACTGCAGCGTCCCGGTCGGCTCCACCTCGGGCGGCGTCTTCACCGCGGCGACGACCTACGGCAAGACCACGACGGAGGATGAGGTTGAGCAGATGACCTGGATACCCGGCGCCCTGCTCCCCTACCCGGTCGGCGCGACCCTGCCGGGACTTGACGAGATGTCCCTCCACACCGACCTCGCTCCAAACCCCGACTTCGGCGAAATCCCGGACGACGACACCGACGCCCTCGACATCATCGCCGACGGGAGCGATCCCACTATCGCGTACGTGTACCTCACCTCCGACCACGAGGCGACCGGGCCGCTGCTCGTTCCTCCTCCGTCGCCGGGCGGCGTGGTCTTCGAGCACACGCCGGGAGGCCCGACCCTGCCGATGATCTACCCGTCGATCCACCTCGGCCTGCCCGATACGGTCGATATCCGCGCCCTCGAGTTCGTCTGGCTCGCGGAAGGACCCGCGGGCGAGGCCCTGGCCATGATCTTCTCCGTCGCGCCGGATGATCCGGGAACGTTCGGCATCGATGAATCAGCCGGATTGGACCCGGCGCTCCTCTACTACTCCTTCCTCACGGGCTCGTACGCGGACCTGGTCGCGTTCCCCTTCGACGATCCCGTCGACGCCTTCAGCAACTACCGCCGGGCGCTCATCGCCGATCCGGTAACTCCGCCCCCGCCCGGACCCTGCCCCGGCGACGCCAACGGCGACGGCGTGGTCAACTTCGCCGACATCACCTCGGTCCTCGCCAACTTCGGCACCGTCTACCCCCCGGGCATCCTCACCGGCCCGGGCGACGCCGACCACGACGGCGACGTGGACTTCGCCGATATCACCAGCGTCCTGAGCCACTGGCTGTTGCCTTGCTGATTCAACTCGAAGTTCCGCCGATGACCCTTTCACGGGTCATCGGTCCTTAGAGTGCCAAATGCTCTGTTGAAATGCCCCGTCCTCAGCCTGAAAGGCTGGCATTCAATAGCCGGGGGCAGAGCGAGTCTTCGAGTCGAAGATCCGCCGCGGCGGGCGCCGCCCCCGGTACGCGCCCCCTCCAGCCCTCTGTCTGCACCCTGAAAGGGTGAGACCCGTGCGCGATGCGCGGCCATATCAACAAAGCAAGTGCCTGGCACAACGCCTACCCGTCTCGGTGGGACGGGTTTGCAACCCGTCTCTACCGCTTCTACGTCTTGTATTGTGTGAGGCACTCTTACCCACGCCGGGTGCCACGGCCAGCGCAGTCGGCCGTGGCCGAGCATCCGTTGCGCCCGTCTCACGCTCTTGCACAACCGTCCCCCGCACTGGCTGCAAGCAGCCAATGCCACACGATCCGCGCCCCGTCCCACTGCCGACTCGCCCGCCAGTGCCCGTCCCCTGCACTTTTCCGCGCGCATCGACCGCAGGCGCGCGCGCATTTGCGGTCATGCGCCGGATTCCCCTTGCCTCCGCCCCGCGGCGCGTCATCCTCCACGCATGAACACCAACACCCCCATCACCGGCGAGCGCCTCCTCGCGCTCTACTTGGACCCGACCCTCACCGTCGCCGACATCGCCTTCACCCTCGGCCTGTCGATCCCCGATCTCCTCGAACTTGTCGAGCGCGACGAGTTCAAAGCGCTCTTCGAGCAATACGCCGCCGCTCACGAAGCCCGCGCCGCCGCGCTCGCCCGCGTCGGCCTCGACCTCGCCGCCCGCACCTTCCTCAGGATCGCCCAGACCTGCGACAAGCCCGAGACCGCCCGCAAGGCCGCCGGCGCCCTCGTCCGCCTCCGCACCGCCGATTCCCCCAACCGTGCCACCAATTCCCTCAAGGAACCGGCGCGCCTTGCCGCGGATTCCCCAAAGGAATCGGTACCGAGCGCCGCTGCTCCCCGCCCCGCACCCCACCGCCGCCGACCTCCCGAACCCCGCGCAACGCCACACCGCGACACCCCATCGCCGCATCGAACACACGATCATCCAATACCCACGGCCTCAGCCGCCTGATCATGGCTCCCGTCCCACTGGCGACTCGCCCGCCAGTGCATGGACCGGCGACGCAGTACCGATCCACGCTCGTTCGCACCCACGCTCGGAGTGAACGCAGGCACCGCGCAGCGAATCCCCGTGCAACGCGCCGTGAGGTCGATCGAGAACTCGCGTAACACGGATTCCACGTGGTTTCCGGGCGTCGGAGAAGCCGCTTCTGAGCGAGTCTTCGAGTGAAGAGGCGGATGCTCCCGCCCGGAAGTCTCGTGGGATTCGTATAAGTCCTGGGCACACGCCATAATACTTCACTCTCTCCTTATGACGATCTCCCGAACCAGCCAGGGAATGACCAGCCGTCCCGCCTCATTCAACCCCACGCGCCGGCCGTCGGCCTCGACCGCCGCCCCCGCGAGACCCTCCAGCGCGATCTCCACACCACCCGTCGGCGGACGCAATCCGCCACGCACTTGAACAACCCGCGCCCCGTCGCGCGTGAAGAACGACAGTCCCAACTCCCCGAAGTGCGTCGGCAGTCCCTCGGCGCTCGCGCCGCCCTCGGATTCCATCCACTCCTTTGTGATCCCCATGCCGACGACCAGCGTCCCGTCGCCGCGCTCGTGAACGAACATCGTCCGCAGGAGTTTCACGAAGTCCGACGCCACCCACGTATGCGGCAAGTCGCCGATGAACCCCGGCGTGCGATACCCGTTCCTCACCACCTCGGCCCACGCGTTCCACCCCGCCGGCCTCTGGTCCTTGAAGAAGAACTCCATCATCCGATGCGTTACATCCCGCCGACCGAGGAACAAGAACGTCGTCGTGTTGCGGATCTCATAAGGCGTGTAGTCCCGCCACTCGATCCGCCCCGCCGCCCGGTCGTCGAACCACCTCGCGTATCGGTCAAACGTGTTCGTCAGCGCCGGCTCGGGGATCCGCCCCAACTCGCCCACTGGGAACACGCCGATCGACGTCGATGTCGCGTCGAAGTCCCCCAGTTCCACGCACCCCGGCACGTGTTCGATCTTCTTCACCGCCATCGCCAGCCGCATCGACTCGTACAGACACGCGCGCATCGACTGCGCCGCCCCCGCCGCCCGCGCCTCGAACTCCGCATCGCCCGCCCGACGCGCCAGGTACGCCGCATCCTCCAGCCCGCGCAGGGTCCAGAAATCGTCCCAGTACGAATGCATCGGCTTGGACGAGTACCCCTCATGGCTGATCGACTCCGGCATCAGCCCGAACTTCGCCCGCTC
Source organism: uncultured Phycisphaeraceae bacterium (assembly GCA_964490785.1). Lineage (GTDB taxonomy): Bacteria > Planctomycetota > Phycisphaerae > Phycisphaerales > UBA1924 > JAEUIV01. The sequence goes on from CAZBDZ010000006.1 coordinate 42,761, forward strand.
CAGCCCCGATCCGTCCTGGTACGGCTCCGTCATCCGCGTCGCACGCAGCGACTCGATGAAGTCCACCGCCTTCGCAATCCGCGGCAGGTGCGCCCGCACGAACGCGTCATCACCCATGAAACGGTCATATTCCGCGACCGCGTAGATGTACTCGCCGTGGCTGTCATGCTCCGGCACGGGGTCCGGCCCGCGCTCGTCGGCGCAGCACGGGATCTTCCCGTTCTCATACTGAAACGGCGCGAACCAATCCAGAAACTCGCGAACTTCCGCGTGGTGGCCCGCGTAATGCAGAGCCGTGGACGTGAGCGCCCCGTCGCGGATCCACGTCCGGTCATACGCCCGCGAACCCGGCTGAATCGCCGGACCATCCCGGTTGATCAGGATGTACGCCACGGTCGAACGGAACGTCTCCGCGTACCGCTCGGCCCCCTTCGGCAGGCGGAACACCGGCGTCGCCAGCGCCTCGGTCCATTCCTGCCGGATGGCCTGCAACGCCGCGTCCACCGATTCCAGCGTGGTCGTCCCAATCTCCCCCGCACGCATCGTCGCCACGAAGCCGATCCGTTTCGACCGGAACGCTTCGAGGTCAAAGAGGAACGCCGCCGCGCCCGATGCGAACCCGCTTTCATCATCGACCGCCGCCTCCTCCGGGGCCTCCCCCATGTCCAACAACTCGACGATCTCCCCTCTTGCGAACGGCGTCCCACCGATCGCCCAAGGCCGCTCCGTGAATGCGACTGTCCTTCCATCCACACGGAACGCGCCGTCCACCGCGTCAACCCGTCTGATCCGCGAGACGCCGCCTTCCATGTTCAGGCTCTGCGTCGCGGGCATCGCCTGGAACGGCCGGAGCGTCAACGCCAGGAACCCGCGCGCCGGGAAGTGCCGCTTGTTCTTCACCGTCGCCACACCGACGATCCTCCCCGTCCCCCGTTCGGCCCCAGCCATGATCTCCAGCGACACGTTCTCCGTATCCCATTGCACGATCGGCACGGGCAACGCGCGGTCCGGCAGCGCGCGCGACACCTCCACATCCGCCCACGACCACACACGGTTGTCCATCAGCAGGAACGGCTCGATCGTCGGCCCACCCTTGCCCAACTCGATCGCCCCGTCCTCGCTCATCAGCGCCTCGTCCTCATCGCCCGCCGCGCCGAACACCGTCCAGTACGACTGCTCCCCCAGGAACGACCGCGGAAACCGCCCCCGCGGCGACTCCGCCGCCACGGCGCGAAAGAAATCATTGTCCGTCGTCGAGAACGCAAGTTCCCGCACCCGCATCCGCTCCAGATGGAATCCATTGACCAGCGGCCGATCCGTGATGCGCACGCGCACCGCGCGCCCCTCGCACTCCCGCATCGGCACATGATCGACCCCGCCCGTGCTCTTCCTGATCGCTTTCATCAACCGCCATTCCCCGTCGCCCGTGCGGACTTCAACGTCGTAGTCCGCCGCGTGGTCCTCGCCCCACTCCAGCGACACCCCGCCGAACTCGCGCACCCCTCCGAAATCAACCGTGATCGCCGGCGCGGCATCCCCCTTTGCGCTGCGCCAGTTCACCGCCCCATCCTCCGGCAGATTCCCCGGCGGCTCCTGCCCTTTCTGCGATGTCGTAACGCTCACCGCCATCGGCCCCGTCGGCGCCGTCTCCGCCAACGCCTCCAGCCGAAGGTCGCTGATCCACACCGTCCCCTTTCCGCCGGTCCCGGCCGCGACCGCCAACTCCACCGCCTTGACCTTCGTCAGCCCCTTCGCCGCGCCCCCGGGGCCCCACGCAAAGGAGAAGTGCCGCTTCTTCAGCGCGACCATCTTCCGCTCGCGCGGAAACTCATATGCGCGCTGATTCACCCACCACACGTTATCCCCCGTCTCGTCGATCAACTTGAACTCGAAGTTGTTGACTGGACACTCGCCGCGCACGTTGAAGGACCATGCCCAGTTCGCCGGCAGGTCCACGCCGACCTCCCGTCGGAACACAAGGAATCCCGACCCGCGCCTGAAATCGAAGTCCACCCGCAACGCGCCGCCCTCCGTGCCGACCCGCACGTCCACCCCATCCGACCCCGTCGCCGTCCACGCCGACGCATCACCAAACTCGTCAACGAACAGCGGCCCCGCCTCCGCAGTTCGATTAACTCCAAACACCAGGACCGCAACCAGCCATGCAACAATCGCCGCCCCGAGTCCGCTCGTCGCGGAACAGCGCCATCCAGGCTGCGGAGCGGCGAACGAAGGAACGGGTCTCCGCAATGCCTGCGGCAGCGGGCGACAGATGCGCCGTTCGGCGTTTGGACTCCGCTTGCTTTCCTTGACACGAGGGAAATACCGTGCGACGACACGCCCCCTGACTGTGGAACCGCTCAACATCAATCCGCCGGCGCGCTTGCTCATGTCTCCCTCACTAGCAAACCCCCCGTCCATCCGCTAATGTAACCGTTTTCATCCATTCCGCACAATACGCCCGGCCCGGCATCGCCGACATCCCTTACACCCATGCCCCCCGCCTCGACATTCCCGCAAGGCTTCCTCTGGGGCGCCGCCTCGTCCGCCTACCAGATCGAAGGCGCCGCCCGCGACGAAGGCCGGGGCGAATCCGTCTGGGACGCCTACTGCCGCCTCCCCGGCGCCATCGTCGAGAATCACACCGGCGACGCCGCCTGCGACCATTACCACCGCTTCCGCGAAGACGCCGAGATCATGCGCCGTCTCGGCCTCCAAGCCTACCGCTTCTCCGTTTCCTGGCCCCGCGTCCTCCCGGAAGGCGTCGGCGCCGTCAATACCAAAGGTCTCGACTTCTACGACCGCCTCGTCGATGCCCTCCTCGAAGCACGCATCCAACCCTGGCTCACCCTCTTCCACTGGGATTACCCGCTCGCCCTGCACAACCGCGGCGGATGGCTCGCCCGCGAGTCCGCCGACTGGTTCGCCGAGTACGCGCGCGTCATCGTCGATCGCCTCTCTGATCGCGTCGCGCACTGGATGACCCTCAACGAGCCGCAGTGCTTCCTCGGCGGGGGGCCGGCCAACCTCCCCCTCGCCCCCGGCGTGCGCGCCACCCTCGCCGAGCAACTCCAGATGTGGCACCACGCCGCCATCGCCCACGGCAAGGCCGTCCGCATCATCCGCGACCGCGCCAAGTCCAAACCCACCATCGGCTACGCCCCCGTCGGCGTGTCGCCCATCCCCGCCGACGACCGCCCATCCTCCATCGACGCCGCACGCATCGCCGCAACCTCCGTCCTCCATCCGCACCTATGGAACAACACCTGGTTCAACGACCCGCTCGTCCTCGGCCGGTATCCCGACGACGGACTGCGCGTCTTCGGCCCGGATGCCCCGCGAACACACCCCGGCGACTTCGACATCATCAACCAGCCGCTCGATTTCCTCGGCCTCAACATCTACCACGGCATCCCCACCCGCTTGAACGCCGCCGGCACACCCGAAGAAGCCCCGCGCGCCCCAGGCTACGCCCGCACCGCCTTCAACTGGCCCGTCGAACCCGAATCCCTCTACTGGGGGCCGCGCTTCATGCACGAACGCTACCGCGTCCCCATCTACATCACCGAGAACGGCCTGTCCGGCGCCGACTGGGTCGCCCTCGACGGCAAGTGCCACGATCCGCACCGCATGGACTTCCTCAATCGCTACCTCCTCGAACTCCGGCGCGCCATCGCCGACGGCGTGGACGTCCGCGGCTACTTCCACTGGTCCATCATGGACAACTTCGAATGGCTCGACGGCTACCGCCAACGCTTCGGCCTCGTCCACGTCGACTTCGCCACCCAGAAACGCACCGTCAAGGACTCCGCCTGGTGGTACTCCCACCTCATCGAGACGAACGGCGGGGACCTGCCGTGCCGCGGCGCTACTCGTCATCCTTGAACAATATTCGAAGGCTCGGCGTCTTCGTGTCGTCGAACTGCCCTCGGCGCGTCGCGAGCGCGAACGCGATGACGAACACGATCGCGATCAGGATGGTCGGAGGGAGGATGATGAAGATGACGTTCATGGCGTCGCTTCGCGGAACGCGCCCGTGCGGAATGAGAGAATGACGACGGTCAGACCACTGAGAGGCATCAACACCGCGGCGACAAGCGGATTCACCAGGCCGCAAACCGCCAGCCCGCCGAACAGGAGATTGTAGAGCAGCGATGCCAGGAGGTTGCGCTTGATCGCCCGCGTCGTCAGCCGCGCCCCGCGCACCAGTTCGACAAGCGGTGAAAGCCCCGGGTTGATGAGGTACGCATCCGCCGCGGCGAGGGCGGCCTCGGCCCCGCCCTGAACCGCGATCCCCACTGTCGCCGCGGCAAGAGCGGCGGCGTCGTTGACCCCATCGCCGACCATCACGACCCGCCCCCGAGACGCAAGCCCGCGCACGACCTCGACCTTCTCCTCCGGCGCGGCCCCGCCGCGGATGTTCGCCTCATTCATGCCGAGCGACGCGCCGACCGCGCGGGCGATGCGCGGATCATCGCCGGAGAGGAGCATGGGAGTCCATCCGGCGGCGCGCAGTTCCCGGATGGCGCCGGCCGACTCGGGCCGCGGCTCGTCGGCAAGCACGGCGACGGCGGCTGGGATGCCGTTCTCCGCGATGAGCACCGGCGTCTGCCCGGCCTCGGCCGCGCAATCGAGCGCTCGCCTCAGTTCGACCGAAAGCGTCAGGCCGCCGCCCACTTCAGAGGCGACAAAGCGCGGCGAGCCGATGAGCAGTTCCGTCGAGTCGATGGTCGCCCGGATGCCCCCGCCAAGCGTGTGCGTGATGGTGGCATCGCCGCCGCGATGCCCCGGGAGATCGCGTGCCAGCGCCCGGGCAATGGGGTGATTGCAGGATCGCTCCGCGGCGGCGATGAGCGGCTTGAGGTGTTCCGGGCCGATGTAGGAGACGAGCCGGAGTTCGCCGCGCGTCAGCGTCCCGGTCTTGTCGAACACGATCGTGCCGCGCGACGCGAGGGCTTCGAGCGTCTCTCCTCCCTTGACGAGAATCCCGCGTCGGGCGGCCCGGCCGATGGCGACCACGACGGCCATGGGCGTCGCCAACCCCAGCGCGCAGGGGCACGTGATGATGAGCAGCGACACCGTGTGCTCGATCGCGGCGCCGGCGTCGATCCACAGCCACGCCAGGAGCGTCATCGCCGCGATCGTCAGCACCACAAGCACGAACCAGGCCGAAACCCGGTCCGCCAGCCGAACCAGGGGCGCGCGCCGACGCGCATGCTCCGACACCAACTCCATCAACTGCCCGACGCGCGTCGCCCGCCCCGTGGCCTCGACGCGCAGACGGATCGGCGAGGCGAGGTTCACCGCGCCCGCCGCGGCCCGCCCTCCGGGACCGATCTCGACAGGCCTTGATTCGCCCGTCAGGAGCGCGATGTTGACCGTCGATCTCCCTTCCGCAACCACCCCATCGACAGGCACCGATCCTCCCGCCGGCACCTCCACAATGTCCCCGATCTGCAGGGCGTCGATCGGCACCGTGCGAGGCACGCCATCCTCCAGCCGCACCGCGCTCGTCGGGGCCAGCGAGAAAAGCAGTTCCACGGCGTCGGCGGCCCGGCGCTGCTGCCTCTGCTGGATGAAACGGCCGATCAGCAGCAGAAACACAAGCGTCGCCAGGGTGTCGAAATAAACCTCGCCCGAGTTGCGGATCGTGTTCACCACGCCATGCACAAGCCCCACCGCCAGCGCCAGCGCGATCGGCACATCCATGTGCAGCGTCCGCATCCGCAGCGACGCGATCGCTCCGCGGAAGAAGACGCTCCCCGGCCAGAGCACCGAGAGCGCGCCGAGAGCCGCGCTCGCCGCGCGGAAGAACGCCGAAAAGTGCCCCTCCATCCCCGTGAACATCCCCCCGTAGAGTGCGAACGCGATCAGCATCGTGTTGCCGAGCAACGCCCCGGCGATGCCGATGCGGACGAGGGCGGCCCGGTCCTCGCGCCGCCGCGCCTCCTGGGCGGCTCGCTCGCGCAGCGGGTGCGACGCGTACCCCAGACGGTCGATGAACCGCGCGATCGCGGACAACGGGGCGACGGCGGCGTCGTACAGCAGCCTGATCTGCGCCCGCCCGAAGTCGACGCGAGCCTCGGCGACGCCCGGAACCACGGTCGGCACGCGCTCCAAAAGCCAGATGCACGCCGCGCAATGCAGCCCCTCGAGCAGGAGTGTCGCCGACCGCAGCCCGTCGGGCCGGTCGATGCAGTGAAGGCGCGCGAACGCGGGATCGTCGTACTCCTCGTACCGCGCGCCCGACGCCCGTGCCGGCGTGCCGCGGATAGCGGAGTCGGCACGAAGATAGTCGTAATACCGATCCAGCCCGGCGGCCCGGATCGCGTGATACGCCGTGTCGCACGCGTGGCAGCAGAACTGTTGTCCGACGCCCTCGCGCCAAAGCCCCCTCGGCACCGGAAGCCCGCAATGCGCGCACGCCGCGACAGGAGGCGCCAGCGCCGCTTCGGTCGCACTACTCGCCGTCAGCGCGCTCATGGCAGCACGGCGCCTCCGTGGAATCGAGGGCCTTGACGCGATCGACCGAAGCGCCCGCCATCGTGTCCGCCCGTCCGGCGATCATCGCCGCGTCGAGTCGCCCGCGGTCGAACACGGTGAACAGCCCCACCGCGATGACGATCGAGGCCATGATGACGGGCATGCGCCGCCCGAGTCCGCCGAACCGCGCCAGCAACGCCTGCACCCCCGTCCCGACCGCGATCAGGATCGGCAGTGTCCCGAGCCAGAACACCGCCATGACCAGGGCACCGAGCGGCGCGCCGGCCGTCCCCGACGCCGTGATGACGAACGCATAGAGCCACCCGCAGGGGAGCAGCGTCGTACATAGACCCGTCAGCGCAGCCCGCGCAAGCGGAGGCCGGTCGGACGCCAGACGCAGAGCGCGGCCCGCGGCCTCGCGCAGGATTCCGGGCGCGGGCGCCGCCGGCAGCCGCACTCCCGCTATGCGCAGCAGCGCCAGCACGCCGAACACGACCATCAGTGTCCCCGCCAGCGCCACCGCCGCCCGCTGAATCCCGACCGCCTCGCCCGCGAGATCAAATGCGCCCCCGAGCGCCCCCGCCGCCGCGCCGAGCGCCGTGTATGTAACAAGTCTCCCGACATGATACGCCGCCTGCAGCGCCGCGCGAGTCCGCCCGCTGACGTTCGCATCCAGCCCCACCGCGAACGCCACGAACGCCCCGCACATGCCGGCGCAGTGCAGGCTCCCCAGAAGACTTGCGGTGAATACGGCCAGAACAAGGGCGGCCACGGATCGGGCTCCTCAATCCAAGGTGAGCGGGTAATCAAGATCGGCGGTGAAGATGTCCCCCCCGTTCTGCGCCACGAACTGGAATCGCCACGAGCCGGCGATCCCCGGCGTCAACTCGGCTCGATATCGCCCATCACCCATCGGTGTGAACGACACCTCTTGACGCTCCGAGGCCCGCGCATTGGCGAACGCCGTGGCGACCAGCGTCGCGCGCTCGATCACCGACCCCGACTTGTCGTGCAGCGTCGCAATCACCCCGCCGCGGTCCTGGGATTCAATCGCAATGCCCCACCCGAGCGCGGCGTCAAGACGGCGTTGACGCGCCGTCTCGTCCCATTGCACCGCACGCTTGTAGTAATCGGGTTCCACGGCGAAAGTCGGATCGGAGTGCGCCGCATAGATCAGCGCCGCCGCCCCGCACAGGCACGTCAGCGCGATCCCCCCGACGAACAGCGGCCAGATGATGTGAGGCTTCATGGCGTCGAACCTCCGCTCGTCTCCGGCTTGGGAAGCCTCGGCACCGGGCCGAGCATCCGATAGGGAAGCCGCGTCGTGAAGCCGCTCGAAGCCGAGACAATCACCTCGGTCTCGAACGCGCCCCGACCGGAGAATATGCCCGGCGGCGCCTCGAGGACACACCCAACCGTAACCGAATCGGTCGGCTCGACGGAAACCGCCTCCTTCTCCGCCACAAGCCGCACGCCCCGCGAAACCGCCTCTTCCGGCAGCGAGAACGTGAAATCCGTCGCCGCCTCGTCGCGATTGACCAGCCGCAGCCGCAGTTGATTCGCGATGTCGCCGCTCGGAAGCGAGTAGAACGGCGCGCCCTGCCTCGGCAGCACCGCGGCCTCGGCGGCCGGCAGCGTCGCCAGGCGATAGACGAACAGGCCGATGAGCCCCATCAGGATCACCGGGTACAGGAAAATGCGAGGGCGGATGATGTGCTCCGCCTTGCCCTCGAGGATGTTCGCCGAGGAATACCCGATCAGGCCCCTCGGCCTCTTGATCTTGTCCATCACCGCGTCGCACGCATCGATGCACTGCGCGCACCCGATGCACTCCATCTGCAAACCGCGGCGGATGTCGATCCCGGTGGGGCAGGTCGCCACGCACATCCGGCAGTCGATGCAGTCGCCGCGACCCGACGCCGTGCGCTTCCCCCGCGGCTCGCCGCGCGTCCCGTCATACGAGATGATCATCGTGTCCCGATCGGTGAGGGCCGATTGGAACCGGCCGTAGGGGCACGCGACGAGGCACGTCTGCTCGCGGAAATACGCGAAGTCGAAGAACATCAGCGCCGTGGTCGTCGCCATGACGATGAACCCGGTCGGATGCTCGGCGGGCGAGCGCGCCACCCAGACCTGCAACTGTTCAAGCCCAACGAAATACGCAAGGAAGATGTGCGCAAGGAAACAGGAGCACACAAGATAGACCGCATACTTTATCACTCGAAGGCCCGCCGACGCCCCCTTCTTCGCCCGGCGCGACCCCGGCGCGCCCTCGATCAGCCGCTCGATCGGCCGGTACAGGAACTCCATGTACACCGTCTGCGGGCAGGCCCAGCCGCACCAGACGCGCCCAAGCAGCGCGGTAACAAGAAATATGCCCAGAAAGATGATGAGCATCAGGAGCGCCATCAGCACGGTGTCGGTCGGAAAGAACGTCGTGCCGAACAGCGTGAACCGCCGGTGGAGAATGTCGAAGAGCATCGCCGGCTTGCCGTTGATCCGGATGTACGGCATCAACGCGAAGATGGCGATGAGCACGTACGCGACGATCCGCCTCGCGTGCCAGAATCGCCCCGCGCTGACGCGCGGCGAGACCCAGTACCGCGACCCATCCACGTTCAGCGTGGCGAGGACACGCTCCTCGGCCCGGTGGGTTGGCACTTCCGGCTGCTGCATCGGCGCCCCTGTGCCCACGACATGGGTTGGCTCGTTCTCCGTGATCACTGCCGCGCCAGCGGTACGCCCGCGTTCGCGGCGCCGATCGAGGGATCGGCGGGCCACGGCGGGATCGTCTCGCCCTCCGGCGAACGCCCGGGCTTCGGCGACGACCGCATGTTGGCGACGTAGGACGAAACAAGAATCCGCTCGTTCTGCCCGAGGCGGGTCTTCCACGTCGGCATCCCCTTCGCCCCTACGCCCTCGGTCACCACCGTGTAGATGTCGCCCAGCGACTTGACGTTGATCCAGTTGTCATCGGTCAGGTTCGGGCCGTTGATCCCCGTCCCGTCGCCCTTGTGGCACTGCGCGCAGTTGGCCGCGAAGATGGTCCCGCCGAACGCCATCCACTTCTCGTCCTTCATCAACTTCAGCATCGTGGGCTCATCGGGCTGCAACTCCCCGAGTTCCTTGAACAGCAGCGCATAGTATTCCTGCTGCGCCTGAGTGTGCGCGTCGTAGATCGACCATGAGATCGGCGACGAATGCCAGAACGCCGCGTAGATCAGCGAAAAGAGGATCGAGCCGAGGAAGAAGAAGTGCCACCATCCGGGCGTGGGGTTGTCATACTCCCGGATGCCGTCAACCTCGTGGTCGAGGAGTTGTGGTTCTCGGTATGCCATGTCGAGTCCTTACAAGTGAAGTGCCGCGCCCTCTCCGGGGCGTGCCGCGCGAGCCGGAGATCTACGTTGATTGCCGGGCAATCGCGGTGTCCTCCAACGGAATCCGCGCCGCGTCGTGATGGGCCTGCGTACTGCCCTTGCGGAACAAGGAGATGAGAATCGCCGCGAACGCCGCGACGAATAGAACGAGCGCCGCCTGCGGCAGCACCGCGAGATCCAATCCGCTGACGAGATCAGTCAGGCTCATGGCGTCCCTCCCGTCCCGGCGCTCGCTTCGCCCGTCGGGCCGAGCGCCGAGTCCGCCGGCGTCTTGGCCAGGTCCGTCCCCAGGCGCTGCAGATACGCCACGAGCGCGATCACCATCTTGTCCTTCAACTCGGCGTAGCCGCCCTGCGCCTCGAGTTCCGTGGCGATCCGCTCGGCCTGCTTCTGCGCCAACTCGACGCTCTTTTCCTTCACTTCGTCCGAGTACGGCACGCCCGCCGCCACCATCGCCGCGAGAGTCCTCGGCACCTCGTCCCAGTTGATCGTCTGGCTCAACAGGTGCCCATACGTCGGCATGATCGACCCCTGCACGATCTGCCGCGGATTCTCCAGGTGCCGGACGTGCCAGTCGTGCGAGTACTTCCCGCCGACGCGGTGCAAGTCCGGCCCGATCCGACGCGAACCCCATTGGAACGGATGGTCATACACGAACTCGCCGGGCTTCGAGTACTCGCCGTAGCGCTTCGTCTCGGCCCAGATCGGGCGGATCATCTGCGAGTGGCAGTTGTAGCACCCTTCCGCCCGGTAGATGTCCCGCCCGATCAACTCCAGCGGCGAATAGGGCTGCACCGTCTCGATGCTCGGCACGTTCGACCGGATGACAAACATCGGCACGGCCTCCAGCACCGTCCCCACGCTGATCGCCAGCGCCACGAACACCGCGAACTTGATCGGCATCCGCTCCCACCGCCGGTGCCACGACAACTCCGTGATCTCATCGGACACCCGCCCCGCCGCGACCACGTTCTCCAGATCCGAGCGGTACACCGGGTCCTCGTACGCTCCGCGCAGCGGCGGCGCCTGGTGCAGCGTCTCGGTCATCACGGCCGGCCTCGTCCGCCACGTCATGATGAGGTTCGCCGCGCACATCAGCATCCCCAGCAGGAATATCCCGCCGCCGATCGCCCGGATCCAGTACATCGGGAACAGTTTGGTAACCGTCTCGACGAAGTCCGGGTACGCCAGCCCGCCGCTCGCGTCGAACGCGCGCCACATCAGCCCTTGCGTGATCCCCGCCCACTGCATGCTCAGCCAGTACGCGAAAATCCCCAGCGTCCCGAGCCAGAAGTGCCACTCGGCCATCTTCTTCGACCACAGGTTCGTCTGGTACAGCCGCGGGAAGAGCCAATAGGCGATCGCGAAGAACATCATCGCGTTCCATCCCAGCGCCCCGCCGTGAACGTGCCCGACCGTCCAGTCCGTGTAGTGCGACAATGCGTTGACGCTCTTGACCGAGAGCAGCGGCCCCTCGAACGTGCTCATCCCGTAAAACGTAACCGCCACCACGAAGAACTTCAGCACGGGGTCCGTCGAGACCTTGTGCCACGCCCCGCGCAGCGTCATCAGCCCGTTGATCATCCCTCCCCACGACGGCATCCACAGCATCAGCGAGAACAGCATCCCCAGCGTCGTCGCCCACTCCGCCAGAGCCGTGTAGTGCAAATGGTGCGGCCCGGCCCAGATGTAGATGAACACCAGCGTCCAGAAGTGGACGATCGACAACTTGTACGAGAACACCGGCCGCTCGGCCGCCTTGGGGAGAAAGTAGTACATCAGCCCCAGGATCGGCGTCGTCAGGAAGAACGCCACCGCGTTGTGCCCGTACCACCACTGCACCAGCGCGTCCTGCACCCCCGCGTACACCGAGTACGAACGCAGGGGCGCCGCGACCACCGACAGGCTGTTGAAGATGTGCAGCACCGCCACCGTCACGATCGTGGCGATGTAGAACCACAGCGCCACGTACAGGTGCCGCTCGCGCCGCTTCAGCAGCGTCCCGAAGAAGTTCACCCCGAAGAACCCCGCCCACACCACCGCGATCGCGATGTCAATGGGCCATTCGAGTTCGGCGTACTCCTTCCCCTGCGTGAACCCCATCGGCAGCGTGACCGCCGCCGCCACGATGATCGCCTGCCACCCCCAGAAGTGCAGGTTGCTGAGCAGGTCGCTGTACATCCGGCACTTGCACAGCCGCTGCGCCGAGTAGTACATCCCCGCGAACATCCCGTTCCCCACGAACGCGAAGATCGCCGCGTTGGTATGCAGCGGCCGCAGCCGGCCGAAGGACAGCCACTCCAGCCCGAAGTTCCACTCCGGGAGCACCAGTTGCAGGGCGATGAACACCCCCGCCGTCATCGCCACCGCCCCCCAGAGCAGCGTGATCCACATGAACTTGCGCACGATCGCGTCGTCGTAGGTGAACGTGTCCACGGTGCGGTCGGCGGGGAGGCCGGTCGAGCCCGAGATGGAGGAGAGCGTGGTCATGGAGGGTTCCGAGACTTGGGGTTTCCCCCGACCGCCGCCGGCGGGGGTTAGAGCCAATCTATCCATTCGTCGGCCAGAATCAAGAATCGCAGACCAAGATATCTGGATATTTTTGGATAACCACCTCTTGATTTCCGATTTGAAGCACGGTAGGCTGCCGCGCGGGGACGGCCTGCGCCGGCCCGGACGCCCGCGGGTCGTCCCCAGTATTTCGCCACTTCCGCTCCGGAGACCCTGATGCTCGGCCGGCAGACAGAAACCGCCCTCGCCGCACTCTCGCGACTCGCCGAGGTCTACGACGGCGGCCGCACGCGCCTTTCCGCGGGCGACATCGCAAGGGACCGCGACCTCCAGGGGCCTTTCGTCGCCAAAATCCTCACCACGCTGGCCTCCGCGGGCATCGTCGCCGGAACCAGAGGCCCCGGCGGCGGCTACTCCCTCACCCGCACTCCGGCCTCCATCCGACTCCTCGATGTCTCCCTCATCTTCCAGAAGAACGAATCCGGCGCCGGCGACGACCTCGCCCGCGCCGCCGGCGCCGCCCTCCCCGACAGGCTCCGCCGACGGGTCGCCACGCTGAACGCCGCTCTCAACGATCTCCTCCGAAACACGACCCTCGACGAACTCAAGCGAGACCGCGGCTCAAAGAGGTCGAGAGTTCACGCCGCCTCACGAAACTGACGCGGACCGCCCCTTCACCCCCGCTCCATCCCCAGACTCCGCGCCAGCGCCGCCGAGAACGATCGGCCTTTCTGCCACCGCCTCTTGGCCCGGAAGAACTTCCAGAACGTGATCGGTACCACGAGCGCCGCGATGATGATGTAGACCTGCCATTGCGTGATGATCGCGTGGATCAGCATCGACAGGCCGAAGAGCATCCCGAACGTCCAGATGAAGAACGCGCGCGTCGCCCTCACTTCCTCGATCGTCGGCGGGAGCGAAACCTCGCCCCCGACCTCGAAGATTTCCGGGTCGAGCGCCTCGTAGGGCGCCCGGGCCGTCGGCGAATCCGCCGCCTCGACGATCGTGTCTGAGAACGACTCCGACGCCCCGGCCCCGCCGTTCACGCCAAGCCCTTGCGGGCATGTCATCATCGCCCCGCATCGGCAGGGAATCTGCTTCCCGGCCAATTCGGCAACCCAGCGTTGCCGCCGGCCGCATCGATCGCATTGAAACCACTCAAGCGCTTCCGGCACCTCATTACCCTTCGCCGGGGGCGTCCGAACCCATGCCCCGGGCCTGATACGGGATCGTATCAAGTGCCCGCCGCGGTTGAATCCGGCCCCCCCGCTCGGCGGACCTCACCCAAGGTCGGGGAACAACTTCTGCACCGTCTTGACCAGGTCCTTCACGTGCGAAACCGATTCGTCCATCAGTTTCTGCTCGTCGGGGGTCATCTTGAAAGTCACGATCCGCTCGACGCCCTTCGCCCCCAAAAGGGCCGGCACGCCCACGAAGTACCCCTTCCCCTTCTGCCCCGGCGCAATGCCGAACTCCTCCTCGCAGTACGCCGCCGAGGGGATGATCCGCTTCTTGTCCTTGACGATCGCCTCGACCATCTGGATGGTGCCGGAGGCGGGGGCGTAGTAGGCGCTGGTGCCCATGAGTTTGACGACTTCTCCGCCGCCCGCCTTGGCCCGCTCGACGCAGGCCTTGATCTTCTCCTCCGGCATCAGGTCCGTGATGGGGATGCCGTGGACCGACGTGAGGCGGGGGAGGGGCACCATGTCATCGCCGTGCCCGCCGAGGAGGAGGGCGGAGATATCCTCGATTGAGACGCCCAGTTCCATCGCCAGGAACGCCCGGAACCGCGCAACGTCGAGCGACCCCGCCTGCCCCATGATGCGATGGGTGGGGAAGCCGGTTACTTTCCACGCGGTGTACACCATCGCGTCAAGCGGATTGCTCACGACGATCACGATCGCGTTCGGGGCGAACTCCTTGATCTTGGCGCACACGTCCCGCACGATGCCCACGTTGACCTGGATCAGGTCATCCCGGCTCATGCCGGGCTTCCGCGGCATTCCGGCCGTAACCACCACGATGTCCGATCCCGCGATGTCCTTGTAGTCCGCCGTCCCAGTAACCCGCCCGTCGAACCGCTCGATCGGCCCGCAGCACGCGAGGTCGAGGGCCTTCCCCTGCGCCACGCCCACGCGGTCCGGGATGTCGAGGAGCACGATGTCGCCCAGTTCCTTCGCGGCGGCCCAGTGGGCGCAGGTGGCTCCGACGTTCCCGGCTCCGATGACGGCAATCTTGGCGCGACGCATGATCGAGTCCTCTCACAAAAAGGGGCGAATCAAGGGGGGCAAGATCATACACAAGGCCCCGGGCGATCCCGCCGCCTTGGGGTTTCCCCACATTCGCGTCGCCCGGCAAAAACAACGAGCCGGCCCTTTCAGGCCGGCTCGTGGGGAATGTCATTCTCTCTCATCCAGCGCGGGTGGATCAGCGCCGGCGACGCAGACCGGCCAGCCCGATCAGGCCCGCCGCCGCGATGCCCGCGGGGGACGGAACGATGATGAAGGTGCTGGTGAACGAAGCGTTGTCGCCGGGAGTCAGCATGAACGCATTGCGGATGCCGATGGTGTTGAGCACCGCGGGGCCGACCTCGCCGATGAAGTTCTGGGTGTTGATGTCGCTGGTGAGGTTCAGCGGGGCGATGTTCTGCTGGAACGCGGGGTACAACTGCCGCGCGCCGAAGCCGTCAACGAGCGCCTCGTAATACGGCCGACCGTTGGCCTGGGTCATCACCGTCGCGCCGTTGCCGAACTGATCCGCCAGGCCGTCGCCGTCGCCGACCGTGCCCGAGATCGAGCCGGTCATCGAGGTCGGGGCCGCCAGCGGCGGGAACACGGGGATCGTCACCGTCACCGTGAACGGTGAGAGCACGCCCGAGTTGTTGATCACCGTGAACGAGGACGACACGAACGGATCCGGATCGAACTCGACATCGAAGTCGAACCCGAAGTCGGTGGTGTTCACGTTGCCCCACACCCGGTAGATGTCCTGTCCATGCTCATTGCGGCGGACGCTGGACTGATAATGACCGGGGTTGTTCGCGGCATGCCAGGAGACTCGCTCCTGCCCGCCGTCGACAACGACATCCCAGCCCTGGGGCAGCGTAACGCTTGCGCTCGCCATCGAGGCAGCCGCAGCAAGTCCGCACACAGAAACAATGGCCTTGACGTGTTTCATCCTTGCTTCCTCCACAGGGCGTCGGGTCTTCCCAAACCGTCAGCCCTGGTGTTTCTTCCTGATCGGACCTGATCCCATGACCAAGCCCATCCCTCGACAGAGAGTATGACCCATAAACGCGAAAACGCAAGTTTGGCGCCCTCAAAAGAAGCCAAAAGGCACGGATTTTTGATCCGTACAAAAAGCGAACCGACCGGAGACGGGTCGGTTCGCTTTGATTGTGTCAAGATGGGGAATCAGGATTGGCTCAGCGCCGCCGCCGGAGGCCGGCCAGCCCGATCAACCCCGCCGCCGCGATCCCTGCCGGGGCCGGTACCACCACGAACGTGCTCGTGAAGGAGGCGTTGTCGCCCGGCGTGAGCATGAAGGCATTCCGAATGCCGATGGTGCTTGTGACCGCCGGCCCGACTTCGCCGATGAAGTTCTGCGTGTCGATGTCGCTCGTCAGGGCGAGCGGCGCGATGTCCTGCTGGAACGCGGGGTACAACTGCCGGACGCCGGCGCCGTCGACCAGCGCCTCGTAGTAGGGGCGGCCGTTGGCCTGCGTCATCACCGTCGCCCCGTTGCCGAACGGGTCGAGGAACCCGTCGCCGTCGCCGACCGTGCCCGAGATCGAGCCTGTGATGGTCGTCGGGGCAAGGAGGGCCGGCGCCACCGGCACCGTCACCGTCACCGTAAACGGCGAGACCACGCCGCTGTTGTTGATCACCGTGAAGGACGACGACACGAACGGATCAGGATCGAACTCGACATCAAAGCCGACATCGAACCCTTCGTGGGCGACCTGTCCCCAGATCCGGTAGATGTTGTGCCCGTTCTCCTGGCGGATGCTCGTCTGGTACGAGCCGGGGTTGGCGAACGCCGACCATGTGGACCGCCCGTCCCCGCCGTCGAGCAGGAGATCAAAGCCCTCGGGCAGGGCGATGCTCGCGCCCGCCGAAGACACGGCGGCGCACAGACCACAAACGGCGACAATCCTCGTGACGTGCTTCATCAGTTCTTTCTCCCCAGGCGGGCGGAGACTCCCCAGCACCGGCGCCTGCGTCTTTCTCCCGAGCGAATGGCGACCCCTCGGCCGCGGTTCATCCCTCGGGGGAATCATGCGCCGAATCCGCCCTCACGCCAGCCTGAAGCGGGGAAGTGAATGTAATAACAACAAAAGGAAGTTCACGATAAAAAACAACCGGCCCGCTCAGGCGGGCCGGTCGAGGAATCGTCGTGGGTTTTCGCGGTCTGAACGCCGGGATTATCGGCGGCGGCGGCACGCCGCGAGCCCGGCAAGCCCGACCACCGCGAGACCGGCGGGCGCCGGGATCACGAGGAAAGTGCTCGTGAACGCCGCGTTATCGGCCGAGGTCAGCGTGAACGCGTTGCGGATGCCGATCGTGAAGAGCACGCCCGGCGCCGCTTCGCCGATGAAGTTCTGCGTCCCGATGGCGGAGGTCAGCCCGAGCGGAGCCGTGTGCACCTGCGGGGCCGTGTAGAGCGACCGCGCGCCCAAGCCGTCGATCAGCGCCTCGTAGTAAGGCCGACCGTTCGCCTGCGTTGTCACCGTCGCGCCGTTGCCGTTCGGGTCGAGCAGCCCGTCGCCGTCGCCGACCGTGCCCGAGACTGAGCCGGTCATCGTGTTCGGCCCGGGGAACGCCGGGAACACCGGCAGCGTCGTCGTCACCGTGAAGTTCTGCGTAAAGCCCGCCATGTTCTGGATCGTGAAGGACGACGAGATGAACGGATCCGGATCGAGCACTGTGTTGAACGAGAAGTTGAACCCGTTGCCGACCGCGGCCCCCTGGATGCGATACCTCGGGGTGCCGTCGGGCCCGGTCGTCTGCGTCGCAATCCACGAATCCGGATTCGCCGCCGCGCTCCATGCCGACCCGTCATTGGCTTGCACCTGGATATCCCAGCCCTGGGGCAGAGAAATCCCGGCCTGAGCCGCGCACCCGATCAGCGCAACCACCGATGACATAATGCCAGTCTGAACGTGCTTCATCTCATACCTCCTGCCAGTCCGCCGGCCGAAACGCAAGCCGACGGAGATGTGATCTCCAAATCCATGCAGGGTCCTCGAGACCCTCCTCCAACCATGTAGTATGCCCCAAACTACACCCCCCTGCAAGGAGGGATTCCAAAACTTCGTCCGATCGGTATGCTAACAAATACCAAGCCAGCCCCATGACCACCGCCGATCGACTCAAAGCCTTCGGAACCACGATCTTCTCTGAGATCACTGCGGCCGCAATCCGCCACGGGGCCATCAACCTCGCCCAGGGCTTTCCGGACTTCGACGGGCCGGAATACGTCAAGGATGCCGCCATCGCCGCCATCCGTGCGGGGCACTCCCAATACGCCCGCATGCTCGGCGTGCCCGCCCTCAACGCCGCCATCGCCGCCTTCCTGCACCGCGAGGGGGACCTCGTCGTTGACCCGGACGCCCAGATCACCGTGACCGCAGGCTGCACCGAGGCCATCGCCGCGGCCCTGCTCGGCCTGCTGAACCCGGGCGACGAGGTCATGCTCTTTGAACCCTATTACGACTCCTACCGCGCCTGCGTCGCCCTCGCCGCCGGCGTGCCGCGATTCGTCACCCTCCGAGGCCCGGGTTTCACCTTCGACCCCGCCGACCTCGCCCGCGCCGCCACCAATCGAACCCGCGTGCTGCTCCTCAACACTCCCCACAATCCCACGGGCCGAGTCTTCTCCTGCGAGGAACTCCAGTCCATCGCCGACCTCTGCATCAGACACAACCTCATCTGCATCACCGATGAGGTGTACGAGAAACTGGTCTACGACCCCGCGTCGGCCCCGCACCTCCGCATCGCCACGCTCCCCGGCATGGCCCAACGCACCCTCACCCTCTCAAGCCTCGGCAAGACCTTCAGCCTCACCGGCTGGAAGATCGGCTGGGCCGTCGGCCCGCCCGACCTCACCAAGGCCGTGCGCGCCGCGCACCAGTTCCTCACCTTCGCCGTGAACACGCCGATGCAGCACGCCGCCGTCGCGGCTCTCGCGTCGCCCACCTCCTATTACGACGGCCTCGTCGCCTCCTACCGTCGGAAGCGAGACCTCCTCGCCGCCGCCCTCCGGTCCCTCGGCTTCGAGTTCCGCGACCCCCAAGGCTCCTACTTCATCTACGCCGACCACCGTCCCGTCAGCCGGCCCCTCGGGTTCAATGACGATGTCGCCTTCAACCGGTACCTCATTGAAACCGTGGGCGTCGCCGCCATTCCGCCTTCCGTCTTCTATGAAGACAAGGATGAAGGCACGAAGTACCTGCGGTTTGCCCTTTGCAAGAAGGAAGAAACCCTCTCGGCCGCCGTCGAACGCCTGCAACGCCTGAAATCCCGCTGAGAACCTGTGTGAGGCCGGTTCGTGGCCAAGGCGGGTGCCACGTCCAGCGGAGCGAGTCTTCGAGCGCAGTCGGCCGTGGCACTCGTGCTCTCCGCTTTTTATAAGGATCATCTTTCATTCTCGCGCTGGGCGACCACGGGATTCGCTGCGGCGACCCTCCGCTCATCCCGAGCGTGCGCGCGATTGACCGACGAACCGTATCGCACATGTTCCGGGTGATACAAAGGCATTTCGCCCGCGCAGCCGCGAAGCCGCTCCATGACCCCGGACCGCAAGGCGGCCGGCCGCGATCTGCCGTTGGCGCCGCGCTGATTACGCCGCCGCCGACTTCGCGCGAGCCCGTTGCACAAACCCGGCCAGCACGTCGCTACGGACCCACAGCGCGTCGCAGCAGGTGGTGCGTTCCTCGGGGCCGTTGCTGAGGACTTCCCGAGGGCCGGGAACTTGGGCAACCGATCGCCTATTCAGAAATCGCGCTGTCAAGTTTGTGGAGACGCAGAATCTGATTTCCCTTCGGTTCTGAATCACAACGCATGAACTCAGGGCGGCTCGCAATGTGCCCCAATCCCAGGTGCTGCGCGATCACGTCCAGCGCACTCTGATCATGCCGATGCCCGCGCACGCGGGGGTCGGACGACACCTGACCGTTCTCATTGGTCCAAGCGCCGATGAATGAGCCGTCCTTGGCCGCCGCACACCAGCGGTCAAGGACCTCGGCACCGATCGCGTGGCGAGTCTCAAGGCCGACGCAGCCCGAGAGGAGGTTGGGGCGGGCCATGAACTCCTCGCGGGAGCGGCCGGTCATGGCGAGCATGCGATCGGACATCCATTCGCCCGCTTTGTACGCGCCGTGGAGGAGGAAGTACCCATGCTCCCGAACGCGCTCGAAGATCGGCGTCAGCGGGCGGAGCGCGATCATGCTGGCGTCGAGCCAGAGGAGATACCGGTGTTTCTCCGCCGCTTCGCGCATGGCGTAGGTCTTGAACGCATACGGCACCTCCTCATGCGGCGGCGAGCCGGCGGGGAGTGTCGTCAGAAAGTGCAGCACGCCGTCATAGCCTACTTCCTCAAGGCTGCACCGGAGGCGAGCCTGTCCCTGCGGGTACCAGGTGCCGAGGGCGACGTTGACGATGCAGCAGTCGTGGTACGGAGAGGTCATGGCGCGCCCCGTGCGCTCGGCGCGGGAACCCCCTCACTTGCGTTCGGGGTTCCAAGGATGCTGGAGATATCTGCGCGTTGGTACGACCGCTCGATACCCGCAGGGAGTGCAATGTCGAGCCCGAACCAGAGCAGCCCGTGGCCTCGGAGTGGGTGGAAGGGGCTTGTGTGCTCTGTGTAGCACGGATATAGCACGCGATACTCCCGCCCCGGCGCGAGGCTCGGCGTCAGCGCCACGATCGAACAGACCTGGCCCTCGTGCTCGTCGTACCCGAAGTCCGGCCGGCCGGGGACAAGCAGGTCGTCGATGAGAATCAAAGCGCGGTCAAGGCGCGAGGTGATCCACGCGACCTCGTCCCACAGGGGCCAGTGGAAGCCGTAGCCGTGGGCATCGAGGTGGAAGAAGTTCAGTTCGCGGAGAAGAACGGGCCGCTCGCGGGCGAGGCCGTCAAAGAACTCGGGGCTTGTGGCCTCGCGGATCGTGCAGTTCGGCACCCCCGCCGCACGCCGCGACGCGACGGCGAACGCCGCGATCCCCGGCTCGCACGAGAAGGCCCGTATCCGCGGCCACCGCCGCGCGACGTACAGCACCGTGTTCCCGAGGTTCGCCCCCGTCTCGATGAAGTTGTCCGCGAGCGGCATGAGCGCATCGACAAGCGCCAGCAAGTACCGATCGCCGTGGAAACCGACGTCATATTCCTCGCTGCCGGTGCGGACATGAGACGCCGCGCGCGCCTTCTCGTTGGATTGGGCACGCTCAGTCGCGGCGTAACGCCCTCCGTCGGATGGTCTGAAGAGGGATGCCATGGCGGATTGCCCGCGTTTATCGACCAGAAACCTGGGGAGCCTTAAAGACAACCGGCCCTGGCGGCCGATAGGGGCACGACCGGCGCATTCAAGACGAGGCGACCTCGAGCCACGGAGCCCCCGCGTGATTGCTTACGAAGTTCCGACGACGTGCGCCGTTCCGTACCTCGTCAGCTTTCCTCGAACGGGGAGCCACTGGCTCCGGTCATTCCTCGAGCTCTACTTCGATCGTCCCCTTCTGACGCGCTCGTTCTATCGCCACGAGAGCACGGATTTCCTCCTCCTCCATTCGCATGACCTGGGCGCGGATCGCGTGCGAGAGCGGCGCGACACCATCTACCTATACCGGAGCATCGTGAGCACCGTGTTCTCTCAGCTGACTTACGACCACGGCCCGGAGGCGCCGAACTTGTCGGCGGCGCAAGTGCTGGAGGTCGCCGAGCAGTATCGAAAGCACCTGCGCGCCTGGTTGCTCGGCGGGAACGAGGGATTGCGGCTGCATGTGGTGGCGTACGAGTGGCTCCTGGATCGCCCGGCGGAAGTGCTCGCGGGCGTCATCGAGTTCCTCGGGGGCGAACCCGAGAAGGACCGGATCATGCGGATCTGGCCCACCATCACGCACGAAAGCGTGCGCGAACGCTCGACCTACGAGCCGCGCGTCATCTCGACGAGCCCGGACACGCACCTTCGGCGCGAGCTGTTCCGGTATCGCTGGGGCGACCCGATCATCGCGCACTTCCGCGTGGATCGCGAGTTGACAGAAGTCCTGGACCCAAGGCTGATCTCCTGATGACCGACGGAAGGGCGGCTCTCCGGCCTAGGCGACCGATACGGCCGTCGGGTAGGTATGAGCGGCCTCGGTCACCGAATCGCGGTAATGGTAGTAGTGCAGCACGGCGTCGATCCGGGCTTCTCGCGTCGCATCGAGCGCCACTCGGCGCGCCCAGTGCCAGTCTTCTCCATACGAGGCGTCGGGGAATCGATGTCTCCGCGCCAGTTCGGTGCGCCAAGCGCACACATGGTAAGGCGGGCGCTTGATGTCCCGCCACCGGCCCGATGCGTCGCGCCCGGCGCTCTCGTGAGGATGGCCGAGGCCGAAATCCACCTCGTAGGGATTGTCGTCGTTGATCCGCGATACCTGGCGAAACGTAATGACGTCCGCGAGGGGGTTGAGTGCGATGCAGCCGACGATCCGTTCAACGTAATCCGGGGCGACGCGGTCATCGTCATCAACGAACGCGCAGAACTCCCCACGCGCGATCTGGACGAGCGCGTCGCGTTTGAGGCCGATGCTTCGCGCCTTGTTGTCGGTCAGAATCAAGACTTCAGTGTCGTTCCGCCCCGCCGTTTGGTTCTCGAGGTCGTCGAGAAGCGGTCGGAGAAGCCGGACGTAGCGCGATGGAATCGAGGGAATGAGAACTGAGAGACGAATGGGATTCGGACGACGGCGGTCCGGCGGAGTCGCCGGGACGGGAAGGGGACGATGCCCCGGGAACCCCGCCGCCTTCCGCCGGGCGTAGATCGCGGCGCTCTCGCGCTCGCGCGCCAGCGACTTCTCAAGGTAGGTGGGCGGCACGGCCGCGGAGCCGCGCTCCCGCTTCCATTGCTTGTGAAAGTGCATGAGGTCCGGTCTCTTCCACAACAGGCCGAGAGCCTCGGCCACGTCGTGCAGTTCCGTGTCCTCGTACAACTGGAAGTACTCCTCGCAATACGCCCCGCGCCCGCCGTACATCCGCCGGGCGAACTCGCGCCCGATCCAGGGCGAGCCGCAGATATTCGCCGTGTTCTCCCAGGCGTCGCCGATGGGCTGCATCACGCCGAAGGTGTCGGGGAATCGCTGAAGGAACTGGGCCGCGATTTCCTCGGCGGTGTGCGCCATGTCGGGGAACATGTCGTCGCCGCCGGCGACAACGATCGGCGCGCTCGCGGGGATCACCTCGCGGATGAGGTGGTTGATCGACCGCCCGTAGCCCCGGTAGTCGTCGAAGGGCGCGACGGTGATGTCCGCATCAGCATCGAAGCGATTCGACTTGTCCTGAAGGAGCGCGATCCGGTACCCCCGCGCTCGCCACTCGGGAAGCGTCTCGGCACAGTTCCGTTCGCTCGCGGTCGGAATCGCGTACCACACCTCCGGCGAGATCATGCCGCGGCCCCCTTCATGGTGGTGGAACGGATTCGCAATCCGTCCCCAAGCCAATCCGCTCTCTGCTCCTCGATCTCTCGCAGAACATCCCGCCAGCGCACCACCGCGATCCCCGCCGGGATTTTCTCCATGAAGCCCGCATCATCCAGCGGCGTCATCAGGTATGTCGCCGACGAGTCCCAGGGACGATCCGGCCCGAGAAACGTGATGCGAACGCCGTCCACCTTCGCCCACGCCGGCGCGGCCTTCAGGGCGTCATCCCGTCCGAAGAGGCGATGCCCCCGCGCCGCAAGATGTCCGGCGATCCGCCGCGCGTTCTTCCCAAGCCCGAGCAGCACGACGGCTCGCGCAGGATCGCACCGCTCCGCCATGAGCCGCGGCGCCCGGGCCTCGGCCCCGATCAGCGACGCCACGGCGGTCCGCGCGTGGTCCGCCAACGCCGAGGGTGCGCGACCCACCAGACCCTGCCGCACCCACCACAGCGCGGCCCCGGCCATCGGCGCAGGGGCGAGTTGCGCACCGACGGTCTCAACAAACGCCGCCTCTTCGATCCAGTCCGCTGGATCTTGCCCGCCCGCCAGCGCCCGCCGGACCAGCGCTTCCCCGGCCAGACGCGATGTCGCCGCGGCGACTGCTCCACATGACCCCATCGCCAAGACCGCCAGCGCGCGCAGACGGTCCAGCATCGCGGCGGACCGCCCCTCGTCGTCGAAGCACGCCGCCGACGCGCCGCTCCAGCGCGCCCTCGCCGCGGCCTGCTCGGAGATGCGCAGGCTCGATTCGATGATCTCCCGCGCCGCCGACGAGCGCGGGAGCGGCCGCAGATGATGATTCGCCACGGCTTCGCCGACGGCCCTCCATCGCACGCCGCGCTCTGCGAGGCGCAGAAGGAACTCATAATCCTCCCCCGCGGCCCGATCGTCGCAGAACCGAGCCGCGCCGATTCGGTCTCGGTGGGTCAGGAAGGCATGAATCGGCGCGGGCTGCTGTGCGAGGAGGTCGGGCAGGCCGATGCGGACGGTTTCATCGCCGAGCGGCTCCGGCTGCCCCGGCCTCGCCGGCTCTGCGGCGAATCCGCGTGTCGGTTGCCCCGGTCTCGCCGGCTCTGCGGCGAGGCCGGGCGCCTTGCCCGCGTCGCCCGGCCTCGCCGCGGACGGCGAGACCGGGGCGCCCGTCTCGATCGGCCTCCGATCACGCGATGGCCTTGCTCCACCACTCCCATCGCATCGAAGGGACCCGCCGACGGCCGCCAGGTCTTTCTCCGCGATGCGCATCAGCGATTCGAGGGCGATCGGCGTCAGCGAATCGCGCGCATCCATGAACAGCACACACGGCCCGCGCGACACTTCCAATCCCGCGTTCCACGCCCCGCCGCGCCCGCCGGGAGTTCGCCCGAGATGGACGAAGCGCGGCTCAACAACGTGCTCCGCGGCGCCGACAAGCACCGCTTCCCACTCCGCAAGCGACTGCGCCCGAATCGACTCAACGCACGCACGCCGTGCCGCCGCATCGGCATGCTCGCAGGCGACGATGACGCTGACGCGGGGGGTCATGCCGCCTCCTGCATCGCGTCCGTCTCGGCGGGCCACGAGAGCAGCAGCCGCGTCGCCGTGCGCGCATAGAGCGCCTCGCGCGCCTCGGCCCAGCGCAAGACATCGAGGCACACGGGCAGCCGACTCACGATGGCCGCGTCGTCGCCCGGCGTAACAACGTATTGCGCCCCGGCATGCACCGGCAGCCACCCCGGACCGACCGGCATCGCCCCGCCCCCGACTTCGACGATCTCCGAATCAATCCGGGCGTCGTCGCGCGCGCTGACGATGAACCCGCGCGCCAGCAGCACCCGCGCCAGCCGACGCCCGTTGTGCCCGAAACCCAGCAGCACGACCGGCCGCCGGGGGTTGAGTTCCTCGGCGATGAGCCGGGCCACCTCATCCCCGTCGATCATCCGCCGCGCCAGGCACGCCGTGGCTCGCCCCGTGAAGAGCGATTCGGTCCAGCCTTCGGATCGGCATCGGCTCCAGAAGCGGGAGAGCGCGCGGACGAGGCTCTTCGCATCGCGGCTCCAGGCCCGCGGCGAATCGCCCAAGCCCGCGGGGACGCCCCAGTACGCCGCCTCGGCGGCATCGTCGGCGTCAAGCACCCCCTCGCGCGCGAAGGGACGGAGGATCTCAATGCCCTCCTCCGCGTTCCGAGCCGCAGTCGCCGCGAAGAGCACGCGACGTAGAGCCGCCGCCTCGCGACGCGCCTCCGACAGGTCAAGGTCAAGCGAAGCCGACCGCGCACGCCTGAACGCCGCGTCGATGATCCGCGTCTCCGCCTCGGCGACCGCTCGCCACCGTCGGCTCCGGCTTGTTGGGCGCAGCCGATACGCGCCCACGGGCTCATGCACCGCTCGCCATTCCACGCCGCGCTCGGCCGCGCGGAGCCAGAAGTCCCAATCCTCGGAGGCGGCGAGGTCCGCATCGAAGCGCAGGCCCGCGAGGAGTTCGCGCCGAACGAGGGCCGTGTGCAGGACGATCGGATTCCTCTCGAGCAGTTCGTTCCGTCCCGCGAGCGCATGCGCCGGCTCGATGACGAACGCCATCGACTCATCCGTTTCCGCGCACAGGACCGCCGCGCCATACGCCGCTCCGGTTCCCGCTTCCGCGGACTCAACCAAGCGTCGCAACGCCCCTTCGAGCATCCAGTCGTCCGCGTCCAGGAACAGCACGAACGCACCGCGCGCCATCTCCAGCCCCGCGTTTCGCGCTGCGGCCACGCCGGCATTCTGTTGGCGTCGGACTCGGATGCGCGCATCGCGCGAGGCGAGGCCGAGCGCAACTTCGCCTCCGCCGTCGGCGGAGCCATCGTCCACGACGATCGCCTCCCACGATTCCACGTCCTGCGCCTGCAGCGAGGTCAACGCCTTCGCCACGGTGTCCCGCCCGTTGAAAAGGGGGATCACGACGCTGACAAGCGGGCCTTGGCGACCCGCGGGGGATGGTGAGCGCGCAGCCACAACCCAGTGGTTATCGACCCACACCCACCCCGCCCTGAAGTCCGGCACGCCCCCCTTTCAAGCATTCGCTCACCAGCCGGACAAGCCCGCCCGCGAAGGCGTCCGAAGATGCGTGGCCCTTGACCCATTCCCCCTGTTCTTGAGCGACCTCCTCCCGCCACGCCGGGTCTTCCACGGCCCGCGCAAGGCGTGCCTCCAGTTCCTCGGGCGATGCGAACATCGTCTCCGCGGCGAATGGAAATGCCTGGTCCGGCAGCATCTCCAGGCGCGTCGGCGGGCGGCGTTCGTTCATCACTCTCGCCCAACACTCATGCACCCGCACGCGCCACAGCGCCCGCCCCCGGCCATCGGTCCCGATGCGCCGGCGCGACGCCCCCGCGAAGAGCACCGGATCGGGAAACTCCCCTTCCACAAGATCGAAGAAGCAATCGCCCCAGGGAGTCCGCACGGCGGGCGTGCGGGATTCAAAGAGCAATGCCACAAGCCCCCACCACGCCATGTCCGCATCGGGCGACGGTCCGCGGCGGAGCATCAATCCGCCCGCGAGCGCGCACTCGTAGACGCGCTGGTGCGCGTTCGTGTTCCGCGAGATGTGCAGGTGAGCCGCCGCGGACCGGTAGCAGGCACAAAGGGCATCGTCATGCCCCAGCGGCCCGCGTGCGAAGCCCGCGAACTCCGGGTGCCGATCCCAGCCGATCCCGTACAGGTGGAACCGCCACCCGCGCCGCCGAGCCACCTCCGCCGCCCATTGCAGCGTCGCGTGCCGATGCAGCCGCTCCGCCATCGGCACGGCGTAGTTCCCCGCGATCGCGTTGACGAGTCGGTCCTCAGGCTCTCGCCCCAGCGCCTCCTTCAGCAGCGGGATGATGAACGAGTTCGGCCCCCGAAACACCTCGGCGGTCGCCCGCGCGTGCGCCCTCATCTCCTCGAAGAGCCGGTCCACGACGCGAAGTAGCACCGGCTGCAACGCGAACGCCGCGCGCAGGCGCGAATGCCCCGCCTCCGGCGTCTCGCTCTGATGGCCGACGTAAGCGACGTCGCAGGCCATGCGCTCCACAAGCACGCCATCCATCGGCCCGTTGCGGAACTTCCGCGCCGACGCAGGCACGAACCAGAACGAACGCCGCGCCTTCGGGTAGCCGTGGATATCGAAAAGTTCGCGGTGCAGGTGCCCGACGACGAAGTCCAGCCGCCCCATCGACTTCCCTACCGCATCGTCAAACAACTGCGCCATCCGATCCTGCACCCATGTCACAAATGGAATGTTCGCGGGCACCGCCTCCCCCATGTGCCGGCGGGCGTAGTTGATCAGCACGACGCAGTCGGGCGTCCACTGCGCGAACTCCCTCAGATACGCGAGTGTCACGAGCCGGCTCGAATCGTCCGGCTCCGTCAGCACGCGGGCCTCGCATCCGATCGCGGCGAGCGACTCCGCCAAGTCCGCCGCAGCGTGGCGCACGAAGGTCGAATAACGGCTGATCGGGATCAGCACACGCAACGGCGGGCCGCCCGATTGCGCCTCGTCCCAGCGGCGACGCCACCACGCCTCGTCGCGCCCCGCGTAGCCCTCAGCGACCGTCTGCACGAGGCGCGTATGCTCCGCCTGCTGCTTCGCGTGCAGCGCCTTCACGACATCGACGACCCCCGGCACGGCCCGCGTGCGCACTCCGGGTGAGGCGAGGTACTCCGCCGGGAGCGCGCAGCCGAGGCGCGCTTCGAGCCACGCCCCAAGCCGAGCGCCCGCTCCGGCGCCGACATGCCAATGAACGCGCTCGTCCGCGATCACATCGCGCAGGTCGTCGCACGCGAGCCCCTCCATCAGTTCGAGCGGATCCTCCTGCACGACGTGGATCGCCGGGCGATAGCCGTCGGGCATCCTCGGCGTGGTCCTCCACACGCGCAGAAGCAACTCCGGACCCGCCACGCCTTCGACAACGATCGGCTTGGGCGGACGCGCTGGGTCCACTTCGCCCCGCGCACTCAGATACGGCAACGGGTACTCCTCGACCGCCCGCCGCTCCTCACCCGTCCCGCGCCAGCCGCCCCCGGACGAGATCCTCCACGCACCTTCCGGGCTTCCTTCTTCCGCGGGGCGAGTCTCTATGCCCACAAGCCGGGCTTCCCATCGCCCTGCCGCGTCGGTCAGGTCGATCCCCCGCGCGCCAAGGGCGTCGGCGTTTCGCAACGCCCGCTCCCGGAGCCGGGCGACGATGCTCTCCCGGTGCGTTCCAACCGTCAGCGGTGCCTCAAGCGACGCTTTCATCAACGAGTTATCGGCACTTTCCCGCCGCGAATGGATGCTTGGGCTTGCGGGGCGGTGGGGCGGGCATCGAATGAGGGTGTGGTCATGGGCATACCGCCGTGGAATGTGGCATGACAGCGGCCCTGCAATCAACCCCGTGCCGCCCCCCGTCCGTTGTCGCGCGTCGTCCACCGGGCGGCGCAGAGGCGCCTGAATCGATCTGCGTCGATGGAGTCCCGGGCCTTGATGACGGCCGGCTTGAGGTCTTCCGCTTCAACCAACGCCGCATCCGGCCGGTGCGCCTCGGCCCGGGGAGCGGGACCGCCGCATGCGATAGCGTCCGCAGCCGATCGACATCGCCCGCACAGCCACGGTCGATCGCGCGGGCGTCCGGCGCATGGGTCTAAGGGTGCCTAACACAATGCAAGAAGTAGATGTGGTAGGGACGGGCGGGACGCCCATACCACCGAGACCTGTAGGCATTGTGTTAGGCACTCTAACGTGCCGCTTTGACG
This sequence comes from uncultured Phycisphaeraceae bacterium, assembly GCA_964490785.1. Lineage (GTDB taxonomy): Bacteria > Planctomycetota > Phycisphaerae > Phycisphaerales > UBA1924 > JAEUIV01. The sequence goes on from CAZBDZ010000006.1 coordinate 71,526, forward strand.
ATCTCATTCACACGGGCTTCGTCCGGCTCGTTGCGCCAGTCGCCGTCGCGCTTGTACCAGGAGCCGACGATGACGGCGTCTGCATGCTGATACAGGTCGTGCAACGTCGCCGGCGTCGCCCCGCTTCCGACGATGACGGGCAGGCGTGTGGCGCTTCGCACGGCGCTGAGGTCGTCGAGGCTCGTCGCCCGGCCGGTCGCCACGCCGGTCACGATGACGCCGTCGGCTCCGAAGAACTCCGCGGCTCGGGCGGTCTCCGCGATGTCCACGTCGGCCGTGATCGCGTGGGCGCTGTGCTTCTTCTTGATGTCCGCGAGCACGGCGATCCCCTCGGCTCCGATCGCCTTTCGATACCGCAGCAAAGGCCCTGCGTCGGCCTCGTCAAGGATGCCCTCGTCGGCGACCGAGGCGAACACGAAGCCCTCGGCCCGGATGAACGACAGCCCCGCCGCATGGGCCACCGCCATCGCGGCGCGATTGGCGCCCGCGAGCACCTGAATCCCCACCGGCACGCGCACCGCATCGCGCACGGCGAGGGCCGCGGTAGTGATGCCGCTCACGATTTCCGGGCCGACATCGCGGCGGAGATAGGGGGCGTCGTGCATGTTCTCGATGATGAGGGCATCAAATCCGGCCCCGGCGAGGAGCCGGGCTTCGTCGGCGGCGCGGCGGGCGAGAGTTGCGACCGGCTCCGTTCCGCGGGGCGTGCCGGGGAGCGCGCCGAGGTGGATCATGCCGACGAGCGCCTTCTGTCGCCCGAGTATCGCTTCGGAACGGATCATGGGGCTGGTTGTACCACAGCCGAAGGGCGCCCCGGCCTGTCAACGCGCGGGTCGCATTCCGCCGGGCAGCACGGGGCGCGACAAGGTCGTCAAGGGCGCGTGCGCAATCGCTTCTCCGGTCCCGCAGACGGCGAAACCGGGGCAACCGCGGGGTCTGGACAATGCAACTCCCGGGGGAGTGAACGGTTCTATGCTCTCAAGGTGAAACCCCTTGGTTTGCCGAAAGGTGCATTGATGAGACCCCCAGCCATTGGCATGCCGGCGTTGGCGTTCGTTGGCGCATGCGGAATCGCGATCCTCATGGCCTCCGCACTCGGCGAGGAACAGCCGCAGCGGGATGACGCGCCAACGCCCGCTTCTGAGGTGAACATGGAGATGCTCGGCAGGAATCCGACCTTCGACAAAGCCCTGACGCCGACGGGCCACTCGGTCCCCTCGGCGGAGGCGCGGCTTGAGTACGCGACCTTCGGAGCCGGGTGCTTCTGGGGAGTCGAGGAAGTGTTCCGGCAGACCAAGGGCGTGGTTGCGACGGCGGTCGGGTTCGCGGGGGGCGAGGCGGAGCGGCCTTCGTACAAGCAGGTGTGCAACGAGAACACCGGGCACGCCGAGGTCGTGCGGCTGCAGTTCGATCCATCGCAGGTGTCGTATGAAGAGTTGCTCGGTCTATTCTGGAGCAACCACAATCCGACCACGCTGAACCGTCAGGGGCCGGATGTCGGGACGCAATATCGGTCGGTCATCTTCCATCACGGCGAGGCGCAGAAGACCGCGGCTGAGAAGAGCAAGGCGGAGATGCAGGCATCGCCGAAGTTCAAGGGGCGGACGATCGTTACGTTCATTGAGCCCGCACCGGCCTTCTTTAGGGCTGAGGAGTATCACCAGCAGTACCTTGCGAAGCGCGGGCTCTCGACGTGCCACACCCCCTGAACAGGCAGGCTTGTTTGCTGGGGCATTTCCTCGGGGTATCACTTCAGCCGTTTGCAAACGAACCCATGTGCGCGGTTGACGGGGTTTTGTTTTCAGCCTGAAGGGCTGGGAATCAATAGCCGGGGGTCAAGCGAGTCTTCGAGCGCCACCCCCGGAGAATCGCACCCGGAAACCTCTTCCGCACCCTGTAGGGGTGCTACACGAGCGAAAAGAATCACCGTGGACCCGCTTGGAGAATCTGGCGGCCTTTGAACTCCGCTGAAGAGTCACCCTCGGGGTTGCGGAACTTGGCGGGTCGAAGACTCAAGTTTGAGTCTTTAACGTCATAAACATTCTATTTTTGTGCGTGCATCAGCGATTCTGACGATTAGGGTTCACCCCAACTCGCCGGGGTTCGATATCGGCACCGCGGCCCGTGGCCGGGCTGATTGGAGCCGTGCCATGAACGAGAAGAAGAAATCCCTTGGGCTTTCGAGCAAGATCATCCTGTCGGTGGTGGTGGTGCTGCAGGCGGAAAAACTCCAGGCGCTGATCTCGCGCTTCAAGATCTGAACTTCGGGAAGCGAAGGACCGGTTCGGGGATCCATGACGATCAACGACCGATCCACCGCAGCGAACAGCCGGCCCCGGGGCGCACCCGGGGCCGGTTTTCTTTCCATGACAGGAGATCGTGGCGGCGCGTTACGCGCGGCGGCGGCGTGCGGTCGTCAGCAGGAGCAGCCCCGCGAGCGAGGTCGCCGCCGGGGCGGGCACCTGGATGACGATGAACGCCTGGCCGAGGGATGCGAGCGCGCTGTCGCGGATGTCAGCGAAGAGGTAGAGGTAGCCGTCATCGGTCAGGAACATGTCGTCGTTGTTGAAGACGCTGATGAAGGCGTTGTCGTCGTAGAGACCGTTGCCGTCGATATCGACAGGATCGCCCTCGCGCGCAAGGACGAAGGAATCGTTGTAGACGAGGACGGCGTTCATGTTGGCGTCGGCGGCAGTGGTGACCCCGCCGTAGACCGAATCGCCGACGCCGTTGCTCGCGAGGGCGAAGTAGGTGCCGGAGAAGAGTGCGTCGTCGAAGGTCTCGCCTGGCAGGCCGCCGGGGACGGTGTCGCCGGTGATGGAGAGGGGCGTGCCGTTGTGGACGACCCAGTCGTTGGTGTCAGTGAACGAGCCGCGGGCCATCCACGATCCGCCGGTGGACATGACGGCCTCGCCGAAGGTCGCGCTGACGGTGCTGGGGTGGGCGCTGCCGGGGAGGGGCTGTCCTTCCTGGATCACGACGCCGTTGTTGATGGCGATGATGCCGTCGGCGGTGGTCACGCCGTTGGTATCACCCGCGGCGAGCCAGGATGAGCCGTCGCCCGAGAGGTAGAAGTCGTCGGCGCCGATGGTCTGCCAGGTTGAAGCACCGCCGACAAGGCCCGTGGGGACGGTGACGCCGACCTGGGCGGCGAGCGTATTCCCGTCGTCAAGGAACGCTGCGGTGGTTTGTCCGGTGGGCGCGCCGGTGAGCGTGGCGCGGAAGGCGATCTTGCCCCCGACGTTGATGCCCGGCGAGTCGATGGTGGAGCCGAGCGTGATCGCGCCGCCGAGGGCGCCGGTGGTCTGGCCTTCGCGTGCGCCGACGGCGAGGGAGGGCGACATGAAGGAGGAGCCTTTGACGATGACCTCGTCATCGGTGGTGGCGCCCGAGAGGTTGGCCTGGAAGACGAACTGGCCGGAGTTGTTGATGGCGGCATTGCGGCCGATGCTGGCCGAGTCCGCGAGGCGGCCGGGCTCGATGGCGGTGGTGCCTTCGCGGCAGACCATGTTGGCGGAGAGGATCGCGCCGGCGCTCAGTTCGCCGACGACGATGACTTCGTCGTCGGTCGTCAGCGGCGTTTCGGCGATGGCGGTCATGATGAAATACTGGCCGTTGGCGCTCACATAGGGGCGGTCGAACTGCGTGGTTGTGCCCGTATTGAAGCGGAGTCCCCCGCCGCCTGGGATGAGCGAGGTTGGGGAGGTTTGGATGTTGGTGTAGAGAGCGCGGGCGCCGGCGTACGCCGAATCAGCACCCGAAGCGACAACGAGGGCGGCGAGCACGGTGAGCGACGGGGCAACACGCATGGATCTCTCTCCAGTTGCGGAGATGCCGAGCGATTGGACCGGCGGTGCGCGCGACCCAGCGCGGGAACGACCCCACCGATGGATTGAGGTGCGACGCGTCTCTTCCGGCCGGCCTTCGCCAGCATTCCTTATTCAGGAGAAGCGTAATACAAAACCGCCGCGACGCAAGCAGATCAAGGCACAACGGAGCAAGATCGTCTTGCGGATCGATCTTTCGGCAAGGCATGTTCGCGGTGTGTTCGGGCGAGGGCAGTAAACTGGGCGGAATGACGTGGTGGAATGAAGTGCCTGTGCTGGAGATGCCGGGCGGTCGGGCGCGGCTGGAGCCTCTGGCCCCGGAACATGCGCCCGCGCTCGCCGGCATCTACGCGGAGGATCCCGGTTTCTTCCGGTATTACACCATCGCCGCCCCGGACACGGTGGAGAAGATGCGGGCGTGGATCGAAGTCGCGCTCGACGCGAAGGCGAAGGGAACGGCGGCGCCGTTCGCGGTGTTCGACAAGCGCCTCGGTGAATACTGCGGCTCGACGCGGTTCATGGACATCCAACCGACGCACCGAACGCTCGAGATCGGCTCGACGTTCTATGGGCCGCGGTCGAGGCGGACGAGCGTGAACACCGAATGCAAATACCTGCTTCTTCGGCGGGCGTTCGAGACGCTGGGCTGCGTGCGGGTGCAGTTGAAGTGCGACGCGCGGAACGAGGCCTCGCGCCGGGCGATCCTGCGGATCGGGGGGAAGTTCGAGGGGGTCGCGCGAAAGCATTTGGCGCGACACGACGGCACGTTCCGCGATTCGGCGATGTTCAGCATCATCGACGACGAATGGCCGGAGGTGAAGCAACGGCTGGAGGGATTGCTGGGCCGGGCGTATCCGTGAATGGGCATTGGAATAAGCCAACCCTCGGCGGCCGTGAGCGTGGCGCGAGAAGGAGCGTCGTGCGGTCCCGGCCAGTTATGATCGGAGTTCGCACCTCCGCGAATGACGGACGGAGCGCGATCGGAGGTTGAGCGGCGTGGCAAGGCTGCATGAGCATCAAGGCAAGGCGATTCTGAGGCGTTTCGGCATTGAGACGCCGAGGGGAGCCGTGGCATCGAGCGGGGAGCAGGCGTTCAGGGCGGCGAAGGAGGTCGGGTGCCCATGCGTCGTCAAGATTCAGGCGTGGACGACGGGGCGGGCCGCGATGGGCGGCGTGGCGATGGCGAAGTCGCCCGAGGAGGCGCGGGAGGCCGCGGCCCGCATGCTGGCGATGAAGGTCGGGCAGTTCCCGGTCTCCGAGGTGCTGGTCGAGGAGCGGTTGTCCATCGCGCGCGAGTTCTTTGTTTCATTCACCGTGGATGATCGTGAACGAGCCCCCGTGCTGCTGCTGGCGGCGGCGGGCGGCTCGGGGGTGGAAGAGCGCGCGTCGGAGGTGAGGCGGATTCACTGCGCGGTCGCGGGCGGGCCGACGGAGTCGGATTTGCACGCCGCCGCCGGCGGCCTGGGGCTCGAGGCGAGGACGCGGGACGCGCTGGTCGGCGTCATCCGATCGCTGTTCGGCGTGGCGCGGAGCGTCGAGGCGCGGTCGCTGGAGATCAACCCGCTCGTGGCGACAAGCGATGGACGGGTTGTGGCGCTGGATTGCAGGATGACGATCGACGACGCGGCGGTGTTCCGGCATCCCGAGCTCGGCATCGAGATCGCGCGCGAACTGGATCATCCGCCCACGGAGTTGGAGAGGATCGCGTACCGCGTGGAGCAGGAGGATCATCGCGGGACGTTCTTCTTCGCCCAGATGAATGCCGAGCCGGCAGCGGGGTCGAAGGGCCTCGTCGGCTTCCACGGCGCGGGCGGCGGCGGGTCGATGATGTCGATGGACGCGATCACGAACGCGGGGTTCACGATCGCGAACTTCACGGATACATCCGGCAATCCCTCGGCGGCGAAGGTCTACCGGGCGGCGCGGATCATCCTGATGCAGCCGGGGCTGTGCGGCTATTTCGGATCAGGCTCGGGCGTCGCGAGCCAGGAGCAGTTCTGGAGCGCATACGGACTGTCGAAGGCGTTCTGGGAAATGGACCTCGATATCCCCGCGGTGATCCGCCTCGGCGGGAACACGGAGGACCGCGCGGTGGAGATTCTGAACGAGACCGCCAAGGGGTTGAGGGCGCCAGTTGAGGGATATAAGAAGACGGACCCGCCGGCGAAGATCGCGGAGCGGTTTGCGGAGTTGGTGGCCTCTCGGAGCCGCGACCGTCAGGGCGCGGGTTCGCCGTGGCAGCCGCGCCCGCCGCGCCGTCCCGCGTTCGTCGGGACGAAGTCGGCCGTGTCGTTCCCCATCAAAGGCGGGCGCGTGTGGATCGACGCCGCGGCGTGGCCGAGGGTTTCCGCGGCGATCACTTCACGCGCGACGGGCCTTTTGCGCGACGACGCCGGAAAACCGGCGCTCGCCGTCGCGTCTGAGGAACTCATGGGTAAAGACAGCGAGTTGATTGCGTGCGAAGTGGAATGCCGGAACGCGGGGGTGGAGGGGGTGTTTGTTGAACTCGATATCCCGAGCCTAAAGTTCTGAATCGCTTCCGGGACAAGGGCGTTGCAGTGAACCACCAGGACCGCGACAGAATCAGCCTTGGTCTCGCCCGGCGGATTGCCGCGGAACTGCCGAGGCGCCCGGAATGGATCGATCTGGCGCGCGCGAACCTCGCGCGCTGGTCCGAGCGCAACGCAGATTCGCCCGGGCTTCTCCGCTGTTACGCCGAGTGGCGCGAGATTCTCGATCGGCCCCTCGATGAGGTCTGCGCGATCCTCACCGCGGAGACGGACGAGGGGCAGCGTCTGCGGCAGAACTCGCCCTTCGCGGGCGTGTTCCCCGCGCGGGAGTTATGGCACCTGAAGCAGTTGATCCGCCATGAAGCGAACTGAGTTCGAGCATGTCATTCGAGCGGCCGCGGGCGTCGCCGGCGTGGATCGGCTCATTGTCATCGGGTCGCAAGCGATCCACGGCCAGATCGCCGACCCGCCCGCCGAGTTGCTGGTGTCGGAAGAGGCGGACATCGTCACTCCCGACCACGCGGAACACGCGGACCTCATCGACGGCGCGATCGGCGAACTCTCGCCGTTCCATCAGGCCTTTGGCTACTACGGGCATGGTGTGCGGGAAACGGTCGCGCTCCTGCCGACCGGCTGGCGGGACCGCCTGGTTCCGTTCCGCACACTCAACACCGGGGGCGCGACGGCGCTGTGCCTCGAGGTCCACGATCTCGCCGTGTCGAAACTCATCGCGGGGCGCGAGAAGGACGCGCTGTTCATCCGCGCTCTGCTTCTCGGCGGCCTGGTTGATGCGAACACCATCCGCGCGAGGCTCGCGGCGACCGCCGTCGATGCGCAGCGCCGAAGCGCGTCCGAATCGCTCCTGGCACGGCTTGATCGCGCGCCGTAGATTCTGCCGCGAGGCACTTCCGGGCCGCATGATCGGGTAGATTCTGCGACATGTCCCCGCTCATCTCATCCTCCCACCGCGTCATCGTCCAAGGCATCACCGGCCGCGAGGGCCAGGCGCGCACGCGCCTGATGCTCGATTACGGCACGCAGGTCGTCGGCGGCGTCACTCCCGGCAAGGGTGGCGCGGACGTCCTGGGCCTCCCAGTCTTCAACTCCTGCGCCGAAGCGGTCAAGGCCCTCGGCGGCGTCGATACGTCCGTCCTCTTCGTCCCCGCCGCAGCCATCAAGGACGCCGCCATCGACGCCATCCGCGCGGGTGTGAAGATGGTGGTCCTCGTCGCGGACCGCGTGCCGGTCTGGGACGCGATGGCGATCGCGGACGAGGCGAAGCAGCACGGCGCGGAGTTTCTCGGCCCGAACACGCTGGGGATGATCGCGCCGGGGCAGGCGGTCGTCGGGATGATCGGCGGGCGCGCCGAATCCGCCCGTCAGTGGTTCAAGCCGCCGCTGCCCGGGCCGGGCGGGCGCGGCGTGGGAATCGTTTCGCGCTCGGGCGGGATGTCCTCCAGCACGGGGTACTACCTCGGGCAGGCGGGCGTGCGGATCAGCGGCATCGTCCACGTCGGCGGCGACGCGGTCCTCGGCCTGCGCATCCCCGATGTCGCGCTCAAATACCAGGACGATCCGCGCACCGAGGCAATCGTCATCTTCGGCGAGATCGGCGGGTCGCAGGAGGAAGACCTCGCGGCTCTGATGAAGTCGGGGCGCATCACCAAGCCCGTGGTCGCATACATCGGAGGCAAGGCCGCGAAAGCGGGCACGCGCTTCAGCCACGCTGGGGCGATCATTGAGGGCAACACCGGGACGCACGCCGGCAAAGTCGCCGCGCTGCGCGAGGCGGGGGCGACGGTCGTCGATTCCTTCGGCGAACTGCCGGCGGCGGTCGTGGGAGTGCTGAAAAAGGCGATGAGCAAAGCCCTGATGACGGAGCAGGAAAGGAACGCCGTCTGGACCACCGGCGTCACGAAGATCGAGCCGAACAAGGTCGCCGTGCGCGGACACGACATCGCGGACCTGATGGGCAACGCCTCATTCGGCGCGGCCGTGCATCTGATTCTGACGGGGCGCATGCCCGATGAGCGCGTCGGGCGGTTGATGGACGCGATCCTCGTCTCGAGCATCGACCACGGGGCGACACCGCCGAGTTGCCTCGCGGCCCGCACCGTCGCCAGCACCGGCGCCTCGCTCTCGCAGAGTGTCGCCGCCGGGATTATGTCGATCAACAAGCACCACGGCGGCGCCATCGAAGACTGCGCCCGCTACTTATCTTCAATCATCGACAAAGTGAGAGCGCGCCGCACGCTCGGGATGAGCGAGTCTTCGAGCGAATCCCGTGGTCCCGAGCCCGCAGCCCTGGACCTCGTCGCCGCCGAAGAGGTCGCTCGCATCAAGTCCACAGGCGAGCGAATCCCGGGCTTCGGGCACCGCGTCCACACCAAGGACCCGCGGACTGCGCGACTCTTCGAACTCGCCCATGCCGCCGGCCTCGGGCTACCGCGCAAGACGCAGGACGCAAGCCGCGAGACCCCCTCCCACATCGCCGCCGCCCGCGCCGTCGAGCACGCCTTCGCCGCGATCGGCAAACCGCTGCCGATCAACGTGGACGGCGCCATCGGCGCCATCCTCGCCGACCTCGGCCTCGATCCGCGGGTCTTCAACGGCATCTTCATGATCGCCCGCACGCCGGGCCTTGTCGCCCACGTTGTCGAAGAACAAACGCGCGAACGGCCGATGCGCCGCATCGATCCCGTCAACCACGCCTATGACGGGCCGACGGCTTCATGAGCGTCGCGCCGATCAGTCGATGCGTGCCGGCAGGATCATCATGTTGAGGCCCAGCCATTGCAACCGCCGCTGAAGCGCGTAGGCCGTCTGGTTGTGCAAGAGACGGCGGTACCACGAATCCCGCGCGAACAGCAGGTGCCCCGTGATGAATGTTGCGCGCGGAAACTCGCGCGCCACGCTCACGCACAGCCGCTCCGTGTCGTCCACGGGATCGGTGCCGATGGCCAGCCGTGACGCCGCGGCGAGGCCCATGCGGTTGGCTGCAGCGACGTACTGGCCGAGCATGGCCTGCGTCTGGTGCCGGAGGCCCTCGATGGACTCCGTCCCCTTGAAGCCGCCGGAGTCGATAATGCCGACGGACACGAAGATGATGTTCTTGAAGTGATTCGGGAATACGCGGAGCGAGTTGAGGAGCGTGTGCAGCCCCAGCCCGCCGTAGGCCGTGACGAGGATCGCGGCCGTGGGCTGCGCGGGGTCGATCGCGGGTGCAACGCCCCGCCCCACCGGAATCGACTCAATCGACGCGAAGGTCTTCTCGACGGCGCGAGAGGTGAGCGTGTAGTGCCGCCGCGTCATCGCGCAGAGGGCGATGACACCGCCGGTCGCGACCAGCGTGATCCAGCCGCCATGTCCGAACTTCTCGCGCACCGTGACGCTGAGGATGAGCAGGCAGAGCGACAGCCCGGCGGCGAACAGCGCGAGCCGGCGCTTCCAGGGCCGGCGTTCACGCCGCTCGCGCCACGTCGCGATCGTCATCCCGAGGAGCGACATCGAGAAAGTGAGGAAGACGTTGATGCTGTACATGACGACGAGGTAGCGGACGTCGCCGTGCGTGAAGAGCAGCGCGACAAGCGCCGCGGCCCCCACGAGCGCGATGCCGTTCTGCGTCGTGAGTCGATCGGAGAGCGAAGCGAATCGACGGGGAACCCAGGAATCGATCGCCATGTTCGCCAGCACCCTCGGCCCGTCCGCGAACCCCGCTTGCGCCGCCACCACCAGCAATGCCGCCGCCGCCGCCATCGTCACGAAGGAGAACGCCTCGCCCAACGGCCAGTTCTCCGTGAGGTGCGAGACCAGAACCGCGTTCAGCGTCATCCCCTCCACCGGCTTCAGATCCCACAGCAGGTAGCACACAAGCAGCCCCGTCGCCGTGATCGCGAGCGACGCCGCCATGTACCGCATTGTCCGCTTGGCGGTCTCGGCCTGCGGGTGACGCATGATCGGCACGGCGTTTGAAACGGCTTCAATGCCGGTGTAGGTGCCGCCGCCGAGGGAGAACGCGTGCAGGATCAGCATGACCATCCCCGCCGCACCCAGCGAGGGCAAGCCCGACTGGAATCCCCGCGCCACGGCCGCACTGGTTGCGCCGATGTCGCTGACGTGATAGATGAGGCTCGCTGCGATGACGACCGCGTGCGTGATGACGAAGAGAAAGAACACGGGCGCGAGCACGATGACCGACTCGCGGATTCCCCGGATGTTCAGCACGATCAGCCCGATCAGTGCCGCAATCTCGAACGGCAGTTTCGCCGCCGCCCAATGCGCCGGCAGCACGCTGAAGAGCGCATCGCCCGCCGCGGCGATCGACACGGTCACGGTCAGGATGTAGTCCACGAGGAGCGCGCAGCCCGACACGAGGCCCGCGCGCGGGCCGAGCAATTTGGTCGCGACCACGTATCCGCCGCCGCCGTGGGGGAACCGCTCGATGATCCGCGTGTAGCCCGCCGAGATGAGCAGCACCGTCGTCGCCATCAGCACGGCGAGCGCGGCGGCGAGGTAACGATACTCCCCGAGCGCCCGAAATGCCTCCTCCGGGCCGTACGCGGACGAAGACAATCCGTCCGCACCGAGGCCGACCCACGCCAGGATCGCGACGAGCGAGACCTTGTGGAACAGCCGTTGGTCGTCCAGCCGCCGCGGCGGTCCGAAGAGCAACCGCCGAGTACGACGCGCAAACGACACCGCAGACCCATCCGCGCTGCCAGCGGCGGGCTGCTCCGAACCGAGATGTTCGACCGACACAGTGGGACCTCCGAAGTCACGACAGAGGATGGCCTCCGGAGTGGTCCGGCTGGTTCATCCCTTCGACGCCTACGGGGTTAGCTGACGGGTTCGGGCCGAGGGTTGGCCCTACGCAACGCGCGATTCACCCCAACAAATCGGGTCCCCCGCCGCCGCGGCTGTCTGACCCGCGGTGCTCGGCGATGGGGACATTGTATCTCGCACCTCCATTCGCGATGCACGCGGGCTGGCGAGGCGAGTTTCGGGGATCGTTCATGGGGAATGAAGACCAAACGATGCGGACAAACGTCTGATCCTGCGGTTTCGACGCGCGCGGCGGTCCTTGTGGTTGGCGCCTCAGGCGGTCTTCGTGAGCAGAATTGTGAGCGATCCCAGCACCCACCGCATCCGATCGTCGCGGAGGCCGTTGCAAAGTCCGATCGTTTTCTCGCCGGTTCTGATCTCGATCCGAGGGAGGTGGCGGTTGTTGACCTGGTATGACGTCTGCCCCATGGAAATGCTCTGCACGCCGGACGCATCAAAGCGGCGCGTCCAGTGGAACGGTCCGGCGATGTTTCGGATGCGCCCCTCGCTCCCGGCGACGGACACGACGATCCTGCCGAAGAACCCGTAGATCGCGGCGATGAGCGTGCCGACACCGATCAGGATGAACGGCGT